>NZ_JAJAGH010000001.1:0-593284 GCF_020734085.1 Hominibacterium faecale
CGCTTGACCAATGGTTTCAAGGAAGAAGCGTGTAAAGGAAGAAAGACACTTGACATTATTCAGTTTTGAAGGTACAATACTTTCAGATGAAAAGAAAATCCGGTGACTATAGCGAGGAGGTCACACCTGTTCCCATCTCGAACACAGAAGTTAAGCTCCTTAGCGCTGATGATACTTGGCGGGCGACTGCCTGGGAAAGTAGGACGTTGCCGGTTTTTTTAGGCCCTATGGTCAAGCGGTCAAGACACCGCCCTTTCACGGCGGTAACCCGGGTTCGATTCCCGGTAGGGTCACCAAAGATAATCCACGTTAAAAGTATAGGCTGCTTTTAATCGTGGATTTTTATTATATGAAAGATATTTTAGTGCTATATGCGAGGGATCAGGAAACTATGAATAACAGTAAGGGTAAGATTCGGTTTGTTTTAGAGTTACTAATTGTATGTGTATTATCATTACTCTTCATAATGATCGGCAATCGAACTTGCGGCTATATACCAGGGGGCGCTGGAGAAACGGATGTCGAAAGCGCAAAGGTCATTAAACTAGTAGATATTCGAGAAGAGATAATTGAAGGCCTTCAAAATACCGTAATTGTCTTTCAAGCAGAAATGCTTACAGGAGACGAAAAGGGACAAGTCCTCGAAATGGAACAAATCATCAATGATGTAACGATTGATAAACCCAATCCGGTAGAAGTAAAGGATCGAATACTTGTCTCCAATACAGATCTCATGGGTAATGCAACAGAAGATGCCCAGTGGTACTATTTACAGCAGGATAGAATTCCCGGGATGCTGTGTCTTGCAGCCATATTTTTGATATTGTTGTTGATTATCGGGAAATTAAAAGGGCTGACAACGATTATTTCTTTAGCCTTTACGGGAGCGGCAGTATTCTGTGTATATATTCCAGCGATCCTATCCGGGAAAGATGTCTATTTGACTACTATTATTATTACTATTTACATTATTTTTTCCAGTTTGATTCTGCTCAATGGATTTAATAAAAAAACGCTGTGTGCAATCGTTGGCAATATTGGCGGGATATTAGCGACCGGAGTCCTGGCTTTCGTTGTAAATTATGCTTTAAAAATCACAGGGATGGTCAATGAGGATTATGTCTTTTTAGCTGCAATTGGAGACGATTCTTCTATAGATCTTCGTGCCATCGTTTGGAGTGGAATTATGATTGGCTCCTTAGGAGCGATTATGGACGTTTCAATGTCCATTGCCTCGGCCATGCAGGAATTAGCTGTTGAAATGAAAGACCGCACCTTTAAAAGAATGGTTTCTTCCGGAATGAATATTGGAAGGGATGCAATCGGGACAATGACTATTACCTTGATCCTGGCCTATGCAGGCAGTTCGATCGCCTCTATTCTACTCTTTACTTTGAATAATCGTAACCTGCTGATTCTCATGAACTTTGAAATGATTGTGGTAGAAGTGATACAGGCTATTGTGGGAAGCCTGGGAATTCTTTTAGCGGTCCCAATTACCGTATTATTTGCCGGAGCAACCTTTAATAAGAACAAGAAGGCCCCTGGACAGTTTGACTAAAAATTGATTGTTTCGTTTTTACTTTCCATTTGAAAAGTACTTGCAAAATGAAACTTGGTATAGTATAATCTAATCTGTTGATTCGCATTTGAATGTTGAAATTTGAATGTTTATACGCGCCTGTGGTGGAATTGGCAGACACGCTAGATTTAGGTTCTAGTGGGCGACCGTGGGGGTTCAAGTCCCTCCAGGCGCACCACAATCTATCCGAAAAGGGCAGGAAACACATTGAAATCGGGAAGATTTCAATGTGTTTTGTTTTTTGCGGAGCTAAAAAAGAGGGTTATACTCTCTCAATGACATCCAATAGGAAGCGGGCGCCGACCCAATTGACTGCCCCTTGACAAAGTGTAGGCAAGAAAACTCAGCCCAGCTCGGCCGTGACTTTCGCAATTCCTTTGCCGAATACGTAATACGCGCTGTAATACCACGGGGCGGTCCCAAAAGGATGCTCAGAAATACACAGGTGTTGTTTTGATTTCTCCACATCATCTGTGATTTTTAGAAGTATGGTCTTCTCCGCGGGTAAAGGCTCCGATCTCCCCAAGGCCGTAGACTTCAATATATAGATTACCGTGCGCATAACAAGTTGGCAGCACTCTCGCGCGCAGACAGATTCGATCATGAGTGTCCTGCTGGAACGGACTGTCTTGAAGCGACGTGTCCAAGCCGGAAGAAAGGAATTCTTTACTTGTTTTTGTGCTTTTCGTTTATTGCTTTCATTGTTTCGTATATAATAAAAGAAAAGATAAAGAAGAATGTGATTTGATAATAAGTTGTGTTCTTTTTTATTTTACCTTCGTACATCTCATTGATCAGCCCAAAATAGGATGAAGGTTCATTAGAAAAAGCGTTCAAAACGAAAAAACTGTACCTAGGTACCATATGAATAATTTTTTAACAAATGTATAATATTCATAATTAATATCGCTATGAACGTAGCCGTGTACTTGATTTATATGGATTAATTATTGAAGAATCAAAGGAGCTATTATGAATAGTCATTTAACTTCTAAAGACTGGAAACGCATTAACGATATTATTCTGGAGATGAATTACGAAAGTGATATTTTGAAAGCGCTCAATTTATTTCTAGTTGGGATCGATAAGATGGTGCCATATGAAAAGGCGACAGTCTATTTTTACACGCTAACAAGGAATAAAGTGAATGTCGACACCCGAATCAGCCAGGGGTTTGACAAAAGAGATCTTGAAACATACGATGAATACTATTGTAAAATTGATGATATCGTTGAAAAAATGCTTCCTACCAAACTGACTACGGTTAGGAGCAGCGATATTTTCAACCTTAAAGAACGGAAGCAAACCGAATACTATAACGATTATATTCGGCCGGTGCGAACACATTTTTCCCTGGATTCAAATTTTAGGTGGAATAAAACGGTAAAGGAGACAAGTTTTGGTTCCCTTGACCTTTTCAGAACGGAAAAGGAGCGGGATTTTACGGATAAGGAAGTTGAAATCTGTAAAATTCTGCAGCCGCACCTTGAAACAAAGGCTTCCCAGTATGTATTTTCATTTGTTGATTCGCTGGAAGATATTCTAAGTAAATTTTCCTTTACAAAAACGGAAAATGAAATCGCGCGCTTAATATTACGTGGATATACAAATGAACAAATATCCAGAGAAAAATTTATCACTGTATCAACTGTAAAAAAGCATGTGACCAATATTCTGGAAAAATCCAAGTCCATTTCCAGGATTGAGTTTATATGCAAAATAAATTTTGATGGAAAGGATATATTATGAAATACGAAAAAGATGTTATGAATGTCGCGGTTGTGGACTTTAAAGTATATGCAGGACAAAAGGAACGCAACCTTAAAAGAATGAATGAATACTCGATCGCTGCCGCAAAGCGCGGTGCCGACCTTGTTCTGTTTCCGGAACTGAGCTTGAGCGGATATGATTATTTTATTGATGATAACATCAGCCTGGAAGAAAAGAGAGCCATGGCTGAAACGATACAGGGACCATCTTGTTCCTATATGGCCGAAACGGCGAAGAAATATGGCATATATATTGTGTTCGGTTTGGCAGAAAAAATGGAAGGCGATGAAGATAAAATATACAATTCCGCTGTGGCAATTGGGCCTGCGGGCGTGATCGGTTCCTATCAAAAAATCCACCCTTTTGATTTGGAAAATAAGTTTTTTAGCAAAGGGGAAACGCCCTTTATGTTTGATACGGAGTGGGGCCCCATTTCCATCGGGATCTGTTATGATACATATCAATTTCCAGAACTGATGCGGTATTATGTTGCAAAGGGTTCCAGGCTTTATTTAAATCCCACAGCGGTAGTAGAAGAAATTTCAAAGCAAGGCAGCAGACAAGCATTTATTGATTATTATGCTCCCACACTGGAATACGGCGTATTGTGCAATACGATTTTTATTGCCAGCGCAAACTTGACCGGCTTTGATGATATCAGCTACTTTGGCGGGGGAAGTGCAATATTAGGTCCCAAATTAACACCATTTTTTGAGACCAATGTGTACTATTATGCTGGGAGCAAAGAAAACACACAAGAAGGAATCAGCCTTACAACTATCGATCTTTCATTGGCCAGAAGACGGCTGATGGATTGTTCAGGAGCTGCTGGAGAGCCGGATTACAGACCGGATTTATATAAACAGTTTATTTAATTATTACTATTTTAAAGGAGGAAACACAATGGATTCTCAATTACAAAATGCTCCAACATTTAAGCGGAGCCTGAAGCTCTACCATTTGACCATCTTGGGCGTGGCTTATATGACACCAATGATCGTCTATGGTATGTACGGTGTTATTGCGGTCACTTCACATGGGCAGGCGGCAGGTGCCTTTGCGATCGGCGTTGTAGCTATGTTTTTTACCGCGTACAGTTATTGCCACATGGTAAAAGCATTTCCGATCGCAGGCTCTTCTTACACCTTTACCCGTCAGGGACTCAATCCAAAGCTGGGATTTATGACCGGATGGATGATCCTTCTGGATTATCTCTTTATCCCTATGGCGATCTGGCTGATTGGCTCTTCATACTTTGAAGCGGCGATTCCTGCAGTGCCTCGTTGGGCGTGGGTTTTGATTTTCATATTTGTTACATCGGCTCTTAACATTATTGGCATGAAAATTGGGGCTAATGTAAATATTTTTATGGTATTAATCCAAATTATGATTATTTTGGCATTTATCATTTTTTCCGTTAAAGCAGTCATGGCCGGTATGGGTGAGGGAAGATTCACACTAACTCCCTTCTTCAATCCGGACGTTCCGTTTGACTTTGTTGTTGCCGGCGCGGCGATATCGTGTTATTGCTATTTAGGGTTTGACGCGATCACGACGTTTGTTGAGGAAGCGGTAGAGCCGGAAAAAAATATCCCGAGGGCTATTATGCTGACTCTGTTAATCTGCGGGCTCGCATTTGCTGGCGCATCCTTTTTCACAACGCTGGCGCATCCGTCCTATGATTTTGCAAATGTCGATAATGCATCCTATGAAGTGGCGAAAATAATTGCACCTCCAATTTTTGCCTCAATTCTATTGATCGGTGTAATTATCGCGCAGTTTGCCTCCGGCGTATCTGCCCAAGCGAGCGGAGCAAGATTATTGTACGCAATGGGCCGCGATGGCGTGCTGCCGAAAAAAATCTTCGGGGTGTTAAATGGAAAATTCAATACTCCGGTAAGAAGTATCATCGTCACCGGCATCATCGCTTTGCTGGCTACGACGCTTGATGTGGCCACCTCTACTTCATTTATCAACTTTGGCGGCTTTATCGCATATATCTTTGTTAATCTGTCTGTAATTTTCCATTACTTTGTCAGAAAAAAAGCGAGAGGGATTGGCTCTGTGATAAAATATCTGATTTGCCCGGCTTTGGGAGCGCTCTTTGTATTCTACTTACTGATCCATCTGGATAAGTCCGCCATTATTTTGGGATGCAGCTGGGCTGTCGTTGGATTTATTATTCTCCTTTACCTGACGAATATGTTTAAGAAAGAACCGCCTGAAATGACGATCGACGAATAAATAAGTAATCAAAAGCAAACACCTGATTTACATGAGTGAATCAGGTGTTTTTTGATGAAATTAATTTGGCTTAGGCTGTAAATAAACACTTAGCTAAACAATTTTATCTTGACAGAAGATGAATTGTTGTATATAGTAAAACTAACGAACGGTCGATAGATAAAATAACCCATCGATTTGGCAAACAAACTTTGAGATATTTGCCGATTTAGACTTGTTTAGCAGAGGAGGAAATAATATGAATAAGTGTAGTTTTTTGGAAACAGCAATGCAATGCGGAGTCAGCCATTCTTTTTTAAAAAGTGATTATGTATCATTTGACAATGCCAGCTTCTCGCTGGAGCAGGCCGATTACGCAGTGATCGGCGCTCCATTTGAACAATGCTGTGTTTACCGGCCGGGAAGTGGATTTGGGCCCCAATCGATTCGTATCGCATCAGAGCAGTTTTCAACCTATAATATTGAACTGGATGTGGAGATTACCGACCACTTGAAGTTGGTTGATGCAGGCGATGTTGCAGTGATTCCCGGCAATCGGGATAAAAGTTTGGAACGCATTGAGGAAGCGGTGGAACGTATTTATCGGCATGGGACCATTCCTATTTTGCTGGGAGGGGATCATTCTGTTACTCTACCGGCGGTTAAGGGGATTTTAAAGAATTTTAACGGAAAACTGGGAGTGATTCATTTTGATACGCACCTGGATACGGGGGATGAATATGCGGGCGAGAAAATCAGCAACTGCACACAGATGCTTCGGATTTCGGAATTCGATCAAGTGGATGGATCAAATATCGTACAGATTGGAATTCGTGGATGTTTAAACCCTAAGGAAGAGTATGAGTTAGCTAAAAAAGCTGGGATTCATACAATTCTCATCAACGAAGTTTTGAAGCGTGGAATGGATTCTGTTGTAGAAGAAGCAATTCGACTGGCGTCAGAAGGAACGGATGCTATTTATTTAACGGTTGACATCGATGTCTTGGATCCTATTTATGCGCCAGGAACTTGTGCGCCAAGTCCGGGAGGACTGTCAATCCGCGAATTAATCGATGCAGTAAGGAAAATCGGAAAAGAAAAAGTAGTCGGATTTGACTTGGTAGAGGTGGCCCCTCAGTATGATTTGGGCGGTGTAACACAACGCTGTGCGGTAAGCACGATTCTAGAATTCTTATCCGCTTGCGCTATTGAAAAATAACCTTTTGAATATTACGTTTATGAACAACGCTGTTTCCAAATTATTTATTGGAAACAGCGTTGTTTATCGATCTTGTTTCATCATCTGCCAAGCAGTATCCCAAATGATCGTAATACGCTTTTGAAATTGTTCCGGTGAGTAGTAATGGTACTCCAAAGCAACGCCGTCCATAAGACAAAAATAGTAGTCAATCAGAGATTCAATAGCAATCGGTAGGATCTCTTTCCGCTCGATACCCTGCTTCAAAATCGATGCTATGATTTCCGATACATCTGCTTCATATTCCATGAACGTTTCCTGCATGGCGCTCTTTAAGGCCGGAGGCTTAAACTGACAGAAGCGATCGAAGAAATACATTTCCATTTCAAATTTTGCATTTCGTTCGCCATAGTATTTTAGAAATGCAAATAATTGATCCTCAACCGGCAATTCTTTCACAGCTTCATAGAGCTGCTGCATTCGCATAAGATCAGAATCGATAACGCTGTTATAAATACTCATAAACAACTCTTCTTTGTTTTTAAAGTGAAAATAAATAGTAGAGGCACGGATACCGACCTTTTCTGCAATATTTCGAATGGAGGCCCCTTCATAATCGTATAAGGCAAACTCTCTTAGTGCACACTCTTTAATGCGCTGCGCTGTATCGCTGGTATTTTTTTGTTCCGTATTAATCAGAGCTGTTTTTCCCATTGTAAATTCCTCCAGTATAAATAATACTAACATATTTAGCCTAATGATACAATTGCCGTTTAAAAGGAGATAATATGACTAATTAATTTCTTGATTGACAAGGGTCAGGTTCTTGTGTACAATATAAACATACCGATCGTTCGTTAGGTTAATTATCGTTTTGCTATTCTCCAAGGAGAGAAAGGGAAAAAATGAGTTTTTTTAACTTTATCGGATATGATCAGGACGGCAGTATTCAAGAACTGAATACCAATCTTGAAAAAAATCAACTTTCTACATGGCATATCATTTTGGCTTCTATGGGCTGGAACGCGCCTGCCTGGGTAGCAGCATCCTCCATACCACTGCTGTATGCTGCAGCAGGACATGCGGGCCCTCTAGTTTTACTCGTAACCTTTCTTTGTTCCACGTTGATCATTATGTTTTGCATGGTATACCTTGTCAGACAGGCGCCCTCTGCAGCTGGAGTTTTTACCTTTACAGAAAAATTTGTGAATCACGATATAGCTACAGTAATCGGTACAAGCTATGTGATTTGCGCTATGATTATTTTGGGAATGACTACGAATGTGGCAGGCACTTATATAAAAGCGCTATTTCCTTTCATTAAGGGGGAATACTCAGGGCAGATCGTAGGAACCTTCTTTATTTTGATTTTATTGACAATTGCATTACAGGGTGTCGCGCTCAATGCCAAACTATCTGCGGTTTTCCTGGCAGTTGAAGTTACGATTGTAGTCGGACTGGGTATCTGCGGAATTGTGAATCCGCGTATTGAAGGAATTTCTCTAGCGGAATGCTATTCAATTGAGGAAGTAGGCGGCATCGGCGGTTTGGTCAGCGGTGTACTAATTGGAATCTTTATCATCTGCGGATATGACACCACGATTAATTTTATTGAAGAAGCGAAAAAACCAGTACGTTCTGTACAGAGGTCATTGATGATTATTGTTTTTGTCATTTTCGCTATTTACACCATTGCTACAATTGGATGGCAGCGAGCTGTACCATTGGAAGTTTTGACTCAATTTGAAAATGGAGACGGCGGACCAATCGCCTCGGTTGCAGCAGCGTATTTGCCGGCCTCCATGCAATGGATCGCCATTTTTGTTGTCATTACTTCCACCTATGCCGGATTTCAAGTAGCTTTGATGTCTGGAGCCAGAGCAGCGTATCGTATGGGAGAAGAAGGCTGCCTACCGCCTGTTTTCCGATTGCTGAACAAGCATAAAACCCCGTGGTTCTCGACAGTACTGATTGCAGGCGTAGGGCTGTTGTTTATTTGGATCAAGCCCATGTCAGAACTGGACTGGTATCTGAATATTATTTCCATCGGGTTGATCCTATCATTCTCAGCAACATTGATTGCGTTCATCTTTGCAGTATTTAAACAGAAAAAACGGGCGCATGCTATTGCTGCTTCTCTTCTTCCAGCCTTTGCGGTATGCTTCATGGTCTATGCTGCGTATGCATCAGGCGCGGGAGCATGGAAATCAGGACTTGTGATTGTATTGATCGGTATAGCATTCATTGTTTGTGGAAAGACGATCGGCAAAAAATATATATGAGAATTTGGTTGCATTAATATGGAAAGGTTTGATATATTCGGCTGCGCAGCCGACTGCGCCAGAACGCGGAAGGTTTTCTGATATGGAGAACAACACCGAACAATCCTGACAGCTGGGATATAGCTGGCGGCGTCTGGGGAGATAATTGCGATTTTATGTTTGGTTATGATTCCTGTAAACTGGATACAGGCCTAAGGACGGCAGCCAGTCTTGTGCTGTCAAGGCAGAAGTAAAGTAGCTTATATATTAAGGCTAATACTCATGCACCAATTTTGCTGTTTTCAAAATTGGTGCAATTTTAATACTTTCGATGGTTAAAGATTATGCTTTATTCCGATCAAATATGGGATAAAGTGAGCTTTTCTTTTTCCCGGAAGTCTGTCTTATTTTATCATGCTCTCAACATATTCATCCACGACTCCGCGAGCCAGTTTGGGCTTGTCGGTTATAATACCCATGGCCCCCATTTTTAAATAAGACTCCATAGACTGCTTTTTATCCACCGTCCAGACATATACCGGAAGATATGCACGATTGCATTCAGCAATAAAGCTATTGGTAGCCATGCTCTCCTCAATGATGAGAAAATCTACATTAAGCTGACGCAGCGAGTTGAGCCTTGCTTGCCCCAGATTACCATATACACAGTATCCTACGGTATATTCGGGGTAATGCGTCTTCAAATCTTCTACAAGGCCGTACTCAAGAGACATGATCTCGCAGTTTTTTTGGAAATGGTTTTGTTCGACGACTTGCGTGACGGCTTTGACAATATTTTTCTTCTCATGGCCGTGGAGCTTCAATTCAATCAGCAGGTCAATTTTCCCCCGGGAATAATCGATGACCTCATCTAATGTAGAAATCTTTCCAGCCTTATCATTCTGTTTCAAATTAATTTTTTTCAATTCACGAGCCGTCAGATCATATACGTTGACGTTTTCTCCGGAAAGCCGTTTTAAGTTATCATCATGGATGACCATGGGGATCCCGTCTTTGGAAAGAAGAATGTCAATTTCCGCATAATCTGCTTTTGTATCGATTGCGCCTTGAATAGCTTCCACGGTATTTTCGACTCCATATTCACTGCCTCGATGACCGACCACCACCTGGTCGTAGGAATTGGGCTGGCTGTAAAGAATTCCAAATACCCCGAGAAATGCTAATATGCAGATTATAGTCCAAATGGGTTTTTTGTGATTTTGATAAAAGGGCCGTCTTTGAACCCAGCCGGCAATCGCCGAAGCGATCGTTTTCAAGGCATTGTAAATCTTTGACGCCGCCCCCTGCGTCTTTCTCAGCCTGCGATCGATCGTCGGCATGGCTTCTTCGTTGAGGCTGACCCTGCCGCGGCATTGGAGATACAGAGCCACCAGAAACGATAGCAGCAGTAAAATCAGACAGATTTGTAGGCATTCTGTTAATAAAAGCTGTAGTAAACTTTTCCAAGAAAAAAAGAAATTTCCTAATATTTCTACAATCCCTGTATCCGAGATACCGGCATAATAAGTCGGAAGAACGCCTGGATAAAGGAATAGGACACACCAAACTACGAAGATGATAATTAAGGGTATGGCATTTCGCAGCTTCATCGATAGCAGCAGAGCTAAGCTGCTTCGGCAGGCCCGGCCGAATTTGCGGCGGCGCAGGACCATGGAGGGCAGCACGAAAATCAGGCAGAAGAACAGCAGATACATAAGAACATAAAAGAACACCATCAGAATACTGCCGAAGGTAGATTTGTACAGCTCACCGCTGATAAAATTGGGAATATCCCCGTCGGGACGAATAGACGGCGCGATCCCCATCCCCACGAGAGGAAGCAGGCCAAGGGCATATAGGATGAATCCAATGGTGCCAAAGCTTTTGAGACTCCTGAAGGTGGTCAAAGCCATTTTTGCCGCATTTACCAGCGTTATAGGCGTACCGGAATATCGGTAGTAAATCATGATAATTATGACCGAAAATTCATAAAATGCAAGGAACGCTCCCAGAATGCATAATAAGATAGTAGCGATGATTCCTGCCGCATTGGTGAAGAAGCCTGCGATATCTCCATTAAAAACCACCTCGTGGCCGCTGATATGGAGGGCCTGCTGCATAATCAGCGATAATAACGGGCGGAATATCAGGGTACAAATCAGTTTATAGATAATTTCAAAAAATAGAAGCGCCGGCAGCACGCGTATGAAGGTCAAGGCTGCTGTTCCAATCATATTTAAAGTTGGTGATTTAACGTGTTTCATAAAATTACCCCAATCGTTTCTTTCCATTATAGGCTCTGTAACAGAAGAATTCAAGACCGTTATCAAAGAGGTATTAGATCCCCCCCTTTCGGGAATACTGAAAGCAGGAGGAGTGAATGAGAAACGGCGGGTACAAATGGTTTCGCATTTTTTTATATGGCCTGTTTTGTGTTGGAGTCACAGCTGTATTGGCAGTAAGTCTGCCTCAGATGCTGCTTCACTTTTATGACGCGGGGTACCAAGATCGCTGCGGTGAGAAGGTGTCCTTATCTAAAATTTTGGAAAAAAACCGACTAAGCAGCAATGACTACCAAATCATCTTTGAACAAACTGGACTGGGGCGGCAGGCGGTAGAATCCCTAAGAGATCGGCAGGGTTATCAAAAAGATGAGATTCAAGCTTTTCAGACGGCAATTTTTTCAAAAATAAAGATAGAATGCAGAGCTACGAGCCCAATTACCAGACAGGATCGATGCTGCTCAGCAGAGGGGAAAAAACTGCCGATTGCGCCGATTGAAGATGGTGACATCCTGATTTCTTTTTCTTCTCACACCTTTGGGTGGAGGCATGGGCACGCAGGGATCGTGGTGGACGCGCAAGAGGGGCTTTGTCTGGAAGCGCTTACGCTGGGCAGCGAGTCAGAGCTAAAGGATCTGGATCATTGGCGGGAATATTCCAATTTTGCTGTTTTACGGTTGAAGAACACCGATGCACAGGAACGGAAAGCCATTGCCCAATATGCAAGGGATTGTTTAAACGGTGTCCCTTACAGCTTGTTGAGCGGCCTACATGGAAAAAAAGAGGCTGTTTCTAACTGCTGCGGTCAAGCCCAGTGCGCCTATCTAATCTGGTATGCATTTGCTCATTTTGGATATGACTTGGATAGCGACGGAGGCCGGATTGTTACTGTAGCTGACCTTGCAGCCAGTTCTTTGCTGGACGTTGTTCAGAGTTTTCATATCAGTCCTGAAGCTTTCTATAGATTCGAAGACGATAAACGGTCAAAATCAGTCAAAATACGTGAATGAGTTTGAGAGGAATTGATTGACTTTGGAAGAGATTGTGTTATAATAAAAGCGCTAGGAGGCAAAGCGATGTTGCAGGATGAACGGCATGAAAAAATTTTAAACGAGCTGAAGATCAAACACGCTGTTAAAGTAACCAGCCTGGCCAAGGAACTGGGAATCAGCGAATCCACAATAAGGCGTGATATCAACGAATTACATCAGATGGGAAGGCTGAAGCGAGTATTTGGCGGAGCAGTCTCCGTATCCGCAGATATGGCTTCAAGAGAAACCGATGTTGCTGCCAGATCCCAAATCAACATAGAGGAAAAAGAGCGGATTGCCAGATACGCGGCAACGATGATCAACGACAATGACTTTGTTTTTATTGATGCAGGGACAACAACAGAAAGGATGATCGGGTATCTGGAAAAGAAAAACGTTACATATGTTACCAACGGCATTGTTCATGCGAAAAAACTAATTCAAAAGGGGTTTAATGCATATATCATAGGAGGTCTGCTGCGGCCCTCTACGGAAGCTGCTATTGGTACGGCCGCCATCGCTTCAATGAGCAGATACAACTTTACCAAGTGCTTTATGGGAACCAACGGCATTGATATAGAAAGGGGATTTTCAACGCCGGACATTGGAGAAGCAGCCGTAAAGACCGAAGCGATGAAGCAATCCTATGAATCGTTTGTTCTAGCCGATCATGCGAAATTCGGATTGATCTCTTCTGTCACGTTTGCCGGCCTGGAAGATGCCTGCATTCTTACCGATTGGACACCGGATGCCAGGTATCGCCAGTTTACGATTATCAAGGAGATCGAGCGCTTATGATTTACACAGTTACCTTCAGTCCAGCCATAGATTATATAATTCATATGGATGCACTGACGCAGGGAGAAATCAATCGATCGAAACGGGAAACGTGCCATTTCGGCGGCAAAGGTATCAATGTATCCGTTATGCTGGAACGTTTGGGCGTTAGAAATACGGCGATGGGTTTCATCAGCGGCTTTACGGGGAGGGCGCTTGAAGAAAGCCTTTGGAAGGCAGGAATAGATACAGATTTTGTTTATCTGGAGGAAGGCATTACCAGAATCAATATTAAGATTAAAACTGATCAGGAAACAGAGATAAATACGCAGGGAGCCTCCATTTCCCATGAAAAGCTGAAAGAACTGTTCCTTAAACTGGACGCACTGAAAGAGGGAGACATACTGATTGTTTCCGGCAGTGCTCCCAGCACAATTCCTGAGGGCAGCTATGAAACTATGCTGGACAGGCTGGAAGGAAAAGGAATCCGCTTAGTAATCGATACAACAGGGCCGCTTTTAAAAAAATTGCTGAAATACCGTCCCTTTCTCGTTAAGCCTAACAAAAAAGAGCTGGAAGAGCTGGAAGGAAGCAAGATTAGGAGCGATCAAGCATTGGAAGACAGGGCCGGTGCACTGCAAAAACAGGGTGCGCGGAATGTCCTGGTTTCACTAGGGGCAGAGGGTGCATATTTACTCAGCGAAGATACAAGAGCT
The DNA here is from genome assembly GCF_020734085.1 of Hominibacterium faecale. Lineage (NCBI taxonomy): Bacteria > Bacillati > Bacillota > Clostridia > Peptostreptococcales > Anaerovoracaceae > Hominibacterium > Hominibacterium faecale. The sequence continues at coordinate 13,841 of NZ_JAJAGH010000001.1, forward strand.
TATAGAATGCAGTCTCACAGCGTGAGTGTTGTAAATACGGTGGGTGCCGGAGATTCTATGGTAGCGGGTTTCTTGGCAGGTTACTTGAAAACCGGCGATTACCCATTTGCGCTGCGCCTTGGTCTTGCGGCAGGTTCTGCAACAGCTTGCAGTGAAGGATTGGCCAGCCTGGAAAAAATTAAGCATTTTATGAATCCATTTGATCGATTGGATTTAGGGAGATGATTTACCACGTCAAAAAGGAGACGGAGGCGAGAAAGGTTTTAAAGCCTGAAGTCGCAATTTCGTAAAACTTTCATATAATAAATGATGTAATTCAAGGAGGATGAGCACAATGACAAAGATTGCAATTAATGGGTTTGGGAGAATCGGAAGATTGGCGTTTAGAAAGGTTTTTGACAATCAAGACTTTGAGGTGGTAGCCATTAATGATTTGACAAAACCGGATATGCTGGCTTATTTATTAAAGTATGACAGCGTGCAGGGCGCTTACAGAGGTCACACTGTGGAGCATGATGAGGAATCTCTGATCGTAGACGGAAAGCGGATCAAAATCTATAAAGAGTCTGATCCTAAAAACCTTCCCTGGGGGAAACTGGACATTGATATTGTATTGGAATGCACAGGCTTCTTTACTTCTAAGGCAAAATCGCAGGCACATCTAGAGGCAGGAGCTAAAAGAGTACTGATCTCCGCGCCGGCCGGTAACGATTTGCCGACGATTGTATATGGTGTAAATCATGAAAAGCTGACAAAGGATGACCATATCGTATCAGGCGCATCCTGTACAACCAATTGTTTAGCACCGATGGCAAAAGTCCTCAATGAATATCGAGAACTGAGAACCGGGTTTATGACCACGATCCATGCTTATACCGGAGACCAGATGATTCTGGACGGCCCTCACAAAAAGGGTGATTTCAGACGTGCAAGAGCCGGGGCTATAAACATTGTTCCCAACAGCACCGGTGCAGCGAAAGCAATCGGCCTGGTCATTCCGGAGCTGGCGGGCAAACTGATTGGATCCGCCCAGAGAGTACCAGTACCCTCTGGTTCAATCACCATTCTTGATGCAACCCTGAAAGATGAAACAGAAAGTGTCAGTGTGGAAGGAATCAACGAGGCGATGAAGGCGGCTGCCAACGAATCCTTTGGGTATTCTGAGGAAGAATTGGTGTCCAGCGATGTAATTGGCATGAGCTATGGCTCTTTATTCGATGCTACACAGACATTGGCGGAGCGGTGCGGCACTAAAATTTACGAAGTCCGTATTGTCGCCTGGTATGATAATGAAATGAGCTATGTTTCCCAACTATTGAGAACCTTGGGCCATATGGCAAGCTTGCTGTAACCTATTGACCATTTTCCGCGTCCCATCTCGGCCTAAATTTGGGTTCCAACTCCAGGTTTTAGCTTAGGGCATTCATATGCGCATCTGGCCTAGCGATGCTCCGAAAATCAATACGCAATAAAATCAAATGGCAGCGAAGGCGATTCAGCACAGTGCTGTCAGATAAAATTAAACGAATAAGGGTGAGGGCTTTCGGTTTACAAAGATAGAACGGAGGCCCTAGCTCTTTTTTGTGGTGTTTAAGATGAGGATTTTGATTTGTCGACTCGACGATTGCCTGTGAATGTGGTACACTTTTAAAAGGAGAAACTCATGATAGATAAAGAATTCCGGTTGAAAAATTATAGAGTGCAGAGACAGGCCCTGCTCAACGCCGGATATCGGGAATACGTGGGAACGATATCTATTTTAAAGGCCAATTTGTGGGCCTTGGCGACTGCCGGTCCATTCGCGATTCTGGCGGCAGTGATCTATATAATAAAATGGGGAGCATTATCCATCCAGCTGAATCTTTGGAATGTGGTGCTTTTCTTACTGCTGTTTCTGATATCGATTCCCGTACATGAAGGGTTGCATGGTCTGACCTGGGGAATTTGTTGCCGGAATCATTTTAAAAGCATACGATTCGGGATTATGAAAGATTCGGGTACTCCGTATTGTCACTGTATGGAGCCCCTGCATTTCGGCAGCTACATAGCGGGAGGACTAATGCCGTTCTTCCTTTTAGGGATCATTTTGTTTTTGATCAGCTTGTTGTTGCATTGTTTCTTATTGCTGCTGTTAAGTATGATTAATATTTTGTGCGCGGGCGGCGACACCACGATCGCGTTAATGCTTTTTCGCTATCGGGATGCAGAGATTCTGGATCATCCTACAGATTGCGGATTTGTAGCATTTCGCAAGGAGAAAGGAAGGGAAAGATAGTGAGTAAAAAAAATATTTGGGCCATGTATTTCAGCCCAACAGGTACAACAGAAAAGATTGTTCGCTGCGTTGCGGATGTTTTAGCGGACAGCGGGCAGACACAAGTCTTTGATTTTACGCTGCCGCAGGCCAGGACAGAGGGAAAATCGTTTACTCAGGATGATGCGGTAGTCTTCGGCGTTCCAGTATATGCAGGAAGAGTGCCTAATGTGCTCCTGAAATATTTAGACACAGTGCAGGGATGCGGTGCGCTGGCGGTTCCCATTGTTTTATATGGAAATCGAAATTACGATGATGCTTTAATTGAGCTGCGGAATATTTTGGAGAAAAACGGTTTTCGAACAGTGGCGGCAGCCGCCTTCATTGGAGAGCATTCCTTTTCCAAAATATTGGCGGCGGGACGACCCGATGAAGCTGATATGAAACTTGCCCGGGATTTTGCATCCAAGATCGTTCTTGAGGATCGGGGCATGATCCAAGTAACAGGAGAAGACCCTATTCGAGGATATTACCAGCCGCGGGACCGGAAGGGGGTATTCATCGATATTCGTAAAGTAAAGCCTCTTACCGCAGACTCTTGCGACAATTGCAAACTTTGTGCGCATGTGTGTCCGATGGGTTCAATTTCTATGGAAAATGTAAGGGAATTTACTGGAATTTGTATAAAGTGCGGAGCATGCATTAAAAAGTGCCCTCAGGGTGCTAAGTATTATGAAGACGAGGGTTATCTATATCATAAGCGCGAACTTGAAGAAGGATATACTCGCCGGGCCGAGCCAGATTTGTTTTTGTAAGATAAAGGCAGGCTGGCAGACTGCAGTCCCTTTTTTGTGTTTTCTTTATACGAACAGCTCATAGATACCAAGGATTACGATGAGAATGCCGGAAATTAGCTCTGAGTAGGCGCCTAATCGATTATTGGTGAACGTAAGCCCTATTTTCACACCAATAATTAGCAGAACCATGCTAAAAATAAGGGTACATAAGGATGTGAGAATAATTGGAAGCCCGGCAATATTGGCCCCAATACCAAAGCCCATGTTGTTGATCATTAGCACCAAGGCAAGGCCAAGACTTTGCCGAGTACTCATCGAAATTCTGTACCCGCTGCCTTGGACAGAAGCTTGCCCCTGTGCTTTATCATCGGCATTATCATTTGGGCCAGAGACGGATTCTGTTCCTGTTCTTTGATTAGAGGATGCCTTATGCTTTTTTCGAAAAAAGCCGGCGACGAGCCATAATCCCATGATAATGAGAATGCTGCAGCCGATCAGTGCTGCAGTCTCTTTTTTTAAAAACAGGGTGATTATTGTACCAAGGGACATAGAAATGAACGTACCGGCACTGGTGATCAGCGCGATTAATAGGTTGCGGGCAAAGTTGATCCTGATTCCGCGGATTCCGTAGGCGATCCCGAGGGGAATATTGTCCATGTTGGCAGATATGGCGAACAGGACGGCTGAAATAACATGCATAAATGACCTCCGTTTTTTGACACTACGTTATATATATGAATCAATGACAGAAGAAGGTTCGAGGAAATATGGAAAATATGTTTGAACAAGTCTATAAAATTGTAGCAGAGATTCCGACCGGCAAAGTAACGACCTATGGGCGGATTGCCAAAATGCTGGGCAATCCCCGGCTGTCAAGAGCAGTCGGATACGCGCTTTCTGTCAGTCCGAGCAATCTGCCCTGTCATAGAGTGGTCGACAGGAATGGGAAATTGGCAGATGCCTTTTTTCATGACGGAATCAATGAGCAGCAATTGCTTCTTGAGGAAGAAGGCGTGCCTTTTACTGAGCAGGGATTGGTGGATTTGGAGGCTTGCATCTGGGATAGTAGTAGGCTGGTATGAGAATAGAAGACAAACATTCTGCGCACAATAACATGCAAGGAGTGTGAAAAAAATGAATGAGAAAAATTATAATGCCGAACTATTGAATTTCATATATCAAAATTCACAGATGGGTGTGGACACCATTACGCAGCTTTTGGAAATCGCGCAGGACGGAGATTTTAAAGATCATTTGCATGCCCAGCTGAAAGAATATCGGCAGATTCACGATAAGGCGGCGCAAATGCTGGAAGCAAACGGGTTTACGGAAGAGGGCCTGACTGCTTTTGAGAAAATCCGTACCTATTTAATGATTAACTTCCAAACCTTATCCGATGATTCCACTTCTCATATTGCGGAAATGCTGATGGTGGGGAGCAATATGGGGGTGATCGATGCTATTAAAAATATCAGAAAATATAAGGATGTGGCAGAAGCAGATATTTTGGAGCTGATGGAACATCTGAAAAAATTTGAAGAAAATAATGTAGAGCGCTTTAAACCATATTTATAAATAAAATCGCGTTTTCTGTCCCTTTGGGCGGGCCTCGTTTGTTCTAATGAAAAAAGCAAACTTCGTACAACGCGACGTTTGCTTAAAAGAGGGTGCTTTTAAGTTGTTATTCGCCTTACTAATAGCGAGGGTTTGCTGCTATGGTCAAGGCCGGTCCCACCCGGCAGCAGCAATCATCCTGCTGAGTCGTTATCAGCGCAGAATGACTAGACTGCAGCTTTTTTCAGAGCCTCTTTATCGACTTTCTGTTCTTGTAGAAATTTGGACCAGTCAATTGCTGCGCCCAGATCCGTTTCCAGAATTTCGAAATTGCGCTGGGCCTGATGATGAAGCTCTGCGGTCTTTTGTCTGGAAAAATCGTTGAGCTCGTTCATGGAAACTTCCAGACCAGCAAGTCTCGATTCCAGGCTGGAAATTCTTTCGCCCATGGAAGATTCCAGGCTGGAAATTCTTTCGCCCATGGAAGATTCCAGGTTGGAGATTCTTTCGTCCATGGAAGATTCCAGGTTGGAGATTCTTTCGTCCATGGAAGATTCCAGATTGGAGATTCTATTGTCCATGGAAGATTCCAGGTTGGAGATTCTCGTATCCATTGCTTCCACTTTGTTTTCCAGTAAAGTCGTTCTCTCCAACAGATTGGCAAAGCCTCTTTCCAGATTGGTGACCCGAACCTTTACTTCCTTCACCTCGTCATAGATCATCACTAGCAGTTCTTTGATTTCACGAATGTTTTGCTCCATAATAAAGTCCTTTCCCCATTGTCCCTGACAATGGCTTTTTTGATTGAATCAATATCCGTATTATAGCATGCACAACACATTGTTGCAAGAAAAAATGTAAAAAAATTACAAATTTAATTGAGTCAATTGTAAACTTTACATAAAAAAAGGTTGACAATTTGCCCGGCGCAAGTATACTAGGCATAGAAGAAACTTTTCTTGTGGAGGTGTTGATATGACAAAAGCCTTTTCTGTGCAGAAGATGATTCTGTGTTCCTTGTTTGCAGCTTTGATTGCTGTGGGCGCCTTTATCAAAATACCGGTTCCTGTGGTGCCCTTTACTCTTCAATTTCTCTTTACCACATTGGCGGGTATGTTTCTGGGAGCGCGAAACGGGGCTGCGAGCGTGATCCTTTATTTGATTCTGGGTCTTGCAGGACTGCCGATCTTTGCCCAGGGCGGCGGCCCGGGATATGTCCTGGTGCCCAGCTTCGGCTACTTGATCGGATTTGCGGCAGGAACGTGGATCACGGGAAAAATGATCGAATACTGGCCTAGTCCAAACTTGAAACAATTACTGGCAGCGAATTTTTTCGGACTAATGGCTGTGTATGCGATTGGCATGGCATATTATTATATAATATGCAATTATGTTCTTGGAACACCCATCGCTTTTTGGCCATTGTTTTTGTATTGCTTTTTATTGGCAGTTCCTGGCGATCTTTTGATTTGTGTCGTATGTGCGATTCTAGGTCAAAGGCTTTTACCTCAAGTAAGGAGGTTTATAAAATGATAAACAAGGAAGAGCTGATAAAGCTGGCAGAGCGACCTTTTAAAAAGTTATGCGAGGAAGCGGACCGGCTTCGCTTTGAGATGTGCGGAACCGAGTTTGATCTGTGCAGCATTGTAAACGGAAAGAGCGGCCGCTGCAGTGAAGATTGCAAATACTGCGCTCAGTCTATGTATTACCAGACGGAAATTCCAGAATATCCATTGATGGATGAAGAGGCGATCTGCAGTGAGGCAGCATATAATCAGGAGAAAGGCGTGGCCCGATTCTCTGTCGTTACTTCGGGAAAACGCCTATCTGATATCGAGATTGAGCAGCTTTGCCGTACATATAGAAAAATTGCTGCTGAAAAGAAGATTTCCCCATGTGCATCCCACGGGCTTTTGACAGAAGATCAATTCAAAAAACTAAAGGAAGCTGGGGTAGTGCGCTATCACAATAATCTAGAAGCAAGTGAACGTTTCTTTTCGAAGATTTGTACAACCCATACACAAAAAGATAAACGAGAAGCTCTTAGGCGAGCAAAAAAAGCAGGTCTTTCCATATGCAGCGGCGGAATCATCGGCATGGGGGAAACGATGGAAGACAGGATCGACCTGGCGCTGGAACTGCGGGATTTAGGCGTAAACTCCGTTCCTCTAAACATTCTCAATCCAATTCCAGGAACACCTCTGGCCGCTCAAAAGCCGCTGTCAAATGAGGAGGTATGCCGAACAGTAGCGCTTTTCCGTTTCGCCTTGCCGAAAGCATCAATCCGTCTGGCCGGAGGAAGAGGTCTTTTGCCCGACAAAGGAAGGATGGCTTTCCGATCCGGAGCAAACGCTGCTATTTCCGGCGATATGCTGACTACCGCCGGTATCAGCATTAATCGTGACTTGGAAATGATTGAAGAACTTGGATATAAGGTGGTGAAATGCAATGACTAAAGGACTTTTTATTACAGCAACTGGAACCGATGCCGGAAAGACCTACCTGACCGGACTGATGATCAAAAAAATGCGGGAATCCGGGTACACTGCCGGATACTATAAAGCGGCGCTGAGCGGGGCGGAGCGAAAGGGAGGGGCGCTGATTCCCGGCGACGCAGATCATGTGAAACGAACCGCAGGGCTAACGGAACCCTTTTCGCAGATGGTTTCCTATATCTATGAAACTGCCGTATCACCCCATTTGGCAGCAGAAATAGAAGGCCCTTTGATATCGGAAGAAAAGGTCCTTGCGGACTATAAAAAAGCTTGCCTGAAGTATGATTACATAACCGTTGAGGGAAGCGGCGGAATTATATGTCCCATCAGACGGGAAAAGCCCCAGCTGATGCTGACTGATCTGATCAAGGCGATGAACTTGGGGGTACTGATCGTCGCGCCGGCCCAATTAGGTACGATTAACAGCACCATTCTAACCATTGAATACGCCCGCACAAAAGGGATCCCGGTGCGGGGGGTTATGCTCAATTACTTCCACCCAGGTGATCGGATGGAGGAAGATAACAAGCGATTTATTGAAGAATATACCGGTGTGCCCGTACTCGCTTGCGTTAAGGAATTGGAACAGGATCTGCCGATGGATGGGAAACTGCTGGCAGAGCTTTATCGATAAGGAGATCATTATGAATTTGAAAAAGGACTACATCTGGCATCCGTGCACACAAATGAAGGATCATGAAGCGTTTCCACTGGTCATGGCTGATCGGGCGGAAGGAATCTACATCTACGATGAAGAGGGGAAAGCCTACATAGATATCATCAGCTCCTGGTGGTGCTCCCTGCTTGGACACAATCATCCGCGGATAAGCAAAGCGGTAAAAGACCAGCTGGATAAAATGGAGCACGTCATGTTCGCGGGATTTACCCACAAACCCGCAGAGGAGCTGTGCAGACGGCTTGCAGGACTGCTGCCTCCAGGGCTGGAGAAATGTTTCTTTGTGGACAATGGCTCTGCTGCTGTGGAATGCGCCATGAAGATGAGCTTTCAGTATCATCTCCAGACCGGATATCCAAAGAAACAGAGATTTATGACCCTGGCAGGCGGGTATCACGGTGAAACACTGGGAGCACTTTCAATGGGCGGTATGGACTATTATTCTGACATCTATCGCCCGCTGCTGCTTTCCGCGATCCATGTGGATGGTCCGGACTGTTACCGCTGTCCCTATGGAAAAGAACGGGACTCCTGCCAAGCGGAGTGCATTCAGGGAGCGGAGAAAGCTTTTGAACAATACGGAGAAGAAACAACAGCCTTTCTACTTGAACCCATGTTTCAGGGAGCAGCCGGCATGCGGATCTATTCCCCTGTCTATTTGAAAAGGCTGCGCCAGTTGTGTGATCGTTATCATGTGAATTTGATCGCAGATGAGATTGCGGCCGGTTATGGAAGGACTGGAAAGCTCTTTGCTTGTGAACACGCGGGGATTACTCCGGATTTCATCTGTCTTTCCAAGGGGCTTACCGGCGGGTATCTGCCAATGGCTATGACGGTGACCACCCCGGAAATTTACCAGGCTTTTTATGCTAATTTCAATGAGAAAAAAGCATTTGTCCATAGTACCACCTACAGCGGCAATCCGCTTGCTTGCGCAGCGGCCGTTGAAGTATTGAAAGTGCTAGAAGAAGAGGATACTCTTGCGCATACGGAGGAAGGTTATCTAAAAAAGGTATTGAATAAGGCTTTGGCAGGCCATCCCCATGTGGGAGAGATAAGGACGATCGGATTAATCAATGCCATTGAGCTGGTAGAAAATAAAGAGACAAAAAAAGCTTTTGCCCCGGATCAGCGTATAGGGTATCAAATTTATAAAGAGGCTATGATGCGGGGGCTGGTGCTGCGGCCCATGGGAGATGTGCCTTACTTCAATCCGCCGCTGAATATCCGGCGGGAGGAGATTGATCAAGCGGTTTTGATCTGCCGGGAAAGCATTGAGGCGATCCTGGGTTAGCGGTTATCCTTCCAAGGCTGCAGGAGATGATAGAAATGGATTTGCCTCTGAATCTGTGTTATAATAAACCATTATTGCAGCGTGCGGACCGACCTGGACGGAAGATCGGATTACGACAGACTGCACAATGGCGGATCGAAAAAAGGAGGCAAGGAATATGAGACAGGAACTTTGGGAAAAAGCAGTCGCGTTTCACGGCCACCAATGCGGCGGGATCGCACTGGGTGTTCGGGCCTGTATGGAAGCGATCGACCGGCTTGGAATCACCTTTTCCGAAGATGAGGATCTGGTGTGTGTAACGGAAAACGATGCCTGCGGCGTAGATGCGGTACAAGCGATTTTGGGCTGCACCCTGGGCAAAGGAAACCTGATCTATTATGGAACGGGAAAAATGGCCTTTAACTTTTATAACCGCAGAACAGGTGAAAGCTTTCGCATGATCGCCAAACCAAAAAAGGCCGGCGGAAAAAAGGGAAAGGCGTATATCGATGCTGTACTCAGCGGCCCTTTGGAGGAAATTTTCGATGTGGGCGAAACCAGATATCCGCTGCCGGAGAAGGCCAGAAGCCTCAACACGGTCCTATGCCAGATTTGCGGAGAAGGAGCGCCGGAAACCAAGATGCGGATTCAGAATGGAAAGCAGGTCTGCCTGGAATGCTTTAACGATTATACCAGGGGGTGGTAGCGGCGATGGATTACATCAAACTTGATAAAAAAGCCATCGCAAGCTGGAGAATCGGCAGAGTCCTATCCTTTGCAATCCTGCTTCTGGCATGCGCAGCCCTGCGTATCATCAGCGGCAGGATCCCTCAACTGGATCCTTTTCTATGGATCATTACCTTGGCGCTTTCCGTGATTGTACTGTACAAGCTTTTGGGAATTCTTATCTATCCGATGATCGAATATCGTCAGTGGGGATATTATATAACGGAAGACAAAGTGGACATTCACCATGGAATTTTTTTCGTGACCAATACCATCGTTCCCATTATCCGAATCCAGCATATCACCGTCAGCCAGGGACCGATCAATCGCAGACTGGGGCTGTACGATGTGGAGCTTTCCCTGGCCAGCGATAATTTTAAGATCGAATGTCTGGCAAAAGACGTTGCCGATGAAATTGCCGAGAATCTGAAAAACAAGCTATACACAAGGCTGAAAACCAAGGAGGAAGGCCAATGAGATTCGGACCAAGACGCGGCCACTTTCTATTCATCTTTGAACGGTTTTTCCGGGATTTCGGACTCCTTTTGGCAGCTGTAGTCATTTCGCTGGTTCTTGGTGATTATCAAAAACTGTTGGAAAACGTTCCTGTGCTGGTTGTAGTGCTTTTTGCACCGATAAGCAGGCTGATCCAATATCTCTTTACCTATTACAGCATCGACGATGAGAAGCTGCTGGTAGAAAGCGGATGGATCAAAAAGAAAACCCAAGAAATCCCCCTTACCAACATAACCACAGTGGACTTTTCGCAAAATATCGTTTTCCAACTGTTCAAAGTTTACAGCGTAAACGTGGACAATGCGGGCAGCATCAGCGGAGATTCGGGAAAGGTCAAGATGGCCTTCAAGATGAAGGATGCCATTGCGGTGAAACAACTGCTGCTTTCCAAGCGGCAGCAGCCTGATCCGGAGATTCACAATGACCGCATTTCGGAAGATGATAGCGGTAATACCATTTTAGCTGGAACTGGAGAGATCCTGTTGATGGGGCTTTTGCGTTCAAAAGCGCTGGTGGTGATACAGGTTCTGGCTTACGGCGGTGTAGCCATCAGCCTTATTTCAAGGATTTTTCTCTCTAAAAACGTGGACGGCCAGGAACTGATGCTGAACTATTTTCTCAGCATTTCTGCGCCCCTGCTGATTGCAGCGCTGATCATCGCCCTTTATTTGCTGGGAGTAGCCATCAACGTGATTCTGACTACGATTAAATATTACGGCTTTCGGATTACCAATCGAGAAAATTCGATCTTCATTGAATATGGATTATTGAACAAAAAAACGTATACTTTAATTAAAGAGAAAATCAGCGGTGTATCCTATAATCAATCGATTCTCATGCGGATTTTCAAAAGAGGGACTCTGGAGGTTTTTGCAGTGGGCTACGGCAGCAATGAAGAGGATAGTCAGGAAGTGGCTATACTCTATCCTATAATCAAAAAGGACCGGTTAGAATTTTTTTTGAAGCGATTCCTGCCGGAACTGGAGCTGGAGAAATCACCAATAGGAACTGAAGCAAAAGCCTTTCCATACTTTTTCCTCTGCGGACGTTTCCTTTTCTCTGCACTGCTGCTCCTTTCCGCAGCAGTATCGACGGTCTTTTTTATTAGATTGCCGATAATCAAAGCTGTGGTGCTGGTTGTCTGCCTGCTGATTTTCCTGAGCGCTCTTGCGTCGGTAATACTGGAATACGGCAATACGGCGATGGCGGCGGACAGCAGAACCGTTTTTTTGACCTGCGGCGGCTTTACTAAACGCACTGTGCTGCTGAGGACAGAAACCATCGAATATATTGAGGAGAGGGCGACCACCAGAAAAAAGAGGAAAAGAGGGCTAACGACCATACGTCTGGGTATTCTCGCTCCGCCAGCGGTTTCACACCAGAGAGTGCGCAACTTGGCAATGGGCGTTTTTGAAGAGGTCAGGGAAAAGCTGACCTACTGATTTAAGGATGGAATTTATGACACAACTAACACAGCGGGCAATGGCGGCTTCTTTAAAAAAAATGCTGTCAAGAAAAACATTGGATAAGATAACCGTGAAGGAGATTGCGGACGACTGCGGCGTAAAAAGGCAGACTTTCTATTACCATTTCAAAGATATTTACGACCTTCTGGAATGGACCTTCGTACAGGAAGGGGAGCAGTTCATCGATGCGGAACGGATCTGCAAAAATTGGCAGGATGTATATCTGGAGGTATTCCAATATATTGAAAACAATAAAAACTTTACAATCAATGCCTACAATTCCATGGGACGGGAGCACTTGGAACGATATTTTTACAAAATTGTCTATGATTTAATCGCGCTGTTCATCGAAGGCACAAGGGATTCTCATAAAATTTCCCAAGAGGACAAAGACTTCATCTGCAACTTTTATAAATACGCGCTGGTGGGAATTATCTTAGACTGGATCCGAGGCGGGATGAAGGCGGACCCGAAAGTGATTACCAGTAAGCTGCACAGCCTGCTTAAGCAGCAGATGCATACAGATCTATTTCCTCTGAGCAGCGATTAATTTTTGACAAATCAGGAGCAGTGTTAAAATTTTTAACACTGCTCTTTTTTTGTCTATGGCACAGCCGGTTTCAAAGGCTTAGAATGAATAAGATTTAAGAGAAAAAAAGGAGGCCGGATATGTTAAAGTTCGGGGAAAAAGTAGTAAACCACAGGAGGGTCATCTTAGTCGTTTGCTTGCTGCTTTTGATTCCGTCCGTTCTTGGGATGATCAAAACCAGAATTAATTACGATGTACTGACTTATCTGCCCGATGATATTGAGACCATAAAAGGTCAGGACATCCTACTTAAAGACTTCGGCAAAGGTGCTTTTTCCATGGTTATGACTGAGGGTCTTTCTTCCAAGGAGAAGGTGGTGCTGGAAGATAGGATGAAACAGGTGGATCATGTGGCCTCGGTCATCAGTTACGAGACCGCTTTGGATGCGTCCGTTCCCATGGAGATTCTGCCGGATAAGTATAAAGCATCCATCCAAAAAGGCGATACATCTCTGATGGCAGTTTTTTTTGACACGTCCACATCCGCCGATGAGACCATGGACGCCATACGGGAAATCCGCCATTTATCCGCAAAACAATGCTTTGTCAGCGGAATGTCAGCTGTTGTGACGGATACCAAAGATTTGGCGGAGCATGAAGAACCAATTTATGTCATGATTGCAGTTGCCTTAGCTGCTGTTGTATTGGGTGTCTGTATGGATTCGTATATTATTCCAATTATATTCCTTTTGGGAATTGGTATGGAAATTCTGTACAATTTGGGGAGCAATTACTTTATGGGGGAAATTTCTTATGTGACAAAAGCCCTCAGCGCAGTATTGCAGCTGGGCGTAACCATGGATTATTCCATATTCCTGTGGCACAGTTACCAGGAAGAATGTGAAAAACTGCCGGGAGATAAACCGGCGGCAATGTCCCAGGCAATCGCCCATACCATAACCTCGGTATCGGGCAGTTCCATCACCACCATCGCCGGCTTCATCGCTTTGTGCTTTATGACCTATAAGCTGGGGCTGGACCTGGGGATCGTAATGGCCAAGGGCGTTATTTTCGGCGTCATCGGCAGCGTCACCATTCTTCCGTCCATGATTCTGGTATTCGATAAATTGATTCAAAAAACTATGCATAGGGAAATCATACCGGAAATGAACCGGCCGGCAGCCTTTATCATACGCCATGCCCGCCTCTTTGGCCTTCTGTTCCTGATTTTGCTGGTACCGGCCCTGATCGGATATACCAGGACCGATGTCTATTACAATTTAGATGCCAGCCTGCCAAAGAATCTGGACAGTATTGCAGCCAATGAAAAGCTGGAAAAAGAGTTTGATATGGGGTCCACCTATATGATTCTGGCCGATGCCAACCTTAGTGCCAAGACTGCCGACCGGATGACAAAAGAGATTGAGAAGGTAGACGGCATAAATACTGTTCTTGGTTTTAACTCGGTGATGGGACCGGCCATACCAAAGGATATGATTCCGGACAGCGTTTTGGATGAACTGCAGGCGGGCGGCCGCCAGCTGATGATTATCAATTCCAAATACAAGGTGGCAACGGGAGCCGTTTATAAACAGATCCGGCAAATTAACCAGATTACGGAGAAGTATGATCCCAAAGCCATGGTCATCGGCGAGGCTCCATGCACCAAGGATTTGATTTCCATCACCAACCACGACTTTAAGGTGGTCAGCTTGATTTCCATCATTGCCATCTTCCTGATCATCGCCATCAATTTTAAGTCGGCCTCTTTGCCGGTCATACTGGTGGCTGTCATCGAACTGGCGATCTTTATCAATATGGGAATTCCATTTTACACTGGCACCCGCCTTCCCTTCATCGCATCCATCTGCATCGGTACCATTCAGCTGGGGGCGACGGTGGACTACGCCATACTGATGACCACTCGATTCAGGCGAGAGCTGCAGCTGGGAAGGGAAAAAAAGGAAGCTGTGCGGATTGCACTCAGCACTTCCATTCCGTCAATCATCGTCAGCGCGCTATGCTTTTTCGCGGCCACATTCGGCGTTGGCATTTATTCGGATATTGACATCATCAGCTCTCTGTGCGGCCTGATGGCGAGAGGGGCTCTGATCAGCATGATGGTTGTAATCTTTATTCTGCCTGCAATGCTGGTTTTATTCCACCGCATCATATGCAGCACCAGCATGGGCTTTAAGCATTCAAAGGAGGAAGCAGAAAATGAAAAGAAACTTGAGGCAAACTAGAATCCTGACTGTGATACTGAGCCTGGTCCTTGCGGCAGCAGGCAGCACCGCTCCGGTCTTTGCCGCCGAAAAAACGGATGACGCCTTAATTTCCAAGGAGGAAACCGTGTATGTCATGGCCGACGAAAATGGAGATGCCAGTAAAATTATCGTCAGCGAATGGCTGAAGAACGCTGGTGAGCTCAGTCTAATCAAAGACTATACGGAACTGAAAGAAATTGAAAACGTTAAGGGCGACGAGTCCTTTGATCAAAAAGACGGCAAGGGAACCTGGAAAGCGGAGGGTAAGGATATTTATTATCAAGGAAAAATAAAAAAGGAGCTGCCCGTCGAAATGAAGGTCAGCTACTACTTGAATGATAAGGCTGTCACATCGAAGGAAATTGCCGGAAAAAGCGGTAAGGTAAAAATTCGCTTTGACTATACCAACAACCAAAAGCTGCACGGCGTCTACGTTCCTTTTGTGGTGATGACCGGCATGAGTTTGGATAACGATATTTTCAGCAAGGTGGAGGTGAAAAACGGCAAGGTGATCAACGACGGTCAGAAATCCATGGTTGTCGGCTATGCGCTCCCGGGACTTGCTCAAAGCTTGGAGCTGAAAGATACGGAGGTTGTTATACCAGATTACGTGGAGGTGACTTGTCAGGCAGAAAAGTTTGCATTAGGCGGGACCATGACCGTTGCTTCAAGCAGCTTACTGGATGATCTGGATTTGGGAAGAATTGATTCCATGGACGACTTGAAAGCTGCGCTGGATCAGCTTCAGTCAGCGGCAGCTCAGCTGGAGGAAGGCGCTGAAAAACTCCAGAGCGGAGCGGGCGATCTGGCCAAAGGAACCAGTGATCTCTCGAAAGGGGCGGGGACGCTTTCCAAAGGGACAACGGATTTGTACAAAGGGGCGGGGACGCTGAAAGAAAAAGTGGAGCAGTTGGGGAATGGACTGAAGGAGGCCAAAGATGGAAGTGCCCGGCTGCAGACAGGCGCCGATCAGCTTCTGAAAGGTGCAGGCGATCTGGAGTCAGGTGCCGGCCGGCTGAAAGGAGGGATCGGCCAAATCCCGGGTAAGCTTCAGGAAGCCGTAGGCAAAGTATCGGCGGGAATTCAAGGAGCGCAGGGTCAGCCGGGAACCATACAGGCGGATGAAGCTGCACTGGCCGCATTAAACAAGATCGATGAAAGTAAGCTGAGCGATGGGGAGAAGACAGCGCTGGCACAGGCGAAAGGCGCCCTCCAGAAGAGCATAGACGGCCAGAAAAGCATTGTATCAGGGCTGACAAGTGAAAGTGCAAAGATGAAAGACAGCGTGGCAGCCTTGAGTGACGGCGCGGAAGAGCTGGCGGCGGGAACAAAGGACTTGAAAAACGGCCTGACCGATCTCTCCAGCGGCGCCAAAGACTTGAATACAGGAATTACAAAGGCCTGCGAGGGCGCAGGACTTTTAAAAGACGGAGCTGCCGATTTAAAAAAGGGGGCCCATCGAGTTAACGATGGTGCAGGCGATCTGAATGCAGGGGCCAAAAAAGTAAATGCCGGTGCCGGTACTTTGGCGACGGGAGCCAGAGATTTGGCCGGGGGCATTTCCAAGTTCAAGAGCGACGGGGTGGATAAACTGGCAGAAGCCTTTAACGGAGATCTTTCCAAGGTAGTCGATCGTCTGAAAGCTTTGCAGAAGGCGGCATCCGATTATCAGAGCTTTGCCGGCAAACAGGCACAGACCAAAGGTACCGTAAAATTTATCTATAAAACCGACGAGATCGAGTAAGAGAATTGCTTTTGCTGCCGCAAGTGTGTTAAAATTACACAAAAGTCAATAAATGCGGGAGGAATGAGACGATATGGTAATTGCAGTAGTAGACGGACAGGGCGGAGGTATCGGAAGGGCCGTCGTTGAAAAGATAAAGGCAGCGATGCCGGCAGCACATGTGATCGGGCTGGGCACCAATTCAGTTGCTACCGGCCAGATGCTGCGGGCAGGCGCTGATGATGGCGCCACAGGAGAAAATGCTATTGTCCACAATATGCAGCATGTTGATATTGTGGTAGGAGTAATTGGAATACTCAATGCCAACTCTATGATGGGCGAATTGACACCGGCTATGGCCTCTGCCATCGGCGGCAGCCATACCTATAAAGTGCTTCTACCCATCAATCGCTGTCATATCCATGTGGTAAGCGTCGAAGATGTTCCTTTGGGCAAACATATCGACCATGCCATTGAAGCAATCAGGAGGTATATTGAGAAACAGGAATGAGGAGAAGGCCGCTGCCTGGAAAAACTGAATATCATAGAAAAACCCTGCACTGCGGGGCTTTTTTAGTTTGAAGGAAGACTTTAGGAGATGTGTCAGACCATGGATTTTCGGGGAACAGAGGAGTAGCAATACAGGCTGTATGGCTCAAGGCAGCAAGCATCAACAGGGATGAACAGCGATGGTATTAGAAAATATTGGTTACATTAAATGTAATCGAAATGTAACCTTGAACAATTATAATAACCTTAACGTAAAAAACAAGGGAGTATTTCCATTTACATAGGGAGGATTTTGTTCATGAAAAAAGGAAAAGGTATTCGAATCGCATACAGCCTGCTCATCGTATGCTTCCTGTTCGCTCAGATGACGACGATGGCTTTCGCGGAATCCCAAGGCGGGTCTGAAAAAGCGTCGACTGCGGAACAACAGAAAACGGAAAGAACACAGGATAAGAGCAGCAGACAGGCGGATTCGAAAGAAGTCGGTTATTATACCATCGAATATATCGTTGATCCCGCCTACGATCACTATTATGTATTAAAGCAAAGCGGC
Source organism: Hominibacterium faecale (assembly GCF_020734085.1). Classification (NCBI taxonomy): domain Bacteria; kingdom Bacillati; phylum Bacillota; class Clostridia; order Peptostreptococcales; family Anaerovoracaceae; genus Hominibacterium; species Hominibacterium faecale. The sequence continues at coordinate 31,180 of NZ_JAJAGH010000001.1, forward strand.
AGCCGCAGTTATACAATGAAGAAAAAAACCACCGAAAAGATTACCTCTTTCGGTGTATGGCTGCTAGCAAAAAATCAAACCGGAAACGGAGACATGAACGTAAAGATGACACTGCTCAACACGGCTCATGGAAAATGGGGACAAAAGGATGTACGTTTTGCACCGGGCGATGCCATCGATGTACACAAAAATAATCAGGCTTTCGTTAATTATAGCAATGGGTTCGGATTTACTAATTTTGATGCGGATTCGACGATTCGTATTATGGTCAGCCCATATAATCCGCCGGTGGAAACAGCTTTACATTCCATTGAATTCCGCGTCAGTCCCAGAGGCGGCGGAAAATTGACTGGTAAGACGTATTTTGAAGACATTGCTCATGGAACCCTTTTCGGAGATGTGGTAACAAAGCTGCCCGGAGCCGACCCTGACCCGGGATATCAGTTTGCGGGATGGGATCCTGTAAAAGGGCTGCCTGCAGCGGACAGTAAAGTGGAAGGAAATCTGCATATTGAAGCGGAATTTGAAGAAACGGAGGCTGCGATCCGCTATCGATCTTCTGATGAAACCGCAGGTAGGGTGGATCGTGAGGCTGAATCGGTGAAAGCAGTCAGCGGCAGTACCAAAGGCGTTGCTGCCAGTGCCAACTCCGGCTTCCGCTTTATCAACTGGACTGATGAGAGCGGAAAAGAAGTAAGCAAAGAAGCAGGCTTTAACCCGCAAAAGAATGATGACAGCGTTTATGAAACACAGACCTATACGGCTCACTTTGAAGAAGAGGTGGAACAGTTTTATAAAGGTGAGGAGAATACGTCTTCAACCCAACAGCAGCAATCCTCTGCCGGAGAACGGCAGCAGAACGAGTACGTTAAGAAGGGAGCTGCAGGGAATACAGCAGAATCCGCCGTTCAGACAAGGGCAAATCGGAATGCTTCGGTGAATACAAATACGGCGGATGCAGCTGTGGGCAGCGCTGACTCGCAGGATAAAACGGCCCCGGCCGCTGTCTCCATCCAGGACAGTCAGGTTCCGCTGGCCGCGGGGATATCCAAGGAAAGCGGCTGGGCATTTCTCAACTTGATCTTCGCAGTCTTGGCAGCTTTGATGAGCGTATATGTTCTGGCAGGCAAAAAGCAGAGCAAAGGCATGTTTAAGGCAGGCAGCGCATTTGCGGCTATCTGTGCAATTATGATCTTTATACTGACGGCTGAGATGAACCTGCCTATGATTTTGGCGGATCCGTGGACTGCGCCTATCGGGCTGTTGACGCTTTTAGAAGCAGTGATAACAAGGCTGGCGATAAAAGATGCTGCAAGAAAAAAAGGAAACTAAAGGTTACAAAATGAAAGCTGGGGCTGCTCACATTGCTTGGTGCGGCAGCTCCAGCCTTTTTATGTTACACGGCTGATGGAAAGGATTACTAACCTTAACGAAATAAGCCTGGATCATGCGTACTCCTATGGGAGGTAGTCGAACAATAAAATTGTTAGCACTCTACTTGGGTGAGTGCTAAAAAAGTTCTTTACTTTTTGCTCATGCAGGATTACAATATAGGTGTAAGATAAATTATCCTTGTTAATACTAAAGTTAACAGGCGCGGAGGTGAACATAAATGAACTTAGAAAAATATACGCAAAATGCCCAGGGGGCCATTATGGATTGCCAGAATATCGCCATAGAAGAAGGACATCAGCAGCTTGAGGCAGAGCATCTGCACCTTGCACTAATCATGCAGCAGGACGGGCTTATCCCGAAACTTCTCAAGTTCATGGAAATAAATGTTGGGGCTGTTATTGGGGATTTGGAGGAAGAGATGGAAAAGCTTCCGAAAGTAACCGGTGGAGCCGACAACATGTATTCGTCCAGGCGGCTTTCCCAGATCCTGATGAAAGCGGAAAAAATCGCAGAGGAGTTCAAGGATGAATATGTCAGCGTAGAGCATATGTACCTGGCCCTCCTCGAAGAAAAAGGGACGCCGTCTTCCAAGATATTCAAGAAGTACGGCATTACAAAAAACAAATTCCTGGAGGCCTTGGAAAAAGTCAGAGGCAACCAGAGAGTAACCAGCCAGAACCCAGAAGATAATTATGATGCATTGAACAAATACGGCCGTGACCTTGTGGAAATGGCAAAAGAGGGAAAGCTGGATCCGGTAATCGGCAGGGACGCGGAAATCCGCCACACCATCCAAATCCTTTCCAGAAGAACGAAGAATAACCCGGTGCTGATTGGCGAACCGGGCGTAGGCAAGACAGCCGTTGTAGAAGGCCTGGCCCAGCGTATCTTAAACGGCGATGTGCCGGAAGGGCTGAAAGATAAGACCATCTTTGCCCTGGATATGGGGGCGCTGATCGCAGGCGCCAAATTCAGAGGTGAATTTGAGGAGCGGCTGAAAGCCGTATTGAATGAAATCGAAAAATCGGAAGGCCGGATCCTGCTGTTTATCGATGAAATCCATAACATTGTAGGCGCCGGCAAATCGGAAGGCGCGATGGACGCAGGCAACCTGCTCAAGCCAAAACTGGCCAGAGGCGAACTCCACTGCATCGGCGCGACCACGCTGGATGAATACAGAAAGTACATTGAAAAAGATGCAGCTCTAGAGCGGCGTTTCCAAAAAGTATTGGTGGACCAGCCGACGGTAGAGGATACCATTTCAATTTTAAGAGGATTGAAAGAACGCTTTGAAATTCATCACGGTGTGCGAATCACGGATAATGCGCTGATTGCCTGCGCGACCCTTTCCGACCGCTATATCACGGACCGGTTTTTGCCGGATAAAGCCATCGACCTGATGGACGAGGCGGCATCGAAGATTCGGACCGAGATCGACAGCATGCCGGCCGAGCTGGATGAGATTTCACGAAAGATCATGCAGCTGGAGATTGAAAAACAAGCGCTGGGTAAAGAGACGGACGACGCTTCCAAGGCCCGGATGGATCATTTGGAAAAAGAATTGTCCCAGCTCAAGGATGAAAGCGCTACTATGCGGGCTCAGTGGGAAAATGAAAAGAAGGCCATCACTGAGGCCAAGGGGACCAAGCAGCAGATCGAGGAAGTTAAACTTCAGATTGAAGAGGCTGAGAGAAATTACGATTTGGAAAAACTGGCCCAGCTGAAATACGGAACCCTTCCCGAACTGGAAAAGAAGCTGGAAGACGAAAAGGAGCAGGCTGACGAGGCCAAGGAAAACCGTCTTCTGAAAGAAGAAGTCGGCGAGGAAGAGATTGCAGAAGTCGTTGCAGGTTGGACTGGAATCCCGGTGAGCAGACTGGTGGAATCGGAGCGGGAAAAATTGCTGCGTCTGCCGGAAACGCTGCACAAACGAGTCGTCGGCCAGGATACGGCGGTGGATGCAGTAGCAGAAGCCGTGCTCAGGGCAAGGGCCGGATTGAAGGACGAAAGCAAACCCATCGGTTCCTTTATCTTCCTGGGACCCACCGGCGTGGGCAAAACCGAGCTGGCAAAGGCATTATCAGAAGCCATGTTCGATTCGGAACGCAATATGGTGCGGATTGATATGTCCGAATATATGGAGAAGCACTCTGTATCCAGATTAGTAGGGGCTCCTCCGGGATATGTGGGCTACGATGAAGGGGGACAGCTAACGGAAGCCGTAAGGAGAAAACCATATAGCGTGATCCTCTTTGACGAAATTGAAAAGGCTCACCCGGATGTGTTCAACATCCTGCTGCAGCTTCTGGACGACGGCCGCTTGACGGATAATCAGGGAAGGACCGTGGATTTTAAAAATACCATTGTTATCATGACGTCCAACATTGGCAGCCAGTATTTGATCGATGGAATCAAGGCTGACGGCACAGTGGACGATGGCGTAAAACAGCAGGTTGAAGACGAGACGAAAAAGTATTTCCGGCCAGAGTTCCTAAACCGTGTGGATGATATCGTCGTATTCTCGCCGCTGACAGAAGACCAGATCGGAAGAATTATCCAGCTGTCCATGGTGGATATTGAAAAGCGGCTGGCGGATAAGAATATCCATCTGACCCTTACAGATGCGGCCAAGAGCTTTATTGCCCGAGAAGCTTACACACCTGCGTATGGCGCAAGACCTGTCAAACGGTACCTGCAGAAACATGTGGAAACCGAGCTTGCAGGCGAGATTATCCGCGGCAATATTAAAGACGGCGACAGCGTTGAGATGAGTACGGACGGTGAAGCTTTGACCTTTATTACAAAATAAAGACGTGTGCATAGGAATCTTGGAGTCCTGGACCGATTGGAAGAAGCCAATCTCAGGCAGGGCCCATGCAAAGAAGGGGCTGTCACAATGTGGCAGATCCCTTCTACTGCGGGATTCCATCATGCACACGTTTTTTAGATGGCATGGGCTTTTTCGTAAAAAACTTAAAATAAATTCTAGTATTTACGCAATTTGCAACGGTTGTGTCCTCTCCAACCGGTGTTAAAGCAGTTTTGACCGTTCCCGGCCACCATCAGACCCCGCAAACCCACAACTTTGCGTAAAAAATAAAACGTTTTCGAACGTTTTCCCGGTTTGGCTTCCGGGACCTCCCGGATCAGTCAGGCCTGGCCAGGTCCAGCCGCCTGGAGCAGCCATTTGGCACTGCCCCTGTCGTTTTGCCTGTCCAAGCTAATTTCCCCGCAATCAGAGCAGATTGAAGCTGGATTTTATCTGCGGAAACTGATAAAATCTATCGTGGATAGATTGGAATTATAATCTTAGATAGGAGATAGACGATAGATGCTTGAACTGGATCAATTAAAGCGCAGCACCTTGGCGCGGTTTTACACCAGAGGAAAACAATTGTACGAACAGGGACATGTGCGCAGCCTGGAAGTTCAGAGCTTCGGACAGGGCGGCGGAGCGCCCGCTGTCCATGTAAAGGGCGAAGTTCTGGGAAGCAGCGGAAAGGTGTATAAGAGCAGCGTGTTTATACGAAGCGATAAAATGTTTTCCTATGGCTGCACCTGCCCATCAGTTAACCAGTTTCCATATCCCTGTAAACACTGCGTTGCTTTGGCCCTGAGGTACCGGCAGCAGCAGGAAGATGCCAAGGGAAATACAGGCGTCCTTTTCCTACAGCAGGAACTTCAGAAGCAGGAAGAACCGTTTTCAAGACGGCTTTCGTCTTCCTTTCCTATACAAGAAATGATCTATCATTACTCGATGACGGACAAGGCGAGATATTTTCAGGCAGAGATTACCGGTACTATTGATTTAACACCAACCCTTCATAAGAGTTTTGGATCGCCCTGGCAGGTGGAATTTAAAATCGGAACGGAAAAACGAATGTATGTACTGAAAAACATTGTTGATTTTGTCCGCGCCGTAGAAAAGAAAGAAACGACGGCTTACGGCAAAAATCTGGAATTTATCCATGAAATCAGCGCCTTTACAGATCGTGCGCAGAAATTTTACATTTTTCTCAGAGAATGTCTGCAGGAGCGATCTGTAAGGGACAGCCAATATGGATACTCGAGGCGATATGGAGAAATGGAGAAATTGCGCAAGATGATCCTGACGGATAAAAATTTGGCCGATTTCTTTTCTATAATGTGGCCTGAACCCTGCCAGGTCAGCGACAAAAACAGTAAGTATATCACGTTTTCGGAAGAAGAACCTAAACTGGAAATGGCATTGGTGAAATCTGCGGCGGGCGGCTACGATCTGGCTATTCCAAACGTGCAGATGGTCAGCAATGAGCAGGATAATTTTCTGATCAGCGGCGATCAGGTATTACGATGCAGTGATGAATTTCGCAGTCATATGGAAGCTCTGTGCAGCGCAGCGGGCCGATACGGAGGAGAAGTTCTTCATATTGGAGAGAAAGATATGCAGGCATTTTGCGCCACAGTGCTTCCGGCCGTTCAGGGATTTTCTGAGATTGCAGGTCTTGAAGCTGCTGAACAATATCTGCCCGAGCCATGTCAAATCCGCTTCTTTTTGGATAAGGAGGACGGCATGTTTGTCTGCCGCCCGGAAAGCCGGTATGGGCAAAAAGAGACGTTCAACCTGCTGCAAAAGCTGGAAGTCAGTCAGATGTACCGGGATACGGTCGCCGAGGGAAAGGCGGTCCAGGCCGCGGGCCGGTATTTTCCTGAGCAGTACCGGGACCATCTCTGGCTGGATGAAATGGACGAGGACCGGGTGTACGATCTTTTTTCCGATGGTATCGCAGACTTGGAGCAGCTGGGGGAAGTCTTTTTATCGGCTGCCCTCAAGAGGATTTCCATTCATCAGGCACCGGAAATAGGCATTCATGTGGGAATGGACAGCGGTCTTTTGGATCTGAGCATCGATGCCGGAGATATGCCTCAGGAAGAAATGGAGGATTTGCTCCAGGCCTATCGGCTGCGCAAGAAGTATTATCGGTTGAATAATGGCGATTTTATGCGTCTTGCGGACAGTGGCCTTGCGGCGGTCTGGGAGCTGGCTGACGGTCTGGGAGTGAGCGACGAGGAATTGCGGGACGGCCATTTCCATGTGCCTCAATACCGGTCCTTTTATATCGATCAGGTGTTGAAATCCTGTGAAGGTGCGGTTGTCAGCCGCTCCTCGTCCTTTAAAAATCTGGTGCGCAATATTAAGGCGGTTGAGGACAGCGATTACGAGGTCCCCGCGCCGATCACGCCGGTTCTCAGAGGTTATCAGAAAAACGGGTACCGGTGGCTGATGACCCTGAGAGATCTGGGATTTGGCGGCATACTGGCGGATGATATGGGACTGGGTAAAAGTTTGCAGATGCTGACCTTTCTCTATACGTCCAGGGAAGAGACAAGGAAGAACGGAGAGCAGAGAACCAGTCTGCTGGTCTGCCCGGCTTCCCTTGTCTATAACTGGATGGAAGAGGTGCTCAAGTTCGCGCCGGATTTAAAAACCCTGCTGGTTACCGGCACTGCTGCCGAACGGGAAGCAATGCTGGAGGAATGGACGCAATATGATCTTCTGATTACCTCCTATGACCTGCTCAAGCGGGATGAACACAATTATGAAGAAAAAGCATTCTATTGTCAAATTCTCGATGAGGCCCAAAACATAAAAAATTATCAGACCAAGGCTGCCAAAGCGGCGAAGAAGATTCGGGCGCAGGTTCGCTTTGCTCTGACCGGCACCCCTATCGAAAACCGCCTCAGCGAGCTGTGGAGCATCTTTGATTATTTGATGCCCGGCATTCTGGGCTCCTATGCATCCTTCCGAAAAAAATATGAGCTTCCCATCGTGCAGGATGGCAATGGTGAACTTTCTTTGCGGCTGCAGAGAATGATCAGCCCCTTTATTTTACGTAGGCTGAAACGGGACGTACTGAAAGAGCTGCCTGAGAAGAACGAAACCATCGTCTATGCCAGGATGGAGAAGGAACAAGAAGCCCTTTACAAGGCCAATGCCAAGCAATTATCGGAGACCATCGCCGGTAAAAACGGAGAACAGTTTCGAACCGGAAAGATTGAAATCCTTTCCGCATTGACCAGGCTGCGCCAGCTGTGCTGCGACCCCCATCTGGTCTATGAAAATTACCAAGGGGCTGCCGCCAAGCTGGAAACCTGCATGGATCTGGTGGAGTCGGCCATTGAGTCGGAGCAGAAGGTGCTGCTCTTTTCCCAGTTTACCTCCATGCTGGATTTGATCGCAGATGAGCTGGAGCGCAGAGGCATTTCCTATTACATGCTCACCGGAGCCACCGGAAAAAAAGAGCGGCTGGAGATGGTCCACCAGTTCAATGAAGGGGATATTCCGCTGTTCCTCATTTCCCTGAAAGCAGGAGGAACCGGACTCAACCTGACTGGTGCTACCGTGGTTATCCATTACGATCCCTGGTGGAATGTGGCTGCGGAAAATCAGGCGTCCGACCGGGCTCACCGGATCGGCCAGGATAAACAGGTCACGGTATTCAAACTGATTATGCAGGGGACCATTGAGGAACGAATCCGCAAACTGCAGGAACGCAAAGCCCATTTGGCCGATGAGCTGGTAGGCGGCCAGGGCATGGCATTATCCCAACTGACCAGAGAAGACTTTATGGAGCTGTTGAATGTGTAAGTGTACACACCGCAGGCAATTTCCTATTTGCTTCAAAACGGACCACCGGCCATGAAGCCAAAAGCAAAGAGGGCTGTCGCATGAAGTGTGATTGCCTATGAATTTTGGTTTACCGTAATACCAGAACAGCCACATGAACAAATCCGTACGCAAAAAACAAAGGCCCCATATGTCGGTTCATATGAGACCTTGTTGTAAAATATGCGGACCTATCTTCCATCCTCCTTAAACCAAGAGAACAAGCCTTTGGTCATACATAGGATAACGACGATAAATGGCAGCGACGTGATGATGGTAATGGTCTGCATGGTGCTGAGCGGCGCCCCGATGAAGTTCATGCACAGGGGGATCAACGCCAGCGTCACGCACCAGAACAGCCGCAGCAGCGGGGATGTGTTCTCGCTTTCCTTCAGCTCCTTGGTCGATGCGGCCGATAAGGAGAAAGCCGCAGAATCAAGGGATGTTGCCAGAAACAACACAGTAATGACAAGGAAGGCAATAATGCCGACTATGCCGAATACGGTTTCATCCAGAATGGCGATAATCGCATTGGCGTTTCCTTCTTCCAGAAGAGTGTCCACAACATTGAGCTGATTCTTCAGCTCCAAATTCATACTAAAACTGCCATTGATGCCGAAGAAAACGAAGCAGCCGATTCCGCCGCCGAACATGACGCTGCAGATCATTTGCCGCAGAGTACGGCCTTTGGAGACCTTTGTGATGAAGATCGCCATCAAAGTGGCATAAACGATGCCGAAGGCATAGAAGAAAATGGTCCATGCTTCGGGAAATCCGCCCTGTTCGACCGGATCGGTCCACAGACTCATACCGATGTAATTCTGCACCATAATGCCCAGGCCGTTGGTGATTTCCTTAATAATGAACTTGGTCGGGCCGGTGAACAGCAAAGCCAGTATGAAGATAATCGCTGCATAAACATTGAAGGAACTGAGTTTTTTCATGCCCTTTTCAATGCCCACATAGGAACTGAGGGTAAAGAGGGCGGCGATGGCCAGGGTTACAATCACATTGGTGGTAAAGGTCGGATCGAAATGAAAGATTCGGCCCAGACCGGTTGCAATGACGGGAATCCCCAGGCCCAGAGTCACGCTGAGGCCGCCGACAACGCAAAATACGAAAAAGAAATCCACCAGCCGCCCCAGGGGACGGGCATACGGCTTGTCGCCGATCATGTTTTCACAGATTGAGCTGAAGCGGAGAGCCGGTATTTTCCTGCAATGATAGCCGTAGGCCACAGGAATTGCCAGAACCACGAACATGGCCCAGGGCGTAAATCCCCAGTGGAACAAGTTGTATGCCGTCGCCCATTCGGCGGCGGATACGCTGAACGGCTCAATATGCTGTGCCGGACTGGAATAATAGTAGGCCCATTCAACGAAAGACCAGATTACGCAAGCAGAGCCCAGCCCGGCGCAAATCATCATCGACAGGTATTGGAACATGGTAAACTCGGGATCGCCCTCGCCCAAATGGATTTTTCCGTACCGGCTGAACGCCATAAAACAGCAATACAGAAAGACGAGAAAACCGAACCAGAGTATGGGTGAACCCAGATTATCTGTGATCAAACTGAACAACGAGGCGATGAAATCCGTCCCGCTTTCCGGGAAAACCGCCAGCAGGACAACGACCACGATAATCAGAAACAAACTGACGATCATTAATGGTAAATCGATATTCTTACTTTTCATGCCACCCTCCTTTCTTTATACGAATCAGAACCTATTTCTTTTCATAAATCTTTTCGCCGTCCAGCCAGGTTTCAATGACTTTGATATCCCGCATCCGCTGAATCTCATCCTCTTTCAGGTCCAGGGGAGACTCACTGAGTATGGCAAAGTCAGCCAGCTTTCCAACTTCGATGGAACCGGCGATATGGCTGCGTCTCAGTGCCCGGGCCGCATAAATGGTATAAGCCTTCAGACCGTCTTCAACGGTGATCGCCTGCTCTGGACAAAGAACCGTGCCTTCATTGGTTCTTCTGGTAACCGCGGTAGAAATCGCTTCCATTGGGTTGGGCGTCGTCACCGGTGCGTCGGAAGAAATGGTGTAGAGGCTGCAATACTTTTTAAAGCGGGCCATAGGCATAAATTCTTTGCCTTTTTCCTCCCCAATGGCGTCTACAACGCCGTCGCCGTACAAGTAGAGAAACTCCGGCTGGGTGGAAGGAATCATGCCCAGCTTGCCCATGCGGATCGCCTGCTCTTCTGTAACCAGACCCGCATGCTCGACCCGGTGGATTGCTTCCGGCCATGGATCTTCTGCCTGGGCTTTTTCGATCGCATCGATAATGGGATCGACGGCAGCATCGCCGGTGGCATGGGTCAAAGTATGAAGCCGGTTTTTATGGGCCTTAACCAAAATCTCGATCATTTCTTCCGGTTCATGGTAGTTATAGCCTTCATGGCGATCACTGTCCAGATAACCGGTGCTGACATTGGCGGTTCCCGACAGCAAAGAGGCGTCGGAATAGAACTTGATGGAGCCGATGGTCAGCCAGTTGTCCCCAAAGGTACTGTTAAAGCCCAGGGCAATTACGTCATCCAGATAATTGGAAAGGAAGGACATTTCCATACGCATCTTCAGTTTTCCCTGATCCCTTGCCCGCAGGTACGTGTTTAATTCTTGTTTTGTAAGCTGGACTTCGTTTACGGTGGTGATACCGGCCCTTACGAAAAAGTCCTGCCCCACTTCAAATCGCTGCATCAAATGGTCCGGGCTGTCAGGCATATGAATGTTGGGGCCGTGGTTTTGCGGCTGAACGCCGTCCAGACCCGATAAAAGATCGTTGGCGCTGTCAAAGAGCTGGCCGTTGGGCTTACCGTCCTTGTCACGTCCCAGCGCGCCGCCTGGAGGATCTGGAGTGTCGTCTGTCACGCCGATGGCCCGCAGCAGCTTTGTGTTAACCACATTGCAGTGGCCGCTGGCATGCATGATCTGAACGTAGACGTCGGTAGAAACCTGGTCCAAATCTGCGGCAGTAGGGTGCCTTCTTTCTTTAAAGTTCCTCTGGTCAAAGGCATAGCCGCGGATGGCCTCGCCTGCCGGAAGGGTTTTGCCGTGCTCCTTTAAAACGCGGATCAAATCATCAATTCCTGCCACCTTGGGGTAGTCCAGATCGGCCCAAATGCGGCACATCCCAAGCATCATCGGATGAGTATGGGTATCGACAAATCCCGGCATCATGCAGCGTCCGTTCAAGTCAACGGTCTTGCAGCCGCTTCCGGCAGCCTCTCTGCATTCGGCCAAAGTGCCGACGGCCTTGATCACATTGTCCTCCACATAAACCGCTTCAACTTGTTTGTTTTCTGCCATTGTGAGAATGGTTCCACCTGTAAAAATCCGTTTCATATAATCCTCCTTTTTATTACGCGGGAAATATCATCAGCGATATTTCCGGAGTATCAACAAAGTCTACTTCTTTTAAGAAACGGCGAAGCCGACTTTGTTTTAAAGAAAAACGCCTTTTGCGTTTATAAAAAGCAAAAGGCGTGCCAATGGACATATACGGGAAGCTGAAAGGCGTGGGGACCGCTGAAAATAGAAGGATTATTCTTTCTCAAATAAGCGCGGGCGCCATGTATGAGCTGACTAGATTGAAACCTGTTCTCAATCTTGCATAATGGACACAAAACATGAAATTTCAACGCTTAAGGCCAATATGTAAATATCTGTTATTCAGAGTTGATTAGACGGATGGCGTATTTTTTTATCTTACGCGCGGCAGTGGCCTGGCTGATGTTCAAAGCCTGGGCAACCTTGATGGAAGTGCCATATTTCAGATAGGCGTGGCGTATGATTTCACCTTCGTATTGATCGAGCGCAAATTGCAGGTCGGAAACATCATAAATTGACGTATGGTTTTGCTGCGGGCCATGACCCAGGGAATCCATTAAGTCGGCGGGCAGGGCGTCTTTGGTAATAATCTGGTCCTCAGAAGTGACAACCATCCGATAAATGACATTTTCCAGTTCCCGCACATTGCCAGGCCAGTCATAAGTATTAAAGGCGTTCATTACATCCTTATCGATCATCTTCTCCAATCCGAATTTTTTGTTTGCCTTTTCCAGGATACTATTGGATAAGGTGACAATATCCTCCCGGCGTTCTCTCAGCGGCGGAAGGGTGAAGGTTACTGTATTCAAGCGATAAAGCAGATCCTGGCGGAATCGGTTTTGTTCCACTTCCCGGCTGAGATCCTTGTTGGTCGCTGATATGATTCGGCAATCGATTTTGATCGACTGACTGCCGCCGATCCGGCGGACTTGACTGTCTTGGAGAACTTTTAAGAGCTTGGCCTGTGATTGCATGGGAAGCTCGGACACTTCATCCAGGAAGAGAGTGCCGCCGTTTGCCACTTCAAAAAGACCCTTTTTACCTTTCTGGTCAGCTCCGGTGAATGCTCCCCGCTCATAACCGAATAATTCCGATTCGATGAGATTTTCAGGCAGAGCGCCGCAGTTGACTTCTACAAAGCGGCCGTCTTTGTAGTCGCTCAGCTCATGTACTTTTTTGGCCAGCAGGGTTTTTCCCACGCCGGTTTCCCCCAAGAGCAGCAGGTTGATATTATATTTGGCTGTGCTTTGCAAGGCTTTCAAGGTTTTCTGAAAGGAGCCGTTATTGGTAAAAAAATTATCGATTACCAGGGATTCATAAGACAGCTCATCCATGGTTTTTTCGTACTGCCTAACCTTGTCCATCAGTTCTTCGTACATGTTTTTAATTTTGATATGCTGGCCCATATCCCGGGTAAAGGTAACGACTTTTAAAATCTTTTTGTTTTGGTCGAAAACAGGGAAGGCGGATACAATGACGTGCTGGCCATCTTTCAGGGTTTGTATGCGGGTGATTTCACTTCCTGTCTTTAAGACGATGGCGGCGGAAGAAGGGCGGAAATACCCTTCCTCTTCCAAGTCGAATACGCTGCGGCCCAGCAGTAAATCGGCATCCAGACCGTAACTGGCTTTGAAGTTGTCATCTACGTAGATTACCATACCTTCGCCATCGGTGATTAAAACGCCGGAAAAGCTGGCGGCCTTAAAGAGCTCTTTCATGATATCCGTGCTGCACATAATGTTTCATCTACTCCTTCCTACTACAGTTCGACTGGGCGCAGTCATTAAAAAAGGGGCGCATGCACAAGAGAGATCAAGTACACGCACCCGGTTTGTTCATTGGCTATTTTTCTTGGTGGACGACCGGTTTGGCCGGCGGTCTTTTGGATGGCGCACCGCCTTCGGTATCCTTGATGATTTCCGTCAGGGAGCTGGCCAGACCGGCGATTCCCTGAATTTCCGATGGAATGATGATCTTAGTCGCTTTTCCGTCCGCCGCGGCCCGGAACGCGTCCAGGCTCTGGATGGTCAAAACCTCCTGTGTGGGTTCGGATTCGGACAGCATGCGCAGTCCGTCGGCCGTAGCTCTCTGAACCATGCGGATCGCCTCGGCTCTACCTTCCGCTTCTCTGATGGCCGACTGCTTTGCGGCTTCGGCTTCCAGAATAACCGCTTCTTTCTGTCCTTCCGCGATGAGGATGGCGGATTTCTTTTCTCCTTCAGCGCGCAGAATGGATTCACGACGTTCACGTTCAGCACGCATCTGCTTTTCCATGGCCATCTGTATATCCCGGGGCGGAGTAATGTTCTTTACTTCCACACGATTGATTTTGATGCCCCAAGCATCGGTGGCTTCGTCCAGGACAATGCGGATTTTGCCGTTGATATGCTCCCGGCTGGTGAGGGTTCCGTCCAGCTCCAGCTCTCCGATGATGTTACGAAGGGTGGTGGCAGTCAGGTTTTCAATGGCAGCCATTGGGTTTTCCACACCATAAGCATACAGCTTGGGATCGGTGATCTGAAAATAAACCACCGTGTCGATTTCAATGGTTACGTTATCCTTTGTGATAACAGGCTGGGGCGGAAAGTCGATAACGTGTTCTTTGAGGGAAACCTTTCTCGCCACTTTGTCGATGAGCGGAATTTTAAAATGCAGTCCCACCTGCCAAGTGCAGTGATAAGCGCCAAGACGCTCCAAAACATAGGCGTGCGCCTGGGGCACGATACGGATATTGGTCACGATCAGCCAGATGATCAGTACGATCAGGATGATCGGAGCAATGATAGACATGATATTCATGTAAGATCCTCCTTTTATTTTGTAATCGGTTCTTCAGAAGGAGTTACGACCAGCTTTACGCCTTCCACTCGATCGATGATTACCGTTGTTCCTTTTTGAATCGTAGTATGGCTGTCTTTTGCTATGGCAGACCATACGAGTCCGTCAACTTTGGCCTGTCCCGAACCGAACGGTTCGATGGTCTCTGTTACCATTGCCTCTCTTCCAACCAGCGCATCCACATTGGTCTTTTCATTTCCGATCTTCAGCCTTTTTTTGGCCAGAGGCCGGGTAAAGTAGATGAGCAGGATAGAGACGATAAGAAAAACGATAATCTGAATGGGCAGGGAAAACTTAGCCATAGCCACAATGGAAGCGATAATCGCCCCGCCGGTGAACCAGATTGTTGTAAGGCCCATGGTGGCAGCTTCGATGATGCCGCACACGGCTGCGATGATCAGCCAGATAACCGCCGCGCTCAGGGTAATTCCAAAGATTGTCATAAACACTCCCCCTTCTTTATTCATACACAAGCAATACCGGATTAACTTATTTTATCACAGTTTTCTGTTTATTTACATCTTCTTTTTTTGGAATTGTCGATATGTTTCTCCATCGCTTCGGCGCCTGCTTCCACATCCTTCTCCGTAAAGGCCTTAAAGATCATTCGGTGCTCTTCCAATACGGTGGTCAGATAATCGTCGGCATAGATGTCTTCCTGTAAGCGATATTTAAAATAAGTCTGGTAGGAGGAGAGGAGCTGCCGCAGCATGCGATTGTGCGATGCTTCGTAAATAATCTGATGAAATCCGGCATTGATGGTAAGCATTTTGTCCACATCGTTTCGCAGCGTATAAAACTCCATAAATTCGAAGGTTTCCTCCAGCGCTTCCATTTCATCATCGGTGATCCGCTCAATGGCCCACTTGACCGCCTGAATCTCATAAGCCTTTCGCAGCTCGAACATGTCCTCAAAATCCTGCTGGGAGAGGCCGATAACAAAAGACCCCCGATTGAGAATGTTCTCCACCAGGCCTTCCGTTTCCAGCTGACGCAGAGCTTCTCGCACAGGGGTGCGGCTTACCTTGTACTCCTTGCAGATCGTCTGTTCAGTAAGCTTCTGACCGGGAGCAAGCTTCCCGGTCAGAATATCTCTTTGCAGCTCTGAAAACAAATTTGTGGAAATTGGCGCATTTGATTTAGGATCATCAGAATGCTTGTAGAGTACCATAACTGTCTCCTTTATTGTTTAGCAAATGTTGCTGCTATTTCAGATGGCTGATTACAAATTCGGTAAAGTCGTCTGTCGAATTTCCCGTGCTGTTTGAGGTCATGCTGAGGGCGTCCAAAGCTTCGTCCAGTGCCTTGTCCAGGGCCGCAGCCTGGTCACCGTAGCCGATATGTCTCAGCAGCATAGCTCCTGCTCTTACGATGCTGGAAGGGTTGGCATACTGGCCTCTTCCTTCGGAAATCATTCTCGGAGCAGAACCGTGGATGGCTTCAAACATGGCGTAACGGCCGCCCTGGTTGATGCTTCCTGCCGTGCCGACGCCGCCCTGAATCTGCGCGGCTTCATCAGTTATGATGTCGCCGTAGAGGTTGGGCAGAATGAATACGTTGAACTTGCTGTTGGCCGGTTCTTTAATCAGGTTTGCTGCTGTGATATCAACGTAATAGTCGTCCACCTGGATTTCCGGGTAATCCTTAGCCACTTCGTAGCAGAGGCTGAGGAATTTGCCGTCGGTCTTTTTCATGATGTTGGCCTTGGTTACGATGGTGACTCTCTGGTTGCCGTTTGCTTTGGCAAATTCGAAAGCAGCGCGGGCAAGGCGGGTGGTTCCGATGGTGGTAGTGACTTTAAAGTCCATGGAAATATCGTCGTTGATATCCACGCCCTGGCTTCCCAGCGCATATTCGCCTTCTGTGTTTTCTCTGAAGAAGGTCCAGTTGATGTTCTTTTCCGGAATGGATACCGGTCTTACATTGGCAAACAGATCCAATTCTTTTCTCAGCTTTACATTGGCGCTTTCCAAATTGGGCATATTATCGCCTTTTCCCGGGGTCATGGTAGGTCCCTTGAGCAGAACGTGACAGTCCTTTACAGCTGCCAGCACGTCAGCGGGAACGGTTTCCATTTTTTCAATCCGGTTTTCGATAGTCAAGCCTTCGATGTCTCTCAGTTCCAGCTTTCCTGCCGCGATCTCGTCCGCCATCAGATGCTCCATGATTTTTTTGCAGGACTGGGTGATGATGGGGCCAATGCCGTCACCGTCGATGATGCCTACGATAATTTTATCCAGAGCCTCATAGTCCGTGGACTGGGGAGCGGTTTTCATCCGCTCTGCCCGCTCCAGCTGTTCTTTTACGATTGTTTCAAATGCCTTTACATATTCCATAGTGTTCCACCTTTTTAACCTTTCATGTAATTAATCTTGCCGCCCTTTAAGATCAGTGCGATCTCCAGGTCGGAGAAGTTAGTCTTTGTCTGATATGTTTTGCCTGTATTTTTGTTTTTTACTTCAACCGTGCCGCTCTGCACCTGCTTGGGCGCCTGCTCGATGACCAGCTCATCGCCGATGGTGAAATCGTCGTAATCAGCCGGATTTTCAAATACCAGAGGCATGATTCCGCTGTTGATCAGGTTGGAGCGGTGGATCCGCGCAAAGGATTTTGCCGCAACGAACTTTACGCCCAGATACAGCGGCGCCAGTGCGGCGTGCTCCCGGCTGGAACCCTGTCCATAGTTGTCGCCGCCGATGATGGCGCAGGTTCCGGCTTCCTTGCATCTTCCCGCGAACTCGCTGTCGACCTTCTCAAAGCAGTAGTTGGCCAGGTGAGGAATGTTGGAGCGATACGGCAGCAGTCTGGAGTCGGACGGCATGATATCGTCTGTCGTAATGTTGTCGCCTGCATGGAGAGTCACGGTTACTTCCACGGTTTCGGGAAGGGCGGTGTTTCTTGGGAACGGTTTGATGTTTGGTCCCATGGCCACCGGCGTATTTTCGGTATTGGTTCCTTCCGGGTAAACAATGAAGTTGTCATTTGCGGTAAAGTCGGTGTCTTCGATCTGCGGCAGGGCCTGGCCGGTTTTGCTGCCGTCTGTCAGCACGCCGGTAACTGCAGAGATGGCTGCGGTCTCAGGGCTTACCAGGTAAACGTCCGCATCCAGGGTTCCTGATCTGCCTTTGAAGTTCCGATTAAAAGTCCTCAGGGAAACCGCTCCTGATTTTGGCGATTGTCCCATTCCGATGCAGGGGCCGCAGGCGTTTTCAATGATACGCGCTCCGCTGGCGATGATATCGGCCAGGGCGCCGTTTTCTGCCATCTTAGTGAGAATCTTACTGGATCCCGGTGAAATAACCAAGCTTACATCAGGATGGACTTTCTTTCCTTTGAGGATGGCGGCAACCTTCATCAAGTCTGTGTAAGATGAGTTGGTGCAGCTTCCGATGGCAACCTGATCGACTTTGATTTCGCCGATGTTTGCTATAGAATCCACATTGTCCGGGCTGTGGGGCTGAGCAGCCAGCGGTGTCAGACTGTCCAGATCGACAATCAGTTCCTGATCGTAAACCGCATCGGCGTCTGCGGCCAGCGGCGTGTAATCGGCCTCTCTGCCCTGGGATTTGAGATATGCTTTTGTATTTTCGTCGCTGGGGAATACGGAAGTGGTCGCGCCCAGCTCCGCGCCCATGTTGGTGATGGTCGCTCTGTCGGTTACGGAAAGGGATTTCACGCCTTCGCCGGTGTATTCTACGATTTTGCCCACGCCACCTTTTACGCTCAGCTGCTGGAGCACGTACAGAATCACGTCTTTTGCCGATGTCCAGGGCTGGAGATGACCGTTCAGCTCGACTTTAATTACCTTGGGAGCAACTAGGCTGTAGGTGCCTTTTGCCATGGCTACCGCAACATCCAGTCCGCCGGCGCCGATGGCGATCATGCCCAGTCCGCCGCCGGTCGGCGTATGGCTGTCTGATCCCAGCAGGGTTTTTCCCGGTTTGCCGTAGTTTTCCAGGTGCAGCTGGTGGCAGATGCCGTTGCCTGGCTTGGAGAAGAGCACGCCGTGTCTCTGAGCGACGCTCTTGATGAAGGCGTGGTCGTCGGCGTTTTCAAATCCGGTCTGCAGGGTGTTGTGGTCTATGTAAGCGACGGAAAGCTCAGTCTGTACTTTGTCGACATCCATGGCTTCCAGCTGCAGGTATACCATCGTTCCGGTGGAATCCTGCGTCAGTGTTTGATCGATCTTGATCGTGATTTCTTCACCCGGTGTCAGATTGCCGCTCACCAGATGATTCTCCAGGATCTTATATGCTAGTGTTTTTCCCATTGTATATGGACCTCCTTGTCTTATAGAAATATGTAATTTTGATTGACGTATGTAATTCGCGCCTTTGAGGCGGCGAAATGGCGCGGGTGATCGATGCTGGCTGCGGTGATGTGTGCTGCCGCAGCTGCCTGCCTTCGGCACCATTGTATACAAGTATACCAGTATGCGGAATTGGGGTCAAGAGGCAGAATGGGGTTTTTTGAGGTGGTGGGGCGGGGGAAGGAAGGTGGGGGGTGCGCAGGGGAGAGGAGCGGGCCCTCTGGGCCCGGATAAATTAAGGCCGAAAAGTAAAATCATCGCTGGAGGCTATTTTAGCCTTGGCCCACGATAATTTTTAATCGCTGGAGGATGAAAAAAGGAGAATCAGCGATGATTTTCCGCTGGTTTTAGATGGAAAGATGGCAAAAAAGGAGCAAAATCATCGTGGAGAGGGCTGCCGGAGAGCGATCACGATGATTTGTCCGGGAGCTCTGGAGCCAGCCCAGCCCGGTAAGTCCCAGCATCAGCCTTCCCCGGAGCCCCGGGCCAACAAGAAATGAAGATTTTATGATATTTTTAGAATCTATTTGAATTTCAAAAGCTGATATGGTACGCTTAGGAACAGAAAGGGGCGCTTTGAGGATGTTAGGATATGTAACAGCGGATAGACCGGAATTAAAAATGCGGGAATTCGAAGTTTATAACGGATACTATTGCGGCGTTTGCAAATCCATCGCCCGGCGTTACGGACAGCTGCCGAGGATGGTGCTCAGCTATGACGCGGCGTTTTTGGCGCTTTTGATCGGCAGCCTCTACAGAGAAGAAGATCAGCCGGCCAGAGAACATTGCATCATTCACCCCATTAAGAAAAAAACCATTGTCAGCAATGAAGCCATCGATTATGCCGCAGATGTGATGCTGATCCTGGCCTGGCACAAGCTTCTGGATGACGCCAGGGATGAGGGAAAGCTGCACGCTAAGGCAGCGGCGAAAGCGTTAAAGCATATCTATCACAGGCTGGAAGCCGCCAGGCCCGGTCTTTGCCTGAGAGTTGAAAAAGGGCTGCAGGGATTGACCCAGCTGGAAAAAGACAAATGCGCCAATTTGGATCAGGCCGCGGAAGCCTTTGCCAAAATCATGGAAGCGATTTTTGAAGAGGGCCCTTTGCCGGGCGGATTTAAAGAACAAGAAGTCCTGCGCAGAATCGGCTATCATCTGGGAAAATGGATTTACCTGATGGATGCCATCGACGACATCGACGAGAACATTGAGAGCGGAGCCTATAATCCGCTGCTCTACCGATTCAACTACGAGCAGGGAGAAGAGGACTTCCACGGCCGGATCATGGAAACCTGCGAGTTCAATCTCTACCATTATTTGGGGGAGATAGGGAGGGCCGCTGATTTGCTTGCTATTAAGAAAAATGAAGGTATAATAGAAAATATAATTTACAAGGGGTTACTTCGAAAAACACAGAATATGACCCAAAAGGAGGAATAATGGATCCATATGAAGTACTGGGAGTCAGACAGGGAGCTTCCGAAGCAGAAATCAAAGCCGCTTATAAAGAGCTGGTAAAAAAATACCATCCGGACAAATATCAAAATAATCCGCTGTCCGACCTGGCAGAAGAAAAACTTCAAGAAGTAAATGAAGCTTATGACATACTCATGAAAGGCTCTGGGAAAAATGCCGGAACAGGATATGGACCGGGCTCCAGTCGTGGAAACAATTATGGCCAGGCGCGAACCACACCGGAATTCAACCAGGTCAGACGAAATATCGATATGGGAAATTTGCAGGCAGCGGAAGAAATTCTTAACCGGACCCAGAACCGCAACGCCGAGTGGATGTTTCTGTCGGGGATGCTGTCCTACCGCAAAGGCTGGTACGATGATGCAGTCAGCAAAGTACAGCAGGCAGTCAATATGGACCCGTCCAACCCGGAATACAGTCAGGCTCTGGGGCAGATGATGAACGTGGGACAGAGCTATCAAAATACAGCCTATGGAAGAGGATATAATTCCACAGAAGACGCTTTCTGTAAAGCGCTGCAGTGCTACTGTTGCGCAGATATGTGCTGTGACTGCTTCTAGATTCAAGGGGGATCAGGTGACAAATAAAAAGACCTTCAAGCTTGCACTGGGCGGAATCTGCCTGGCGCTGTCCGTTGTATTTATGTTCGGCGCCTCTTTCGTGCCTGGAGTGGAACTGACACTTTACGCGCTCAGTTCATTGTTTATCGCCGTGATGATCATTGAAACCGGCGTCAAAGGAGGAATTCTCCTCTATGTTGCGGCCATTCTGCTGGGACTTTTGATCGTACCCAATAAAATAGGGATTTTGCCGTATGCCTGTCTATTCGGTCTCTATGGAATCCTGAAATATTTTATTGAAAAGATTAAAAATCCGATTATGCAAGTAGGCCTAAAAGTATTGTTCTTTGCAGGAGTTCTTTCAGCGGCATTCTACGGCTTTCAGGGACTGCTGCTGGGAAACGTGGATTTGCCGGACTTGCCGGCGGCAGTGCTGCTTGCAGCGGGCATCCTGTTTCTACTGCTGTATGATTGGATCTATACTTTACTCATTCGCATCTATCGAAAACGATTCGGAAAGCCGGAAATGGCATCCTTTCAGCTATCGGAAAAGAGAAAAAACGGAAATGACAAGCAGGTATGAAAAAACGCTGGAAAAGGCCTTACTGATCCATATGCAGACCCTTTTGGGTATGGCCGTGGTCGCATTTGCGGCAGAGATTGTCTTTTATTTTGTGCTGACCGCCCAGGGGACCATGGAGTCAGAGCCAAGCAGATATTTCTTGAAATATGTGGCCCTGCCTACGGGCCTTAACGGAATCTGTGTATTGACAGCGTGGCTGACATATCGGTCTAATGGTACAAACTTGAAACAAAAAGAATATACCGTGTCACTGCTGGCCGTGGCCGAGGCCTTTATCATTGCCATTGTCCATGCAACCTTTCCTTCTGTCTATCTGCTGTTCGCCTTCATGATTATTGTTACCGTTTTTTATGGTGACAAGCTTTTGACGACGATCATTTTCTTCGCAGCACTGATCGGCCGATGTCTGAGTGCAATTTACTGCATTGACCAAAGCGTTTCCTTCTGTGCTGACGAGCTGGCGGATCTGCTGCTGGCTGTGATTATTTTATGCGGAATTTATGTGCTCTCGTTAACCATTATACGCTTGGAAAATGAAAAAAGAGAAATGATGGTACGCAGTATTGAGGAATGGGGCCGGATGAAGGAGACCGCACAGAAGGACCCTATGACAAAACTATATAATGTCAGAGCCTTGGAAGATTTCCAGAAAAAAGTGCAAGAAAAAAAATTGGGAAGACTGCCTACCTTTTTTGCCATGTGGGATATTGACGGTTTTAAGGAAATCAATGATACATATGGCCATCTGGAAGGCGATGCGGTATTGAGGTTTCTGGGAGAAAGATGTTTGGAACCTGCTTGCGGCATGCTATGTTTTCGCTATGGAGGCGATGAATTCAGTGCGTTTCTCTTTGACGATAAATGGGAGGATGGGCAAAAGAGGCTGAAATTATTGCAAGAACAGTTGAGACAATACACCATAAGCAGTACGGGAGAGAAGTTGCTGCTGTCGATCAGTATCGGGGCTACGCCTTACACTTCTGATGTGGAGTTGTCAGAATTGATCGCCCGGGCGGATAAAGCATTGTACCAAGTAAAAAAGAAAGACAAAGGAAGTATTCGCTTCATCCAATACTGACTTGGAGCCGCTGCCTGATTAAAAGACTAGGCTGAAAGCATAAAGAAGCTGCGAACATTTTTGATTCGCAGCTTCTTGTGTTTTTGCCGGGACCGTTCCATATCAGAGGTGCATGCTTGCAGAACCTTGTACGGCTAGCATGATATGGGCTAAAGCATTGGCGTCTTATGTTTAATCTTATTGCACTTCACAAATTTTCCGTCGCCCTTCTTGCCGAGGAATTCGCCGTCTTTGTAAACCAGATTTCCTCTGCTGTAAGTGGCCACAGGATACCCTTTAACCGGTACGCCTTCCCAGATGGTATGATCCGTGTCGCCATGCATAGCGTCATTGGTGATGGTGAAGTTTTTCTTCGGATCGTAGATTACGATATCCGCGTCCAGTCCCACCTGAAGAGCGCCTTTTTGTGTATCCAGTCCGAACAGTTTAGCCGGATTGGAAGCGCACAGTTCAACTGCTTTATTGAAGGTAATTCTGCCCTTGTTTGCCTCAGACAGAACATAAGGATACATGTTTTCAATACCGGCGCAGCCATTAGGAATGGTGGTGAAGTTTCCTGGAGTACCGTCCTTCTGGGTGATTCCCCAGTCCTTTTCTGCCTTTGTGAACGGGCAGTGATCGGTGGCGATGGTGGAGATATCGCCTCTCTTAATTCCTTCCCACAAAGAATCCTGAGATTCTTTCCCCTTCATTGGCGGAGAGCATACGAAGTCGCGGGCGCGAAGTCCCTGTTCCGGAATGCCTTCCTTATAAACTTTGCTGGTGAAGTACAGATACTGAGGACAAGTTTCTGCAAAAATGGGATAACCCTGATCCCTGGCTTCTGTTACTGCGTCCATGCCCTGTTTGTTAGCCAAGTGAACGATATAGAGAGAAGTTCCGGCCATTTTAGCCAAATTGATGGCTCTTACATCCGCTTCGCCTTCAACAGCCTCGTTTTTAGCCATATAATGCCACCAGGCGTCCGTTTTGCCCTCAGCCAGGTACTGGGCGATGAGAACGTTGTTGACTTCTCTGTTTTCAGCGTGCACGCCGACCAGTGCACCGATGTCTTTGGCTTTGAGCAGAGTTTTGTAGAACTGTCCGTCATCTACGCCGAAATCATATACCATGAATACTTTAAAGGAGGTTACACCAAACTTAACGGCATCCTCCATGGAATCCAGCATTTCATCCGTTGTGACATCACCCACACCAATGTGGAACGAGTAGTCCACTGCTGCTGTTGGAGCAGCCAGATCATTTCTGCGGTTGATTGCATCCAGCATAGGCTCACCCTGCCCCTGGAGGACAAAATCGAATACCGTGGTCGTTCCGCCGCATGCAGCCGATCTTGTACCGGCATAATAATCGTCGGTGGAAATGGTTCCGCCGAAAGGCATGGCCAGATGAGTATGTCCGTCAATGGCGCCAGGAAGTACCAGCTTGCCTTTAGCGTCTACCACTTCCGCGCCCTTTTCCGGCTTCAAGTTTGCTCCGATTGCTGTGATTTTACCGTTTTTTACGGCCACGTCCGCTTTGAAGCTCGACGGTGCTGTTACGACGGTGCCGCCCTTGATTAATAAATCCATAATACAACCTCCTTTTACTTGGATAAGAGTAGAAGCCCTTGGTTTCAAAGGCTTCTACGGTATCATTATTACGTAGGAAATATCCTCAGGATATTTCCTACGTATCAACAAAGTCTACTTCTTTAAACAATCGGCGAAGCCGACTTTGTTCTTTAAGTCTTTGTGAAAACTAATCCTTGTTATGCTTCTATTTTTTCGATAGTTTCAAACTCTTCATCAGAGATATTGGAATCCTTGGCCATGCTGGTTTTCATCAGCAGTACATATACGACGAAACCAACGATGAAGGACCAAATGTAGTTGATGGAGTTGATGTAAGTAATTAATGTCCAGAAGCCATTGCTTGCAGTGGCCGGCTGGAAGTAAGTGATCAGCGGAATGATGAATGCTACGACCCAGGCGATGATAGCGGCCTTGTTAAAGCCGTTGCCATACCAGTATCTGCCTTCTTCTCCCTTGAACAGTGCTGCGATTTCCACCTTCTTTTTCTTGCAAACGAAGTAGTCTGCGATAAAGATAGCGGCGATCGGTGAGAGGATTGTTCCGTAAGCGTTCATCCAAGTGAAGTATGCTCCGCCGGAACCATAGATCCACCAAGCCTGCAGGATGAAGAACGCGATCAGGATGGTAACAACAACGCCCTTCTTGTAGCTGATCTTCTTCGGGTTGATGTTGGAAATTCCGTTGGCCGGCGCTACTACGTTGGCCGCTACGCAAGTGGTTACGGTAGCTGCTACTACAGCCAGAGCTGCGATAAATACGATGAGCTTGTTATCGATCCGATAGAATACGGCTGTCGGGTCGAACATGGCCTGGCCGTCAACCAGCTCAGTTGCTCTTGCAAAGAACGCACCTACGAATGCGCAGAATGCCATTGGAATCGGCATGCCGTACAGCTGGCCTCTGAACTGATCCTTCTGCGATCTTGCATATCTGGAAAAGTCCGGGATATTGAGAGCCATGGTCGCCCAGAAAGCGATGTTGCCCATCAGGCCTCCCAGGTAAACGAGAGCAAACCCGCCGCCCTTTTCAATCAATGCATCATTGTTCGGTGAATTCAGTACGTCGGAGAAGGAATAGCCTGCTTCTCCCGCATACATTGCGGCCCAGATCAGAAGAGCGATCATAACTGCGATGAGCAGCGGTCCGCCGATGTTCTGGACCCATTTGATCTGATCCATACCTTTATAAGCTACCCAGCCGATAAAGATGATGAAAATGATGTAACCGATGAACTGACCGGCTACAACGGTCTCCATGCCGCCCCAGGAAGGAAGGCTCATTGTCCAGTCTTCATGGGCAAACTTGGGAATCACGCAGCCAATGATGGCCGCTACGGCACCGCCGCCTACCCAGGCCTGAACGGAAGTCCAGCCGCAGGCGGTGATCGCCCTCAGGATTGCCGGTATCTGGGCGCCTCTGCCGCCGAAGGTCAGTCTGGCAAAGAGCGGGAACGGGATACCGTATTTGGTTCCGACCTGCGAGTTCAGCTGAATCGGGATCAGAACGATGATGTTACCTAAGGCTACATTGATGATAGAAAGCCATGGGGATACACCCATACCGATAAGTCCGGATGCCAGGGAAAGGGATGGGATACAGATCGACATACCAACCCATAACATCGAAATGTTGTATGTAGTCCAGGTTCTCTGGGATACTGAAGTGGGAGCCAGGTCTTCATTGTAATACTTGGAAGACAATAGTTCCGCTTTGGCAGTATCCGTCAGTTCGTATAGTCCGTTGCGAACTACTTGTGTGTGCGTTGACATTTAAACACCTCCATATTAAATTTTTACAAAGCGTAAATTATTTCATAACCAATTATACTATAAATTGTCAGAAATGTAACTAGTTTTTTTTAATTTTTTAGAAAACTCAAAATATTGGTTGGAGTTGAAAACAATATGTTATCCATGTATAATCATACCCAGACGTAGAGGAGGTATCGTATGAGCTTTACGAAAAAACAGGTAAATGAAATACTGGATAAGTTGGAATTGCAATATCCGGACGCTGATTGCGCATTGGAGCACGGCAGCGTTTTTCAGCTTTTGGTGGCGGTCGTTTTATCGGCGCAGACCACAGATAAGAGTGTTAATCTGGTAACAAAAAAACTTTTTGAAACCTATCCGGACGCCCATGCTTTGGCGCAGGCCTCACAGGAAAATCTGGAGGATATCATCAAACGGATCGGCATGTATAAGAACAAATCGAAGAATATTCTGGCCCTGGCGAGGATGCTGGTTGAAAAATATGATGGACAAGTTCCAGAAGATTACGACCTGTTGATTGAACTGCCAGGGGTGGGGAGAAAAACCGCCAATGTGGTGCTGGCAGTGGGATTCGGCCATCAGCGGATCGCCGTAGACACCCATGTTTTCAGGGTTTCCAACCGAATTGGTCTGGTCGATGAAAAGGACGTTTTGAAGACGGAGATGGCGCTGATGAATAGCTTGCCGGAAGAGCGCTGGTCCCGCTCTCATCACAGCTTGATTTTCCACGGACGTTACTGCTGTCACGCTAGAAATCCAGACTGTGAAAATTGTGTAATCGGTTACATATGTAAAAAGAAGGGTGTAAGTGTAAAATGACAAAGCAGGACGCTCGGCTGGGGGTATACAAAGTGCTGGATGACTTGGGGGTTTCTTACCAGATTCATGAACATCAAGCTTTTTTCACAGTGGCGGAAGCAGATGAAAAGGGCTATGTGCTGCCAGGTTTAAATCTGAAAAATCTTTTTATAAAAAACAAGAGGGGACCGGAGCGGTACCTTGTCATATTGGACGACCATCGCAGGCTGGATTTTAAAGCATTTGCCAAGTTTACCGGCTGGGGCAATAAGGTCACATTTGCGGGAGATGATGAGCTAATGGAATACCTTGGTCTTACTCCTGGATCAGTGAGCCCTTTTGGACTGATTAACGACTTGCAGCATCGGGTGATTGTGGTGCTGGCAAAATCGATCGGCCAGGCAGCCGGTGATATGACGGTCAATTTTCATCCCAACGATAATACGGCAACGCTGTCACTGACTAAAAACGATTTTCTCAAGTTTCTGGAGCATATGGGAAATACCGTGATTTTCGAAGTATAATCGTTTAAATCTGAGCTTGGTCAAAGGGATACATGGTATAAACGGATTCCCGTCTCCATGTATCCCTTTTTGATCAATTTTTTTGGAAAATGTTGCCTTGACAACATACTTTTCTCGTAATCCTTGGTACACTGGGTGGTGTTATTAAGAAAAAAGAGAAAGGATGTTTACACCATGAAAAAACTAGTTGCTATTGTTATGATGCTGACGATGACGGTCGGTTTGCTTGCTGGATGCGGAAGCGGCGACGGAGACAATCAGGAGACAGGCGGAAGCAAGAACCTTGAAGGCAAAAGCCTGATGATTTACTGCGGCGCGGGAATGAAAGAGCCGTTTCAGAAAATCTCCGATACCTTTCAGGAAAAGACCGGATGTCAAATGAAGGTTACCTTTGCCAATGCGGCACAAATTCAAACACAGATCAACACTTCCAAAGAAGGTGATATGTTCATTGCCGGATCAGCGGAAGAATTAAAACCGGTAAAGGAAACAGTCAGCAAAAGCGAAGATTTGGTAAAACATATTCCAGTGATCGCTGTTCAGAAAGGAAATCCGAAAAACATAAAAAGTATCAAAGATTTAGCCGGCCATTCCGTGCGCGTACTAATTGGAGATCCGGATTCCACCCCGATTGGAAAGATTGCGCAGAAAGCCTTTGCTGATGCCGGAATTAAGGATCAGGTCAAGCTGGCCGCTACAACAACAACTGCTCCGCAGATGACTACGGCCCTTTCCGCAGGCGAGGCGGATGCTGCCATCGTCTGGAAGGAAAATGTCAAGGGCGACAACGTCGAGATCGCAGAGGTACCGGATATGGAAGCTTACATAAAAACCATTCCCGCCGCGTCTCTTTCAACGACAAAGGATGCGGATACGCTGAAAGCGTTCGAAGCGTTTCTTGGAACTAAGGAAGCAAAAGACATCTGGACCGAATTTGGATATGAGCTGGTATAACCCTTATGAAACGCAGATTCCAATTATTTGAATGGTTTGCCATTGGCGTTTTGATTTTGGTAACTGCATTTATTACGATTAGCTTGCTGGCGGTGATTTTAGGGGGATTTTCCGCTCTCAGGGAATCCCTCTTTTCTGATGAAGTCCAATTTGCTGTCAAATTGAGCTTGGCCACCGCAACCATATCCACAGTAGTATGTATGCTTTTGGCGCTGCCCTGCTCCTACGTGCTGACTAGAAAGCGTTTCCCGGGAAGGCAGCTAATTGAAGCTATTATTGAAGTGCCGTTGTCGCTTCCATATCTTGTTCTGGGGCTATGCCTATTAATTGTTTTCTCCTCTCAAGCAGGACAGCTCTTAAAGGCGGCTGGATTCCGGGTTGTCTTTGACGCTGCAGGAATTGTGATTGCCCAGATCATGGTCAATCTGCCTTTTGTGATCAAGCTGGTGACATCCGCCTTTTCTGAGGTAGACCTTCGCCTTGAATTCATTGCAGGGACACTGGGCGCAAGCAGGTGGAAACGCTTTTATACCATTACATTGGGATTGTGCCGGAACGATCTGCTGTCCGCTTGTATTTTAGCCTGGTCCCGGGGACTGGGTGAATTCGGGGCAACCCTCATGCTGGTAGGGGTAACGCGAATGGTGACGGAGACATTGCCGGCTAGTATTTATCTCAATATCTCCACCGGCGACAACGATATGGCTATGGCTTCCGCAACCATATTGATCGCTATATCTATGGCAACTCTGATCTTCAGCAGCAGGCTGGAGAAAAAGAACAAAAGAGTAACGAGGAAAGAAGTATGAACAGAGTAGAAGTCAGGAAGTATCACATTCGGCGGGGCGATTTTTCCCTCAAGTCCATCGATCTTGCGGTGGATGAGGGGGAAATCTTTGCGGTTGTGGGCAAAACCGGTTCTGGCAAGACGATGCTGCTGGAATCGATTGCGGGTTTCTATGAGGACGGGACAGGCGAGGTGCTCATAGATGGTATTTCGGTAAGCTCCATTCCGGTGGAAGAACGGCGAATTGGATTTGTTTATCAGGACTACGGACTGTTTCCTCATATGAGCGTATTAAAAAATATTGCCTACGGACTGACGATGCAGAAACAAAAGAAATCGGAGACTCTGCAAAAGGTTCAGCAAATTGCCGGACTCTTTTCCATTGGACATATTCTGCACCAATATCCGGGAACATTGAGCGGCGGCGAAAAACAGAGAGTAGCCATGGCCCGGGCGTTAATTACAAATCCCAGACTGCTGCTGCTGGATGAACCTTTTAGTGCATTAGATCCAGAAACAAAGAAAGCCCTATACAAACAAGTGAAACATATAAGCGCTCATTATCAATGTCCGATTATTTTTGTTACCCACGATTTTGAAGAGGCAGCATTTCTCGCTGACCGTATCGGAATTATGGAAGCAGGAAAGCTGTGCGCCGTCAGGACCCCGGATACGCTTTTTTCTTCCTATGACAGCGAGTCAATCCATCGATTTCTTGGAATTAAAGGAGAGTAACATGGAACAAAGAGAATTTTTTGAATATCTAAAAGCTCGTTTTGAACAAGTGTTAGAGAAATATGAGCTGAAATCAGAAACCATTGTCATCCGTTCAAAAGCCTTGTCTCCGCTGGAGGCAATCGGTAAAACCCAAAGAAAAGATTATCCGATCCTGACAGGAAAGGAGATTATGCTGGAGGCTGACTATAAAGGCGCCAAAGGACAGGCCTTCACCGATGCTCCGGCACAGTTTCAAGGGTCTTTGAAAGAGATTCTGAGTCTGGGGCTGGCTGATGATTCCCACGCAAGAGGACTGTTCATCGCTGCAATGAATGCAGTGATGCGTTATTTGGGACTTGCAGAAAAGACGGTCCATTGTAAAGAACAGGAACCGGAGGAATGTGCAAAGCAGGCTGCATGTTATATAAAAGAGCATTACGGAACTCCCAAGATCGCACTGGTGGGATATCAGCCGGCCCTTTTGGAAAATCTGTCAAAGGAATATCCGCTTAAAGTGCTGGATTTGAATCCGGAGAATATCGGGCAGCTGCGTTACGGGGTAATGGTGGAGCATGGAGTTGAGGACTTTCAGGCGGTTGTAAAAGATTGGGCGGAACTGGTACTTTGCACAGGCAGCACCCTTTGCAATGGTACGATCCTGAACTTTTTGAATTTGGATAAAGAGGTGCTTTTTTTCGGCACGACCCTGGCCGGTGCGGCTGAGCTTTTAGGCTGCAAGCGGATGTGCTTTTGTGCGAAGTAGGGTGATGGGGACTGCTTCTTGGCGGGCCAGAAGTTTACCGCGGGTTCTCGGTTTTGGCCGATTGGGGCCGCCAGGCCCAAGGAGCTTTTGCTGCTGTAGAGCAGAGTATCGGTATTTAAATAAAACGGCTTCGTTTTTAATACTCTTTCTAAAAACCAATTAAAAAAGTATCAGAATCCAATGATTTAAAGATGGATCCTGATACTTTTATCTGCGCAGAGCCCTAAGCAGGTGCATAAAAGGCTGAAAACTATCAAAGTCAAACGATTTTCTCAGCTATTTTGATAACACTGCTTCTAGCAGGGCACTCCCCTCTTGGAGTGGGAGATCCGGGAAAAAGACCGGCATTTCTTATGGCCGTTATCTTCCGCAGCACTTCTTATACTTTTTGCCGCTTCCGCAGGGGCATGGGTCGTTGCGGCCGATTTTTTCACCTTTTACAACGGTCTTTGATTTTTTATATGCCTTAACAATTTCCTGCCGTTTTTCTTCTGACAAGAGCTTTTCCCACTGAGGCAGACCATACAAATAATCGGCGTCAGCTGCCAGCATATTATAGTAAAGCTTTTCCAGATCAATGTCCAGTTCCACCTGAGAATCTTCGCCGTAGTTCTCAAAATCGTTGCCCTTACGAAGGCTGGAATTGATTCCGTCTAAAAATCCCATGAAGATAACTGGACGAACCTGATACTTGTCCGCAAGTTCTTTAAGTGGAGCGGATATTTTTTCCCCAGGGTTGTCCAACAGATCACTGTAAATCTTTGTTTCCGCCTCACTGTATTCTGTCCAAAAATCTTTGAATGAGGCATCTGTCTGATTCTCAATCAGATCGCGCCATTGTTCGTACAAAGTCATGTTCCTGTTACCTCCCGCATAATTTTGCTATTTCCAGCACATCGCCCATCACAGCACTGCCGGTTGGCAGCGGGCCGGCGCCTTTTCCATAAAACATCAGCTCGTCCACCGCGTTTCCGCGTACAAAGACAGCATTGAATTCATTATTGATCGTTGCCAGAGGATGTGAATTGGGGATGCGTGTAGGTTTAACGCTGTATTCCAAACCATTTTCTGTTTTTTTAGCAGAAGCAATCAGCTTGATTTTGCAGCCGTTGACTGCAGCGTCGGTAATATCGGCTCTGGTAATGTCGGTGATGCCGGTAGTTGGTATATCTTCTGGTGCGACATAGGTATCGAAAGCAAGTGCCATCAAAATCGACAGCTTGTTAGCCACATCGATGCCTTCCACGTCAGCCGTGGGATCGGCTTCGGCAAAGCCTTTTTCTTGGGCTTTTTTCAGCACATCGCCATAGGGCAGTCCGTATTCGGTCATCTGTGTCAGAATATAGTTGGTCGTCCCGTTGAGAATACCAAGGATTTCCTCGAACTGATTGGAACGGAGCACAGTGGTGATGGCGTTGAGAATCGGGATACCGCCTCCCACACTGGCTTCAAATCGGAAGTCCACATGGTTTTCTTTAGCTGTTTTCATCAAGCGGTCAAAGTTAGCCGCTACAGCCGCCTTGTTGGCCGTAACCACATGCTTGCCGTTTTTCATTGCGGAAAGCATGAAGGTGGATGCAGGCTCAATACCACCCAGGAGTTCGATGACGATATCTATTTCAGGATCCTGGAAAATCGAATCCGGGTCCTGCGTGAACTGTTCCGGTACAACCGTTATGTCGCGCTTGCGATCCACATCCCGCTCTAGGATTTTGGTAATTTCAATTTTGCATTCAGCAGCAGCTTCAATCTGCGCTTTATTCATTTCCAAGGTTTTATATGTGCCGGTTCCAATGTTGCCCAGACCCAGCAAACCAACCTTTACTATTTTCATTCAGAATACCTCCTACGATCTCAAAATGCATTGACTAAAATTATATAACAAAAAAGACGATTTGTCTTTAGAAAATTAGAAATTTTTGCGATTGGTTACAAAGTCATTGACTTTTATCAATCGAGCCGCCACAATGAAAGGAGTTGCGCATAAAAATCTTGAATAGGAGGAACAATATGGCAATACACATCGTTCTGGTAGAACCGGAAATCCCGCCTAATACGGGAAACATCGCCAGGTCCTGTGCGGCGACGGGCAGTGTGCTGCACCTGGTAAAGCCGCTGGGGTTTTCCATTGATGATAAAAGCTTAAAACGGGCAGGACTGGATTACTGGCCTTTCGTAACCCTGAAAGTCCATGAGAGCCTGCAGGTGTTTTTAGACACATATAAAGGAAGGAATATGTACTTGGCTACCACCAAAGGCCCTAATCTTTATACAGACGTGGAATACCAGGATGAGGATATGATCCTGTTTGGAAAAGAGACGGCAGGACTGCCGCGGGATTTTATCAAAGCCAATGAATCCCGGGCCATACGTATACCTATGAGTGAAGACACTAGACTGCGATCCTTTAACCTCTCCAACTCAGCGAACATCATCCTATTTGAAGCACTGAGGCAATTAGGTTTTCCTAATTTAAGCTAAAAGCTCTAGAAAAAAAACGTGGTTATGGTATAATTATTGCGTAAGTGTTGTGAAAAATAAAGTGAATTTCTTGATTTGACAGAGGTGTATGAATGAGCATGAGACTTGGATATGATCTGACAATTGAACAAACACAAAAACTGGTGATGACCCCTGAATTGATTCAGGCAATTCAAATTCTGCAGTTCAACACCCAGGAGTTGGATTCGTATGTGCAGGAACAATTGCTGACCAATCCTGTTCTGGAACAGGGAGCATCTGCGCCGGGGGAATCACAGGAGCATGGTGAACAGGAAAGCGGATCCAGGGAAGATGCCGCACCGGAAAAAAATGACCAGGATGGTGAAATCGATTGGAAGGAATACCTAAAAGACCGGCAGTACGATGATATCAGTTACCGGCAATGGGAGTACAAGGATCCGGAGGAAAAAGAAAATTCTTACGAGCAGTATACCACCTATGATGTCACCCTGCCGGAGCACCTGATGTTCCAGCTGCAGTTTGCTTCCCATAAAAGGGGCTGCCGCAATGTCGGCAGGTATATCATTGAGTCGTTGGATGAAAACGGATATATGACGCTGTCGGTGGAAGAGATCGCTAAAGTTACCAGTGTTCCGGAGAATAAAGTTGAGGAGGTCCTCGATATCATACACACCTTTGATCCGGCGGGAGTAGGGGCGAGGAATCTAAAAGAATGTCTGCTGATTCAGATGGAGCATAAGGGGCTGCTGACTGAAGAATATGAACTTGTAATCAATGAGCACCTGGAGGATTTGGCGGCTAACCGACTGGGAGCGATTTCAAAATCCATGGGCATTCCTGTTAAAGAGATTCAGGAAATGGCGGATGTGATTAAATCTCTGGAACCAAAGCCGGGACGCCAGTTTGCCAGTCAGACGGATACCAGATATATCGTGCCCGATGTTTTAGTGGAACGGGTGGATGACGACTACGTGGTAACGGTCAATGACAGCAGCACGCCTCATTTGATGGTCAGCTCCTACTACGAGAAACTGCTGACAGAGGCGGAGAAGGACTCCAACCTGTCCAAATATCTTACAGATCGGCTCAATTCAGCAGTCTGGCTTATCAAGAGTATCGATCAAAGAAAACAGACCATCTATAATGTGGTCAAAGCCGTAGTCAAATACCAGAAGGACTTTTTCGACAAAGGGAGCAAATACTTGAAAACCCTGACGCTGAAGCAGATTGCCGAAGAAGTGGGCATCCATGAATCAACGGTAAGTCGTTCCATCAACGGTAAGTACCTGCAAAGTCCAATGGGCGTTTTCGAAATTAAATACTTTTTCTCCGGGGGCGTTTCAGGCGACCAGGGAGAAGGCATTTCCTCAAAAAGCATAAAAAGTTTTATTAAGGAAATTGTGGACAACGAGGATCCGAAATCGCCTCACAGCGACCAGGATATGGTTAAGATGCTGAAGGATAAAGGTATTGATATTTCCCGAAGGACAGTGGCAAAATACAGGGATGAGATGAACATATTGTCCTCATCCAAACGAAGACGGTATTAATTAATACATTTAAATATATTTTTTAGTTAATCGAGGAGGATTACAAAATGGCAATTAAAGTCGGTATTAGTGGTTTTGGTCGTATCGCAAGAGTCGTGATCCGCGCAGCTATGGATGATAAAGATATTGATATCTGCGGAATCAACGTACGTAACGCGGACAAGGAGTACATGGTGTACATGCTCAAATATGACACTATCTTCGGCCGTTTTCCAAAAGACCTGGCTGTATATGAAAACGGGATTGTAATTGATGGCAAGAAAGTTCCGGTATACAGCGAGAGCGATGCCGCTAATATTCCGTGGAGCGAATGCGGGGCAGAGTATATTGTAGAAGGTACCGGAGCATACAACACGACGGAAAAAGCAATGGTACATATCAACCAGGGGGCAAAAAAAGTAATCATCACAGCACCGGCAAAGGACAAGACTACACCGACCTTTGTAATGGGCGTTAACCATGAGAGCTATAAAAAGGATATGCACATTGTATCCAACGCTTCCTGTACCACCAATTGTCTGGCACCGCTGGCGAAAGTCATTGAAGATAACTGGGGAATCGAACAGGGGCTCATGTCAACGATCCATGCAGCTACTGCAAAGCAGAAAGTGGTAGACGCCCGTTCTCTGAAGGATTGGAGAACTGGAAGATCTGCCTTTAACAATATCATTCCGTCCACCACAGGCGCGGCCAAAGCCGTAGGTCTGGTTATCCCGTCTCTGGTTGGCAAAATGACCGGTATCTCCTATCGTGTGCCAACAGCCGACGTTTCGGTAATCGACCTGAATATTATGACAAAAAAATCCGCTTCCTACGAAGCGATCTGCGCCAAGATCAAAGAAGCTTCCGAAACGACCATGAAAGGTGTCATCGAATATATCGATGATGAAGTGGTATCCAGCGACTTTATCGGCGATCCGCACACTTCCATCTTTGATGCCAGAGAAGGAATCCAGCTCAATGATAAATTCTTTAAACTAATCGCATTCTATGATAATGAATATGGATATTCCAGCAAAATCCTGTCGCTCATAAAACACATGAACAGTGTAGATACTAAATAGAGGAAAAGGGACTCGATCCCATGCAATACGACAGCCGATGAACAATCGGCTGTTGTGCTATAAGAGCGCCTCACGGCCCGTCAAAAGATCCGCTACCAAGGGCCGAGACACGGGCAGCACGGCCAAACAGGCCCATAGAAGATTGATTTACATTTGAAAGGGAGTAGAATTATGAAAAAAACAGTAAGAGATGTGGAAGTAAAAGGAAAGAAAGTTCTGCTGAGATGCGACTTCAACGTACCCATGCAGGACGGAAAAATTACAGATGATATTCGTATCACCGCGGCATTGCCAACGATCGAATACTTGATCGACCACGGAGCAAAGGTGATTCTCATGTCCCATATGGGCAGACCCAAGGGTGAGGCGAATATGGAATATACACTCAAACCAGTGGCAGAACGGCTGGAAGAGCTTTTGGGAAAAGAAGTTTTTTTTACCAGCGTTCCTGAGGTTGTGAGCCAGCAGATCATCGATACGGCAGCGGCTTTAGAAAACGGCCAGGTCATGCTCCTGGAAAACGTCCGCTTCCGCAAGGAAGAAACGAAGAACGAGCCGGGGTTTGCCAAAGAACTGGCCCAACTGGGAGAACTGTTCGTCAACGATGCCTTCGGCACCGCCCATCGCGCCCACTGCTCCACAGCCGGGGTGGCCGACTACCTGCCGGCAGTATCCGGTTTTCTCATTGAAAAAGAAGTAAAATTCCTTGGAGATGCGCTGGAAAACCCCAAGAGACCCTTTGTGGCCATCATGGGCGGCGCAAAAGTCGGGGACAAAATACCGGTCATTGAGAATCTCTTGAAGAAAGTAGACACGCTGATCATCGGCGGCGGTATGAGCTACACCTTCTTCAAGGCCATGGGACTGGAAATCGGGACCTCCATCCTGGACGAACCCAGCATCGATCTGGCCGGAGAATTGATGAAAAAGGCAGAGCAGGCCGGCGTGAAGCTGCTTCTCCCCGTGGATGTGGTATGCGCCAAGGAGTTTGACAACAACAGCGAAAAGAAAGTCTGCGACAGGGATCAGATACCGGCGGATATGATGGGCATGGACATTGGTCCCAAATCGGTCCAACTAATCAGCGAGGAACTGGCAAAAGCAAAGACGGTAGTCTGGAACGGCCCGGCCGGCGTATTTGAAATGCCCAATTTCGCAGAAGGAACAAAAAAAATCGCAGAAGCCTTGGCAAACAGCCAGGCAGCGACTATAATAGGTGGTGGCGATTCGGCAGCAGCTGTGGAACAGTTCGGCTATGCGGATAAAATGACTCACATTTCCACCGGCGGCGGCGCATCGCTGGAATTTTTAGAGGGTAAGGTATTACCTGGGATTGCAGTATTGGAGGAAAAAGAATGAGAACACCATTTATCGCAGGAAACTGGAAAATGTTCAAAACAGGGAGAGAAGCCGTAACCTTTGCCGAAGAATTCAAAGAACTATACCAGGACACGGACGTAAAGACCGCGATCTGTGCGCCGTACGTGTATTTGGGCCTTTTGAAGAACCTGTTTTCCGGCACAGACATCAAGGTAGGAGCGCAGAATGCGTTTTATGAAGATGAAGGCGCTTTCACCGGCGAAATATCGGTGCAAATGCTGGAGGATGTAGGTGTGGATTACTGTATCATCGGCCACTCCGAACGGAGACAGTATTTTGGCGAAACTGACCAAACCATCAACCGCAAGTTAAAGAGGCTCTTTGCTGGTACAATTACGCCGATTCTATGCGTTGGAGAAAATCTTCAGCAGAGAGAACAGGAAGAACAGTATTTGGTAGTAAGGGATCAGCTGATGGGCGCACTTGCGGGAATCGCTCCCGAGCAGGCTGTAAAACTGGTCATTGCATATGAGCCGGTTTGGGCGATTGGTACAGGAAAGACCGCGACTCCTCAGCAGGCTGAGGATATGTGCGAATTTATCAGAAACGCAGTTGAAGCTCTATATAACGAAGACGTTGCCGATGAAGTGGTAATTCAGTACGGCGGCAGCGTTAAACCGGCCAATGCAACGGAGATCATGAACATGGACAATATAGACGGCGCTCTGGTAGGCGGCGCCAGTCTCAATGCAAAAGATTTTATGGAAATTATTGATTTTTAGAAGGAGGAGAAGAACATGCCATTTATTGAAGATGTAATCGCACGGGAAGTGCTGGACTCAAGAGGAAATCCTACAGTAGAAGTTGAAATTATGCTGGATGACGGCAGTGTGGGAAGAGCGATGGTACCGTCCGGCGCATCCACAGGCGTTCACGAGGCAGTTGAGCTGCGGGACGGAGACAAGAGCCGTTATCTGGGCAAAGGTACTTTGCAGGCGGTAGAGAATGTAAACACCGTAATTGCCGATGAGGTGATCGGCTGCGACGTATTCGATCAGGTGGGCCTGGATAGACTGCTCATCGACCTGGACGGAACTCCCAACAAGGGTAAACTGGGCGCCAATGCGATTCTCGGCGTTTCCATGGCTGCGGCCAGAGCGGCGGCTGAATCTCTGGGACTTCCGCTGTTCCAGTACCTGGGCGGCGTCAACGGAAAAGTTCTTCCTACTCCCATGATGAATATTTTAAACGGTGGTTCCCATGCCGATAATACCGTCGACATTCAGGAATTCATGATCATGCCTGCCGGAGCTCCTACGTTCAGAGAAGCGCTGAGAATGGGCGCGGAAGTATTCCACAGCCTGAAAGCCGTATTAAAAGGCAAGGGCCTCAATACAGCCGTGGGCGACGAAGGCGGATTTGCTCCAAACTTGTCCACCAACGAGGAAGCCATTCAGGTCATAATCGAAGCCATCGAAAAGGCCGGTTACAAACCTGGCGATGATGTGCGCATCGCACTGGACGTTGCTGCCAGCGAATTCTACAATGCAGAGAAAGACATTTATGCTCTGACTGGTGAAGGCGTGAGCAGAACAGCGGCGCAAATGGTTGAATACTACGAAATGCTGGCGGATAAGTATCCAATTGTTTCCATCGAAGACGGATTGGCGGAAGACGACTGGAACGGCTGGAAGCTGCTTACCGAAAAGCTGGGCAAAAAGATTCAGCTGGTGGGCGACGACCTGTTTGTCACCAATACCGAGAGACTGGCAAGCGGAATCGAAAAGGGAATTGCCAATTCTATTCTCATCAAGGTCAACCAGATCGGAACACTGACCGAAACCTTTGACGCCATCGAAATGGCGAAAAAAGCCGGTTACACAGCAGTTGTGTCCCATAGAAGCGGTGAGACGGAAGATACGACCATCGCCGATATCGTTGTCGGACTCAATGCCGGACAAATCAAGACCGGGTCCCTTTCCAGAACCGACCGGATCGCCAAATACAACCAGCTGCTTCGCATTGAAGAGCTGCTGGGCGACTCAGGCCTGTACGCGGGATTTGATGCCTTCTATAATCTGAAATAACTTGAAGCGTAAAGTAACTTTGCGGGCAGCGTGTGCTGCCCGTAATCTTTTTTCAGAGTACCATTATGATTGAAGAGGGCAGGTGTGTCAGGATGCTGGAACAAAAAGAATATGATATTTTGAACGGTATTATTAAAACTGTATACCAAACAACCAACTCACAGGCCATGCGCAGACAGGTGCTGATGGACTTGAAAAAGCTGACCGGCTGTAAATTTTCAGTATTTAGCCTGGGCCTTCTGCGAAATAAAATCGTCTATCTAACCGATAGTGTGATCGTCAGCGATTTCGAGAAAGAATTTGAAGACTCGTTTATTTATCTCAGCGAAACAAAATATGAGATGTCGGATTATGCTTCCTGGATTTTTCTGATTCCGGAGTCGGTGGTCTATAAAGATTCTGACCTGGTCAATGACCAGCTGCGGAAAAAGACGCCCTATTACAAAGACTATCTGCTTGCCAGCGGACTGCCCCATGTGGCAGGGATCTCCATTGTGGAAAACGGCAAATTTCTTGGAGCGCTGACCCTGTACAAAGCGGAGAAAGCCGGTGATTTTACGGAAAAGGATCTGTTTGTCCTTGAGTTTCTCCGGCCCCATCTGGAAACGCGGCTTTCAACCGATGACCTGCGGGCAGGAGGCAACAAAAATAACATATCCTATCTGCTGAAAAGCAATTATTTCATGACAACACGGGAAATCGAGATCCTGGGCCTGGTCTTTAAAGGAAAGCGCAATGACGAAGTTGCAGATTTACTGGGGATTGCAGAAAACACTGTCAAAAAACATGTGAGCCATATCTACGAGAAACTGGAGGTCTCCAGCCGGTCCCAGCTGGTTCAGTTTGTCCTCGATCATGATATGGCTCACTTGTGGTAGAAACCATCCGCAGAAAAAGGGTGTGAAAGATTTTTCTAGCAGGCGGCTATATCAGGTGCAGCGCCTTCAAGGGTATCCAGCCTGCGGCATTCTCTGCGAATGAAGATCAGGCAGAGGATAAACGCGAGGGCATCGGCTGCCGGCTGTGCAAACCAGATTCCCTTATACCCGAAGATTGCAGGAAGAAGGAAGAGCAGCGGTGTGGAAAAAGCCACACGGCATAAAGCGCAGACCAGCGCCGGCCGGATCATTTCGATGGCCTGGAAGTATCCGCTGGTGACCAGGGCGAGACAACCGAAGGTGAATAACGGCAGGAATACATGCATGATGGCGACGGTCGCATCGATCAGCTCCGGATCTTCGCCGACAAAGAAGGTCACGACCGGTTTTGCGAAAACAAAGATGATTGCCAGCAAGCAGCTCAGGGCCAGAACAGACTGGAAGGTGGCGGTTTTTAACAGCTGTTTTACACGGATGAAATTCTTCATGCCGAAGTTATAGCTGGCAATGGGAAGCAGCCCGGAAATCAGTGAGTTGCAAAGGAGCATGATGATGTAGACAATATAAGCGTTGATCGTTCCAAATGCCGCAATTTCCAGTTCGCCCCGTCCATAGCTGACGATCTGGCGATTGACAATGATCGTTGTCAGAATAACGCACAGTTCGATGAGAAAAGGCGCAAAGCCGATCTTCAAGGCGCTGCCGATGATGGAAAACTTCAGTTTGAAATCGCGCAGATGAATTTTCATACCGCCTTTGGCTAGCTGCAGATAGGGCACCAGTGCAAAAGCAAAGCCTACGCAGATTACCCAGGAATATGCCGAAGCTTCCATACCAAATCCCATCCGCATCAGGAGAATGTATTCGAGGATGGTCGCAACGATCGCAGGAGCGATGTAGGAGATGGCCGAAGCCAGAGGTTTGCCGATGGCCCGGGTATAATAGTATACTGCCGTACCTGTAATGGAAAAAGGAATGCAGATAAAGTACGGAATTGCATACGCTCTGGCATGGGGCAAAATGTCCGGGGTGGAACCAAGGAACATCAGCAGCCGGTCCATGTTGAGCAGGCACAGAGCAGCCAGAACCAGGGAGAAGAGGAAGGTGAAGATGGTGACCATTGCATAGGTTTCCCGGGCACCCTCAGAATCACCTTCGCCCAGCTTACTTGCGATGACCGTTGAACCGCCTATGGCAAACAGTGCGCCCAGGGCGATGGTGACGGTCCAAAGGGAGGTAACGATGCCAATGGTGGCAAGGCCGATGGTTCCCTGGCTGTTTCCAACGAAGAACCCATCGGCAATAACCGATATGGCCTGGGCGATCAGGCCAATCAGGCCCAAAAGGGAGTATTTCCAAAACAGCGGCGTGATTTTTTTGGTAGCAAATTCGTGCGCTTCCGTTTCAGGAACAGCTTGATATTCTTGATCGTTACTCATATTTAGCACCGTGTCCTTTCTCAAGAAGCATTCCGTAGGTTTCCGGGCGGCGGTCTTTCAGCAGGGCATAATAGCCGGCCCGCAGCGGTTCCTTGTCCATATAATTGAAGCTGGCTGAAACGATGGCTTCTTGATCTTCAACAACTTCTGACAGCAGCTGGCCATTGGGGCCGGTCAGCTTGCTTCTTCCGAAAAAGTCCAGAATTTCTTCAGCACCAACCTGATTGCAGCAGGCCGTATAAATAACGTTGTCAAAGGCCCGCGCTTGCTGAACCAGATCCCAATCATGCTGCTGGGGCTTTTCCCAGGCTGCCGGAATCAAAATATAGTCCGCGCCTTTTAAGGCCAGGATACGAGCTGTTTCAGGGAAAGCGCTGTCCCAGCAGATCATGATCCCAATGGTGCCGATTTCAGTTTGGAAAACCGGATAGTCCGAGTTGCCGGATTCCACGCCAGGCTTTTCTTCTTCCACCAGATGCATTTTGCGGTACTGGCCCAGCACCTTCCCGCTGCGGTCGATCAGTGCGGCTGAGTTGTAAACCTTGTCCGTATCCGGATCTTTTTCAATGAATCCAAAGACGAGGAAAACGCTGTGGTCTCTGGCATAATTGGATAATTCTTTAATGGATGGACCCTGCATGGTTTCGGCAATGCTGCGGCAGTCTTCCGGTGTGCATTCACAGCCGGTAGTAGCCAGTTCCGGAAACAGGATCAGGTCTGTATCCGGATATTTTTGCAGAGCCATGTCTGCAAGCTGCTTCATTTTATCCAGATTCTTTCGTTTTTCATTGGTCAGCGAGTGCATCTGCGCACAGGTAATACGGATCGTTTCTTTTTTCATATGGTTGTTCCTCCAAAGGTGATTTATTGGCTCTTAGCTGCTAAGAAATTTGTTAGGTTAATTTTATCGCTCCGTAAAACCCTGTGAAATGTACCTGGGAAGTATTTGTTGCCGAAAAAAATAACACAAAAGTAGTATCTGAAAATTCATACTTGACAGATAACGTGCTTTGTGTTGCTTTAAAAGGAGTCGCCTGAAACCTATTTTAATTACGATAAACCAAAAGGCATGAGCAATCATACTTGGTGCGGCAGCCCCTCTGGCTGAACTTTTCCCAGGATGATTTCCAGCCAATAACAGGCCGCAGTTAGAAAAGAACCATGTTGTGACAAAAAAACTTGAATTATTTTAGGCCATGTGATAAAATTTAGAAGTTAGTTTACAAGGAGGTAAGAAAATGCAGACAATTCTCATGGTAGTACTGGCCATTGCAAGTGTTATTTTGATCATAAGCATTCTGCTGCAATCCAGTAATAGTGCCGGTTTGTCGGGCTCTATCGGAGGAGGAGCAGAGCAGCTTTTCGGTAAGAAAAAGAGCCAGGGATATGAGGGCATCCTCAACAAAATATCCACGGTGGCAGCGGTTCTGTTTATTGTGCTGTCTCTTATTCTCGTTATGCTTGAGGGTTAGGGTTAGCGGTTAATTCGTTTCGTTTAATTTTATTATTATATTTCACTTTTACATAAGAGGTGTCATTGGCGCCTCTTATAGTTGTGTTAAAAGTGAGAGGGAGGTATCATTTTTATGGACAACTTATCAATTATTGCTCCTATTGCGGCAGTCATCGGGCTAATTGTAGCCTTCGGCCTGTCATCATGGATCAGCAAAGTGGCTGAGGGTAATGATAGGATGAAGGAAATCTCAGGCTACATTCGCGAAGGCGCCATGGCGTTCCTGAGAAGAGAGTATAAAGTCATGATCATTGTTATCATCATACTCTTTATTCTGATTGCTGTATGCATCAAACCGCTTACTGGCGTGCTGTATGTAGTGGGTGCACTCCTGTCTGTTCTGGCCGGATTCTTCGGCATGAACGTTGCGACAAAAGGTAACGTAAGAACAGCTAACGCGGCCAATGAAGGCGGTATGAACAAGGCTCTCAAAGTAGCCTTCCGGTCCGGTGCAGTAATGGGCCTGTGCGTGTCTGGTCTGGGACTTTTAGGCCTGGGTGTCATCTTTGTTATTATGGGCATTTCTTCGGCAGACGTTATCACAGGTT
Organism: Hominibacterium faecale; assembly: GCF_020734085.1. NCBI lineage: Bacteria > Bacillati > Bacillota > Clostridia > Peptostreptococcales > Anaerovoracaceae > Hominibacterium > Hominibacterium faecale. Next base: position 74,155 of record NZ_JAJAGH010000001.1, read on the forward strand.
TTGGTCTGGGCGCTTCTTCAATGGCTCTCTTTGGAAGAGTTGGCGGCGGTATTTACACAAAGGCGGCCGACGTTGGTGCTGACCTGGTAGGTAAAGTTGAAGCAGGTATCCCGGAAGACGATCCAAGAAACCCGGCTGTTATCGCAGATAACGTAGGCGACAATGTAGGCGACGTTGCCGGTATGGGATCCGACTTGTTTGAATCCTATGTTGGTTCTATCATTTCCGCAATTACACTTGCGGTTATTATCCCGCACGTAACTCCAATGTTCGGATCATCCTTTGAGCTGGATCCGGTCGTTGGTTCTGTATTCCCGCTGGTGCTGGCGGCTATCGGCCTGATCGCATCGGTTATCGGTATCCTGCTGGTAAGAGGCAAGGAAGGCGGCAACCCTGCTGCTGCGCTCAATATGGGAACTTATATCAGCGGCGTTATCGTAGTGATCGCTTCTCTGATTTTAAGCAAGACCATGCTGGGCAACTTCAACTCAGCGATTGCGATTATTGCGGGTCTGATTGTTGGTATTGCCATCGGTAAAATTACTGAAATTTATACTTCTGCAGATTATAAATCCGTTAAAAAGATCGCAGACCAGTCTCAGACCGGTTCAGCGACAACAATTATCAGCGGGCTGGGCGTTGGAATGCTGTCCACCGTATGGCCGATCATCTGCATTGCAGTTGGTATTTTCGTAGCAAACGGCTTTGCCGGATTATATGGTATTGCTCTGGCTGCTGTTGGAATGCTGTCCACAACCGGTATGGTTGTAGCGGTTGACGCTTATGGTCCTGTATCCGACAATGCCGGCGGTATCGCTGAGATGTCCGAGCTTCCTGCGGGCGTTCGAGAAATCACGGACAAACTGGACTCCGTTGGTAACACAACCGCAGCCATCGGTAAAGGATTTGCGATTGGTTCTGCGGCTCTGACAGCTCTGGCTCTGTTTGCTTCCTTCTCGCAGGTTGCACAGATCAGCGCAATTTCATTGCTGGATCCAATGGTAATCATCGGTCTCTTCATTGGTGCTATGCTGCCGTTCCTGTTCTCCGCTATGACGATGAACTCGGTAGGTAAAGCGGCGAACCAGATGATCGAAGAGGTAAGAAGACAGTTCAGAGAAGATAAGGGCATTATGGAAGGTACTTCCAAGCCTGACTATGCAAGATGCGTAGATATCTCCACAAAAGCAGCGCTGAAAGAAATGCTGGCTCCTGGCCTGATGGCAATTATCGCGCCTCTGGCAGTTGGTGTTGTTCTGGGCGTTGAAGCGCTGGGCGGCATGCTGGCTGGCGCGCTGGCTGCAGGCGTACTGCTGGCGATCATGATGGCTAATGCAGGCGGTGCCTGGGATAATGCGAAGAAGTATGTTGAAGAAGGACATTACGGCGGCAAGGGTTCCGATACCCATAAAGCTACTGTCGTTGGAGATACGGTCGGTGACCCGTTCAAGGATACATCCGGTCCGTCCATCAACATTCTGATCAAGCTGATGACGATCGTAGCAGTCGTATTTGCGCCACTGTTCGTAAGTATCGGCGGACTGATCTAATTGAAAAACAATTGAATGTAAGTTATTTAGGGCGAGCTCTTCGGAGCTCGTCTTTTTGTGTGGGGAGAGAAGCAGGAGTTGGGGATTTTTGAGTAAACAATGGAAGGTAAGAAAGAGATGGACTTGTTGCGGAAAAAATAGAAGATTTGGAAGAGATGGACTTGTTGCGGAAAAAAATGAAACTTTCATGTAAAATTTACGCCATTTTCAACGATAGCGGCCTCTCAAATCTGCCGGGAAGCTGCGTAGGCCGCTTTCTGCCAAGAACAGGCCCCATAACCCTGTAACTTAGAGAAAAGAATGCCGCTTTTTACAAAAGTTTTCCGGAATATGGGGCTTTGGCGGTTTGAAGGTGGGATGTGGATATCCCGGGAAAACTTTCATACTAATCTGGACAATATAATGTGACTGTAAAATCCAATAAAAGTAATAATTTCCAAAAAATACTTGACAAAATATGTAAATTACTGCAGAATGTAAATATATTACAGATTACTGCAAAGAGAGCGAAAAGTTCAAGGAGGATTTTGGAGATGAGAAGAGTCAGGGCGAAAGACGCCGGTCGGATTCATGCAAATGCGGGCTGTAACAGACAAGCCATACTTCTGCTGGCACTGATCGCAGTGCTGCTGCTGTCCTGCATGCCGGAGCAGGCCAGCGCCTTTACCATAAACGGCGGCAGCTACAAAGCGCTGATCTCTTACCCAGGGGTGAAAACCTTTAACTACGCAGTCAAGCCGGTCCGGGAAAATCTGATCGCCGCCGACATGGTGGATCCGGAATACAGCTTTAAGACCGGCTCCAAAGCAGTGGATGAATACTTCGGCTCAATGGCCACTTATACAGACCGAAGCGGAACCAAACGCAAAGGCTTTTATCTCAATAAAAACAGCAAAGGAAAATGTGGCGTCCGCTATAACAAGCTTTTTCAATACAACAACACTTGGGTTGACGTTAAGACTACCTTTACCAACTGGTCCCTCAAGGACAAGAAAAAAGCTTTCGCTGCAGGCGGGTTTTGCAAAATTTGGTGGACCAATGTCAAATGGCTGAAGATGAAGCACGAATTTTTCCTGTCCGGCACTAACACGCCTGTCCAGGTCAACGGGTTCTTTTCCTTCAGCGATGTGGACGATGCCCAGGGCCTGGCAATCCCCAGCGGCCAGATAAAAAAACTTTGGGTGAACTCCAAAGGAACGATTCTTAAATATAAAAAAGAAGATGACCTGCTGTTAATCCAGTCGGATGATGTTTTGATCCCCAACTTGGGCACAGCAAACTACAGCCCTGCCAAAGCGGCAACAGCCACTTTTTCTTATCAGTTCAGCGGCAACAGCCATACCCAATACGTACTGGACGGCAACGCCGACGGCTCGGATAACGTCATTGGATTTGATGCGGCCAAATACATTCCATCTATGATCCCCCAGCCCAAACCGCCTGCCATCGAAAAAACCGTATCCGATCAGGATGAAAAGGATGTTTCCAACAATATAGTCCCCACCATCCGCGATGCCTGGACCTACACGCTCAATGGTCTGGTGCCCTTGGAGACAGAGCCGGGAAACTTCTATCAAGGCTTTTCCATGAACGATACCTTGGATAGTTGTCTGGAGATTCAGGATGTCCACATATATAAAAATAAAAGCGAGGACGTGTCCGGTCAATTTACCATAAACATCAGCGGACCGACGGTATCTGCGGCAGCTAAAAACTGCAGTACAGCTTCATTTTACGGATGTAATTACCAGCTGCGTATCACTGCAGGCATAAAGAGCGGAGCTACAGAAGAGATATTGAGGAATCATGGCCATTACGACAGCGGCAGAGGCGCACTGCGCTTTTCCAACACCGGCAGGGTGGTGTATCAGGCAGGCGGCAGCCAGACCGTGCGTACCACCAATACAGTAACGACAGAAATTCCTCTGCCGGTTCTCTCCATTACAAAAGAAACCTCGAAAAAAGAATACCGGGTGGGCGACCCCATCGATTATACTGTGAGGGTTACCCAGACCAAGGCCAATTCAGCGGCGCTGGATCTGTATATAAAGGATGATAGCCTTCCAAAGGAGGTCAAAGTGCTGGCCGATACACTGCAAGTCTCCGGCATCACAGGGTATGAACTGACACCTCTGGAAAACGGCTGTCTGCTCAAGGTGAAGCGGCTGAATTACGGGCAGACGGCCGTCATCCGCTATCAAGCCAGAGCAGAAAAGGCGGCCGCCCATCGGGACATCGATAATACGGCGCTCACGGGCGCTCTCCTTGCCCGGGAAAAGACAGCGACAGCAGCTGTTCATATAAAGCCCTACAACATTGAAGGGCAAAAGATTTGGGATGACCATGAGGACCAGGACGGCCTGCGTCCCCAGTCCCTTAAGGTGAAACTGATGGCAGACGGGCAGATGGCAGATACACTTTCGATCAGCGAAGAAACGGAATGGAAATATGTATTTGAAGATTTGGAGCCTTTCGATGAACAGGGCCGCAGGATTGATTACACGGTAGAAGAAGAGCAGATTCCAGGATACACATCAAAGCAATTGGGATATGATATGGTGAATCATCATACCCCTGAGCAGATTACCATTGAAGGCGCCAAGCTTTGGAACGATGCGGATGACCTGGATAAGCTCCGGCCGAAAAGAGTGATCGTCTATCTGATGGCGGACGGAAAAAAATACGCATCAAAAACCATTTCCACGGCGGAAGACTGGAAGTATTCCTGGACCGTGGATAAATACCGGCCCAGAGGCGTACCCATTGATTATAAAGTGGAGGAAAAACCTGTAGATGGTTATGAGGCAAGCGTATCAAACTATGACTTGGTAAATACCCATGTCCCTTATCAGATACACCTGGTCAAATATGAAAAGCTGGAAAACGGCGAAAAAACAGAAAAGCCGCTGGCAGGCGCAGTCTACCTGGCTTACCGGCAGGGAGAAAAAGATGAGAATGGCAACTTGCTTCCGGACAAATTCCTGGGCAGATACACGACGGATTCCAGCGGCAGCATTATCATCAGAGGACTCAGCCCGGGCAGCTATTACCTTCTGGAAGACAGAGCGCCGCCCGGTTATCGGAAAGAAAAGGACCGCATAGATATTCAAATGGAAAAGGCACAGACCGACGGACCGGTAAAGCAGCCGCAGATCACGACTGTTATCGCATATAACCAGAGAGAATACGGCTTACTGGAACTCGTCAAAAAGGATGACAGAGCAAACAGCGTGGCGGACGCAGTCTTTGGGCTTTATCGAGATCAGGACTGCCAGAGGCAGGAAGGAAGTTATACCACTGATGATAAAGGGCGGATTCGCATTGATTCGCTGCGTTGGGGCATCTACTTTCTCAAAGAACTCCAGGCCCCAGGCGGCTATGAGCGGTCAGAAGAAATTCAAAAAGTGGAGATCGGGCCGGAGAATTTGCATCCGGTAATCGAGATTTACAATCAACAGAAAAAAGGATCGGTCATACTGACGAAAACCGATGAGACGGAAACCATAAGGCTTGCGGGCGCGGTTTATGATCTCTTTGATGATGCGGGGCGGATTGTTAAAGAAAACTTGACGACGGATGAAAAGGGCAGGCTTCAAGTCGAGGGACTCAGATGGGGCGGCTATTACTTTCTGGAGAAAAAGGCTCCCGAGGGGTATGGGATCAGCAGTGAAAAGATTCGCTTTTCCGTCAACAGCACAACAGGAGGAATGACCCAATATGTGGAGGCTGCCGATAAAGCCCGGCGGGGGCAGCTGACGATCGTTAAACAGCTTCGGACCGATGAAATCCATATGGCTCACGGGGTACCGTCTTTCATTTTCCGTCTTACAGGCAAAACGGCGGATGGGGAAGCGATAACCGAATATCAGATGGCGACCTTCAACCAAACCTACGTGGAAAACAACCGGAATCAAGACGGAACTGTAAAAAAATCGGTTGTTTTCAGCGGACTAAAAAGCGGAACCTACCAGGTGGAAGAATTGGAGCATATCCGATATCAACTGGCCGGGATCACAGACTTGTCGCCAAACGGCAAAAGGGACGGTGATAAGGTGATCTTCCAACTCGAGGGGGAGGAGGAAGGCACGGCCACCTTCCTTAATGAGAAAGAGAAGTGGCAGGACTATTCCCACACTGCGGCAAAAACCAACTTGATAAAACTGAACCGCAGGCTCACTGGACTGAAGCTTCAATATGAAGGCGAGAACATTCTGGAAGGAAACCAGCAATTTCCCCGGGAAAAGCTCCAAGTGACCGCTGTTTACGACGATGGCACCCAGGCTCCCCTGGGACAAAATCAATTCCAATTAAAGAAAGAGGATGGCGGGGTCCTGACCAGAGTTCCCAAAATTGCAGGAAGCTATACGGCAGCAGTTGAATATGAGGAGGATGGGATCTGTCGCCGGGCCACAATCACTTATCAGGTAGAAGCAGTTAAGCTGCTGACCATCCGGTTTGATACGGGAGGGGGCGGGACCATGGCTCCCCTGATCGCAGAGAAATACAGCTGTCTGGCGGATTACAGAGAAGGGGAATACATTCCGCTGCGCTCGGGATTTTCCTTTGGTGGATGGTACCTGGATAAAGAACTGATTTCCGCCTTCGATACAAAGAAGGAACTGGTCGAGGATTTGACGCTGTATGCCCGATGGCAAGAGAAACATCTGAACGACTATACCTGGGAAGAAATCAAGAAGATTGCCGATTCCGGCAAAGCGGAGACCGTGCTTGATGAATGCTTTTCCGCAGTCAAAAAAGACTTGGAAGATGGCCGATTGTCGCAGGAAACGCTGAAACATACCAAGGAGCTTACCATCAATGGAAAGCAGTGCCACGCTGTGATTCTCGGCTTCAATCAGGATCGGAAGGAGGATGGCAGCAGGGCGGGACTCTCTTTTGTGATTTGGGAGCCTGTGGCTGCTGATGTTTTCAACCCGACCCTGACCAACCAGGGCGGCTGGAAGGATTCTCAGCTTCGAAAAAAGACGGCTCCTTTGGCAGCGGAATTACCGAAGGCCGCAGTACCAGTGCAAAAAGAAAGCTGGGGATTTGCGGACGGCAAGGCGCTGAAGGAAACCACATGGGATAAGCTCTGGCTGCTTTCTCAGTCGGAAGTCTGCGGAGCATGGGGGTATGAGGACGAGGAACTGGAGCCATCGATTTACTTTGAGGATTTGGACTTTGGCCGGCTGCGGAGCGGCAGGGGAGAAGGAGCGCAGTACAAGCTTTTTCAAGGCCTGATTCCCGACGGAAAGCCGGATTTGGAAGCTGCCGCCGCATTGGGAAAACCCTGGTGGCTCCGCTCTGCCAACCTGGAAGGGGATCAAAGGTTCTGCTTCTTTGACGCTGATGGCGCGGCCAGATAGGGGAGATGATGATGGAAAAAATGAAACATTGCCTCGGACAGCAGGGCAAGTCATGTTTGCTGGTACTGGCTGGAGCAGTCATGTTGTTTCTGCTTCTGGTGGAGCCGGCGCTGGCCAAGACCGTCGCCGGTACCACCTCCAGAAATGGTTCAAAATATGACTTCAACTGTGTGTATACACTGACGGATGATGCTGCCAACAAACGATATGCCCTGGAGGTTACGGCCCAGCTGAAGATTAAAAAATACAAGTTCAGCAGCACCCAAACCCACAAGGTCAATATCAAAATAAACGGGACTACTTATACCAAGACCTTTGACGGTATGAGCGGAGGCAACAATTCCTCCACCGTGACCAAGAACCTTTATAAGAAGACGGTGTACTTTTCCTACGCCTCGGCCGCCAGGAGCATCCCGGTCAGCATTACCACTTCCGATCTTTCATCGGGCGGCTACGGGCCCGGCGTTTGTAAAGCTTCGACCAATGTGACCGTTCCGGCGGTGACCACGACGAAAACCCTGTCCGGCAGCGTTATTTGGCAGGACAACAATAATCAAGACGGTCTGCGCAGTATCAGGACCATAACCGTGATCAGGGACGGTCAGGCTTACACAAGCTTTGCGGCCATCGGCGCATGGAATGTCTCTGTTCCAGTCTATAAAGCAGGAGGGGGAGAATCGGCCTATTCGGTAACAGGAAACGGCCTCAGCGGATATTCGGGACCATCCGTTTCCGGATTTAACCTGACTTACATCAGGACAGCCTATTACACCACCGAAGTTTCAGGAAAAATTTACTGGGAGGACATGGACAATCTGATGGGAACCCGGCCCGGGTCCGTAGTTGTGCGTGTTCTCAGAGGAACATCCGTAGCAGCGCAGGGTACCGTTTCCCCTGGCGCAGACGGGAGCTGGAGTTTTTTCTTTTCCGATCTGCCAAAGTATGAGGGAGGTGCGGAGATTCGCTATACAGTCTCACAGAATGCCGATGGATATGGGACAGCATATGAAGGATTCAAGATTATCAATACCTGGATTCCAGCCTTTGATGTACGCATGGGATTCAGCATATAAGAAAGGAACAGAAAATGGGAAAAGAGATAAGATTAAGGGAAAAAGGGAGCATGCTGCTGGCGGCGTTTCTTCTGGCAGTGGTGGCAATCGGCGGAATCAGCGCCTATTTTACGGACGTGGATTCGGTGGCCAATGTGTTTACAATCGGTAAGGTAAAAATTGACCTGACCGAACCGGCGTATGACGCCCATCCGCAGGATCATCAGAATCTGACGCCAAACAAAAGCCTGGACAAGGACCCATACGTGACCAACACCGGAATCAATGATGCGTTCGTCTTTACAGAATTCACCATACCGAAAGCAGAGGTCAAAACAGCGGCGGAAAACGGTTCTCAAAATACGGCGGTCAATCAGGAACTATTCCAGTATCAGATCAGCGAGGGATGGACACAAGTGGTCAAAGAGGACCGGGAAGATGGCTGCCGGTATGTCTATGCCTATGGCTCAAACGAAGCCTGCACGCCCCTTTCTGCCGGCCATACAACGCCGGTACTGTTCGCAGACGGGAAGATCCGTTTTCTCAATGTGATCGAAGGCCAGGGCCTGGAAGAAGAAATGCTGGAGCTGCCGGTAGATGCTTATGGCATACAGACTGTGGATTTGGATGGGGGAAAGACCGCTCCGGCAGATGTCTGGGCTGTTTTAGAAAATCAGCAGGCAGGAAAGTAACATGAAAGGGATGAGGCGGCTGGCGGCTGCGGCCGGGCTGTTTCTCGTGCTGGCCGCGGGAGGACTGGCCAGTATGCTGGCACTGCAGGAGGAAAGCCTGTCCAGCAGATTTCAGACCGGAGGCGTGGACATTTGCCTGGAATCGAAGATGAAAGAAAATGGCCGCGTCAAAGAGTTTGTTCAGCCCCGCGATTTGGTCCCGGGCCAGGAGATTTCCATGATCCCGGTCATTACCAGCCGGGCAGAGGATTGCTACATAAGAGCGCAGATTGAAGTGACCATGGATGAAGAGGGACCGCAGCCTGTAAAGATGCAGGACTTTATTGGTATGAATGCGGCCTGGATTGAGCAAGGCGCCTATTACTATTATCGCTACCCGCTGGCGCAGGGGCAGACCGCGGAGCTTTTTCAAGGGCTGCGTGTGCCTGCCGCATGGACGGGCATAGAGGCATCCGGCTTTGATCTGCACATTACAGCGGAAGCTGTCCAGTCGCAGAACTGGCAGCCCGATTTTCAGAAGCACAGCCCCTGGGGGAGCGTGGAGACGGAAATTTCTCAGATCGGAGAATACTATCTGGCCGGAAGGGGCAAGCGGACGGAAAACAAAGGGATCAGCCTGGTTTATCAGGGCGGCGCAAAGGCGCTGGTCAGCGATGCCGATTCGTTCATGTCCCATTTGAGCGACCTCATGCCCGGTGATCATTACAGCGATGTTTTGAAGCTGAAAAATGCCGGACAAGAAAAAGTGTGTATTTTTTTTAAAGCATCCGCAGAGGAAACGAAACTTTTGAAGCAAATTCAGCTTCGCATTGAATCGGAAACAGAACTCTTTTATCAGGGCCCGCTGACTTGCGAAAAGCTGTCGGATTATCGGATGTTGGCAGAGCTTGAAAAAAAACAGGCGGAGAAGGTGAAGTTTTCCATCCATGTGCCGGAAACATTGACCAATCCCTACCAAGTCCTTGCAGACAGGGTAACTTGGTATTTCAAGGTTTGCGATGAGGATGGCAATCCAATACAGGCACAGACGGGTGATGAGCGATGCTTTGGGCTTGCGATTCTGATTATGGCTGTGAGCGCAGCGGCAGGGCTGCTGATAATAAGGAGGAGCAGGAGATGATACGAACTATTTATCATATCATTGAAAACGTGCTGATTTTTTTGATTCTTTTTTTTACGCTGGCCTTGGGCGGCGCCAAGCTGATCGGCCATATCAGCCCATTTATGGTTTTAAGCGGCTCCATGGAGCCCCAGCTTGCGACCGGCAGCCTGTGCTTTGTCAATGAACGAGACCGGGAGGCGAAGGCGGGAGATATCATCGCTTTTTCCAAAGGGAGCACGAAGATTGTTCATCGGGTTTTAAAGGCGGAGCACGGCGTCTATACCACCAAAGGGGATAACAATCCCCACGCCGACAGAGCGCCTGTCAGCCAAAAGGAGGTTCTGGGAAAAGTGGTCTTTTCTATTCCAAAAGCAGGGTATGCGGCGGCTTTTCTGCAGACGAAGAAGGGCATGCTCCTGACCAGCGCCGCTCTGGCGGCATTCTTTGTAATGGGGCGTCTGCTGCCTGAAAGGAAAAAGCGGGGAGGCGGCTATGAAGCAGGTTAGATTTAAAAACAGAAGGCTGGCTGTGGTGCTGATGCTTTTGCTGCTTGTTAACAGCAGTTTTCTGGGACTGCTTGCTTATAGTGTTTATCAAGCTCAGGCGGTCAATGCCTTTACGGTGGGTTACGGGGAGATTGAAATTGAAGAGGACTTTGAACCGCCTGCCAAAATGCTCCCCGGCATTACCATCCGCAAGGAAGTGGCGGTGGTCAACACAGGCCCGGTTCCCTGCAGGGTCAGACTGCTGGCCAAGTATACCAGCAGTCAAATGGCCGCCCTCTCTGTGGTGGATTTTGACCGGGAGCATTGGTCGGAAACCGGCGACTATTTTTATTACAAATACGTCCTCCAGCCAGGGGAAAAAACTGCTCCCCTTTTTTCTGAAATCAAGATCAGTGAAGCGGCAAGCCAAAGTGAACTGGAGCCGTTCGACATTCTTATCTATGGAGAAGCAATTCAAGAAAACGGCCTTCTATGGAGTGAGCTCTAAAGTCAAGGGCTGAATGTTACATTAGTAGGACTGTTTATTACAGCGTGACGATGTAACAAATTTCCTGTACGTAAAAACGGTACAAACCATTGACAAAAATGACCGGGGGGGGGGGTAGTATATTTATACGAATAGGGGAGAGGCAAGGATGAATGTATAAGCTATAATGCCATAAAATTGCAATATGATAGTTGTTTGCAAAGGGTGATATTATGAAAAGCTCTCTCCGCCATTCAGAGCTTCATAGCAACGGTCTTTGCGCACTATCATCCTGATGGTGCGTTTTTTTGCGCCACCTGCCCCAAGCTCTATTACGATTTCGTTTTGTACTATTTATTAAGGAGGAAGACATGGAAGCAAGGAAAAAGAAAAGCAGCAGGCTTCTAGCGTGGGTGGTCGTGATCGCCGTGGCGTTTACCATGACGTTCCCGACTGCATTTGTCTGGGGTGCTGAAACCGGCGCGACGCAGGAAACGGTCGCAGCCGATGATCAGACGCCGGGCGAAGATCCTGCGGCGGAGGAAAGCAGTAATAAGGATCCGACTGGGGCTGTGAAGACAGAGCCGGAGACGAAGAAGCCGGCGGCGAAGGCAGCGGCTAAAGCAGCGGCAGCAGAGAAAAAAGAGGCTGCTGATGAAAACGTGGACACAAAAAAGCCGCATGTCAATCAGGAAGCGATCGGTGGCACACATAATGCAGGAACCGTGTTCTTCGCAGAGGGCTACGATGTTACGATTGATGCTGCAAAAGATTTAGAAAATGAAAAAATGGGATTTACTGCTACATGGATCGATGGCGATAAGCAAGAGTCAATGACTGTGGCGCGGAATACTTCTGCCAATCCCTCAGAAAAAGAGAAGCTTTTTGTGGTTGGCGGTACAGAAAGTGAAAATCCTGACTTAAATACCACCAATATAACGGTTAAAGGCGGGAGCATGGATTATGTGATCGGCGGCAACCTGAACGTTGGAGCAGTAGAGACAGCCAATATTGAAATTCTTGATGGAAATATTGGTATGGTTATTGGAACGACCAAAGATGGCCCAAACGGTTCATATGATAAACGTAAAGAAAAAGCCTCTGTCGAAACTGTCAATATTAAAGTAGCAGGAGGCGATATGCAGGCCGTTGTAGGCGGTACTTATGCATACACCTACGTTAAAAATGTTAATGTGGAAGTTACTGGCGGAACCATTGCCGCTACTACTTCTCCGATGCAGGCGGGTATCCTGCTGGGCGGAACCAATGGTGAAGTGGAAAATGCCAAGCTTACTTTCAGCGGCGGCAAGACAAAGGATATCGCCCTGGGACAGAGAGTCATGATCACAGGGAAAGCTACCCTTGATCTTACCGGTGGAAACGCTGGAAATATCTATGCAGGCTCCTATTATGATGACGGGGATAATGCGGCAGGAACAACTGATTGGAACGGTTGGGGAGCCGGTCACGTCAATTACGGTCAGGCTAAGGCAATTGATCTGAACCTGGGTGAAAACCTGACCTATAATGATGTATATGCAGGATTTCAATTTATTGACAAAGCTAAGTTTGCTGAAAAATATACTGCAATAAGTGATATAAAGGATTCTGACAAGGCTCCTGTCAATATCACAATAAAAAAGGCAGGCGAGGCAAAGCGCGGCGATGCGGAAAAGCATACTGTCAGCATGCTGGAAAAGGTACTTCCCAGCGAGACTTTGACGATTGAGACGTCTCTTGCTGATGGAAAAGTGCTTGATCTGCAGGAAGGCTGCACGGTTATTGTTAAATCTGGCGTTAAGGATATCAAAGCTAAGATTGGAAAAAAAGATGTAACGTTAGAAGCGAGCGATACTTATACTGTAAAAGACGGAAAGCTGGTTGGTTCGGTTGCTAAGATTGGTGACACAAACTATGCCAGTCTTGAAGAAGCAATTGCAGCTGCAGAAAAAAATGGAACAATTAAGATGCTGCAAGATATCGATATTGAAACGCCAATTACAATTTCAAAATCGATAAATCTTGACTTGAATGGACATGTTATTACAGGTGCAGAAGCGTCAAATATTAATAAGACAATTGTTTTAAACGGGGCAGATGCAACTTTAACGATTGAGGATACTTCGTCAGAGAAAAAAGGTGAAATCACTTCTCATGATAATGGAACAACGCCGAGAGTACTGTCCGTAGAAAAAGGGAATTTAATTCTAAACAACGGTACAATTACGACAAAAGGCTTGACCGTGGCGGGCTCGGCAGTATTTCTCGGTAAGGATACTACATTTGTAATGAACGGAGGAAAGATCGACACGCCATCGTCTTCCGTAAAGCAAATTGGTGTAAATGTAGGATCATCCGGCGCGAGCTTTAACCTTAAAAATGGCGATATAACAAGCGAATATGGCGATTGTATTTCATTGAGCGCTGGAGCGGCACTTAAAATGGAAGGCGGAACTGTAACAAACAGTGGAGAACTGGGTACTGCCAGTGCTCTTTCAGGAGCTATGAGCCGAGATACAAAGGTAAATATTTCAGGAGGAAGGCTGGAAGGAAAGAATTATGCAATTTATTCCGGACAGCACAATGAAATTAAACTTAGTGGTGGAACATATATTGGAAAACTAAAATTAGACAATACTCAATTTGCTTCCATTACAGGCGGAACCTTCAGCACTAACCCATCCGCCTATGTTGTAAAAGACTATGCAGTCAATAAAACTGATAAAGGCTACAACGTTGTCAAAGCAACAGACGCAGCCGGCGAAGCGTTTATTGGAAACACATATTATAAAACCCTTGCCGATGCAATTGAAGCAGCAAAAGAAAAAGACACCGTAAAACTGAACAAAGACGTTCAGGTGACCATGACCGCTCAGAACACAGCGGCGATTCTAATCGATAAAAACATTACTCTGGACGGTAACGGAAAGACCATCACAGCAACAGGCGACACAAAAGCAATCGGCCATGTCATTGAAGTTTCCAACGGAGTCAAAGCTGCAGTCAAGAATCTGACTATAGACGGCAACCAGATTGCAAAACATGGCATCCAGGTGTATAGCAAAGAAGAACCACAAAGTGAAGCCAAAGTTACTTCCGTTACAGTGAAAAACTGTACGGGCTATGGATTCATGATCAATGGCGGTAAAATGATCGCTACCAGAATCACAGCGGAAGCGAACGGCTGGGGCGGCGTCAACATTGGACAGGGCACGGATGTAACCGCAGAACCAAGCTTTACCTTTAACAGCGGAACCCTGCAGGAGCATAATCCAATCCAGACCGATAACGTGGGCGACAAAGCGCCAAGTACAAGCTGGGTTATCTTTGGCGATAATGCTGGAACCTGGTATGCGACAAAGAGCGTCCGCAAGGAGGACAATAAGACTCTGATTCAGTGGAGCAGCCAGTTAGCCGGCGAAGCACAAACTGACGGCGTGACCTATCCGACCTTGAAAGAGGCAATCGAAGCTGCAAAAGCAGGAACAATCGTGACACTGCTGAAAGACGTGACCGTGGATATGGGGACGGAAAAAAATAATCCGGCTATTCTCATTGATAAGGCAATTGACTTTAATGGAAATGGAAAAACCATAACGGCCAAAGGCGACAAAGAAGGGATCGGACATGTGCTCGGCGTACAGAGTTCGAATGTTGAAATTAATGCCCTGACGATCGATGGCAATAATGGGACGGCCAGACACGGTATTCAGACCTATGGAGAAGGCAGTGCGGCAACCCTGACTGAGGTGACGGTTAAAGACTGTTACGGATATGGTGTCGTGGCAAACGGCTCTGCGGTAACCGCGAATGGACTTTACACAAGCGGAAACGGCTGGGGCGGTGTCAATGTGACAAAGGGCTCCGGCGTCACAGCTGATCCAAAATTTGAATTCAATTATGGAGATTTACAGCAAGACAATCCGATTCAGATTGATAACGTTGATAAAACTGTGGAAGTAAAGGCTGAATGGGTTGCGATTCATGAAGATATGGCTAGTGATTGGCATTCTGTAACAACGACTGATGATGGTAAGACGATCATCCAGTTTGCACCGGGCGCAGCGATTAAGAGCCTTTCCCTCAACACGAGTGCAATGACCTTGACAGAAGGCAATAAGGGGCAGCTCATTGCAACGATTGAACCGGAAGAAGCATATGATACCAGCATTGAATGGACTGCTAGCAATACCGACAAGATTACCGTCGATGACAACGGCGTTGTTACCGCATTAAAGACAGGCGAGGCAACTGTTACCGCGACAGCGGCAGATGGAACCACGAAGGCTGAATGTAAAATATCGGTAATAGAAAAAGCTGCAGACAAAGAACCGGTTAAGGTCATCGTGGAACCAAGTAAAACAACGGTAACCGACGATGAAGGGGACGAACAAGAGGTTATCAATGAAGCGGACGTTAAACAAGCGATCGACAACGCAAAGGAAAAAGAAGAAGTTGTTGTCAAAGTTCCGACAGACGTTCCTCCAGTGCTGAGCGAAGATGTCTTTGCGGCGGCGAGTGAAAGCAAGGCTGCCAAACTGATCGTAGAAGTACCGGCAACGAAAGATACCTATGCGGCGACCTTTGAATTCGATACGGCAGCCATTGAAAATATGGTGGCAGTTGATACGAAAATCGAGAAGAAGGATGTCAATGACGTTTCTGGCTTATCCGGCGATGCTGCAAAATTGGGATTAACCTTATCACACGAAGGCGACTTCCCGGCACCGGCGACCATCACCATTGCCATTAATGATGATAGTATTAAAGATGGCGATACGGTATATATCTATTATCTCA
The DNA here is from genome assembly GCF_020734085.1 of Hominibacterium faecale. NCBI lineage: Bacteria > Bacillati > Bacillota > Clostridia > Peptostreptococcales > Anaerovoracaceae > Hominibacterium > Hominibacterium faecale. Next base: position 89,689 of record NZ_JAJAGH010000001.1, read on the forward strand.
ATAATGGAAAGCTCCAGCTGATCGACAATGGTCCGCTGACAGTGAAAGATCGCAAAGTGACTTTTACTCTGAGTCATGCATCTGACTACGTGATCAGCAGCGAACCGATTGAACCGGAAACCGCAGCGGATTCCGTGGATGCCCTGATTGGCAAGATTGGTACCGTTGCTTATACAGATGATGTATACCAGGCAATCAAAGCAGCGAAAGAAGCCTACAATGGTTTCGAAAAACAATATGAAGGACAGACCAGCTTAGTTAAACAACACGCGACGATGAAAGCTGCCGATGAGCAGTACACTAAGTGGGACGATCAAGTGAAAGCATTTAAGTCCGATATTGATGACCTTTATGAAGCTGTAGACGGCGCGATGACTTACGCCCAGCAGAAAAAGGTTGAAGCGCTGACAGCAGCCTATAAAGCCTTAAACGCTGATCAAATTGAAGCCTTAGAATGGGATGGCTATGGAGAAGAAGGCTACTACGGTGACTTGCTGGATATTCTCAAGGCCAGCAAAGACGCGGAAGCCGTTTCTCAGGCCAATCGGGTAAGCAAGCTGGTGGATCAGCTTCCGGCTGCAGCGGCTTATTCAACCGCAGACAAGAGCAAGATTGACGCTGCAAGAAACATGTACAACAGCGTGGTTGCCGAAACACCAGACGCCAAAGCGCTGCTAACCGCTGATCTGGCAAAGATCGAAAAAGCAGAAGCTGAGTACAAAAACGCCAAGAGAACCGCATACAGCAACGCGAGAATCTCCTTGTCAACGACTCAGTATACGTACAACGGCAAGGCTAAGACACCAGCTGTATATGGATTATCCGCCTTTGCCAATGGAACGGATTATACGGTAGCATACAGCAACAACACAAAGACAGGAAAAGCGATCGTAACTGTTACAGGAAGAGGCGACTGCGCAGGACTGAGCGCTAAGACCGCAACCTTCCGGATCACCCCGGCCAAGGCTGCAATCAGCAAGCTGAAGAAGGGTAAGAAATCCTTCAAGGTAACGATTAAGAGCCAGAAGAGCGCAGGCGTGAACGGCTATCAGATTTCTTACTCATTGAAGAAGAACAAGAGCTTCAAGAGCACCACGACCACCAAGACCAGCAAGACGGTTAAGAAGCTGAAGGCCAAGAGAACCTACTATGTAAAGGTACGTTCCTATAAGACGATCGACGGTAAGAAATATTATGGTTCTTACAGTAAGATCAAAAAGATTAAAACAAGATAAACAATTCCTTGCAATTACATACACAAAAAGAAACAGGCTTTGCTATTGGGCGGGCCTGTTTCTTTTTGCATGGAATTAGGGTTTTATTAAACCATTTTTTATGGCTTCCGCCCATGCAACCGCTTAATGATAAAACTTAATTAGGAAGCCTTACACCAAAATTAAAATCGAATGGTTTCATTTTGTCAATAACATACGATTACATTAAAAAGCCTAATTGTTACAAGGTTGCAATGTAACCTTTTTGTAGCAAGGCAATACCATGAAAAGCGTTGACAAAACTGGTGGGGGGGGGGTAGTATATTTATACGAAATAAGGGGATTGGGCTGTATGGGGCAATAAAAATCCAACAAAAAATTGACAGCCAAATAATTTGTGCAGCAAATAAAAAAGAACATTTGAAACAAATTCGAAGCATACGTTCTGGAACGTTTTAATACGATTATTTTTTTATTTAAACGAGGGCGCTGTCAATAGACGGCGTTTTTTTGTTCGGAAAGGCTTGAAGCGGGGATGCTGGATTGATGATTGGAAGGTAATTGTTTGGAATTGAATGGAGAACGGAAAGATGAATGTAAAAGAGCGTAGTTATGGAAACTCTTTCTTAGCGGTGCTGGTGATCGTGCTGATGATTCTTGCAGCGCAGAGCGCCAGTGTGTTTGCAGAGGATATTGATGCCAGCAAGTTGTCGCCGGATGGGAGCGTGACGGGATTTTCCAATCCAGGTGGATGGATATACGATGATGCCGCGAAAGCATATACAAAAAGCGGTGTGGAATCTAATGGCGCAATGTTTCAAACAGAAACAATTACAGGACCGGCAGTGTGTTCCTTTCAGTATGAAGTAAAAGGCGGAAACCTTGATTTTTTCGCATTACTCTTAGATGATCAACAGCAGGGTGACTCCTATAATACAGAGACGAACGGCTTTAAAGAAATCATGGTTCCCATTCCAGAAGGTTCGCACACACTAACCTTTTTGTATATGGGATTTGGAGGCACGGGTTCTGTTTCTATAAGAGATTTTTCATTGATACGTGGTCTTGCAGACATTACCATTAGTAGCGGAACTGCTTCCAAAGCATATAAGTTCCAGGACGTCAATGAGGAATATTTCCCCTCAAGAGGAGATGTTACATACACAATAGAAACAAAGCTCACAGATAAAGTGAGCGGTCTTCAGTTGTCGGCGAGTCTGGACGGCAATGAAGTTGTTATTTCAAATGGGAAAGTAGAAATTCCTATGACGGAAACCAGCAGCGAACGTAAGCTGGAACTGACCATCAACAATAGCGGCAAATCATATACAAAAACGATAACCATCACTCCTGCTCAGACAGAAAATGCAGGGGTCGCCATTGAAGGTGATGCTGCAAAGGGGCAGGTAACGGCAGAATACGCAGGCGCTTTCCTTCAAACGGACGGAACGATAAATGATATTAAAAGAAATAGTACAGTAATGATCAAAGCAGCTCCCAAGTCAGGAGTGGATTTCCTGGGGTGGGTTGACGGCGCGGGCCAGTTCTTGTCAGCAGAAAAGGAGTATTCTTTCCAGGTTGAAAAGAACGTTAAGATTAAAGCCGTTTTCAGCCAGAATGATTATGCGGCGAGGAACGACGGAAAGTTTTACGCCTCATTAGAAGAGGCTCTTGCTGAAGCTAAAGCAGGCGATACGGTAATTTTGACAGGAGACACGACCCTTAAAAACAATGCAACGGTTCCTAAAGATGTTTTTCTTCTGCTGCCGACCGATGCCTTGGACACAAAGGGATATGCTTCGAGCGGTTACTGTCCGGACGGGACAGATAAAACAACGCCATACACTGGAATTGGAAAGAACGCTAAACTGTATCATACCTTGACAATCAGCAAGGATGCCTCCCTTTTTATCAACGGCAGAGTTCTTGTCAACGCAGTAGTCGGCCGCCCGGCTGCCGGTTATTACGATCAGGATATTACAGGCGGTTATTCACAGATTAAGCTAGAGGGAAATCTTATTGTTAAAAATCAAGGTTTGTTGGACGTATGCGGTTATATAACAGGCACGGGACAAATACGTGGAGAAACTGGCAGTGAAATTAGAGATTTATATGTTGTTCGACACTGGAGGGGCGGTACGCAAGCTAGTAATATGCATTTTGCCAAAGTCTATCCAATGAACGAGTACGACTGTCATAATATACAAACGACAACGCGGATTGATTACGGCGCTTCGCTGGTGGGAACTGTGAAAATGTATGCGACATCTCTCTTTGGCGGAGGCGGAAAGTTTTATTGTACCCGTTTCCCGCAGATTAATAATGAAAATGGACTTTTCAGATTAAGTGATGAAAGCAGTTATGCGGAAAAGTCATATGAAAACGGGGTTGAAATCATTAAATTGTATGGGGGAGCAGCATTTTCAAATTCATCGCTAAAAATAACCACTTTAAATCTTTCTACAAAAGATTATATTTATCCGATAGACGGTGACTATTCCTTTGAATTTCATAACGGAGAATACTCCTTTGACAATGATTATAAGTTCATGCCAGGAGCAAAAGTTACAGTAGCAAGGGATGCCAAACTGACTATTCCTGAAAAGAAAAAAGTGGTTTTCTATGATAAATTTGAAGACCCTTTGAATACCGGATATGCCGGAGATAATACCCAATATCCGCAGGATCGGTCTCCTGCACAGCTGATTCTCAACGGAGCTCTCGATTTAAAAGGGACCTTGGCCGGACAGGTTGTCTGCGGCAGCGAGTACTCTGTCAGCAGAGAGTGCGATGCAGGCCTGATGCTGACAACGAAAGAGGCCAATGGATATAAAGGAAACCCGAAGACAAAGGACTACTCCTTCCAGCTAACCTGGCTCAATGAAAATGGAGAGTCCATTGGTGCACCTGCTGCCAAGCCTCACGTAGGTGACTGGATAGCTGATGCAGATGGACTGAATCATACCAGAACATGCACAAAGTGCGGAACGGTTGAGACGAAGCTTCATGAATATGACGCATGGAGCAGTGTTGATGAATCGCAGCACAAACACACCTGTACATTCTGTGGACATGAAGAACAAGCAGACCACCAATGGAGTACTGGAGTGGAAAATCAGGACGGAACAGAACTGGTTTACACATGCAAGGATTGCAGCGTAAAAAGAACAGAAAAACTGGTGACTGCTTTCAACTTAAATAAGCAAAGCACAGAACTAGTAAAAGGGAATAAAGAACAACTGATTGCTTTGATTGAACCAGAGGATGCAGCAGACAAAACTGTAATCTGGATGTCGACAAACGAAAATATAGCAACAGTTGATGAAAACGGCCTTGTGACAGCTAAAGCTGTCGGGAACACCTTAATCGAGGCCAAAAGCAGCAATGACAAGTTGACGCTTGCAACTTGTGCAGTATCTGTCACAGAGGAACAGGGCGAGGAGATTCCAGGGGTTGGAGATAACCCTGTTGTAGCGATCCAGCCGGAAACAGACGAACAGGGGGCGCTGAATGCGGAACCGATTGTCCAGCTGATCCAAAAGGCGGAACAAAATGAAACCATTGTAATTCTGCTGGAACAGAAGGACGATGAGGCTTTGCCGACCATACCGGCCGATGTCTTTAAACAAGCAAAAGAAAAGACCGGAGAGCCAATTGTGATTCAAACCGTTACCAAGGACAAAGATAAAATTGATGCAACCTTTGTGTTCCAACGTTCAGAGCTTACCCGAGAGGATCTTCCTGTAAACGTGGATATTTCCAAGACTTTGGACACGAAAGGACAGACCTTGCTTGCAGCTTGTCTGCCTGCTGATGCAGTGAATAAGACGCTGCGATTAGGACACAGCGGGGCTTTCCCCGGAACGGCAACGCTTATCCTGGATGTCAGTGATCGATTCAAGGCGGGAGAGCGGGTTCACCTCTATTATCTGGATACGGATAAAAATAACCTGACCCTTACGGCGAAAGACTTGGTCGTTGATACAAACGGGCGCATTACGGTAAAGATGACTCATGCATCCAGCTATGTGCTGACCAGCGTGGTTTACAAAGGCAAGAATATCACAGGAATCACTCTGGATAAAACCAGCTTGTCCCTGGAAGCTGGACAGAAGTCTAAACTATCGGCATCCGTGCAGCCGGAAGATGCGGCCGATAAAACTGTGACCTGGAGCGCTTCCAATGAAAAAATCGCGAAAGTGAACCAGTCCGGTGAAGTAACTGCTATTGCTCCGGGAAATGCGAAAGTCTATGCCAAGACCGCTGATGGAAGAACAGCAGTCTGTGCGGTTGAAGTAAGACTGGGCCAGCCATCAGGGCTGAAAGTGACGTCAAAAGAGTATAACAAGACCAGGCTGACCTGGAAGAGAGCAGCCGGAGCCAAAGGATACAAGGTATACCGAGCCACTTCGAAAAAAGGCAAATATAAGGTGGTTAAAACAACAAAATCGACTGCTTATACGGACAAAAAATTGAAAACAGGAAAGACCTATTACTATAAGGTGAAGGCTTATGCGGCGATCGACGGGAAGACGGCCTACAGTGCCTATACGACGATCAAGAAGGTAAAAGTCATCCCGGCAGCGCCAAAGGGCGTTAAGGCAAAAGCAACAGGCAGCCGCGGCGCTAAATGCTACTGGAAGAAGGTGGCGGGCGCCAGCGGATATGAGGTCTATCGCTCCAAGGGCGACACCAAGCATTTTAAAAAGATCCGCACCGCCGGGAAAAATTCGAGAAGCTATAAGAGCCAGAGCTTGAGCAAAAAAACCAAGTATTACTATAAAGTAAGAGCTTACCGCAAGGCGGCCGGCAAAAAGGTTTATAGTCAATACTCAAAGACAACAGTAGTGTTTGTAAAATGATAGCGGCGACGCTGTCTTACAAAATATGCCGTTCTGACCGCTTAACGCAGCGATGCCGTAAAGGGCGGAATGGTGCGAGGTGCTTCACGCCTCTGATCATTATCTCATTAACACTTATTTAAGAAGGAGTTTGTTATGAAGAAACAAGGAAAAACCAAAAAACTTTTGGCCTTTCTTCTGTCGCTGACCGTATTATTTACCATGTCAGCGCCGGCGGTATGGGCCGACTCGTCAGACAGTACAATTACAGGTACAGATGACAAAGTAAAACTTTCCATCAAGTCAGGCGAGACGATCGTTTCGGCCTTTGTCCGTGACGACTATTCAGCTTACCTGCAGATCCCTAAAAATGCCAAAGTAAATGCGGGAAATGCAGAAATTGACTTGACGATGAAAAACATTGAGAGCCTGGGTATGGGGGGTATAACAAAGTCCCATAAGATTACCATAAACACCGGAATAGAAGGTAAGGATCAGGTTGATCTGGAAAATTACATTGGACCAATTAAAGATTTCCAGAAGGCAAAAATTTCGGGTAAGATTGGTGATAAAGATTATTCTTATGCGGTACAGACTGTCACAACAGATACCGATTATCTTGTTAAAGCATCCACAAACACAGAACAGACTAGAGCTGCCTGGATGGAACTGGCATCCCATGTTGCCACGACTACTTATGATAAGGATGACAGCTATATGGTGATTCCGGCTAATGCGTATATGCAAATTGGAAGCGAACGATTGAGCTTTACCGATCCGAAAGGAACACCGTTAAAATTGGATAATGCCGGTAATTTAACGGAACTGCAGAAGTCAATTCGCGATGCGGTTGAATTGAACACCCAAGCAGCGAACTTAAAAGACGGCAGAGATGCAGAAGCCTACATCCCGGCAGGAACCATTCTGCGGGTTGGTGCAACAGAAGCCAAATTACTGCAGGGCGCGACCATCGATATGAGCGGTCTCAATAATTTGAGTTCAAATTCACTGGCCAATTTACGCGATGCGGAGACGAATGCAGACATGATCACTGCATTGATTAATTTTGTAATGAATCCAATCACCGCAGCCAGCGGACAGCAGAATATCCAATGCAACGTCATTTTTGACAAGCAAGTCGCTGTAGATAAAGACAAAGATGAAAACAAAACAACCATTGATACAACAGCAACCGACCAGGAAGCGCTGGACAGCACGACAGTAGACACAATTACCAATCTGCTGGCTGCCGCCGGTGAAAATGAGACCGTCGAAGTTGTAGTTCCCCAGAAGGCTGACGGAACAGCTCCAGAAATCAGTAAAGAGATAATCGAGGCAGCAAAAGGCTCACAGGCGGAAACTCTGGTAATCAAAACAAAAGATCAAGATACAAACATCGCTGCCACTTTTGAATTTAAAACAAGTGAAATTACAGACGCATCCATCGCTGTTAAGCCAGGAATCAAAGCAGCCGTAACGGCAGATTCTGAAAAGCTGGCTGCAGAAGCCCTGCCGACAGGAGCCAAGACAATGGGTATTACCCTGGACCACAAAGGCGATTTCCCGGCTCCTGCTACCATCACCATCGGCGTTGATCAAAAGACTTTCAAGCCTGGCGATGCTGTATATCTCTATTACATCAACAGCAAGACCAAAAAGCTGGAACTGGTAGGGGATAAAGCCCTGATCGTAAGCGATGCTCACACGGTTACCTTTACCCTGGATCATGCATCCGAATACGTGCTCTCCAGCGCAACTGTAAAAACAGCCGTAGATGTTACAGGCATCACACTCAACACCACAAAGACCAGCGTAAAGACAGGCAAGACCGTAGCCTTAAAGGCAACCGTAACACCTGCTGACGCAACCGACAAGACTGTAACCTGGACATCTTCCAACACCAAGATCGCTGCAGTAGATGCAAACGGCGTTGTAACCGGTAAAGCTGTAGGATCAGCGACCATTACCGCTAAGACAGCCAATGGCAAGACAGCTGCCTGTGCAGTTTCCGTAAGCCTCTCCGCTCCGGAAAACGTGAAAGCCGCTTCCGCCAGCAACACCAGCGTCAAAGTTTCCTGGAAAAAGGCAGTGGGCGCACAGAAATATCAGGTTTATCGTGCAACATCCAAAAAAGGCAAGTTCAAGAAAGTTGCCACAACCTCCGGTGCCAGCTACACAAATAAGAAGCTGACGACAGGCAAGACCTACTACTACAAGGTAAAAGCAATTTCCGGATCAGCGACGAGTGCATACACGAAAGTTGTCAGCGCAAAACCGGTTCCCAAGGCTCCGACTCGCGTAAAGGCAAAGAAGGTAAGCAAGACCAGCATCCGGGTTTCCTGGAAAAAGGTAAGCAAAGCGAACGGATACAAGGTATACCGCGCTACTTCACAGAAGGGCAAGTACAAGGCAGTTAAGACCATCAAGAAGGGCTCAACAACCAAGTACACCAACAAGAAGCTGAAGAAAAACAGAACTTACTACTACAAGGTAAGAGCTTATCAGAAAGTAAAAGGCAAGAATGTTTATGGTACTTACTCAAAAGTTGTAAAAGCCAGAACAAAATAAGTTGAGATTGACCACAATCACACATTAATAAGAGGGCGCGGCCGTATGAAGCGATTTGCTTTATGCGGCCGCCCGTCTTTTATCTGGGCGGCTCGTAGGATTACAGAGCAAAACCGGAGGCTGTCAAAAGCCAATAGGCGATCAATAAAAGCTAAGAAAATGGTCAATTTGTTACGGAATCAGTCTCATTTGTTACATGGTTGCTATGTAACAAAATAAAAGTACCTAAAAATGGTCAAACCCCTTGACAATGCTTGCTTTCAGAGTTAGTATAATAATACAAACAAACTTCGAAATAAGAAATTCCTTACAATAATTACATGCACCAATAGAGCGGGCTTTGCGAAAGCAAAGCTCGTTCTATTTTATTGTATGAACGAAAACCACGGGCTATGCCTGTGGTTCCGGAGAGCTTCCAGCGGTGAGCAGAAAAAAGAAAACCTCCATTTGTTACAATAAGACTAGGTCTGCCAACCAAAGTAACAAAGGAGGTATCCAAAATGGATAAAAATAGTCTAGCACACACCAAAGTACAGTTTACAAGGGACTACACAAGGTAACGGTCTGACGGGAGATGTGCCGCCCATCAGATTTTCCATGTAATGTTTAAGCTGTCGCTTGTGGCGGCTATGGTGGTAATCATCAAATCCACCACCCGCCGCTTGCCGTCAAAGGATACGCTGTCCCAAGTGTCGAGATAGCCGGAAATCTGGCTGATCTGTTCCGGGCTGATGGCTTCCACAGTCAAGCCCCGCTTAATGTTTCGCACCAACTCTTGAAACTTCGGGCGGTCTGTGTTCTTGCCGCTGTACCCTTTGTCTGTGTATTCCTTGCAGTTACTGCCTTTCAATTCGTATTTGCAAAACTCAATCTGGCTTTCAATGTAGATTGCGTCTATCCGATTGTTCATTTGTCGCTCCGTTTCTTCAAAAAGAAACGGAGCTGCTGACAGTTTTATTATACCGCCAGCAGCCCCGCAAATCAATGTTGTCGTTGGAAAACCTTACGCCCCGGCTTCCTCCTCCTGCCGCTTGTCGGCGTACTTGCGGAACACGTCATAAAGCTGCTGCTCCAATTCCCGGCGTTTCGCCGCTTCCTGTTCCGGGGTGAATACTGGGGAGAGATTTTCCAGCGTGATTTCCTTTCTCTGAAAAGTCACGACCTCTGTTTCTTTTCTGCACCTGATACCGCTTATAAAATCACCTATCCTTCCCATATTGCTGTTGCCGTTTCAGTTCTGCCAACACATCGGGCGGAATACGGTCAAGTACCCGCTGGATATTATGTAATTCGCTTTCCAGCTTCGCCCGTTCCATCGTGTCTTTCGTCTTGCCGTTTTCGCAGGCCTTTGCCCTTGCTTCCAGCTTGCGGTTTTCTTCCAAAAGGTCATTTATCGTGACCTTGTACTTTTTCAGTTGTCCGGAGAAATTCTCCATCTGCGGGAACCATTTTTTCAGCATGGCGAGGGCTTCCTCTTTCTTCCTTCCGGCGTTCAGCGGGTGAATGCCGTCCAGCGTGGCCTCAATCGCCCTTGCCTGTTTGGAACGGGGAACGAAAGCCGCCCCGCACTCGGCGCACCGCTTCACGCTGTCGCTATGGAAAATCTCCGCTTCCAGCGCCTTGTCCTAGGGTAGCACCGCCCAGCGAAACCACTTGCAGCAGATGGAATAGGAGATAGTCTGGGGGTAGACACATTCCTCCCCATCATCCAGTATCAGGCAGTTGCCGTTCTCATAGTTGCAGCAGGTTTTCCGAATAAAGGCGTTTGCCCGTCTGCGCTGCGCCGCCGCCCGGTGTGCGCTCTATCTCTGGTAGTTTTTTGCTCATGCGTTCCTCCGTTCTCCCGAAAGCCGTTCCTGCCCCCTCCCGGCGGCGTGTTCCGGCATTGGTACGCTGGCCTGCTTCGGGCCAAGTTAACCCGAAGTGACTTCTGGACATTTTGTCCAGAAGTGGCGGCGTTATGGCGTACTTCCCTAGCCGGTAATATCTCTTTCGGACGGTCATTCACTTGTGCCTGTCCATCGATGAACTAACACAAGTCTACACTTTTTTGACCGCCCGTCCCGTATATCAGAAAGGTTGGAAATACGGCTGAAAAACGCACTATTTCCACGCTCCCGGAATTGTGGTAGAATAAAGATACAGAAAGGAAAATCGGAGCTTGTAAGGGAGAAATCGTATGAGCAGAAAAGAAGTTACAACAAAAGAAGATTTAATGAGTGTTGTCAGTCTATTAGAAAATGCGGGCATATCATATTGGATTGACGGCGGGTGGGGTGTTGATATATTGGCAGGAAAACAAACAAGAGTTCATCGGGATATTGATGTAAATTTTGATTCTCAACATACAGAGAAATTGTTAAATCTGCTTTTTGAGTTTGGATATGAAGTAGATACTGATTGGAAACCTGTAAGAATAGAGTTATATAGCGAAAAACACGGTTATTTAGATATACACCCATTTGTCCTGAATAAGGACGGAACTGCGAAACAAGCGAATTTAGAGGGCGGTTGGTATGAGTTTGAAAAAGACCTTTTTGGTAGCGCTGTTTTTGAAGAAAAGACAATTCCATGTATATCTGTAAAGGGACAAAAAATCTTTCATAGAGGCTATGATTTGAGAGATAAGGATAAGCACGATATTTTAATTCTCGAAAGTATTTCAAGATAATTTGTAGTATTTCAGCTCCCCATTTGTCGAGTGTTCAAAGTAAGGGGGATAGCATGGCTTTGACAATACAGGAACGCATAAAAGATCTGCGCGTGGAGCGCGGGCTGACGCTGGAACAACTTGCAGAGCAGACCGGGCTTTCCAAGTCCGCGCTGGGCAGCTACGAAGCGGACGAGTACAAGGACATCAGCCACTATGCCCTTATCAAGCTGGCAAAGTTTTACGGTGTGACCGCTGATTATCTGTTAGGGCTGACCGAAACAAAAAATCACCCAAACGCCGAGCTTGCAGACCTGCGTTTGAGTGAGGCGATGATAGACCTGCTGAAAAGTGGATGGATTGACACCGGTCTGCTTTGTGAGTTGGCGGCGCATCCGGATTTTGTCAAGCTGCTGGCAGATATACAGATTTATGTGGAGGGTAACGCCGCCACACGGATACAGAACTTGAACGCATGGGTAGATGTGGCGAGGACTGAAATCGTGGAGAAGTACCAACCGGGTGAGCATGACAAGACTGCCGGAGTGCTGCAAGCCGCCCATGTGCGGGAGGGCGACTATTTCATCAGCCGGGTACATGACGATATTGACGCTATCATGGAGGACATACAGCAATACCATTGTGGACGAACTCAAACGGGATTTAGAGGAAGTGGCGAGCTTCAAGGGCAGCCGGGCGGAACAACTGTTGATGGTATTCTGCAAGCAGACAAAGTTACGTTATAACAAGCAGACAGAGGAAGAAAAACAATGGCTGACCCGGATTGTCCAAAAATCCGAACTGGCGAAAAGCTATGTGCCGCAAAGGGGTAAAAGAAAATGACAAGTACGCCTTTGGCAAATAAGGCGTACAGCTTAGAGGAGAGATCGATGGAAGATTTATTAAAAGAAGAAACCTATAGTTTTGTCAGTCCTAAGGACAAGAAATTTATAATAGCCTTTGAAGCTGAAATGGATAGGCTCGGATATACCAGCAACCAGACAATTGGGGACGGATATTGTTGGGGGCGGAAAATGATAATCTACACGAAGGCAAACGTGAAAAGCAAAAAATCCTTCGCCCGGATTTATTTGCGCGAAGATGACCTTATTCTTCGCATGTATTTCAGCAATATAGACAAACATAGACAGGCTATTGAACAGGCTCCCGACTATATACAGCAAGCCTTTACTGGTGCTTACGGAGCTTGTAAGCATTGCCATAATATGAAAGAGGACGGTTCATGTAACCACAGGAAAAGCTATACCCTTCACGGAAAACAATACGAATTCTGTGACGGTTTTGCTTTTTGGTTTTTTTCTCCCGACCTTGCAAGAATACCAGATTATATCAAGCTGTTTCTCGCCTTTTACCCTGAAAAGAGGAAAAAGTGATAGCTGTGCCTTATTGGTATAAGCCGCAATCGCATAACAGGCTCGACTGGCTTTGCCGGGTGTCTATACACAACATCGGGCCAAGTTGGCCCTAAGTCCAGACGAAGGACGAGGGACGGGGGCTCCATATACGCCCTGTCTGCTGACGAAAACAGCCTTGCGCTTGCGGCCTTCGCCCTACAAGCACAGCCTGTTTCACGGTCTGCGTGTAGTCTCTTGTAAACTGACCTAAATGGAATTGCAAATATCACATTGTGTTTGCACCGAAGTATCGTAGGAAAGTGATTTATGGAACAATCAAAGTGGACATAGGAAAGATTTTGAGGAAACTGTGTGAGCAAAAAGGGGTGGAGATCATCGAAGCAAATCTATATCCGGACCATGTCCATATGCTTGTGCGTATTCCACCGAAAATCAGTATTTCAAGTTTCGTGGGGTATCTCAAAGGAAAGAGCTCGTTGATGATTTTTGATCGGCATGCGAATATGAAATACCGCTATGGAAATCGGAAATTCTGGTGCAAAGGGTATACAGGTAGATACCGTGGGAAGGAACAAGAAAGCCATTCAAGAATACATAAGGAGCCAATTGCAGGAAGACATAGCCAACGACCAGATCAGTAAAAAAGAATACATCGACCCATTTAAAAAAGAAGATCCGGAAGAGGATAAATAAAGAACCCCTCTTGGAGGGGTAGTCTGAGAATGTAATGCGATTGGCAGACCTTTTTCACAATGCATCTTGAGATGCTCGCAGGTAGGGGTGCCTTTCAGGCACAGTGCAAACCACCCGTTCACACGGGTGGTGCTGGTTAATACGTAGGAATACACACGTTTATTATCGCATTTGCCGCGAATCTGCTATATGGATTTTTCGAAAAAAAGCTGAATGGAATTTGAGTTTTTACGCAATTTTCAACGATTGCGGCCCTTCAAACTGCAACTTTAAGCCGCTCTGCTGCTTTCTGCCAGAATCAGGCCCTGCAACCCCACAACTTTGCGAAAAAAATGCCGGTTTTTACAAAAGTTTTCCGCTGCCTGGTACCTTGTGGTCTTAAAGCGGTTTCCCCAATCTGGCGCCTAACCGGTTTGAAGTAATTTTCCCCAATCTGAAATCTCATCGGCTTCCCCTGCTTTTCCGCAATCTGGCGCCCGTTCAACGAAGCGCAGCATACAGCAAAAAATGCCTCTTTCCAAACACCCCGACTGTAGCGTTTCTTCATACTTCTCCTTGTGCTGAAGATTCCAGCGCTGCGGCGCCGTGGAGCACCATCTCTTCCGCCAGAGCCGCGATTTCTTCCGGCGACTCTTTCATGCCAGATGCCAGCCAATCCTGGATCAAGCCGATATGACCGCTGACAACAAAGGCGTAAAAACATTCAAAGGTCCGCGAATCCGCCTTATCATATTTCACAGCCCAGGTACGAAAACACTTATCCCGCACCAGACCCTTTAGCTTTTCGACAAATGCGATATCTCCGTTTTCCCCTAAGAAAGCGGCGCACAAATCTGCGTGATCCGCCAGATAGGTATAGATCTCCGTAAAGAGAAACAGCGGCGATTGCTGGAGCTGGGATGTGGGATAGGCATCCAAAATTATGCGGAATTCCTCCATGATTTCAGATTCGATCTTTTCCACCATATCGTAAATATCCTTATAGTGCAGATAAAACGTTCCCCGATTGATATCCACCAGCTCCGTCAGCTCCTTGACGGTGATCTCCTTAATACTTTTTTTCAGCATCAGCTTGGACAGACCCTGGCGCAGCAGCAGCCTGGTTTTGCGGATCCGGCGGTCCGCTGTCTTTTTTTCATTCATAATCAGTTTCCTCATGGACGCGAATAATGAACGAAATCTGGGGACTTTGTTCATTAACGCACATTTTTTCCCCTAGTTGCTTATTGAAAATTGAGCAAGACCTATTATAATAAAAGATAGCATTAAAATCAACAGCCTGTTCATTACTTAAAATTCGTCAATATAAGGGGGATCATAAATGGAACGCTTTTTCCGGGCAATACTAAGGCATAAAAAGACAGTGGTCGTTCTGTTTTTAATCTGCGCCGTTGCGGGAGCAATTCTTTCCACAGGCGTTAAGGTCAATTACACCTTTGCAGACTATCTGCCTGCGGATACGCCCTCGACCATCGCGCTGGATACCATGAAAGAAGAATTTGGAAGCGGCGCGCCCAACGCCAGGCTGGTGGTAAAGGACGTGTCCATTCCCCAGGCTTTGGCCCTGAAAGAAAAAATTGCTGCCATAGAAGGCATCCGGGATATTACCTGGCTGGACGATGGGGCAGAGGTTAAGGGGCCGTTGGAGTTGATCAGCCAAAGCGTTCTGGACCAATACTATAAAGATGAAAAAGCCTGCTTTATTCTCACCATCGACCCTGACCGGATTCTGGAGACGTACCTGCAAGTGCAAAAACTGGCTGGCGAGGATGCGGCAATGGCGGGAGCGGCGGTCAATACGGCCGCGGCCACTGCTACAACGGGCATTGAAGTAGGAAAAATCATGATGCTGGTCATACCCTTATGTTTTATCATTCTCCTGCTGACTACCACATCCTGGTTTGAGCCGGTCCTCTTCATGGTGACCATTGGCATCGCCATCTTGATCAACCTGGGGACCAACCTCTTTTTCGGCGAAATTTCCTTTGTCACCAAAGCGGCCTGCAGCATCCTCCAGCTGGCAGTTTCTATGGACTATTCCATCTTTCTTCTTCACCGGTTTTCAGCCTACCGGCAAGAAGGCGTGCCGGTTCAGGATGCAATGATAAAAGCCATCCGCAAATCCTTTTTTACCATTACTGCCAGCGGTTTGACAACGGTCATCGGATTTGCGGCGCTGATCCTCATGGAATTCCGCATTGGTCCCGATATGGGAACTGTCATGGCCAAAGCCATTGCCCTTTCCATGGTCTCGGTGCTGATTCTGCTGCCAGTGCTGGCACTGATGAGCTACCGATGGATCGATAAAACTCAGCATCGCCCGCTGATGCCAAAGTTCGAAGGCTTTTCCAAATTCGTAAACAAGATTCGCATTCCGGCGCTGATCGTCTTTCTGCTGGTGATGATACCGGCCTTTCTGGCTCAGAGCAGCAACGATTTTCGATACGGCGCGGGAGACATCTTCCGTGAGGGAACTCAGACCTATGCGGAAAGCGTGCAAGTGGAAAAAGATTTCGGAAAGACCAATCAGCTGGTGCTGATGGTGCCCAAAGGCGATACGGCCAAGGAAAAAGAGTTGAGCTCAGCTATCCATCAAATTCCCCAGGTTATAGAGGTTCTTTCCTTTGTGGATGCAGCGGGGCCCCAGGTACCGCCAGCCTATCTGGATCAGAAAACCCGCAGCAAGCTTATCTCAGAGCATTATAGCCGGATGGTAATTTCCGTAAGCACCAGTCAGGAAAGCCGGGAGGCCTTTGCAGTTGTTAAAAAGCTGCGCAAGCTGGGGGACCAGTACTACGGCAGCAAATATCTGCTGGCAGGGGAAAGCGCCACCACATATGACATGCGGGATGTGACTACAAGAGACATGGAGCGGGTCAACTTTATCGCCATCGGAGCCATATTTTTAATCCTGCTTATAACCATGCGTTCCATCATCATTCCTGTGATTTTGGTGCTGGTCATCGAAACATCTATCTGGATCAACCTGTCGGTTCCCTATTTTGCCGGTGAGCAGCTCCAATATATCGCTTACTTGATTATCAGCGCCATACAGCTGGGGGCGACGGTGGACTATGCGATTCTGATGGCAAGCCGCTATATGGAAGAGCGGCATCTATATACGAAAAAGGAAGCCCTGCTTTCCACTGTGCGCCATACGGCGCTGTCGATTCTGACTTCGGCTTCCATTCTCACATTGGGAGGCGGCATGCTGGCGGCGATTTCCACCAACGGCGTGCTGATCGAGCTGGGCACGCTGGTAGCCCGGGGAGCGGTCTTATCGGCGGTCCTGGTGCTGCTGGTTCTGCCGGGGATCCTCTACAGCCTGGATAAGATCATCGGCAAGCTGACTTATCAATCAAACTTTGCACAAGGGGGTAAAACACATGTATAGAAAAAACAGAACGGGAAAAAAGCTGAGGATGTTGACGGCAGGACTGCTGATCCTGCTGCTGGCCGATGTGGCCGCGGTTCCGGCTTTCGCTGATCAGCAGCCGTCCCCAAAGGACGAAGTGGTTTATGCGGATCTGGGCGGGGACGGACATATGGAGCAGATTTATGTGGTCAATATCTTTGAGGGGCAGAAATCCATTCTGGACTATGGAACCTATGAGCGTGTCCGCAACATGACTTCCACTGATAAAATCCGTGAAAAGGGCGATCAGCTCCTTATAGACACCGATCAAGAGATGCTCTATTATCAGGGTAACTTGAAAAAAGGCAGCCTTCCCTGGAACATCGCGCTCAAATATACCCTTGACGGCAGGGAAATAAGTCCGAAGGAACTCGCCGGAAAAAACGGAGAGATGAAGCTGGAAATCGCCATATCCGAAAACCCTCAGGCAGAAAAATCCTTTTTTAACCAATATGCCTTGCAGATTACGGCTGCTTTTCCGACCGATAAGTGTGAAAACATTCGTGCTCAGGGCGCGACCGAAGCCAATGCGGGAGCCAATAAGCAGCTGACCTGGACTTTGCTCCCTGGCACAGAGAAAACCCTTCAGGTGGAGACAGAGGTAAAGGACTTTGAAATGGAGAGCATCTCCTTCAACGGGATTCAGCTAAATATGGATGTGGACGTGGACAGCAGCGAGATGACAAAAAAATTCGGCCAGCTTTCGGCAGCGGTGAAAGCCATTGATCATGGCGCGAAAGCCATGGATAAAGGGGCCGGAGAACTAAAGAGCGGGGCGAAAAAATTAAAAAAAGGCAGCGATGATTTGGAAAACAACGTGAAAACTATTTCCAAACAAGTGAAGCAGGCCGGTAAGCTGGGGAGCGCATCTTCGGAAATCAAAGGTGCCGTTTCAGCATTGGATCAGGGTGTTGAAAAAATCAAAAGCTCTGTCAGCTATGACGCCTATAAAAAGGTCATGGCTGAAAACGGCCTCAATATCGACCAGTTGAAACAGCAGAACGCCCAAATGCTGGAGCTGCTGAATCAACTGAAGGCACAGGCCGGTATGTTGAATGAACCGCAGAAGAGCCAGTATCTTGCCCAGATCAGCCAGGGCCAGAAGCTGATCCAAGGGAATATAGCGGCCATTCAGGCAACCGAAACCTATCTGAACAGCACGGCGGCGGGAATTACCGAGGCCCAAAACGGTGCGGCTGCTCTGGCAGAAAACTATCAGACCTTTGATCAGCAGCTGCAGGGAGCGGTCAATCAGCTGAAGGAGCTGGATCTTTCTCAGATCAGTAAGCTAACCCAGGGTGCAGAGGCCCTTTCAGACGGAACCGGAAAGCTGAAGAGCGGCAGCAGCGCTCTGGCTCAGGGCACTGCTAGTCTTACCAGCAAGACCTCCGGCATCAGCGGCCAGGTAGAGGAACAAATCAACGACATGCTGGAGGGAATCAGGGGAACCGATGGAGAGGTAACATCTTTTGTTTCGGAAAAAAATACCAATGTGCGCAGCGTGCAGTTTGTGATTAAGAATGGGCCGATCGAACTCCCAGACAAAGATCCTCCTGCAGAATCACCAGTTCAAAAGCAAAGCTGGTGGCAAAAACTCTTATCCCTCTTTGGCATCGATTAAGCATCTTTCTTCGCTCAAAGAAAAAAATCTTTTTTTCTTTGATAAATTTGCGGCAATAGGCAAATAATATGTTAAGAAAAAAAGAGAGGAGTGAAGACATTGAAAAAAGCAAGAATCTTATTAGCAATGCTGCTGGCCGTATCTGTATTTTCATTTGCAGGCTGCGGCGACAAGGATACATCGGAAGGTCAGGTCAACGATGGCACAACAGTCGAACAAACGACGGAGAAAGCCTCCGATGCAGGCGAAGATTTGAAAAACGATGCTAAAGATCTGGGCGACGATGTGAAAGACGGAGCCAAAGATTTAGTCGATGGTACAGACAACACAGACGATGCACAGAAGAATAATACCAAAGAAACTACAAAATAGGCGGCTTTCCGAAAGTTAGGGGCTGCCGCGTGAAAAGCGATCTGCTTCATGAAGCCCCTTGGCATCTGGGATTGCACTAATTTTGATAAAAGCTACAAAATTAGTGCAATTTTTCAACGTTTCCGGGGGTCGGATTTAGCAAAAACCTCCTTAAGTGTGGATCTTGGAGAATTTACAGCTTCATAACAGACACGAACCTTTAACTTTGGTGCGGCAGCCCAAAGCCCAATTTGGCTTCAAACGGGTTTAGGGTGCGTTTATTGCCGGGATATGGTAAACTATACATATGAGAAAAAAGATGAAAAGACCTGAGACCATAGGCACATTGTCAAAACACAGAAAAGGGTTTGGCTTTGTTATAACAGAAGACGAAGAACCGGATATCTATATTTCCGCGCGCAGCATGGGCGGTGCCATGAACGGAGACCGGGTTCTGGTAGAATTAAATCCCCAGAGCCGCGGAAACTCCAGAGAAGGCGTGATTGTCAAGATTGTGGAACGCTGCACAAAAGAACTTGTCGGCACCTTTGAGAAAAGCAAACGATTTGGCTTTGTTGTGGCCGACGACCCCAGAATGGGCGAGGATATTTTTGTGCGCAAAAAAGATTTCCGCGGCGCACAGAGGGGCGATAAAGTGATGGTGCAGATCACCCGCTATCCGGATAAAGAAAACAGCGCGGAAGGAAAGATCACGGAGATCATCAGCCGCAGCGGGCAGGCCGGCGGCGACATCAAAGCGCTCATGCGGGGCTGCGGACTGCGGGAAACTTTTCCCAGCCGGGTTAACGCGGAAGCCAAAGCCGTCAGCAAGGCAGGCGTGGAAGAAAAAGATCTGGCGGGCCGCCGGGACCTGCGGGAAAAAACCACCCTTACCATAGACGGGGCGGATTCAAAGGATTTTGATGACGCGGTTTCCATTGAACTGCTCCCAGGAGGCAATTTCCTGCTGGGGGTTCATATTGCCGATGTGGCCCACTATGTTAAAGAAGGCGGCTATCTGGACCAGGAAGCGCTGAAACGGGGCAATAGCGTTTACCTGATCGATCAGGTGGTGCCTATGCTGCCAAAGAAGCTGTCCAACGGTATCTGCAGCCTTAACCCGGATGTGGATCGACTGACCCTATCGGTTGATATGGAAGTGACGCCCCAGGGAGATGTGGTTAATCACGATATTTATGAAAGCGTGATCCATTCCAAAGCGAGGATGGTTTATTCGGAAGTCTCCGACATGCTGGAAACCAATGATCTGGATCTGATAAAAAAACACCGGGAGGTTTATGAAGATATTCTGATTATGGATAAGCTGGCTAAAATTCTCCGGCAAAAGCGGGAAGCCAGAGGCAGCTTGGACTTTGATTTTGATGAAGCTTATATTACCTTGGACGAATCGGGGATCCCGGTCAGTGTGGACATTGCCGAGCGGCGAACGGCCAATAAGCTCATCGAGGAGTTTATGCTCTTGGCAAATCAGACTGTGGCAGAGCATTTTTATTGGATGGAAATCCCCTTTGTCTACCGGATTCACGAATCGCCCTCTCCAGAAAAAATGGAAGAGTTCCGAACTTTTTTAAGAGGGTTCGGCCTTACGCTTAAAGGTGCTTCTGATTCCATCCATCCCAAGACACTCAACGATATTTTGGATAAGGTGTCGGGAAAGACTTATGAAAATGTCATCAATACCGTGATGCTCCGGTCCATGCAAAAGGCTTTTTACGGAACGGAATGCGGCGGTCATTTTGGGCTGTCCCTCAAATATTACTGCCACTTTACCTCACCCATCCGCAGATATCCTGACCTGATCATTCATCGGATCATTAAAGCTTGTCTCCGGGGAAAGCTGGACGGAAAGACGATGAAGCATTTCAAGAAAAAGACATTGGAGGCTGCGGAAATTTCATCAGCCACCGAGCGCCAGGCCATTGAGCTGGAGCGTCAGGTGGAAAAGCTGAAAAAGGCCGAATATATTTCTTATCATGTGGGTGAATCCTTTGACGGAGTCATCAGCGGCGTGACCAGCTACGGAATCTATGTACAGCTGGCCAATACCATCGAAGGCATGATTCGGCTGGATTCTTTGACCGACGATTATTATATCCATGAACCGGAAAAATACCGGGTAATCGGGGAGCGGACCCATAAAGCTTACATGCTGGGGGAACGGATCCGCGTCACGGTGGATTCGGTGAGCATTGAAAATCGCGAAATCAATTTTGTGATGGAGGAGGTTTAAATGAAAAAGGATTGTATGGAACATATGGCCGCCTTTCCAGGCGGGACCATTGAAGAACTGCTGCCTACTAAAAAGCTGATGAAAGACCCGTTGGATCCAGACATAGCGTACCGCCTGGTTTTGGATGAACTGCTGGATGAAGGCGTGGCCAGGCAGAATCTGGCCACGTTCTGCCAGACCTATATGGAGCCGGAAGCGACCCGCCTGATGTCCCTGACTCTGGAGAAAAACGCCATCGATAAATCCGAATATCCCCAGACTGCCCAGCTGGAAATGCGCTGCGTCAATATCATCGCCGACCTGTGGCATGCCCGTAAAGACGAAAGGTTCATTGGAACCTCCACGGTGGGCTCTTCTGAGGCCTGCATGCTGGGCGGCATGGCCATGAAATTCCGGTGGAGGGAAAATGCGGCTTCCCATGGTCTCGATGTCAACGCCAGAAAACCCAATTTGGTCATTTCCGCAGGCTATCAAGTTTGCTGGGAAAAATTCTGTGTATACTGGGACATTGAACTGCGCCGGGTGCCGATGAAATGGGATCGCCTCAGCCTGGATTTGGAAAAGGTCATGGATTACGTGGACGAATACACCATTGGAATTGTGGGCATCCAGGGGAATACATACACGGGCAAACTGGACGATATCCAGGGGCTGGATCGATTGGTGGAGGCGCACAATAAGACGACGCCATACAAAGTATATATCCATGTTGACGGAGCGTCCGGCGGCATGTTCACCCCGTTTTGCGGACCCAACCGGCCGTGGGATTTTCGTTTGAAAAATGTTGTTTCGATCAACACGTCCGGTCATAAATACGGTCTGGTTTATCCGGGGGTCGGGTGGATTTTATGGAGAGATGAAAAATTCCTTCCTAAGGAGCTCGTCTTTGATGTGAGCTACCTGGGCGGCGATATGCCCACCATGGCCATTAATTTTTCCAGATCAGCAAGCCATATTATCGGCCAGTACTACAATTTTTCCCGCATGGGCTTTGACGGTTATCGGGTTGTACATGAAAAAACGCGTAAAATCGCTATGTACATAGCAAAAGAACTGAAAGAACTGGGAATCTTCGAGCTTTTAAACGATGGGGATGAAATGCCGATTGTTTGCTGGAAGCTGAAAGCAGATGAAAACCGCAAATGGAATCTCTACGATCTGGCAGATCGGATCCGCATGAGCGGCTGGCAGGTTCCGGCTTACCCGCTGCCGCAGGATTTGGAAACCATCGTCATCCAAAGAGCAGTGATCCGGGCCGACTTCTCCAGACAGCTGGCTATCCACTTTATCGATGATTTCCGCCGCGCTGTCAAAGAGCTGGATGAAGCGCGGATCCTGCCCGGTCCGGCGACCGATAAAGGCGTCTATGGCTTCACCCATTAACCTGTTTATAAATGAGACGGCGGCGCTACTGCGCAGATGGAAGAAAGGGCATCCCCGGCTTCATCGATGAAAACGGTTTTTCGAGCGATGTCCGCCATGGACAGCATGCCCACCAATTTGCCATTTTGTGTGACAGGCAGCCGCCGAACCTGGTATTTTGCCAATAATAATGCCGCATGATGGGTATTCATATCCGGTGAAGCACAGACAATGTTTGTGGACATTACATCACGGGCTTTTAATTGGCTTTCTTGGGCGCCGGATTTTCCCGGCGCCTTTTTTTCGCCGGAATGATCCCCGATCTCTCTGGCTAAAGCGCGCAGCACCAGGTCTCGGTCTGTCACTACGCCCAAAACCTCTCCTTTATCATTGCAGACAGGAATAAGCCCAACATCCTCCTGTTTCATTTGTTTGGCGATCTGCTTTAATGAAGTATCTTCCTTTACACAGCTTATTCCTGTAGTCATCAAATCTTTTACCAGCATAAAAATCCTCCCTGCTTCCGTAGTAATAAGCGCTTTTCCCAACGAAAAGAGCACCCCAAACGTTAGGATGCCCATTTATTTCCTTTTCATGCGATTTTTAGCGGTCTCTTCCCCAGAAGTTTCTCGTAAAGAGGATGACAATTGTAAATAGTTCCAGTCTTCCTACGATCATCAGCAAGCTGAGATAAAGCTTAAGGCCGTCTCCGAACATAGAGTAATTGCCCAGAGCGCCCACTTGGCCGAACGCCATTCCTGTATTGGAAAGCATGGCTGCCGACGTGGTAATCGTCGTTTCCAGATCAAGATTTTGCAGGGATAAAATCAGACTGGAGAAGAGGAACAGCCCCATATACATAAGAATGAACACGGTGATGGATGAGACCACCGGCGCAGGTACTGCTTTGCCCCTCAGTTTTACCGCCACCACAGAGCGGGGATGGATTCGTTTGTAAAAGCCGCGTCCGATCAACTTAAGAAAAACCACGATTCGAATTACCTTAATTGACCCGCAGGTAGAAGCCGCACAGCCTCCGATGAACATCAGCGTGAAGAGGATCAACTGGCATAGTGCCGGCCACAGGGTATAATCGGCGCTGGAATATCCGGATGTGGTGGCAACGCTGACCACCTGGAAAAAGGAATCCCGCAGCGCTTTTCCCAAGCTGGGATAGTGACCAAGAAAATATAGGCCCAGGGTACACAAAATAACGGCGCCTATGAGGATTCTCAAAAAGGCACGCAGTTCAATATCTTTTAAAACATACTTCCACTTACGCTTAATCGCGTAATGATAGAGTACGAAATTGACAGAAGCCAAAATGGTGAACACCCCGATCACGACCTCCACATAAATGCTGTCGTAGTAAGCGATCCCGTCAGGATGAGCCAAAAGGCCGCCGGTGCTGATGCTGCCCATGGTATTGATCAGCGCGTCAAATGGTGTCATCGATGGGCTGAGTGCGAGCAGGACAAATTCGATCACGGTAAAGGAAAAATACATCAAATAGAGAATTTTAGCTGAATCACTCATCCGTACCGCCATCTTTTCCAGAACCGGGCCGGGTGCTTCTGCTCTGACGATCAGCTGGCCATTGATGCCCAGCGCCGGCAGGATGGAAATAACAAAGACCAGGATTCCCATACCTCCCAGCCAGTGGGAGATGGCCTTCCACATGAGCAGAGAATGGGGCATGGTTTCGGCTCCAATGGATGTGCAGCCAGTCGTGGTAAAACCGGCCGTTGATTCAAAGAATCCGTCAATAAAGCTGCCGGTAAAATCGGAGAGATAGTAGGGCAGGGTGCCAAACAGCGAAGCAATAATCCAGCACAGCGCAACCACAAGATAACCTTCCCTGGCGCGGAATTTGGCCTTTACCGGTCGGATGAACAAAACTACCAGAATACCTGCACTGATGGTAATGACAGCCGAAATGAGAAGTGCCTTGAAGTTTCCCGGCTCATTGTATAAATGGGCGCAAAACAGAGCAGGGAGCATGGAAATGCCCACAATCAGAGTAATGACTCCCAATATTTTTACGATAGCCTGATAGTTTAGTGCAGTATTGAATGACATAGTTCTTCTCCCTTGCGGTTAATGATCCTGGTTCCAGAATTTCGGCGTCAGCAGAATGAGCAGTGTAAACAGCTCCAGCCTTCCTGCCAGCATTAAAAAGGATAAAAGCAGTTTGGAAGGAATGGCGTAAATAGAAAAGTTCGCCGTCGGTCCCACCAGTTCGAATCCAGGGCCGATGTTGCCCAGACAAGTAATGACAGAAGTAAAGCTGGTCGTCATGTTAAACCCGTTGAGGGAAATCAAGATCGTAGAGATGAAAACGACAGCCATATACAAAAACGCATGGTTGGCAATGGCCGTAACTGTGTCGGCCGGTACGGTGCTGCCGTTAAGTTTCACGTTGACTACAGCGCTGGGGTGGAGCCTGGTGGCGATTCCCCTGCGGATCAGCTTGAGCAGAATCAGAATACGGATCACCTTGACCCCGCCGCCGGTGGAGGAAGAGCAGCCTCCGACGAACATTAAGAGCATGAGCAGCATCTTGCTGAAGGTGGGCCACAAATCAAAGTCGGTGGTGGCAAATCCAGTGGTGGTCAGTATAGAAGCAGTTTGAAATAAAGAATAGCGTACAGCCTGTCCAATGCTTTCATAATAATGAGTAAGGAGCAGGTTCAGGCTGATCAGCGCGGTTGTGGAAGCGATGATAAACAGATAAAAGCGGAATTCCGCATCTCGAACCAGCGTTCGGATACCTCTGCGCAGCGACATGTAATAAAGGTTGAAGTTGGCTCCGGAGAGAATCATGAAAAGCGCGATGACCATATCCACATAGGCGCTGTCAAAGTGAGCGACGCTGTCCCCATAATTGGAGTATCCGCCGGTTCCCACAGAGCCGAAGGTATGAATCAGCGCATCATAAAGGCTCAGGCCGCCCAAGCACAGCAGGACTGTTTCTATGATGGTGAAAATTAAGTATACAAAATAGAGGGCTTTGGCCGTGTCGGACATTTTGGGCGTAACCTTGTCCAAGGTAGGACCGGGTGCTTCTGAAACAGCGATGTTCTGTCCGTTGATTCCCAAGGAAGGCATAAGGGCGATGGCAAATACCAGAATGCCCATGCCGCCGATCCAGTGGGTGAAGGAACGCCAAAAGAGTATGCTTTTGGGCAGGGCTTCAATATCGGAAAGGATGGAAGCACCTGTGGTGGAAAAGCCCGAACAGGTCTCGAAAAAGGCATCCACAAAGTTTGGAATACTCTGAGAAAAAACAAAAGGAACGGCCCCGATCACTGCTGAGACAATCCAGCAAAGGGTGACAATGAGAAAGCCGTCTCTTACCTTTAAAACAGCAGTGGAGCGATGTCCAAAGCGGATCATCACAAGTCCGGAGATTCCGGCAATGGCGATGGTGGACAAAAACGCCAAAAGAGCAGGCATTTCGTTGTAAATGCCTGCTACTGCAAGTGATGGTATCATGGAAGCTCCGATCACCAGGAGTACCAGCCCGATGATCCGGCATACTGCGCGTAAACTAAGATTCATGTTCTGACCTGCCTCTATTTCCGAAAGAAGGAGAATTTGCCGCTTACCTTCAGCAGTTTTTCCAAGTTTGGAAGCTCTGTCAGCAAGCTGAAAATGATGACCCGGTCATCTTCCTCGATGATGGTTTCGCCGTCAGGAATAATGACGTTAAGCCCCCGGTGTATGGCAGCTACGATTACACCTCTTGGCAGATTCAGCTCCCGCAGCGGCGTATCGACAAGCCGCATGTGGTCGGAAGCCACGATCTCCATGATTTCAGCTTGTCCCTGAATCAGCACGGAAGAAATAACCCGTTTGGAGCCCTGCACAAAGCGCAGAATCGTGCTGGCAGTAATATCCAATGGGTTGAGGGCCATATCAATTCCCATGCTTTCGATCAAATCGGAATAGCTTTCTCGGCTGACCTTTGCAATTACATCTTCAATGCCGTGACGTTTTGCCATGAGCGCCAGCAGCAGATTTTCTTCATCATAGCCGGTGGCCGTTACAAAGGCATCCATTTCATCCAGGTTTTCTTCTTCTAAAAGATCCAGATCCGTGGCATCGCCGTGGAGAACCATGACATCTTCCAAATGGGTTGAAAGATAATGGCAGCGGTTTTTATCCATTTCAATGATTTTGACAGCGACTCCGAATTCAGATAATTTTCCTGCCAGATAATATCCGGTCTTGCCGCCGCCTACGATCATAACTTTCTGCAGATCGGTATATTTGCCTTTTTCGTGGACCTGAGCGTTCAGCTCCATAACCGGCGTGCGTTCTCCGATCACATAGAGGCCGTCCTCCGGGTGAATTACCGTATCTCCGTGAGGAATAATCACTTTTCCGTTCCTGGAAATGGCAGCTACCAGCATATCGCCCAGGACAGAGCTGACTTCGGGCATGGACAGACCGATGAGCTGAGGCAGTTTTTCAGAATTAAATTCCAGCAAAGACACTTTTCCGCTGGAAAAGATTCCGTTGCTCAATGTATATTTTTCCACCAAGTATTTGTAGATTTCCACAGTAATAGAAAGATCTGGGTTAACAATGCTGTCAATATCCATCGTTTCTTTGATGAACCCCAGCTGCCCCATATGTTCAGGGTCACGTACCCTGGAGATCACTTTCGCGCAGCCTAGCTTTTTGGCAAAAGCGGCGATCACAATATTTGTTTCATCACTTTCGGTGACGGCGATCAGATAATCGTAAGTGGAAATACCCAGGTTTTTTAATATTTTTGTTTCTTTGGCGTTGGCATTTACAGTCATCACATCCAGATGAGAGCTTAATTTCTGCAAAACAGATTCGTCCTGGTCGATGATGGTCACAGAATGATCTCCTCCCAGGAGCGCTTCCGTAACCTTGAGACCCAGCTTCCCTGCGCCAACTATCGCAATCTTCATTTCTTACCTCCAATATGAATAACACAACCATTTTACCACTAATTTGCGGTTTGGCAACAGATATTTGAGAGGAATATTGAAGGAAGTGTAAAAATAGCAGGAAAAGGTGTTTTTTTGGACGAAATTCTATATTTGTGGTAAAATAACTGACAAAGAAAAAAGGATGGTTTTGTTATGAAAATAAAGCGTTTTATCGGAGGGGTGCTGGAAAGCAACGGTTATGTGATTTACCAAAGGGAAGGCGGACCGTGTTTTGTCATTGATCCAGGTTACAACCCGGATCGGTTTGCTCAATATATAAAGAAGATGAACCTGAAGATGGAAGGTATTCTTCTGACCCATCACCATTATGATCATACGGGTGCGGTGAAAAAGCTGAAGGCAGAATTTGACTGCCCGGTCTACCTCCATCGGGAGGATATGGATTTGTATAAAGATCCAGTGGAATATCCGCTGGAGGACGGGGATATGGTTTATCTTGAAGAGGAAGCTATTGAGGTCATTCATACGCCGGGGCATACCAGAGGCGGCGTGTGCTTTTATTCGGAAAAAAGCAAAATCGCCTTTACCGGAGATACGATCTTCAACGTGGATTTGGGGCGGACGGATTTGGAGGACGGCAGTGAAGCGGATATGATCCACTCCTGCAAAGCGATTATCGATAAATGGAGCAACGAAATTTTCATTTATCCCGGCCACGGAGATGGCTGCAATATGAAAACGGTAAGAAAGCTGAATCAAGAATTTTTAGATATAGTGAGGGAAACATCATGTCAATCAAATTAATTGCTTTAGATTTGGATGGAACGACATTAAACGATGACCGGGTGATTAGTGAGGCCAACCGGAAGGCCCTGGAGGAAGCCATTGACCGCGGGGTCAATGTTGTGATTGCCACCGGGCGGACTTACAGCGCTCTGCCGGAAGATGTTTTTCGGATCCGGGGAATCCAGTATGTGCTTACGTCCAACGGGGCTATCATAACGGATTTGAGGGAAAAAAAGGTGATTTATGAAAATTGCATCGCACCCCCAGCGGTGGAAGAGGCTGTGGCGCTGCTGAAGCAGTATGATTTTATGGTGGAGGCGTTTACGGAGGGCCATGCGTATATCGATAAGTCTTTTTATGATCATATCAAGCAAACGGGCCTCAGCTTCCGCCATGTGGATTATGTGCTGACCACCAGGGAGCCGATTGCGGGGCTGTTTGATTTTATTTTGGAGCATAAGGAGCATATCGAAAATATTAATGTAAATTTTGAGGACCAGAGGGATCGGGCCAGGATGCGTCAGGTGCTTTTGGGCCTGGAAAATACCACGCTGACCACGTCCTTTGACCATAATTTGGAGATCGGCGGCGCTACCACCAGCAAGGCGGCGGCGCTCCAGGAGCTGGAGCATGTTTTGGGCGTCAAGCCGGAGGAAATGATGGCCATCGGAGACAGCCCCAATGATGCGGCGATGCTGCGGCTGGCGGGGATGCCGGTGGCTGTGGGCAACGCCAAGGATGAGGTGAAGGCTGTGGCGAAGTATGTGACCGGGACCAATCATGAGGATGGGGTCGCGCAGGCGGTGCGCAAGTTCGTGCTGGAGTGAAGGAGCTGGCAGGCTGGGGTGTAAAGAGGAAGGCGTCTGGCAGCCTGGGCGTGAAGGCTGGGCTGAGGGGGTGTTTTGTGGGATTTGGCAGATGAGGTGAACGTTTGTGCTGCTACGCTTCGGGGGCTGCGGCCGTCGGGGCTGGGAGGCTGGGGCAGGTGCTGGTACTGGAGCCTTGAGGCTCGAGGATTTGAGGCTTTGCGATTTGATAAACCGTATCGGTAGATAAACGTTGATCTTCAGCTTTTGATATGGTCTGGTGAAAGAAGGGTGGATGCACCCATGGACACAGAATAATGAAAGATGCGAGTCTTGACGAGCATCTTTTTTCCTTTTGTACTAGTAAGTGTGGTTTTGTGGATTTGATAATCGGGCCGGGGAAGGGCGATTTTCATTTTTTTCGCCGAAACCTATTCGAAATGGGCCAAATTAGTGTGAATGTCCATATAAAAATGGAATATGTTTCCTAAAAGACATGAGAAAACTAACTAATTTGCTGCTGTACGTGTGCTTAAAATTGGGAAGCTTGCGCTAACTTGGTTTTGTGATTCTAATATTTACTTATTTTTACTAAAAAAGGATCGTTTCGTATGGACATTGGTCTCGAAAATGCCGATTTCGAATAGGATTTGAGAAAATTTCTGTTTTGTCGGGCTGCCGCTATATTGGTTGCCCAGTTTCTCTAAACGCTGACCTGATTTCCCGGGCCCTAGAACTGCCATGAAGACCAGTTCGGCCAGGTTTCCATTACGCAGACGGCTCCCAAAAACGCAAAATTGAAAAAAATGTAAAATATGGAATAAATTTCTTGACTTTTGTCTCTCGATCCGCTAACATAAGGATAAAATAGAAACACAAAGGGGATTTGAGTATGAACAACCAATTATTGGGACGTCTTGGAGAAGATGCTGCTGCACAATATCTGGGCGGAAAGGGATACCGGATTTTATGCAGGAACTTTTGCTGCAGGGCCGGAGAGATCGATATTGTGGCATTAAAAGGAACTTCCCTGCATTTTATAGAAGTAAAGACAAGGCAAAGCGATCTGTTTGGCACTCCAGCCGAAAGCGTGGATCAGCGGAAAAAGGGCCACATGCGGATGGCTGCGCGAATTTACCTGTCCACCCGATCCAAGAGCTTCCGCCAGCCCCGCCAGCTCCAATTCGATGTGGTGGAGGTCCAGATCAATCACATAGAAGATGTTTTTTAAGGGGGCGTTCAATTATGCTTTCGAAGATTTTCACTGCTTCGCTGCTGGGGATGGAAGCGGACCTGGTAACTGTGGAGATCGATCTGCAGCCAGGCCTTCCGGCCATGAACATGGTCGGCCTTGCCGATACTACCATCAAAGAGGCAAAAGAGCGAATCCGCGCCGCCATCTTGAATTCCGGATTTGAATTCCCCAAAAGAAGGATTACGGTAAACCTTTCTCCAGCAGGAAGACCCAAAGAAGGAAGTCATTTCGACCTTCCTATTGCAGTTGGTATCCTGCTCCTTGGCAGTCAATGTGTGCCGGTCCGAACAGACACGGCTTTAATTGGAGAGCTGTCATTAGATGGCAAGGTAAAACATATTCGAGGTGCCTTGCCTCTGGCCATTGGCCTCAGAGAAAGAGGCATCCGCAAGCTGCTGCTTCCCTATAAGAATCTTGAGGAAGTGGCGCTGCTCGAAGACATCGACCTCTATCCGGTCAAGGATTTGCAGGAGAGCATGGATTATTATCTGGGGCTGAGACCTGCTTCCCCATATAATAGGAAGAAAAAAGGTACCTTCAGTCAGGCAAACCCATCGGATGATTTTTGTGACGTAGTGGGTCAAGAATGTGTAAAGAGGGCTGTCACAGTGGCTGCGGCGGGAAATCATGGACTTTTACTGATGGGCAGTCCGGGCAGCGGCAAAACGATGATCGCCAAACGGATACCTCAGATTATGCCGGAAATGAGCTATGCAGAACAGCTGGAAACCACTAGAATTCATAGCGCTGCCGGGCTTTTAAGTGAAAACTGCCCTTATATAAAGGAAAGGCCTTTTCGCATGCCCCATCATACTATTTCCAGAGCAGCGCTGATCGGCGGCGGCAGTAAGCCCAGGCCGGGCGAAATTTCATTGGCCCATAACGGAATTTTGTTTTTGGATGAATTCGGTGAGTTTGACCATCGAGTGACAGAACTGCTGCGTCAGCCGCTGGAAGACGGCAAGGTAGCCATCAGCCGCGCCCGGGGGACGATAGCTTTCCCTTGCAGCATAATGCTGGTCGCTGCAGCCAATCCCTGTAAATGCGGATATTTGGGAGACGAGCGGCACGTTTGCACCTGTACGGAAAAGCAGCTTAACCAATATCAATCTAAATTTTCCGGACCAGTACTGGAGCGGATCGATTTGCACATCAAGGTATCTGCAGTGCTTGACCCTAATTTGAAAAAGAAGGAAGGCGCATTGTCCAGCTATGAAATGAAAAAACAGGTTCAAAAGGCAGCGGCGCTGCAGGCGCAGCGCTACAAAGGGACCGGCGTTCGTTTTAACAGCCAGCTGGGGGAGCAGCAGATTTACAAGTATTGCCCCATGACAGCAGCCGGGCGGAAACTTCTGACGGATGCTTATCAAAAACTAGCGCTGAGCATGCGCACATATTACAAAATTATTAAGGTTGCCCGAACGATTGCTGACCTTCATGGTACCCACACAATCGATGAGTACCATATAGCAGAGGCGTTACAATATCGGGCATTGGATGATTTTTACAGGAGGCCGGACAATGGACATTAAAAAAGTTTATATCAAGGATGCTGATTATCCACTGCTTCTGAAAGAAATAAAAAATCCGCCGAATCCGCTTTACTATATTGGTGATTTGACGTTGGCGAAGAGACGCTGTGTAGCAGTGGTCGGATCAAGAAAAGCGACGGAGTACGGGTGCTGGGCCGCAAAGCGGCTGGGAAACTGTCTGGCTGAAAGCGGGGCGGTGGTGGTCAGCGGAATGGCGAAAGGGATCGATACATGTGCCCATATGGGTGCGTTAGAAAGCTGCAGCAGCCAGCTTTCGGATGAATCCGGCGGAAAAAACCGGAAGGGCGGAACCATTGCGGTTTTAGGTTGCGGTATCGATATTTGCTATCCTCAGTCCAACCGCAGATTGCGTGACCAAATCGCCGCCCATGGACTACTGCTTTCTGAATATCCACAGGGTACGGAACCGGCCAGATACCATTTCCCGCAAAGAAATCGAATTATCAGCGGCTTGTCCGAAACCACAGTAGTCGTACAGGCTAAGGAGAGTAGCGGAGCGCTGATCACGGCCGAATTGGCCGCAGATCAGGGGAGAAATGTGTATGCGAT
Source organism: Hominibacterium faecale (assembly GCF_020734085.1). Classification (NCBI taxonomy): domain Bacteria; kingdom Bacillati; phylum Bacillota; class Clostridia; order Peptostreptococcales; family Anaerovoracaceae; genus Hominibacterium; species Hominibacterium faecale. The sequence continues at coordinate 121,908 of NZ_JAJAGH010000001.1, forward strand.
TCCGGGGAATATTAACAGCGCCTATAATTTGGGAAGCAATAAACTGCTTCGAGACGGGGCAACGCCCCTGGCCGTGCTGGAAGACCTTTTGGCTGATATGGGACTTTCCGGTCTTAGGTTCCAGAATTTACAAAAGAATTTAGGCAAAGATGAATTTGAGATCGTTTCTCTCCTCAAAAAAAATGGTGAAATGACGCCGGACCAGCTCTGCCGCGCCACTGGAAAGCCGGCTGGCCTTCTTAACGGAATCGTGACCATTTTGGAGTTGAAAGGAGTAATTTACACTTCTTTGGGAAAAATTTTTATTGCAAAATAAAAAAAAGGCGATATAATAAGCTTTTAGAACCAATAAGGAACAAAGTCGGCTTCACCGATTCTTAAAAAGAAGTAGATTTTGTTGATACTTCGGAAATATCGCTGACGATATTTCCTACGTAATAAAAAAATTCTGCAAGTTGCAGGATAATGATAATAGATGGGGAGGATTTTTTATGGCTGCTGCCAAGAAAAATTTGGTGATTGTGGAGTCACCATCAAAAGCAAAGACGATTGGGAAGTTCCTCGGAAGCAAATATAAAGTGATTGCTTCTGTAGGGCATGTAAGAGATTTGCCAAAGAGTAAACTTGGGATTGATATTGAACATGATTTTGAACCGCAATATATCGCGATTCGTGGTAAAGGCGACATTATTAAAGAACTGAAAAAAGAAGCTAAAAATGCTGCCAAAGTCTTTCTGGCAACTGACCCGGACCGGGAGGGCGAAGCGATTTCATGGCACCTGGCGTTTCTGCTCGGCATTGACCAAAATACGCCATGTAGAATTGTCTTTAATGAAATCACTAAAAAAGCAGTACAGGCCGCGATTAAGAATCCTAGGCCGATTGACCTAAAACTGGTAGATGCGCAGCAGGCTAGAAGAGTGCTGGACCGGCTGGTAGGTTACCAGATCAGTCCCCTGCTGTGGAGAAAAGTTAGACGGGGATTGTCAGCGGGCCGAGTTCAGTCTGCGGCTCTGAAGATTATCTGCGATCGAGAAAACGAAATCAAAGCATTTATCCCCAAAGAATATTGGAATATTACGGCTGAGCTGAAAAAAGGAAAGAAGTTCACCGCAAAGCTGGCTGAATATAATGGTAAGAAACTTACGGTAGAGAATAAAGAACAGGCTGATGAAATTGTTAAAGTTTTGAAGGCCGGCGAGTATATGGTGAAAAAAGTAGAAGAGAAAGAACGCGCAAGAAAGCCGTATGCTCCCTTTACCACCAGCAGCCTCCAGCAGGAAGCTTCAACCAAGCTGGGCTTTTATACGAAAAAAACCATGCTCATTGCACAGCAGCTCTACGAAGGTATCGAAATTAAAGGACACGGGACGGTAGGTCTGGTTTCCTATATCAGAACGGATTCGGTGCGAATCTCGGATGAAGCAAAAGCCGCCGCAAAAGAATATATTTTTGAAAACCTAGGAGCTGAGTATTATCAGAATAATGTATATTCCAATAAAAAAAAGGATGTACAGGATGCCCACGAGGCCATCCGCCCCAGCTATATTGAGCTGGAGCCTGATGAAATTAAAGACTCCCTCAGTAAAGATCAATACAATCTATATAAGCTGATCTGGTCCAGATTTATGGCCAGTCAGATGTCTCCTGCCAAATTTATGGGCGTTTCCGCAGCGATCGATAACAGCGACTATATGTTTAAAGCTACCGGGTCTAAGTTGATCTTTGATGGCTTTTTAAAGGTATATTCACCCGGGAAAGAGGATGACAGCGATAAACTGCTTCCTCACCTGGAAAAAGGCGAAAAGCTGGAACTGGTGGAGCTGCTGTCAGAGCAAAACTTCACTCAGCCGCCGGCCAGGTTCACAGAAGCAAGTCTTGTAAAAGATTTGGAGGAAAAGGACATTGGCAGGCCGAGTACTTATGCCCCTATCATTGCCACCATTATCGAACGAAAATATGTCAATCGTGAAAAAAAGACGCTGACTCCTACGGAGCTGGGCTTTATTGTCACACAGATGATGGAAGAATATTTTAAAGAAATCGTTGATACTGGATTTACAGCAGATATGGAAGATAAACTGGATGCGGTGGAAGTAAAAGATGTGGAATGGAAAGATATCATTCGCGACTATTATGGAACCCTTGAAAAGGAACTTGAAACAGCGGATAAAGAAATAAAGAAGGTTGAATTTGAAGTGGAGCTTACCGGAGAACTCTGTGAAAAATGTGGCAAACCGATGGCTGTCAAGCATGGCCGATTTGGCGAATTTGCAGCCTGTACCGGTTATCCGGAATGTAAGAACACAAAGCCGATCGTCAAATCAACTAATGTCAAATGCCCTAATTGCGGCAAAGATATCGTGGCAAGAAAGAGTAAGACTGGTCGTGTTTTTTATGGATGCAGCGGTTATCCCGAATGCCAGCAGTCTTATTGGAATAAGCCGATCGACAGGAAATGCCCGAAATGCGGTTCACTTCTTGTTGAGAAAAAAACTAAAACGAGTAAGTATGCGTGCTCTAACAGCGAGTGCGATTATAAAGAAGAATAGAAGTTTTATTAATTAGAACAAGGGGAATCATGAATGGAGGTATGAACATGGTACAGTTCCACGCGACGACGATCGTTGCAGTAAGAAGAGGCCCTGACGATGTCTGCATAGGCGGCGACGGTCAGGTAACAATGGGTGAAACAGCCATTATGAAGAATGGTGCAAAAAAGGTTAAAAAAATCTATCGCAATTCTGTTTTGACGGGATTTGCAGGCTCTGTAGCAGATGCTTTCTCCCTGACAGAGAAATTTGAAAGCAAACTGGATGAACATGGAGGTAATTTAAAGCGGGCTGCGGTAGCGCTGGCTCAGCTTTGGCGTTCTGATAAAGCTATGAGAAGTCTGGAAGCGCTGATGATTGTAGCTGATCGGGAAAGCCTGCTGGTTGTCTCTGGAAACGGCGAAGTGATCGAACCGGATCAAGATTTTATCGCCATTGGATCTGGAGGAAACTATGCTTATTCAGCAGCAAAAGCACTCTATAATAATACCGACATGACCGCAGAGGAAATCGTAAAAGAGGCCCTGGGTATTGCCTCATCCATCTGCGTTTACACGAATGACAACATATCAGTAGAAAAACTGTAGGAGGAAATTATGGCAAACAAATTATACCAGATGACTCCCAAAGAAATCGTAGGGGAATTGGATAAATATATCATCGGACAGGACGAAGCTAAAAAATCAGTAGCCATCGCCCTCAGAAACCGCTATCGGAGAAGTCTGCTGTCAGAAGAAATGCAGGAAGAAATCACACCCAAGAACATCTTGATGATGGGCCCGACCGGAGTAGGTAAGACAGAGATTGCCAGGCGTCTGGCAAAGCTGATGGATGCTCCCTTTGTAAAAGTAGAGGCTACGAAATTTACGGAAGTGGGTTACGTGGGAAGAGACGTTGATTCCATGATCCGTGATCTGGTGGAGGCGTCCATTCGTATCACAAAACAAAGCCAGCTGGATGAAAAGTATGCAATTGCTGACGAGATCGTGGAAGAACGGATCATTGAAGCAATCATTCCAGGGAAAAAAAAGCCGGCTAATGAACCGAGCAACAACCGGAATCCGTTTGACTTTCTGCTGAGCGGCGGTGGTTATCAAAGCCAGAAGCAACAATATGAGCAGCAGCAGATGGAACAGAATACACAGAATCCTGACGAAAAACAGGATGTTGAACTGGCCAGAGAACAGGTGAGACAACAGCTGAGACAGGGACTTCTTGAGGAACAGTTCATTGAAATACAGGTGACGGATGCTCCCAAGAGCAATACGCTGGACCTGAACGGGGAAGGTATGGGCATTGCCATTGGAAACATTTTCGGGGATATGATGCCGCAGAAGAAAAAGAATAAGAAAGTAAGAGTAAAGGATGCCAGAAAGATCCTCAGGGAAGAAGAGGCACAGAATCTGATCGATATGGATCAGGTAATTGAAGATGCACTGCATAACGCAGAGCAGAATGGAATCATTTTTATCGATGAAATCGATAAAATCGCTTCCGGATCCGGCTACCGCTCTTCCGGCGCAGACGTGTCTAGAGAAGGGGTGCAGAGAGACATTCTTCCCATCGTAGAAGGCAGTGTTGTCAATACAAAGCATGGACCGGTCAAGACCGATCATATCCTCTTTATCGGTGCGGGTGCATTCCATACGGCAAAACCGACGGATCTGATTCCGGAGCTCCAGGGTCGTTTTCCAATCCGTGTAGAATTGGAAAACCTGGACCGAGAAACGTTCCTCAAAATCTTGACGATTCCGGAAAACGCCCTGCTGAAGCAGCATAAAGCCCTTTTAGAAACCGAGGGCGTAGAGATTGAGTTCACGGACAGCGCGATAGAAGAGGTTGCTACGATGGCCTTTTTAATGAATGAACAGACGGAAAACATCGGTGCAAGAAGGCTGCATACCATTCTGGAGAAGCTTTTGGAGGATATTTCCTTTAATATTCCGGATATGGAAGAGGACAAATTTGTAATCGATGCTGATTATGTTAAAGAAAAATTCATGGAAAAAATTCATCCGGAAGACATCGATCGGTTTATCTTATAAGGTGGAGAAGGGTTTGAGCAAACACTCTACAATATACGCAAAATAGTAAAAAAGCGAACAATATAAAGGACAACTTAGTTTTAATTTTCTCGTTATAAAAAACTTTTTAGAAAACTCAAAAAATGAGTTGTCATATTTGAGAAAACCATATATAATACCTATATCAATAAAAAGATTGGAAATTTTGTACAACGACAAGTTGTAGAAGGAGAGACATCATATATGGAAAATCAAATTTTAGCAAAAGTAAGAAAACTGAACTGGGTCCTGCAGGAAAGCGTCGCAGGTGCATTTTCATTTAAAGAGCTGTGCGCGATCCTCAGCGATCTGATGGATGCCAATGTTTACATTGTTAATCGAAAGGGAAAGGTCATCGGTGTTAACTATAAGATTCGTTCCGATAGTTCCACAATCGCCGATCCGGAAACGGGATCTGAAAAGTTCCCAATCGAATATAACGAAGCATTGCTGAAAGTGACCACCACCCAGGCTAACCTGACAGCGGAAGAAGCGCTGAAGATTTTTAAATACGATTATGATACTTCGGACAAGCTTCACACCGTTATTCCCATTCTGGGAGGCGGGCAAAGATGGGGTACACTCATCGTGACCAGATATGCGCCGGAATTCAGCGATGAAGACTTAGTTCTCGGCGAATACGGGGCTACTGTGGTAGGGCTGGAAATACAGAGAAGAAAAGCGCTGGAAGAAGAAGAAGAATCCAGACAGAGGGCTGTCGTGCAAATGGCGATTGGAACCCTGTCTTACTCTGAGATTGAAGCCGTACAGCAGATCTTTTCCGAACTGAATGGAAATGAAGGTCTGCTGGTTGCCAGCAAGATTGCTGATCGTTCGGGAATCACCAGATCAGTCATCGTCAATGCGCTGAGAAAATTGGAAAGTGCCGGCGTAATTGAATCCAGATCCTTGGGCATGAAAGGCACGCATATTAAAATCGTTAATTCCAAATTTAACGAAGAACTTGAAAACCTGAATATTTAACGAATGAATAATTCGAAAAACAAGCACAAAACATCTCTGCCGAACATAGACTGATATAGTCGGCGGAGGTGTTATTATGAAAAGAAAAAGAAGACGGAGAGAAAGACGGTCCTTTGTACTGCCTTTGTCTCTGTTTTTAATATTTATCGCCATTGCTTCCTCTGCCAGCTATTATCTCAAGACTACGATAGAGCCCAATCTGGAAGAGATCGGAAAAATGAGGGCGCGGACACTGGTAACGCGAATGGTCAACAAGGCTATCAACGATCAGTTTCACGAAGAGACGGACACGGATAATCTGATCATTCGCAAGACCAATGATAAAGGTGAGACGGAAATGATCCAGGCGGATACCAAGGCCATGAACCTCCTCATTACTGAAATTTCCAAGGAACTACAGGAGGAATACCGCCGCATGGAAGAAGACAAGATCGATGTCCCTTTGGGAGCTGTCCTGGGAAGCCAGATTTTATCCGAGCACGGCCCCAAAGTCGATGTTAAGGTGATTCCTCTCAGTGTTTCCGGAATCGACTTTAAAACGGAATTTGAAGCCAAAGGGATCAACCAGACCAAGTATAAGGTATACATAATTTTAAAGAGTCAGGTCAAAGTGTTAGCTCCACTGTCGGCAGCAACCTTCGATATGTCCAGTACGGTTCTCATCGCCGAAGCTGTTATTCTGGGCGGTGTGCCCAAGAGCTACGTTCAGGTACCGAAAGAAGATATTTTAGATGTGACGGATGAGTAAAAGGTAGCATAATGCGGAAGAGTTGTGGTAAGATATAGCCATGGTTAGATTTAATGAAAAGAATGAAATAATAAAAGAAGAAGATTATCAGGCCATTCTGGTGGGCCTGCAGCTTGGGGAGGATATCTCCTATTCCATGGAGGAACTTTCCGGGCTGGCTCAGGCAGCGGGCGTCACTGTGTTGGGCCAGATGATCCAGAGCTTGGAAAAACCCAACTCCGCCACACTGATCGGAAAGGGCAAGGTGGAAGAACTGGCGCAGATGTGTGCTAATATGGAAGCGGATACGGTTATTTTCAACGAAGAGCTTTCCGGCATGCAGCTGCGGAATCTGGAAGAATCCCTGTCCGTCAGAGTGATCGATCGCACGATTTTGATCCTGGATATCTTTGCAGCCAGGGCCACGTCCAAGGAAGGCAAGCTGCAGGTTGAGCTGGCGCAGCTTCAGTACCGCCTGCCCCGATTGACCGGCTTTGGCAAATCCTTATCCAGGCTGGGCGGCGGCATCGGCACCAGGGGTCCGGGTGAAAAAAAGCTGGAGACAGACCGCAGGCATGTTGCCGGAAGGATGGACGATATAAAAAAAGAGCTGGCCCGCATAAAAAATACCAGGAGCGTCCAGCGTACACAAAGAGAAAAGGCCCAGATTCCAGTCGTGGCATTGGTCGGATATACCAACTCGGGAAAATCTGCACTTATGAACCGGCTTTTGAGCATGTCGGAAAAGGAAGACAAAGCAGTAAAAGAAAAGGACATGCTTTTTGCTACATTAGATACACAACAGCGCAGCATTCAACTGGAAAACAACTTTGAATTCATCCTAATCGATACCGTAGGCTTTGTCAGCAAGCTTCCTCATTCACTGGTGGAAGCCTTTAAAGCAACTCTGGAAGAGGTAAACTATGCCGATCTACTGCTGCATGTGGTGGATGGATCTTATGAAAATTATGATTTCCACATAGACGTGACCAATCGAGTAATTGATGAGATTGGGGCCGGCGGAAAAGAAAAGATTATGGTCTACAATAAGCTTGATCTGATACAAGAGCTTCCAGTGGATGCTACAGAATGCGAGTGCGTTTTTGTGTCTGCCAAATATGGGGATCATATTGACGAACTTTTGGCTAAAGTACGGGAAAAACTCTTTGCCTCTCGGGTGCGGGCCGCACTATTAATCCCCTATGACCGGGGGGAACTCTCTTCTTACTTATGTGAGAAGGCTATTGTGCATGGGATGGACTACAAGGAGGAGGGTACCCTTTTTGATGTTGAATTGTCGGAGATAGATTATAACAGGTTGAAAAAATATGATACAGTATAAAACCGTTGAAAAAGAGGCTCATGCAGAGCAGATTATAGAGAAATCCCGTTTTATCGCCTATGTCAAACCGGTAGAAACCAGAGAAGAAGCAGATGCTTTTATCGCTTCTGTAAGAGACTTGCATAAAACTGCTACCCATAACGTTCCTGCATTGGTTGTGGGAGAACAGTTTCAACTGCAGTGGGCCAGCGATGACGGGGAGCCGCAGGGGACTTCCGGTGCGCCGATTGTGCAGATGCTGGTCAAAGAGGGCGTGACCAATCTAGCGGTGGTTGTCACCCGGTATTTTGGCGGGATCAAGCTGGGAACGGGCGGTTTGGTGAGGGCCTATACCAGCAGCGCCAAACTGGGGCTTGAGGCGGCGGGAATCTGCCAGATGAAAGAGATGGCAGTCCTGCAATTCAAGCTGGATTATTCCTTCCTCAGTAAAGTGCAGAATCTTTCGCGAGATGGAAATTTTTCGATTACAGACATAATTTATGAAGAATTGGTTACGATAAAAGTGGTGACCGATGTGGAGAAAAGCGATGAAATAAAGGCGCTGCTGGGCAATCTTACCGCAGGGAAGGCAGCTCTCATTTCTGAGACGAAAGAGTTGAGAAAAAATGCTCTATAAATTTCCATAAATTGCGTTGACACGCACCTTTAGCTGTGCTAATATATAAAAGCTCTCAAGTTGTTCCAAGGTAGCTCAATGGTGGAGCAACCGGCTGTTAACCGGTAGGCTGTGGGTTCGAGCCCCACCCTTGGAGCCAGTTTTTAAAAATAAGAACAAAAAGGGAGAGAACCCGAGAGGGTAGAAAGCTCCGGCGGAGCTTTCTTCGTGAAGCAGTGCCCCGGCACGGCGGAGCGGATTCAGCTTGCGCAGCAAGCGTGAGCCCCACCCTTGGAGCCAATTTTTAAAAACTGCGAGAACTGACAAAAAAGATTAAAAAAGTTCTTGACAACTTGAGGAAAATGCTGTATATTTAATAAATGTGTCGAGTAGATAAAAACACTTGCTCATGGGCGCTTAGCTCAGCTGGGAGAGCACCTGCCTTACAAGCAGGGGGTCATAGGTTCGAGCCCTATAGCGCCCACCATAACAGTTGACGTTTGGCTGAAAAAGCGGACGTGTTATCAAGGAAATGCGGTCCGGTAGTTCAGTTGGTTAGAATGCCAGCCTGTCACGCTGGAGGTCGACGGTTCGAGCCCGTTCCGGATCGCCAATTTTATCAGACTGATACCAAACAGCGATGTTTGCTGGCGTGGCTCAACGGTAGAGCAGCTGATTTGTAATCAGCAGGTTGGGGGTTCGATTCCCTCCGCCAGCTCCAAAAAAGTCATGAGTTCCTTTCAAAGGTAAGCGAGCCCGAAAGGGTATGACTGTGAATAACGTTAAGCAAATTGTTTGCAAGACGAAAGTCGCATGAGAAAGATGCGACACCTATATCGAGGGTTTCCCGAGTGGCCAAAGGGGGCGGACTGTAAATCCGTTAGCTGAGCTTTCGGTGGTTCGAATCCACCACCCTCGACCAATTTCATTATTATGTTTAGTGTGCGGAAGTGGCTCAGGGGTAGAGCATCGCCTTGCCAAGGCGAGGGTCGCGAGTTCGAATCTCGTCTTCCGCTCCATTTATGCGGATGTAGTTCAATGGTAGAACCTCAGCCTTCCAAGCTGATGGCGTGAGTTCGATTCTCATCATCCGCTCCATTTTTGGGCTCATAGCTCAGTTGGATAGAGCAACGGCCTTCTAAGCCGTGTGTCCGGGGTTCGAATCCCTGTGGGCTCGCCATTTTTTCAAGATTGGGGTATAGCCAAGCCGGTTAAGGCAACGGACTTTGACTCCGTCATTCGTAGGTTCGAGTCCTGCTACCCCAGCCATACGACCCATTAGCTCAGTCGGCAGAGCACTTGACTTTTAATCAAGGTGTCCGGAGTTCGAATCTCCGATGGGTCACCAACTTTTTTAGGGTATGGTGTAGCAGAACAAAGACTTACAAGTGAGGAGAGGTGTCCGAGTGGTTTAAGGAGCTGGTCTTGAAAACCAGTGACTCCGAAAGGGGCCGTGGGTTCGAATCCCACCCTCTCCGCCATAAGGATTCTGAGGATACTCGCAGAATAATATGACGGGAAAAAATTATTTTAGCCTGGAGAAGTACTCAAGAGGCTGAAGAGGACGGTTTGCTAAATCGTTAGGGTTCGTTAAGGGCCGCATGGGTTCGAATCCCATCTTCTCCGCCATTTATAGGGGTATAGCTCAGTTGGTAGAGCAGTGGTCTCCAAAACCACGTGCCGTGGGTTCAAATCCTACTGCCCCTGCCATATCACTAATCCCACTTTCGGGGTGTAGCGCAGTTTGGTAGCGCAACTGGTTTGGGACCAGTGGGCCGCGGGTTCAAATCCTGCCACCCCGACCATCATAGAGGAAGATTGTGACAGAAGCCCGGGTAAATGGGAAACCTGTATACGGTTCGCTTCTCAGCATACTTTGTTCGCTGCACTTGTACATAGCGATGAAAGACCGCGTGAAATGGGCAACGTGCACACGGTGTACTCCTACGCAAACAAAGTTTGCTCCGCTGTCCCATTTGTACGATGCGGCTAAAGACCGCGTAAAATGGGCCATTAGCTCAGTTGGTCAGAGCATCCGGCTCATAACCGGCAGGTCCGGGGTTCAAGTCCCTGATGGCCCACCATAAATAAATATGATTATGCCCAGATAGCTCAGTAGGTAGAGCAGAGGACTGAAAATCCTCGTGTCCTTGGTTCAATTCCGAGTCTGGGCACCATTTTAAAGGTAATCTTTTGCTGACTTTATGTCCGAAGGGTTACTTTTTTTCTTGTCTGTAATGAATGTTCCCTTAATTTTTTGGCTGCGTTAGCAGTTGATTTTCCCTTCCTGGTACGATACAATGGATAGGCAGAAAGAAGGGAAGAGGTGAAGATAATTGGCTCAGCTTTATTATAGATACAGCACTATGAACGCCGGAAAATCGGCGGAGATCATCCGCATTGCGCATAATTACGAGGAGAGGAGCAAGCGGGTACTGACTCTTACGCCCAGCGTAGATGACCGTTACGGCCTAGGCGTAATCACGTCTAGAATAGGAATTCAGAGAGAGGCCCTGGTGGTCAACGAGAACACCAATATTTTGGAACTTTTTATGATGGAGAATACCAAAGAAGAGATTTCGTGTGTACTGATCGACGAAGCGCAGTTTTTAAAAAGGCATCATGTGGAAGAGCTGGTAGAAATTGTTGACAGCTGCGATGTGCCGGTGCTGGCTTACGGACTGAAAAATGACTTCCGCAATGAGCTGTTTGAAGGCTCGTATTATTTGTTGGTCTATGCAGATAAAATTGAAGAGATCAAGACGATTTGCTGGTGCGGACGAAAAGCAACCATGGTAGCCAGGATCGTGGATGGAAAATTGGTGAAAACCGGAGAACAGATTGTAATTGGGGGAAACGACATGTACGTTTCGCTTTGCAGGAAACATTATAATGACGGTAGAATCGGGCCTAAAATTAAGAAATAACGAATATAAGAGATGCTTTGCGTATGCAGGGCATTTTTTTTATGCAGAAAATTATGGAGATGAAACTATCTCCTGCAATTAGTTGCCCGTGCCGGACATCCTGTCGGATATTATCCGAAGAAATTGACATTTGTCGTTTTTTATGATAGGCTTATTTGGCATAGGTACACAGAATGTTGTATTGTAAACTATTCCCAATCAATAATTTAAGTTGGTGATACAGTTATGGATGTTAAAGGATGCGATAAAAAAGGGATGGTGATTATGAGGAAGCGATTCGTTTAATGGGTAGTGATGAACGAATCATCAAATATTTTATTTATGAAGCTTCCATGAATCGTTTTTGTCTGTTCTATCTGAAGAAACGCCTTATGAGGAAGAAGTGAAATGAAATACGATAAATTTCAATATGATAGAATATTTGAGATCTTAAAGCACAAAATTGAATCAGGGCTGATGCCCAAAGGGACTATGCTTCCCTCTTTTGCTGATCTTTGCAAGGAATACAAAGTATCTAACAAAACGATACGCCGCGTGGTTGCAATGCTGTCTGACGCAGGACTCATTGAGACAAAGGAACGGCAGCTTTCTGTGGTTATTTTTGATCAAACTGACCCGGCGAACGATCATGCTGACAATTTGAAAGCGCCAAATGTACCGATTATGACAGACATTTTAAAAACAGCTGAAATTCTTTACTATCCTTTTATCTGCTATGGAATTTCTCTGTGCAATAAGAGCGATTGGGATATTCCCGAAAAAATAGTCCGGCAATTGAATCCTAAGCTACCGAACCTTTTTTGGAAAAACTCCAAACTGATCTGGCGCTTTTTTATCGCTAGATGCGAAAACGAGCTAAGCCTTCATATTGTCGATGCTCTTGGCTTTCTTGGGGTGGAATATCGGGAAAACAGTTTTTATTCACGCGTCGCATATCAGCAGACACTCATTGATTTTATTGAAAAGAGTAGAAAAGAGACACCAACAAGCGATGCCATCAAAGATTTTCTTGCATATATTCATTTTATTACGATTTCAAGAGATGATTTTCGGTGTTATGTTCCTGCTGATTCGCCCTTTCGCATCGGCGTTCAGGGGCTGGACCAATGGATGAAAACGGCAGAAGAGCGCTATTCCAGTGTATATCTGGATATTTTGGGACTCATCGCAATCGGTTATTATCAGCCGGGAGACAGGCTGCCGTCTCACGCCCAGATGCAAAAGCAGTATGGTGTTAGTGTTAACACAACGACGCAAGCCGTTCAATGTCTGCAAAAATGGGGTGTTGTAGAGGCTACTCGTGGAAAAGGAATTTTTGTTTCAACGAATATACAGGCATTGAACGATATTCCTTTGGACCCTCGGTTGATTGCCAGCCATATCAGAAGATATTTTGAATGTTTGGAGCTGCTTTCCTTGACCGTGGAGGGAGTGGCTTGCCATGCTGCCGCTCATGTTTCTGATGAGCAGATACATGAATTAATTCAGCGATTAGACGAAGCAAAAATATACGGGAGTTTGTATCAGCCGGCGCCTATTGTTTTGCTGGAGTTTTTAACAGAGCATATTCCATATGAGACCCTGCAGTCTGTCTATGCGATTATACTCAAAAACTATCGAATTGGCCGAAAAATACCCAAGCTAATAAATGGAGCCAACGCATCTCGAAAACTAGAGATACACCGCAAGTGTGTAGAAGCGGCAAATGCACTGATCGGCGGGGATCGCAGCGCATTTGCAAAACAAGCTGCGGAGATGTTCACATATACTAATCAGCTTATTATTGAAGAGTGTAAAAGGTTAGGCTACTGGAAGACCGTTAAAGATATTTATGACGGCTCGCAGCTGTGGAAATAGCATGAATTGGCCCCTAATAAAAGACAGATGGTATAGACGTGGTGCTGGCTTTTGGATATTTATGGCTCCTATGCACAACGTAACGATAGATGATAAAGAGCTTTTCGGTGTTTTCATGCTGGTGGATTCAAACACCTACGCAGAGATCGCAGCCACTGCGTTATATCAAAATCAAGGCGCTTCCTATGTGGTGAATCAGCGGGGCGTTATTGAACTGCGGCCGAACAAATCCGCCGCCAACAATTATTTTGGAGGATATAACCTGCTTCATACCTTGCGGGAAAAGAACGTGGACGAGCAGCAAATCCATGCGTTGCAACGGGGGATGCAAGAGCAGCAAGAAGTCGAATTTGTCGCAGATATTAGCGGAGAAACTTGGCGTATTCAAAGCTTTCCCGATAGCTGGGGCAACAGCATCATCATTGTAGTACCCGTTTCGGTTACAGCAAAAGGAAAATGTGTTAAAATTGACCTTGGAGGACGGCAGTGAAATCGAGGATGACAAGGTCTACACCGTCGCCGTTTGGGCCACTTCAATAGACGAATCCTATATTGCATCTGTCCTGAAGAGCCACAGTGAGCTTGGCAGCAATATTGATTTGGTTACTGCGTCCGTCAAAAAGGCAGGAACCATCTCACCGCCAAAGGATAACCGGATTACCTTGGTCTGGGATAAAAAAGAAGAGTAAATATTTGCAACAAGGCGTTGGGATAGGAGGATATATGCGTTATTTGATAAGAACAAAGAGGAAACATATCATAAAGTTTTTTGCTGCGGTTTTGATGTTTATCACGATACTTTCAAGTACAGCGCCTGTTTTTGCTGGAGAAGACGCTCACGCCCGGATTCGGGTTCCGTTTCCGGAGGTCAAAGGCTTTACGATGATTGACGAAAACGGAAAACGCTCCGGTTTGATCGTGGATTATCTGTATGAAATTGCAAAATACACCGGTTGGTCATACGAATTTATTGATATCGATGCCAATGAAATGACGGAAGAGTTTATTGCAGGGAAATATGACCTCATGGGCGGCACATACTATTCAAAGGCGTTTGAGCAATACTTTGCCTATCCGGATTATAGCTGCGGCAATACCAAAGCCGTGCTGCTGGCGTGTCAGGAAGATAATTCCATAAAAGGGTATGATTTAAGAGACTTGAACGGCAAAACGATAGGCGTTGTGAAGCGTGCGGTCGAGAATGTACGCCGGTTGAAGGAATTCCTATCTGCCAATGACATAAGCTGTACAATTAAGCAATATACCTCTGAAGAAGTTGCAGCCGATCAAATCAATACGGATCTGATTACCGGGAAAATTGACCTGAAACTTGGAAATGCGACTGATGACACAGGTGAGTTCCGCGCGGTCGCGTACTTTAATGCACAGCCTCATTATCTGGTTGTGCAGCCGGACAACCAGGAACTGCTCGATCAGCTGAATTGGGCCATGAAACGTATTATGTTATCGGATCCCCATTTTTCAGAAGAACTATACAAGCGATATTTTGATGATACAGGTGTGGAAAACCTGCTGTTGACTAGAGAAGAAGCAGCCTATATTGAACAGAAGGGCGCCGTGACTGTAGCGGTCCCCGACTATTTTCACCCGCTTTATTGTATTGGTTATGAGGACGGTAATCATGCTGGACTGATTCCGGAGCTGCTGGAAAAGATTACAGACCGATATGGCGTAAAGTTTGAATATATATCTGCTGACTCTTATGCAGAAACGCAACAGCTTGTTATAGATGGCAAAGCGGATATGGCGGGCTTTTTCTTTGAGGATGCAGCTGATGCCATGCGCGATAAATTGGCTCAGACGAAACCATATGCCGCATTAAATGACCTAGTGGTGCGCAACCGATCGGTTACTTATCCGTCTGAAGGATTGACCTGCGGACTTTTAAAGGGCCGCAGGCTGCCGTCATATGCAAAAGCAAGTGAAGTAAAATATTATGAGACAATTGACGAGGTTTTAAATGCGGTCGATGATGGAAAAGTGGATTTTGCCTACGGGATTTCTGCACGAATAGAGCAGATGATCCAGGACAACGTTTATACCAACGTGATTCCTGTTACCTTATCGGCGAATCGCACCAACATTAGCTTTGCTATGTCGATGCCGGCAAATCCGGAGCTGCTGTCCATCATGAACAAAGGTATCAACAGCTTATCTGAGGATGACAGGAACTCTCTTTTAGATCATAACTTGGTCTCGATCGGGGACGCTAAGGTATCACTGAAAAATTTTGTGGCGACAAATCCTATTTTATCAATTACGGTTATATCCGCTTTTTTACTGCTCTTTTCACTGGTAATTATCGTAATTGCCACTATGCGTGTAAAGAACGCCAATATGCAAAAAAATATGGCTAAAGCAGAGGCAGAAAACAAGGCAAAAAGCGAATTCCTTTCTCGCATGAGCCACGAAATCCGTACGCCAATGAATGCCATTGTAGGGACAACTGCATTGATTGCAATGAAGGATGATATACCCCAAAGTATAAAAGGATATCTGGCAAAGCTGAAAGCAACCTCGCAGTATTTGTTGGGGCTGATCAATGATATTTTAGATATGAGCCGTATTGACAACGGCATGCTTTCAATTGTAAAGGAAGATTTTTCCCTGCAAAAGCTGCTCGATGAGCTTTACAGCATGATGCAAACACAGGCGCAGGCCGAGCAAGTAGGGCTTACTTGCGAAATAAAGATTGAACATTCAGATGTATGCGGAGATTGTATTCGGTTAAAGCAAGTCTTGATGAATTTGATTTCCAATGCCATTAAATTTACACCGGCAGGCGGAGACGTTCAGCTGTCAGTAGAGGAGACCGATGCAACCGACGTACAAGCTGTCTATCTGTTTCGGATTTCTGACACTGGCGTTGGCATCAAAGCAGAAGATTTAGAGCGTGTTTTTGAATCCTTTGAGCAGGCCGGAACCAGTCATCTGCGCAGTCAGGGAACGGGGCTGGGACTACCGATCAGCCGAAATATCGTACAGCTCATGGGCGGCACTTTGAAGGTGAAAAGCGAAGTGAATATGGGCAGTGAATTTTATTTTAGCATTTGTCTCCCCTTCGGAAAGCCTATAGGTTTAGAAATACAGGCTGAACCTTCTGCCCATTTTGAAAATGCGCGAATTTTATTGGCTGAGGATCACCCAATAAACGCAGATATTGCGATGGACATATTAGAATCAAAGGGGATACAGGTGGAACTGGCTGAAGATGGAGAAGCAGCGGTTAAACGCTTTGAGCAAAGTACTCCCGGGTATTTTGACCTGATTTTAATGGATATGCGAATGCCCAACATGGGAGGCCTAGAGGCAACAAAGGCTATTCGAACCTCTTCTCATTCCGATGCAGTAAGCATTCCAATCGTTGCCCTAACCGCCAACTCTTTCCAGGAGGATCGCGATATGGCAAAGGATGCAGGTATGGATGATTTTCTTACAAAGCCATTGGAGATCGACCTGCTTTATGCGGTTCTTCAAAAGTGGATATCAAGTAAAAATGAAAAATGACAATAAGATATCAATCTTTTCTCACGATGAAAAATCATCGCAAATTAGACCAAAACAATCTTGAGCGATCATTTTACATTGCACCTTTTATGAATCTGGATCCGGAGGGCCTGATCCTTCGGCTCCAGCATGGCAGAGCAGCGCCTCTCCGAATGCCTCGTATTTCCAATCGTTTACAAAATGGATGGAAAAAAGGGCACATCGCATTCGTTTTCATGAATGCGACAGCCCCTTTGCCAGTATACAGCGCCCCTATTTCGCCAAACGCCCCTGCCAGGTTTTTCGGTCTTTGAGGGCCTTGTGGATTCCGTTTAAAATAGTCCTTTTCTTATAGCTCCACTCCGGCGCAATGAGCGTCGGCCTGGGCGCATCGCCGGAAAGCCGGTGAATGGTGATTTCGGACGGAATGATCTCCAGGGCAGCGACCACCAGATCAATGTATTCTTCGATTGACTGGAAGGATACATAGTCAGGATAGAGGGTTTCCATCTGGGAACCGCGAACTAAATTGAGCATGTGCAGCTTGATGCCAAAGATTCGCTGCGGACACCTGCGCGAATTATCGGAGCCGCTGATACCATCCAAAGATAAATCCCGGCAAACGTAGCGCACCGAATCCAGCATCTGCTGCTGTGATTCGCCGGGAAGGCCGAAAATCAAGTGGGTCACCACTGGAATTCCCCTGGCGGAAAGCGCAGCCACCGACTGATCGTACACCTTCAGCGGATAGCAGCGATTAATGAGCTTTGCTGTTTCCTCATGGATCGTCTGCAAGCCCAGTTCTACCCACAGGAACGTTTTTTGATTGAATTCAGAGAGCAGGTCTAAAACTTCTTCGGACAGACAATCGGGCCGGGTGGCGATGGCAAGACCCACCACTCCCGGATAATCCAGGGCTTGGGAATACTTACAGCGAAGCTCGCTTATAGGAGCGTAGGTATTGGTGTGGCTTTGAAAATAAGCCAGATAGCTGGCATGAGGCCACTTGTCCGACAAAAGGCGGACCTGGGAAGGTATATCGCTGGCCAGATCGCCCGAGCCTGCCGCTGAACAGAAGATACAGCCGCCGGTTCCCTTGGTGCCGTCCCGGTTGGGACAGGTGAATCCGCCGTCTATAGAAAGCTTGACAATTTTACGGCCCATTTTTTCCTTTAAGTAAGCGCCGATGGCGTTGAAAGTGTAACTCGTTGAAATCTCTGACATCTTATCCCTTTCTAATCATAGAAAAAACACATTTTTTAAGTCCTGAATATTTTCAGAAGAATATTTATATGATATAATAAATTGTTAAAATTGCAAACAAAAATCTCAGATAAGAAGGAATGAACTTTATGACAGGGGAGAAACGGACAAAACCGCTGCCAAGCGGGGGAAACTTCGGCGGACAAGCGAAAGAAAGCTTTGCCTGCATGAAAGGATTTTCTGATAAAATCGAAAAACCATCTTTGCTTCTGCACAGCTGCTGCGGTCCTTGCAGCACAGCCGTTATAGAAAGACTTGCCGGTGACTATCAGATCACCATCTTTTTTTATAATCCATGCATTACCGACCAGGAAGAATACCGGCGGCGCAGGGAAGCACAGATGACCTTCATTAAAAAATACAACGAAAGCCTGCCGCCCAAAGAACACATCAGCTTTATGGAAGGACCTTACGACACCAAGAACTTTTATCGGGCCATAGCAGGTTTGGAAGACGAACCGGAAGGTGGAAAGCGGTGCCTGGAATGTTTTCGCATGCGGCTGGAAAAAACCGCGGAAACCTGCAAACTGGCGGGATGCGACTACTTCGGCACCACGTTGACGGTCAGCCCTCATAAAAACTACGAGCTAATCAGCAGTCTGGGTAAAAAACTGGCGGTCCGTTACGGACTCAGCTTTATCGATGAAGACTTTAAAAAGAAGGACGGCTTTAAACGGAGCATCCAGCTGTCCAAACAATACGGACTGTACAGACAGAATTACTGCGGATGCGAATTTTCCAAACGATAAAAGGAGAAACTATATGTCAAAAGTAATTATACCTGAGAATTACACGCCGGTGATCGACTTTATGGAAAGCCAGAGAGCGATCAAAAAGATCAAGGATTTTTTCCAGCAGGAGCTGGCTTACGGCCTGAGTCTGCGCAGAGTCACGGCACCGCTGTTCGTGGCGCCGGAAACCGGACTCAACGACAACCTGAATGGCGTTGAACGGACCGTAAGCTTTACGGTCAAGGATATGGGAGAAAAACCAGTGGAAATCGTCCAGTCCCTGGCAAAATGGAAGCGGATGGCCCTGGGCAAATACAGAATCCAGCCGGGCAACGGCATCTATACCGACATGAACGCCATCCGAAGAGACGAAGAACTGGATAACCTCCACTCCATCTACGTTGACCAGTGGGACTGGGAAAAGGTAATCACCAAAGAGCAGCGAACAGAGGAATATCTGAGGGAGATTGTGACAAACCTTTACAATGCGCTGAAGAACCTGGGCGATTATGTAAATCGCCTCTATCGAAATCTGAGGACAGAGCTTCCCAATGAAATTTTCTTCGTCACCACCCAGGAGCTGGAGGACATGTATCCGGATAAGACGCCCAAGGAACGGGAAGATGCGATTACGGAGGAAAAACGGGCCGTATTCATTATGAAGATCGGCGGAACGCTCAAATCGGGCCGGCGCCATGACGGACGCGCTCCCGATTATGACGACTGGGAGCTGAATGGAGATATCATTCTCTGGAATGAGATCCTGGGGCAGGCTTTTGAAATTTCATCCATGGGAATCCGGGTCGATGAGAAAGCCATGGAAAAACAATTAAAGGAAGCGGGAGCTGAAGATAGGCGTGCCATGGAATTCCATCGTATGATTTTGGGAAAAGAGCTGCCATATACCATCGGCGGCGGTATCGGCCAGAGCCGTCTGTGCATGTTTTTCCTGCGGAAGGCCCATATCGGAGAGGTGCAGGTTTCCATCTGGCCGGAGGATATGATCAAAGAATGCAGTGAAAACAATATATTCCTGCTGTAAGGGGAGCGGATGAAATACATAAACGTAGCCATAGACAACAAAAGCGAACATACAGACACGCTCTATACCTACGGGTGCGAGGACGACCAGGTCCGCGTCGGACAGAAAATCCGCGTACCCTTCGGATTGGGCGACCGGGTGAAGGATGCTTATGTGTTTCAGGTGCTGGATGAACCGGAGCAGGAATACAAACGTCTCAAATTTGCCGGGGAAAGAGACCCGGAAATCTTTCTAACAGAAGAAATCATCGATACCTGCCTATGGATGAAACGCAGATATCTTTGTAAATATATCGATGCGGTAAAGTGCTTCACACCTGCGGGCAGCAGGTCCAAGCGGGGCAAAGAGAGAAACCCCTACAAAGATACGCAGGGCGAACCGCAGAACATACCCAGCTTGACCGGCGAGCAGAAACAAGTGCTGGAGCCAATCCGGCAGGGGCTCGTCCAGGGCCGCCACCGGCGCTTTCTGCTCCACGGCGTTACCGGCAGCGGCAAGACGGAAGTCTACATGCAGGCGGCGCAAACTTGTCTTGAGCAGCAGCGGCAGGTAATTATGCTGGTGCCGGAAATTTCGCTGACAAAGCAGATTATCGAGCGGTTTATCGGCCGTTTCGGCGCCGAACATATTGCGGTGCTCCACAGTCGTCTTTCTCTGGGAGAGCGGTATGACGAGTGGAGAAGAATTCGGAGCGGACAGGTAAGCATTGTCATTGGTGCAAGATCAGCGGTCTTTGCGCCGTTGTCACGGATCGGGCTTATCATTCTCGATGAAGAGCATGAAGCCACATACAAATCGGACATGACGCCGAAATACGATACCGTAGAGGTTGCGTTAAAACGGCTCCAATCCCATGAGGGCGTATTGCTATTAGGCAGTGCCACCCCCGGCATATCCACTTATTTCCGCTCAGAGGAGGGCATCTATGAAAGGCTGGAGCTGACCAGCCGCTACAATCAGGTGGCGCTGCCTCAGGTATCGGTGGTGGACATGCGGACCGAGCTGAAAGATGGCAACCGCTCCATCATCAGCAGGCCCCTTTACCAGGCCATGAAAACAGCCCTTGAAAAGAAGAAGCAGATTATTTTGTTTCTCAACCGGAGGGGATACTCGACGTTTATATCCTGTAGAGAGTGCGGAAAAGTCCTTAAATGTCCGGATTGCGGCATATCCCTCACCTATCATAAAGAAAAAAACCGGGCTGTCTGCCATTACTGCGGATATGAAGAGGTTCCGCCTCCCATCTGCCCCGACTGCGGCAGCCATTACATCCGCTATTTCGGAACTGGGACGGAAAAAGTCGAAGAGACGGTCCGTGAGTTTTTCGAAAACACGACCATCGAGCGGCTGGATTTGGACACAACCAAACGCAAAGGCAGCATTGAGCGGATATTAAATAACTTCAAAAAGGGTAAAATCCATATATTGATCGGCACCCAGCTGGTTGCCAAAGGGCTGGACTTTAAAAATGTGGGTCTGGTGGGGATTATTTCAGCAGATGTCACTTTAAACATTCCCGATTTTCGTTCCCCGGAACGGACTTTCCAGATGATCACCCAAGCCGCCGGAAGAGCGGGGCGGGGCGATGAAACGGGGACCGTGATCATTCAGTCCTACACGCCGGATAATTACGCCGTGCAGCTGGCGGCGGCTCAGGACTACCGGGAATTTTATGAGACAGAAATTCAATTTCGAAAATACATGGGGTATCCGCCCTACAGCGATCTGATTCAGATGGTCTTTGCTTCCAAAGACGAAGAAAAGGTCCGGGCGGCCGCGGAGGTTTGGTATGAACGGATCCTGCACCATCTAAAGGAGGATGAAAAGCAGCATGTGTTCCGGCCCCAGCCGGCGCCCATGAGCAAGGTCAAAGAGCAGTACCGGTACTGCCTGCTGATCAAATGCCCCCAGGGGAAGCGAAGAGCTTACTCGGAAATCCTTGACAGCATCAAGGAAAAGGAAAAAATAAAGAAAAAAGAATATACGGTTACAGTGGATATCAATCCATACAGCTTTGTATAACATGGAGGAGAAAATGGCATTAAGAAATATTGTACTTGAAGGAGATCCAATTTTAAGAAAACATTGCAGAGAAGTGGACCAGGTGGATGATCGCATCCGCATGATCCTGGACGATATGGTGGAAACCATGCGCAGCGCCAACGGTTGCGGACTGGCTGCGCCTCAGATCGGCATGATGCGCCGCATGTTTGTGGCAGAGCCGGAGGAAGGCAGGGTATACTGCTTTGTGAATCCTGAGATCGTAAAAATGGAAGGATCCCAGACCGGTGATGAGGGCTGCCTGAGCGTGCCGGGCTACCAGGGAACGGTGGAGCGGCCGATGAAAATCAAGATCAAAGGCCTGGATCGGGAAGGAAATCCGCAGGAATTCGATTTTGAAGGCTGGGACGCGGTGGTTATGTGCCACGAGTTCGACCAT
The DNA here is from genome assembly GCF_020734085.1 of Hominibacterium faecale. Classification (NCBI taxonomy): domain Bacteria; kingdom Bacillati; phylum Bacillota; class Clostridia; order Peptostreptococcales; family Anaerovoracaceae; genus Hominibacterium; species Hominibacterium faecale. Next base: position 143,938 of record NZ_JAJAGH010000001.1, read on the forward strand.
CTGGAAGGAATTCTTTATATCGACAAGTCGAGTAACATCTATGAGCTTACAGACGCACAAGAGGAACAATAAATGAAGATTGTTTATATGGGAACCCCGGAGTTTGCCGTGCCGGCGCTGACCGCCTTGGCCGATGCCGGCCATGAGATTGGATATGTGGTGACTCAGCCGGATGCGGTGCGTGACCGGGGCAAAAAAGTAAAAATGACGCCGGTAAAAGAAAAAGCGCTGGAATTGGGACTGAAAGTATTGCAGCCGGAGAAACTAAAAAAAGACGCTGCCTTTTTTGCAGCCCTTCGTAACTATGAACCGGATTTGATCGCAGTGGCGGCCTACGGGCAGATCCTTCCCAAAGAGATCCTGGATCTCCCCAGGCTGGGATGTATCAATATCCACGGCTCCCTGCTGCCCCGCTTTCGCGGCGCGGCGCCCATTCAAAGAGCGATCCTGGAAGGCGATGAAGAAACGGGCATTACTCTCATGTATATGGAAGAGGGACTGGACACCGGCGCCATGCTGGCCAAGAAAACCACACCCATTGGAAAAAAGAACGGGCAGCAGCTCCACGACGAGCTGGCTCTGATGGGGGCGGAGCTCTTAGCAGAAACGCTGCCGGCCATCGAAGCCGGAGAAATAAAGCCGGAACCGCAGGATGACGCCAAATCCACCTATGCGCCGATGATTGCCAAAAAAGACGGGGAAATCGATTTTTCCTGGGACCCTCAGCGGATTGAGCGGCTGATTCGGGCCTTTGATCCCTGGCCGGGGGCATTTACCTCTTATCAGGGAAAGCTGCTGAAAATTTGGCAGGCGGACGTGTCCGATGCGCCGCAAACCGAGCCGGCCGGCACCATCACTGGGGTAACGGGGGAAGGAATTGAAATTTCTGCAGGAGGCGGAACGCTGATTGCTCGGGTCATACAGCTGCCTGGAAAAAAGAGAGTGGCTGTGAGCGACTATTTAAAGGGCAATAGCATTGAAAAAGGCAGCGTTTTAGGATAAAATAGAATGAAAAACAAAAGGAGGGGTACGGAATATGCCGATGTTTGGGATGTTTGATCCTACGATTATTCTGCTGATTCCGGCAATTTTATTTACGCTGTACGCACAGGGAAAGGTCAATCGTGCTTATCGAAAATTTTCGCAGGTACAGAACCGGACCCACATAACAGGGGCGCAGGCAGCGAGAAGAGTGCTGGATGCAAACGGTCTTCAGAACGTAAGGATTGAAATGGTGGGAGGAACGCTCAGCGACCACTATGACCCGAGGGACCGGGTCATGCGTCTTTCCGCTCAAGTATATAACGATGCGACAATCGCGTCGGTCAGTATAGCAGCCCATGAATCAGGACATGCCATCCAGCATGGGGCGGGCTATACGCTTTTGACAGTCAGAAACGCCATCGTTCCGGTGGTCAACGTGGCTTCCAATCTTTCCTGGTTGCTGCTGATTATCGGAATCGTGATTTCCGGTACCGGAAGAGTCACAACCGGAAACTTGGTTTTCGATATCGGGATTTTGTTCTTTGCGGCCGTGGTGGTTTTTCATCTGGTAACGCTGCCGGTGGAACTTAACGCCAGCAGCAGAGCGATCCAGCAGCTGCAGAGCCTGGGTATTATCGGTACGGATGAGATTTCAGGCGCGAAGAAGGTCCTATCCGCGGCAGCCATGACCTACGTGGCGGCCCTTGCGACAGCCGTTTTAAATTTAATAAGGTTATTATTGATTAGGGAGCGTGATTGATCATGGATGCAAACAGGAAAACCGCTTATTTAACACTGATGGATGTGGAATCAAAAAAATCCTATTCCAATATCGCTTTGAACCACCAGATTATTTGCAATAAGCCTAATTCCCAAGGCTTTGTCAGGGAACTGGTCTATGGAGTGCTGGAAAACAAACTGCTGCTTGATTATTATATCGACCAGCTTGTGAGCTCGGGTGCAGGTTCGCTTAGAACCAGTGATCTGACAGTACTGAGGATGGGAATTTATCAGCTGGGATGCATGAATTCAGTGCCTGAATACGCGGCAGTTAACGAGAGCGTTATTCTTGCCAAACGATATTGCCGGGGCAGAGAGGGCTTCGTAAACGGCGTCCTGAGAAATTATTTGAATCGAAAGTTCTCCATCAAGCTCCCGGATCGGGCGGAAGATGAGGTCAAGTATTTATCTATAAAATACTCTTATGCACCGTGGATCATTGAGCTGTGGCTGGAACAATATAAAGTGGATTTTGTGGAAGAAATGCTGAAAGCCGGCAATGAAACGCCTCAAACTACCATACGGCTCAACTGGCTGCGGATTATAAAAAAGGACTTGATTCAAAAGCTGGAAGAGAAGGGGTATGAAGTGACGCCGGGCGAGCTGTGCCAGAATGCCCTTCATATCAAAGGCAGCGAGCTTTTAGGCACGGAACTTTACAAGCACGGCCTCTTTTCCATTCAGGATGAAAGCTCGATGTTGGTAGCGGAAAAGCTGGATCCTAAGCATGGAGATGTGGTGATGGATGTTTGCGCGGCTCCCGGCGGAAAGACGATGGCCATTGCAGAACGAATGAACAATACGGGCAGTATCATTGCATCCGATATTTATCGCAGAAAGCTGGATATCATCGATAAAGAGGCTGAGCGGCTGGGGATCACCAATGTGGAAACCCGTTCCTGGGATGCGACCAGAGTGGATTCGTCCATGATCGAAAAGGCGGACCGAGTGGTGGTGGATGTTCCCTGCTCCGGTTTGGGCGTGGTCCGCAGAAAGCCGGAAATCAAATATAAGAAAAAAACTACGGAGATGGAGCTGCTGCCAAAGAAGCAACTGGCAATCCTGTCCGCATCTTCTCAGTATGTCAAGCCGGGCGGAACGCTGCTATACAGCACGTGCACCATTAACCCTTATGAAAATCAGAGAATCATTGCTGACTTTCTCAAAAAGAACCCGAGCTTCAAAAAGGAAGAGGCCATTCAGCTCTTGCCTCATATCAATCATACCGACGGATTTTTTATCTGCGTGATGAAGAAAAGCAGGGGCCTCGTATAACATTTGTTAATACATTTGAGCGGAGAAATGAATATGGCGCAAATTGGATTTAAGAGCAATACCGGGGTAATTCGCAATAATAATGAGGACGCGTGTTTCGTCATTCCCAGCCACAACGTTTACGTTGTGGCTGATGGTGTAGGCGGAAACAACGCCGGGGAGATCGCCAGCAGGACCTGTGTGCGGGGCGTAGCCGAATATGTGGCTGCCAACCCCATTGAGGACTGCAGAGATGATCAATCGATTTATCAATATTTTACCCGGTGCCTGGAACTGGTCAATGAAGAGATTTACCAGATGGGGCAAAAACATAAAGAAAATAAGGGCATGGCCACAACAGTGGTCATCGCCTACATCAGGGAGAATACCGCCTATGTGATCAATGTGGGAGACAGCCGCGCGTATTTATACCGCCAAGGGAGGATTTCACAGATTACAGAGGATCATACTTATGTAAACGAACTTCTGCGCAACGGCGTGATCACCACCGAGGAAGCGGAGAACCACAACCAGAAAAATGTGATCACCAGAGCCGTAGGAGCAGAACCTGCGATAAAAGCTGACTTTTTTCAGACTCAGCTGGAAAAGAACGATATATTGATGCTTTGTTCGGACGGACTTTACGGTGAGGTAGATGAACAAACGCTTGTTGAAATACTGGGCAAAAAGAATACCATGTCAGGAACATGCGCCCGTCTTGTGGAAGAAGCGATCCGCTGCGGCGGCAGGGATAACATCACCGTAGTCTGTTTGAAAATATAAGGGAGGATGAGAATGAGCAGTAAGATCTTAGCTGGGCGATATGAACTGTTTGAAAAGATTGGCGAAGGCGGTATGTCTGTTGTCTATAAAGCAAAAGACAAGCTTTTGAATCGCTATATCGCCATCAAAGTATTAAAACCGGAATTTGTCAAAGACCAAAAATTCATCGAAAGTTTCAGGAGGGAATCCCAGGCAGCTGCCAGCCTGTCTCATCCCAACATTGTAAATATTTTCGACGTAGGCCAGGAAGGGAATATACACTATATCGTCATGGAGCTGGTGGAAGGCAGAACCCTCAGCGATTTAATCCATGAGGAGGGACCGCTGCCTTATCCCAGGGCGATCGAACTGGCAAAGCAGATTGCCGCCGCCCTGAGCGTTGCCCACAAAAATCAGATTATACACAGAGATGTCAAACCCCATAATGTGCTGATTACTGCCGGCGGTACTGCCAAGATCACCGACTTCGGAATCGCCAAAGCGGTCAATTCATCCACCATTGTCGATACCACCGGAGGCGGAATCATGGGGTCGGTTCATTACTTTTCCCCAGAGCAGGCCAGAGGCGGTTACGTGGATGAGAAATCCGATATATATTCACTGGGAATTGTAATGTATGAAATGCTGACCGGAAGAGTTCCTTTTGACGGCGACAATCCGGTGAATATCGCCCTCATGCATATCAACAGCGAAATGGTACCGCCTTCAAAATTGGTTTCCGGCATTCCGCCGGCATTGGAGCGCATCGTTCTCAAATGTACGGATAAATATCAGACGAACCGGTTTGCCAGCGCCGACGATTTGATCAAGGCACTGGATAACCTGGAGTTTGTGGGAAGCGTTGTCGGAAACTCGGTGTTCATGACCGGAAACGATGATCCGGAGAAACCTTTGGTAGATACGGATTTTGACGATGGCGAGGATGATGAGGACGATTACGAGGAGCCAAAAAAGAAAAAGAAGAAAAAAGGCGGTATGAGCAAAAACAAAAAGATTGTGATTGGCGTGATCGCAGGTCTGGTCGTGGTGGCCGCGGTTGCTGTGGCCGCAGCTATGGGGTTGTTCAGCGGCAAACCGGTTATCGTGCCTGATCTGAGCGGTCAGACCCTGGAGCAGGCTCAGAAGCTGGCGGAAGAGGTAGGCTTTGAGGTGGAACAGGGGGATCTGGTCTCCGATCCCAAAATCCCTGAGGGACAGGTCGTTTCGCAAAATCCGGAGGCCAATACCACTGCTAAGAAAGGGACTACCATCAAGGTTAATATTAGTAAAGGCCCTGGAAACGGTAAAGTGCCGGATGTGACCGGAAAGACTGAGGCCGAGGCCAGGGATCTGCTGGAAGCCAATAACTTTGAAGTGGGCAACGTGAGCACCGGGGCCAGTGAGCTGGAAAAGGGGAAAGTATTCAAACAGACTCCGGAAGCAGGATCGACAGAGAAGGAAGGCACATCCGTGGATCTGGTATTGAGCGACGGCTCCCAGATGAAAGTCGCAGTTCCTTATCTGATCGGAAAGGATATTGATACGGCCCGCCAGGAGTTGGAGGATCTGGGTCTGAAGCCGGGGAGAGTCGATTATGCACCGAGCACTACTTATTCGGTCAACCAGGTTATGTGGCAGCAGTACGACGCCAATAAAGAGGTCTCCAAGGGAACTTCCGTCAAGCTGACCGTCAGCACCGGACCGGAAGAATCGAAAGAAGTAGACCTTTATATCGATTTCAGTCAGGCAGAGAACGAAATGTTCTTTATGACCGTAACCCAGTCCGACAGCGATGGTACTAGAAATCTGATTTTTAATCAGCAGAGAATGAAAAGTGACGGCGGCGAGACTGTCAAGCTGGAAGGTAAAGGTACAGCTACTGTAATCGTTACCTTTGACAACAAACAAATGATGAAGAAAAAAGTGGACTTTACGAAGGGGACCATCCGTTGATGAAGGGAACCATTATCAAAGGAATTGCAGGATTTTATTATGTAAAAAGCGGCACTGAGGTTTTCCAGTGTAAGGCCAGAGGTGTCTTTAAAAAAGACGGTGTTACACCTTTTGTGGGAGATCTGGTGGAATTTGAAATGGGGCGGGGTCAGGAGGATGACGGGCTGATCACCAAGATTGCAGAACGCAGGAACCAGTTCATCCGTCCGCCCATTGCCAACGTGGACTGCTTTGCGGTGGTCATGGCGGCGGCCCGGCCCAAACCCAATCTTTCCATTGTCGATCGGTTTTTGGTTATGGCAGAAAGAAGCGGCGCTGATATTATTCTTTGCATGAACAAGATTGATCTGGCAGATGAGGAGCAAGTTTCCGCTATCAGGTCTGTCTATCAGCCCCTTTATCCGGTAGTCTGTCTATGCGGCAGCACCGGCCAGGGAATCGAGACGCTGAAAGATCAGCTGAAGGGAAAACGTACCGCCCTGGCAGGACCATCAGGTGTGGGAAAATCGACGATTTTAAATCGCCTCAAACCGGGTGCGGATGCAGAAATCGGCGATGTGAGTCAAAAGACGAGGCGGGGAAAACATACCACCCGCCACTGCGAGCTCTTTGATCTGGGCGGGGGTACCATGATCTTTGATACGCCCGGCTTTACTTCTTTTGATGTCTTGGAAGCGGATGAAGAGGAACTCCAATATCTGTATCCGGACATGGAACCTTTTATCGGCGGCTGCAAATATGATAATTGCAGGCATATCAAAGAGCCTGGCTGCGCCGTGCGTCAGGCAGCAAAGGAAGGTTTGATCGCTTTCCGCCGCTACCAATCTTATCAGGAGCAGCTGCAGGAGATACAGGAAAAGAAAAAATACTGACTATGATTAATAGAAAGGACTAGTTATGATCCGATTAGCACCATCCATTTTATCCGCCGATTTTTCCCGGCTGGGGGAGGAAGCGGCGGCCATTGAAAAGGCAGGAGCCCATGTGATTCACGTTGATGTGATGGACGGGCATTTTGTTCCCAATATCAGCTACGGAGCGACTGTTATGAAGAGTTTGTGCGGCAAAACCAAGCTGCCCTTTGACGTCCATTTGATGATCGAACATCCGGATAATTATCTTGAGGATTTTGTGACCGATCAAACAGAATATATAACGGTTCACCAAGAAGCATGCCCTCATCTGCACAGAACCGTGCAGCATATCAAAAGCCTCGGTGTGAAGGCTGGCGTGGCCTTAAATCCGGCCACCTCCCTGACGACTCTGGACTATATTCTGGATGAGGTGGATTTGGTTTTGATCATGTCGGTCAATCCGGGGTTCGGGGGCCAGAAATTCATCGGGTCGGCGCTGAAAAAGGTGGAAGCGCTCAATGCCTTGAAAGAGCAGAATGGTTATCCGTTTACCATCGAGATCGACGGCGGTATCAATCTGCAGAATGTCCGTTCTGTTACTGATGCCGGAGTGGAGCTGGTGGTTGCCGGTTCTTCTGTATTCGGCGCTGAGGACATCAGACAGCGTGTCGGCGAATTTTTGGATTTATTCTAGAAAAAATAAAAAAACTGCTTCCGAATCGGGGGCGGTTTTTTGCTTTTTCTGTCGAAAGGCTTCGAAACGTGTAAAGGCATGACGAACGGTGGTGCCTTAGAAACGTTGAAATTTCAATTTTTGTATGGTATACTGTTTTCTTGTCGGGGGTAAAATTTATGGATGAAAAAAAGAAGCAAAAACTAAGCATGATCGTTCCCTGCTATAATGAAGAAAAAGTTCTCCGATTATTTCATGGTGCACTGATCAAGCAGCTTCACCAGCTGAAACCGGAAAAATACGATTATGAGCTAATCTTCATCAATGATGGAAGCCGGGACAAGACCTTAAACTTAATTCTTGAATTCGCGGCCAAAAACGACCGCATTAAATACATTTCTTTCAGCCGAAACTTTGGAAAAGAGGCGGCCATGCTGGCCGGCCTGGAGCACGCATCTGGAGACTGCGCAATTATAATGGATGCGGATTTACAGCATCCTCCTTCCATGATCCACCAAATGCTGGATAAATACGAAGAAGGGTATGACCAGGTCATTGCCAAACGGGACCGCAAGGGCGAACCGAAGAAAGCCGCCTTCCTTGCCAGGACTTATTACAGGCTGGTTAATAAAATGGTGGATGTCCGTATGGTGGACGGCGCCGGCGATTTTCGTCTCCTCAGCCGGGAAACCATTGAAGCGGTTCTTTCTCTGAAAGAAACCAACCGCTTCTCCAAGGGTATCTTTTCCTGGGTAGGCTTTAACCAGACCTATATCGAGTACGCCAACCGGCAGCGGACGTTCGATGAGAGCCGCTGGTCCTTTAAACGGCTGCTCCGCTACGGCGTTGACGGCATCGTCTCTTTCAATGTGCAGCCTTTGCGCATGTGCGTGTACTTGGGCGGTGTTCTCCTGGGCATCAGCATGCTCTATTTAATTTATCTCTTCGTGCGAATTCTGATCTACGGCATCGACGTACCCGGCTACTTTACGACGATTACCCTGATCGCCGTGCTCGGCGGCGTGCAGCTGATCTCACTGGGGATCATTGGTGAATATGTGGGCAGGATTTATGCAGAAGTAAAAAAACGACCGATCTATATTGTGGCCAAAACAAACATCAAGAAAGATTGATGAATTTCCATTGATGAGTTTCAATTATTGCCAAGGAATGTGAGTAAGAGGAATTGTTAATATGATGGTGAGATGTGTGCTTGATAAGACTTTGTTTAAGTTCGTTATTGTTGGGATTATAAATACGCTTTTGGGCATGGCGATCATGTTCGGGCTCTATAATCTGGCGGGCGTGTCCTACTGGCTTTCAACGGCCGCCAACTATGTGATTGTCAGCTTTCTCAGTTTTTATCTCAATAAGCGGTTTACCTTTCGCCATGAGGGCAGCGCCATTAAAAGCGGACTGCGGTTCGCTCTGAATATCGGAGTTTGTTATTTTCTTGCCTATGGGGTGGCCAAACCTTGGACCATGATTATGTTCAGCGGACAGGATCGCAGGCTGCAGGAGAATGTAGCCATGCTGGCGGGGATGTGCCTGTTCACGCTGTTCAATTATCTGGGACAAAGGCTGTTCGTGTTCAGTGATTCCGGGCGGGGTCTTTGGGGCGCCCGCCGCGGCAAGACCAGGGAGGAGCTGGAGGCTGAGCTGCGGGAGGTAATGGACAGGAAAGATGACCGGGATCCTGGGTGCTATTTCGACCGGGAAGCGCTGGAAAGGCGGCGGGAGAAGGCGCTGGCTGCAGCCAGGCGCAATGTGATCGCTACCGAGCCGCCGAAGGAGATTGCCCGGCTGATTTGGGAGGCGGAGGAACGGGATCGGAAACAGGATTCGCTGGAGGGGGATGAATCCCGGCGGAAGGATTAAATTTGGTATTTTAGGGTGAAAATGGGGGAGGGATGGGGTATAATGGGAAAGGATGGGTAACTTGTTTTCAAACTCTACCCTATTGTTAGAAAAGCTGTCCAATATAGTTCGTGGATTGGGAAAGGACTTTTATATGACTAAGAACTTATTAAAAAAGATGCTCATAATGATCACTGTACTGACCGTTGGCTTTGCATTTTCCGTTTCCTCTGCCTTTGCGGCAACAGCAGGGGATGTGATTTATGGTGTAAAAGGTAATGTAATTGGCATCTACAATTCGGCTGGAGAGATTGAGTTTCAACCTTTGGAAAGCGATTATAAAGGGACAGAGTATGAGAAATTAAACGCCTTGGCACTGCAGCAGCTGTGCGGCAATGATGCGGCAAAAACCATCGTAATTCCTTCCGGGAAAACGGTTAGAATGAACTTTGCCATTTTAGTCGGCAATAATACAACGATAAAAGCGTCAGGTGCGACCATCGTTCAAGTGGATTCGAAAAAAGGAATGATTGCCAATAAGGTTGATGCTACTTCTTATAACTCGGTGAAAAATGTAAAGATTCTTGGCGGAGTCTGGAAAAACGCCAGCAGCAGCGGACTGAAAGGCTCCATGTTTAAACTGGCTCATGGGCAAAATATACTGATCGATGGGTGCGATATTTCCGCAAACTATAATGGCCATTCAATTGAATTGATTGCGTGTAAAAATGCGACTGTTCAGAACTGCCAGATATACGGATTAGGGAAAGCAAGCAAAACCTGCAGTGAAGAGCAGGTTCAGATTGATATAGCTACGCCCAAAACAGCACCGGGAATTAAAGCATATGGGTCTAAATATGTAAAAGGTCAGACCTGCAAGAACATAAAGGTTTTGAATAACTATATTAAGGGAGCCAGGGGCGTATGCGCCAATTATGCTTCCAAAGAGAAAACGTATAAAAATAAGTTTCACAGCGGTATTACAGTGACCGGGAATACCATTGAAGGCATCAGAAGTGAAGCACTGGCCTTGTTTAATACGACAAGCGCAACGGTAAAGAACAATAAAATTTACTCCAAGGGAGGCAGAACCGGGAGCGCATATACTGTTGGTGTTCATTGTGCGATTTTTGGTAAGGCGCCATCTTCCATTAAGAAAGCTAAGATTACAATAAGCAATAACACGATCAAAGGCGGCAGACAGGCTGTGCAGGTCTATTCTCATACCAAATCCAAGTATGGGAAGGTAGCCATCACGAAGAATAAATTGTATTGTAAGAAAGGGAAGAAGAATGCGATAAAAGCTCCCAAGCAATCGATCAGAAAGCTTTCGAAGAAGGGGAATAAGATTTACAAGTGGAAATAATACTTTTGCAAGCTTAAATTAGAAGAATGAAAAAACTAAAAAATCAAATTGGTATTATGCTAAAAAAGACGAGGTTTTAAATTGAAGTTAAAATGGTTTATAAAATGGAGAAGCGGTATTGCCGCCATCACTAGTATTTGTGTGCTTTTATCGTTGGCAGCGGTGCTTCCCGCAGAGGCACACGCGGCGAAAAAAGAGTCAATACCGACGATTACAGGACTGAAGGCTACCAAAGCTGGCAATAAAGCGATTACGCTGAAGTGGAAACCGGTCAAGGGCGCTGCAGGGTATGTGATCTACAGGGCGAATCCTGGCAGTAAGAAGTATAAAAAAATAAAGACGCTGAAAAATGGGAAAAAAGCTCAATGGGCTAATAAGAAGTTAAAGACCAGCAAAACCTATAAGTACAAAATTTCTGTATTAAAAACTATAAATGGAAAGAAACAAATTGGAGCAAAGTCGTACTGGGTATCGGCCTTTACTGGCACAAAAACTGCAAAAAAAGCAAATGTGAAATCCATAAAAGTAAGCCCCTCTTCCGTGTCTTTAACACTTAACCAGAAGAAGACATTGAAAGTGAAACTGGGCACAGCAGGCGGAAAAAAGCCTATAAGCAGCAGCAAGCGGTGGAGCTCCAGCAACAAGCGAATTGCAGTGGTGAACCAAAAAGGCAGGGTGACGGCTAGGCAGGAGGGGATTTGCTATATCTACTGTAAGGCCCATAATGGGAAGACTGCAAAGGTAAAAGTGAAGGTTGTTGATAAATCAAATCTTGCAAAATCAATACCGATCCTTACCTTTCATCGGATCGTACCGCCAGAGATAAAAGCGGATGCCAAAAACAAAGATAATGAATGGATTGCCTCGGCGGGTGATTTTGAACAGCAAATGAAATATTTGCACGATCAGGGTTACCAGACTATTAGTATGGACGAGTTTTATAGTTGGTACCGTGGGCAAAGCAAGCTGCCGAAAAAGACGGTCATGCTCACCTTTGATGATGGGGATTATGAACTGTACTACATTGTTTTGCCTATTTTGAAAAAGTATGGGTTTAAAGGAACCGCCTTTATTATTGGGGCAATGACAGAAGAAACAACGCATGCTTATGAAAAATCTTCAAATCGTTTCCGCATTGGCAGAGATTTGATTGATCAGATTGGAAGAGAATATCCGAACCTGGAATTTCAAAGTCATTCCTATGGACTTCATGTTTATGAAAATAATAGGCCCATTGTATATTCAATGAACCTGGACCAGCTGAAAGAGGATTTTAGAATAACTGAAGCCGCGGGATTTCAATATGTTGCATACCCGTACGGGGCTGAGACTCCCGCTCTTATAAAGGCATTCAATGAAAGCAGCCTTAAATTGGCGTTCGGCTTCAAGCATTGGAAAAATGCAACACCCAAGTCGCCCGCCTATGATATTCCCCGGGTGAAAATTAATGGACAAATCTCTTTTGAAGAATTCAAACAACGTGTGAGCAAATAGAACAATATGTTTCATAAACGGGCCGTAAAATGTAATGGATAGAACTAAAATACCAAATAACTTGCAATATGCCGTATAATGTTGAACTTCTGTGTAAAATATGATATACTAATCCGAGTTTTTGGGATTATAATAATGAACAAAACGTGTATTCATTAAGAAACGAGTGACTTTTAACCAATGGGTAAAAAATATAGCAGGATTATCATTTTAATAGTAGTTGACATGGCCATTGTCGCCTTTAGTTCAATTATGCCGCTGGCGCTGCGCTTCGGTATTTTTACGATGGATGTAATGTACCTGGGACCCGCCATAAAATGCCTTCCGGCGGATATTGTGATTACAATTCTTGTTATGGCATTGTTTAAGCTCTATAATCGTGTTTGGACGTATGCGGGAATGGACGAACTAATGTCAGTTTTGAAGGCATCACTGATCATTGAAGCTCTCTACGTGGCGTATAGGCTCTTTATGGGAATTGCGATGCCGCGTAGTTTTTATATTTTCAATTGGGTTTTTCTGTTCCTCTTATTAGCGGGCTCCCGGGTTTCTGTAAGACTGTTCCGCCAAATAAAGCATAAATACACAAAAGGAGCGGGATCTCACAGAATGATGATCGTTGGAGCAGGATCCGCAGGTTCTGTTTTGATCAGAGAACTGCAGTATAACAGTAATGCAAAGATTGCCTGCTTGATCGATGATAACCCAGGGAAAAAAGGTAAATACATCCATGGGATTCCCATTGTGGGAAATCGTCAGGATATCCCTCATACGGTTGAGAAATACGGAATTGATGAAATTATTATTGCCATTCCGGCGGCAGAGCCAAGGGTGATACGTGATATTATTTCTATTTGCAATGAAACACCAGCCAAGCTGAAAATTTTGCCTGCAATTACATCAACCCTGACTTCTTCCCTGAGCCAGAAAGTTCGTGAAGTCAATTATGAAGACCTTCTAGGAAGAGATGCCGTTGTTATTAATAATAAAGATGTCGAGGAGTTCGTCAAAGAAAAGACGGTGATGGTCACTGGAGGGGGAGGTACCATTGGCTCGGAACTATGCAGACAAATTGTGGCGAATCATCCAAAGCAGCTGATTATTGTTGACATTTATGAAAACGGCGCGTATGAATTGCAAATGGAGCTTTTGCGTACTTATCCGGAGGCAGATGTCAAGGTGCTAATTGCCTCAGTCAGAGACTTTGACCGTATGGAGACGATTTTTCAAACATATAAAACAGATATTATTTATCATGCAGCCGCACATAAACATGTGCCACTTATGGAATACTCTCCTAACGAAGCGGTCAAGAATAACTGTAAGGGTACCTTAAATATGGTCAGGCTGTCGGATCAGTATGGTGTACAGCGTTTTGTGCTGATTTCTACAGATAAGGCGGTTCGGCCGACCAATGTGATGGGTGCTACTAAACGTATCTGTGAGATGATCATCCAGTCCTACAATAAGATGTCGGAGACCGAATTTGTGGCAGTGCGTTTTGGCAATGTGCTGGGAAGCAATGGCTCGGTAATCCCACTGTTCTTAAAACAGATAGAAGCAGGGGGGCCGGTGACTTTGACTCACAGAGAGATTACCCGTTTCTTTATGACCGTCAGCGAGGCAGTATCTCTGGTGCTGCAGGCAGGTCTTCTGGCCAGGGGCGGGGAAATCTTTGTTCTCGATATGGGACAACCTGTAAAGATTTATGATCTTGCAGTGAATTTGATTCGTCTGAAGGGCTATGTGCCAGATGAAGATATTAAGATTGAAATTGTAGGACTCAGGCCAGGCGAGAAATTATATGAAGAACTCTTGATGGCTGAGGAAGGCTTGGAGAGTACACCCAATGAGTTGATTTATATTGGACAACCGATTGATATGGACTGCAAGAAATTCTTGAGACAGCTGGATGATTTGATTTATGCAGCTGAACAGAATGGTAATAGCATAAAGAAGGAAATTGGAAAAGTTTGTGATACGTATAGTCCGCAGATATAAAGTAGCAGAGAGAAGGATTTAAATGGCAGATAAAGAGAGGATCTTTCTGGCCTCACCGCATATGAGCGATGCAGGCTATGAAATGGAATATATAAAAGAAGCATTTGAAACCAATTGGATTGCACCATTAGGTGCCAATGTTACCAATTTTGAAAAAGAGATTTGCGACAAGCTTGGATGTAAAGCAGCGACAGCATTGTATTCAGGGACAGCAGCAATGCATCTGGCATTAAAACTTTTAAATGTTAAGGAAGATGATTTGGTGTTTTGCCAGAGCCTGACTTTTTCTGCAACAGCAAATCCAATTATCTATGAAAGAGCAAAACCCGTTTTTATTGACAGCGATAAGGAAACATGGAATATGAGTCCGGAAGCGTTAGAGCGGGCTTTCCAAAAATATGAAGCGCTGGGACAAAGACCAAAAGCTGTAATCGTTGTTCATTTATATGGACTTGCTGCAAATATGGATGAAATCAAGCGAATTTGCAAAAAATATGATACACTGATCATTGAAGATGCAGCAGAAAGCTTGGGCACAAGCTATAAAGGACAAATGACAGGAACCTTCGGCGATTACAGCATTATATCGTTTAATGGGAATAAAATAATTACTTCTTCTGGCGGGGGAATGCTGTTATGTAATACCGAAAAAGCTGAAGAGGATGCGAGTAAGGCACTCTTTTGGGCAACACAGGCCAGAGATCAGGCGAGATATTATCAACATAGCGAACTTGGCTATAATTACAGGATGAGCAATATTGTTGCTGGTATTGGAAGAGGACAGCTGAAAGTACTGGAAGAAAGAGTGGCAAAGAAAAGGGAGATTTACCATACTTATAAAAACGCCTTTTCAGATCTGCCTGATATTACAATGATGCCAATTCATGACGAGCTTGAACATAGCAACTGCTGGCTATCATGTATCGTTTTGGATAATGAATCAAAAGTTTCTCCTTTGGATATTCAATTAGCATTAGAAGCTGAGAATATTGAAGCACGGCCTATTTGGAAACCGATGCATATGCAGCCATTCTTTTCTGAGTATGATTATGTGGATAATGGTGGGGTAAGTGAGTGGCTTTTCGACAAAGGTATCTGCCTGCCGTCGGATACAAAAATGACAGAAAATGATATGGATAGAATTATAAAGATTATAAAGGGTTTGTGGTAGAGGATGGAATATAAGCGTTGCTTTTATGAAAGATATATAAAAAGGCTGGTGGATTTTATACTGGCATCAACCGGTATTATTATATTAAGCCCCATTTTGTTGACTGTAGCATTTTTGGTAAGAATTAAACTGGGAGCACCAGTGCTATATAAGCAACAACGGCCTGGAATCAATGAAAAGGTTTTTACAATTTATAAATTCCGGACTATGACAGATGAAAGAGATATAAATGGTGCTTTGTTACCTGACGAAGTCCGTCTCACTAAATTTGGAAAGATGTTGCGCTCTACAAGCCTGGATGAATTGCCAGAGTTAATAAATATTTTGAAAGGCGATATGGCAATCGTGGGACCAAGACCATTGTTAGTACAATATTTGCCATTATATAATGAAGTCCAGAGAAAAAGACATAACGTGAGACCTGGGATTACTGGATATGCACAAGTAAATGGCAGAAACAGCATCAGCTGGGAAGAAAAGTTTGATTTGGATGTGTATTATGTGATGAATATTAGCCTATTATTAGATTTAAAGATTTTTTTTAAAACATTTCAGGCAGTATTTAGACGGGAAGGGATTAGTAGCGATACATCTGCTACAATGGAAGGTTTTATGGGATCGCCTAATCGGGGAGATGATGAAAAATGAAAGACTTGATTATTGTAGGTGCTGGAGGGTTTGGAAGAGAACTTTTACAAATTATTAAAGAGGTGAATAAAACGAAAGCAACCTGGAATATAAAAGGTTTTATTGATGATAATTTGAAAGCCTTAGATAAATATGAGTGTGACTATGAAGTGATTGGAACAATTAAGGACTACTCCCCCTCTGAAGGAGAAGTTCTTGCCTGTGCGGTAGCCAATCCAATGATGAAAGAAAGCATTATAGGCTCACTGAAATTAAAAGGTGCTACTTTTACTAGTATTGTACATCCTGATGCAATGATTTCCGATTTTGTAGAACTCGGGAAAGGCTTGATTGTATATCGCGGAGCAATGATCGGCCCCAATGTAAAGATTGGAGATTTTGTAACGCTTTTGTCTGCAGGAATTGGACATGATGCGCAGGTTGGAGACTATTCTACAATATCTTCATTTTGTGATATTACAGGAGGAGTAGCCCTTGGAAAAAGAGTATTTTTGTCCAGTAGAGTAAGCATAATTCCTAATCGCAAAATTGGTGATGATGTATATGCATGTGCGGGAAGTGTCATCATGAATAACGTTAGGAAGGGGAGCAAGGTTATGGGGTATCCAGCCAAAAAATTTAGTTTGTAAATTAAAATTATAAAGGAGTATAAGCTATGAACACGAAAGAAATGATTGAAGAGTTGGAAGAAATTCTTGACGTAGAAGAAGGATCGTTAGAATTATCGACAAAACTTGCAGAATTGGAAGAATGGGATTCTGTATCAAAATTGTCTGTTGTTATTTTTTTAGATGAAGAATTCGGTAAAAAAGCAACTGGTGACGATGTTGCAAAGTTTGAAACTGTAAAAGATATCATTGAATATGCACAGTAGTTGGGAGAAGAAATGTATACGAGCATTATTGATTATTTTGAACGTACAACACAAAAATATCCAGACAAGACAGCAGTTATAGATGGAGACCACTTCATCTCTTTTGTAGAACTGTCAGCTCAGGCAAAGCGTATTGCAAATGAAATAATCGCTAACGTTGGCTTGCAAAGAAATGTGCCAATTGCCGTTTATTTAGAAAAGTCAAAAAATACAGTGGCTGCGGACCTGGGGATTTCATACAGCAGTAATTTTTTTATGAATCTGGACACAAAAACCCCGAACGATAGGATTTTGGCAATATTGCAACATACTGAAATAAAGCTGATTCTCACAGATAGGAAATTAGAAAACAAACTATCTCAAATAATTCAGGGTATGGAATTGGATTGTAAGTGCTTAATTATCGATGATATATTAGACCGTAATGAATTTTCGTTAAATGAGGAAGAACTAATTCAGCGACGTGGTTTGCAGATCGACACTGATCCATCATGTATTATAAATACATCAGGCTCCACAGGTATTCCGAAGGGAGTCGTTTTAAACCATAAAAGCTTTTTTGATTTTCTGGATTGGTCCGTCGAAACCTTTAGTCTGGACGAAAAGATTGTAATGGGAAGCCTTTCGCCGAGCGTTTTTGATATTTTTGTTTATGAGCTGTGGCTTATGGCTGGCAACGGTGCAACGATTGTTATTTTAAATAGTAATTTAGCCATGTTCCCTGCAAAGCTTCTGGAACAAATGAAAGAATATTCGGTTAACTTTATTTTTTGGGTGCCTTCCATTATGGTGAACATAGCTAATATGGATTTGCTCACAAAGATTTATTTAGAGGATTTAAGATTAGTTTGGTTCGCTGGCGAAGTTTTTCCAACTAAGCAATTTAACTACTGGAGAAAATCACTGCCTAACGTTAAATTTGCTAATTTATATGGGCCCATTGAAATAACATTAGACTGCACCTATTATATTGTAGAGCGAGAGTTCGAAGACAGTGAGCCATTACCAATCGGATATCCATGTAAAAATACAGATATCCTCATTTTGAATGAGAAAAATCAATTGTGTGAGCCGGGAGAAGAGGGAGAACTATGTGTAAGAGGAACATCACTGGCAATGGGCTACTACAATAACCCAGAAAAGACCGCCATGGCATTTACTCAAAACCCGCTGAACAAATCATATCCAGAGCTCATATACAGAACAGGTGACATTGTCTATATTAATCAATTTGGAGAAATTGCTTTTAAAGGGCGAAAGGATAGTCTAATTAAGCATATGGGTTATCGGATCGAATTGGGTGAGATAGAACATGCCATTATTAATAAATTGAACATTGTTGAATATTGTTGTGTCGTGTATAATAAACAGGCAAAAGAGATTACCTTATTCTATGAATCGCCAGAAGATATTTCTCCGGGTGAATTTAGAAAAGCATTGATATCCTTGTTTCCCAAATATATGATACCTACGGTCTATATTAGAAAGGATATCTTACCAAGGAATACCAATGGAAAAATAGATCGGCAAAAGCTGAGCGAAGAGGTAAATAAATAATGTACAATCCGATGTCTTTGGAAAACAAAAATATTATTGTTACTGGCGGGGCCTCCGGAATAGGGAAGGCTGCTGCAATAGAGATTTCTAAACTGGGTGGAAATGTTTTGCTAGTGGACATAGATGAAATGGGTATGAAACAAACTTTATCATCCTGTTCAGATTCATCACGTGGCGAAGTAATTGATTTGCAAGATAACGAGGCTATTGCAGATACTTTAAAAAGTGAAGCAAAGCTAATGGGAAAGTTTGACGGACTTGTTCATTGTGCAGGAGTGCCATCGGTAGTACCTTTACGAATGTTAAATAGTGACAACTATAAGAAAGTGATGGAAATTAATACATTTGCTGCAATTGAGCTGGTCAGAAATTTTGTGAGCAAAAAGGTATGTGCAGCTAGCGGAGGGTCAATTGTTTTAATATCTTCTGTATACGGAGTCGTTGGCTCGGCATGTAATTTAGCCTATACTGCAAGTAAGGCTGCAATTATTGGAATAACAAAATCGTTGGGGATAGAGCTGGCCTCAAAGAATATACGGGTTAATTGTGTTGCGCCAGGGTTTATTAAAACGAATATGGCAGAAGACGTAGAGCTTAAGTTTGATAAATCGTATAGCGAAGTCATTGAGTCGCTGCACCCCCTAGGGTGGGGTGAAGCTCAGGATATTGCAATGGGAATAGCCTTCCTTTTATCAAATGCATCAAAATGGATGACCGGAGCTGTACTGAATATTGATGGCGGCTATACAGCCCAGTAATATAGGAGGAATCAAATGAAGCCCTATGTATTAATTACAGGTGCATCTTCTGGCGTTGGTAGAGTATTGGCGAAAGAGTTGGCACAAGATTATAATTTAGTTTTAGCTGGAAGAAACAAAAAAGCACTAGAACAAACAGCAGAAGAGTGTAAAAGTGAAACCCTTTATTGGGAACAGGATTTAAGCAATCTGGAAAATCTGGAAAAAAATCTGACAGACTTAATTAGGATACAAGAACTTTCAATTAGTAAATTTGTTCATTGCGCGGGAGATATGAAAATGATGCCCTGCAAAATGTTTAATGCAGAAACCTTTGAAAAAACCTTTGCAGTAAATGTTTTTTCTGCAGCGTTGATTGTTAAAGTATTGACTTCGAGAAAAATAAATAAAAAAGCATTGAATAGTGCAGTTTTTATTTCCAGCAATATCAGTAATAGAGGGGCTAAGACATTTGGCGTTTATGGGTCTTCAAAAGCGGCCTTAGATGGATTAATGAGAAATTTGGCAGTTGAATTAGCGCCGCAGGTTAGAGTAAATTCTATTCTGCCTGGAGCCATGAGAACAAAAATGACAGAAAAGATTTTTGAAGATGCTGCAATGCAGGAGAGGATGCAGCAAAACTATCCTATGGGTATCGGAACTCCTGAGCAACTGACTGGGATGGTAAGGTTGTTACTATCCGATAGGGCTGAATGGGTTACAGGTCAACAGTTTGTTATAGATGGTGGAAGGACCATTGATGTTACAGATTAGAATTGAAAGGACAAGGAAGATGGATAAAATTAAAAATATTTTAAAAGAAATAAGACCGGAATTTGACTTTGAAACCAGTGAGAATTTTATAGAGGATGGATTTTTAGATTCTTTTGATATTGTTACTTTAATCGCAATGATTGAAGAAACCTATAAGGTTTCAATTGATGGGCTGGATATAGTTCCTGAAAACTTTTATTCTTTTGATTCAATTAAAGATTTGATACAGAAGAGCGGAGGATCAATTGAAAACAATATTTAGAAACAAACGGATATCCGGTATACTAGGGATACTGCCGGAGACTATTTCCTACTTTGATGACGAAGTAGACAACTATACTTTCCCGCCAAAGCAGACAATGCGTTTAAAAAAAATTATGGGATATGAATCACACAGGCTCTCAAAGGAAACCAGCTTTGCTTCGGATTTTTGCAAATACGGAGTTGAGTATCTATTAAGCAATCAGATGATTTCCAAAGATGAAATAGGAGCAATCATAGTAGTAACGCTGTCTCCAGATTATTTTCTGCCGCAAATCAGTAACATTGTCCAGGGTGAATGCGGATTTGATGAGGATGTTTTATGTATGGATATTCCTCAAGGATGTTGTGGTTTTCTGATGGGATTGATACAAGCGTTCATGCTATTGGAACACTTAGGGGATAAAAAGGTTTTACTTTGTAATGTTGATGTGTTGAGCAAAAAAGTATCATCTAAAGATAGAAATGATTATCCACTGATTGGAGATGGAGCTGCTATATCGATAATTGAAAATTCGTCTGGCGCAAAGGACGTTCATTGTATTATGAAAATGGACGGGACAAGAAGAAATGCACTTCACATTCCGGCAGGAGGTTTTCGCAGGCCAAATTCAATAGAAACTGCCGAGCTGAAGGATTTAGGTGACGGGAACTTTCGTGCGATGGATCATATGCATATGGATGGTACAAGTGTCTTTAATTTTGTGCAAGAGGAAGTGCCGCCATGCATCCATGAGTTAATGGAATTTTCTGATAAAAAGTTACAAGAAATGGACTATTTCCTTTTTCATCAGCCAAATCGCTTTATGCTCCAAAAATTAAGAGAAAAGCTGCAAGTCCCAGAACAAAAACTTTTTTCCGATTTGGTGACTAAATATGGAAACCCTAGCGGCGTATCAATACCACTTGTGATAGCGGATAACTTGAATCAAGAGCTTGTGTCGGATAAATTTGACTGTGTGTTATCTGCTTTTGGATCAGGACTTGCCTGGGGTGCAATGACTATGGAGCTGGGAGAACTGCGTTTTTGTCAGATGATAGAATCAAACTTATAAGGTGTATATGAAGGGTATGATCTATGGACAATTTTGAATACAAACAAATATTTGAAAAAATAAAGACGATTCGCAATAAAGGAACGGTTTACACGAATTTCTTGCCACTCATGGGGGAAGATAGCAAGAAAAGTTATAGGGCCATTTATACTGAAAACACTGTGGCTTTTTTAAAAAAAGAAGGCTGCGTCGATAAACTGATATTCTGTTCAAATAATAAAGATGAACTAATCACGCATTTGCGAGAGACATTTGCTGATGTTTCTATAGATATATTTTCCAAAGAAAAAACAATTGATGATGATTTTATATGCAATAGTGGCTTTCAAAAATCCGGATTATTACAGCGGATTTCTTTTCCGGATATAAACATGGATGAAGAAACTGTTATGAAGGATGAAAACCTCCGGGATCTTTATACTTGCAGAGATGATAACATAGGAAGATTCGCTGAACCGGGGGAGGAAAGCGAAATTTTTAACTTGTTAAAGCGAACGTTTGATTTACATGTAGATCATATACCATCAAAGCAGGAACTTTTGGAGTACTATATCCTAAATAATAAAATCCTTTTGCACCGAGAGAATGGAATAATTACTACCTTGATTTCTTTTGATATTATAGGTAAGAAATTGTTTATGTTCAGCGTTATAAATTATAGCGATTATAAAAAATTGTGTGCGCTTGAAATGAAGTTACGCAACATTATAAAGACAGAGGGAATTCATTATATGTATACCTATGTGGACTTATTTAATAATCGTGCAATTAGATATCATAAGCGGAGAAATGCAAGATTTGAGGATTTTTATAACCATATATATACAAAGGCTTGAGTAAAAATGATGAAGATCGAGACTTATAGTTATGACTTAATAGATTCGAAAATGTATCTGCTTCTTGAAGGCAACGAGGCGATTGTAATAGACCCCTTTGAAACAGGACAAATTCTTGAGGATTTTCCAGATATACGCATACAAAAAGTATTATTAACACATGAGCATTATGATCATATTTCAGGAGTCAACTGGGTTAAAAAAATGTATGGCAGTGAAGTGATTTGTTCGGAAGCATGTGCGCGAAACTTAACATCACCCATCAGAAATGGATCAAAATACTTTAATGTGTTATTTATAGATAAAGCACAGGACATAAAAGCTTTGGCTAATCAAGTAAGGCCTATGACATGTGAAGCAGACTTTACGTTTAAAGATGAATGGCAGTTTTTATGGAATAAACATAAAATCAAAATGAAAGCAACGCCAGGGCATTCTGAAGGCAGCAGCTGTATTATTGTGGATGATAAAGTTTTATTTACTGGAGATTCGCTGCTTAATGGTATTCCTGTAATAACAAGGTTGCCTGGTGGGAATAAAAGAGATTACGAGCATATTACATTAAAATATTTTAACGAATTAGATACACAGTTACAGGTATATCCGGGACATGGGAAAGGGGCCACTTTAAAAGAGGTTTTGCAAATAGGAATTTAATGAACTTGTAAAAGCGGATGCTGGATATCTGTTATAATGACTGAATGCGCGGGCTATTTATAAATAATGATTTATGAATAGCCAAGGAATTCCAGAGAATAGTGGAGGTATGATAATTGAATATTTGGATTTTAAACCATTATGCAACAGCCATGTATTTTGATGGCTTAGGGCGGCATCAAAGCTTTGGAAAATATTTAATTCAAAAGGGACATAAAGTTAAAATTTTTTGCGCAAGCACTATTCATAATAGCGAGGAGACAATAGAATTATCAGGAAAATTATCTTTGGAAAAAGAAGGTAAAGACGGTGTTCGCTATGTATTCGTGAAGACTCGAAAATATAATGGCAATGGATATTTACGAGTGCGGAATATGATAGATTATTATATAAATGTAAAAAAAACTCTTGAGTATTATCAAAAGAAAGAAAACAAGCCGGACATTATCCTGGCTTCGTCTGTACATCCACTAACTCTTGTTGCTGGTATAAAGATAGCACATAGATTTAAATGTCCATGTGTTTGTGAAGTAAGGGACTTATGGCCTGAAAGTATTGTGGCATATACAAAATATACAGACCGAAATATAGCAGTAAAGTGTTTATATGTATTGGAAAAATGGATTTATAAAAGGGCGGATAGTTTAATATTCACGATAGAGGGTGGAAAGGATTATATAATAGAAAAGCATTGGGCTGATAGTATAGATATGGATAAGATATATTATATAAACAATGGAGTTGATTTAGACCAGTTTTATCATAATTTATCTGTTCATCAAATTAAAGAGGATGCTCTGGAAAATAAAGGTCAGTTTAAGGTGGTTTATGCAGGCGCTATTAGGCCAGCAAATGGTGTTGGGTTTCTCATAAAAAGCATGGGATACTTAAAGGATATCAATGTGACACTTTTGATTTATGGCGATGGAGAACAGACGGAAGAACTGAAGGAATATTGCAGGAATCATAAAATTCAAAACGTTTCTTTTAGAGGTAAAGTAGGCAAGGAGTTTATCCCGTATATATTGTCTAAAAGTGATTTAAACATACTTAACTATCAGAGTGGCGGTTTATGGAAATACGGCGGCAGTCAGAATAAACTGTTTGAGTATTTGGCTAGCGGAACGCCCATCCTAGCAAACATTAAAACGGGATACGATCCAATTGAAAAATTCCATTGCGGTATTGCTGAAAACTTTAAAAATGAACATGAGTATAGCAATGCTATCTTAAGTTTTATCAACATGGAAAAAAAACAATATGAAAGAATTTGTGACAATGCTAAACAAACAGCTAAAATGTATGATTTTCTTGTATTAACAGAACGGTTAGAAAAAGTTTTGATGGATACGATTGCATCTAATGCATTGAAAGGGTGAAAAAATTGAAAAGTAAACTTTTAAATAAAATTAAAAAAAGAAAGATTAAAGTTGGTGTTGTTGGTTTAGGTTATGTTGGATTGCCTCTTGCGGTCGAAAAAGCTAAAGCAGGTTTTGAGACTATTGGTTTTGACATACAAACAGAAAAGGTCGAGATGGTAAATGCGGGAAAGAACTATATTGGAGATGTGGTAGATAAGGAGCTTGCTAGTTTAGTTAAGGAAAAACGATTGAAGGCTACAACTGATTTTAGTTTTGTTAGTGAAGTGGATTTTGTGGCGATTTGTGTTCCAACGCCTTTAGATTCGCACCAACAACCGGATATTAGCTATGTCAAATCATCTGCCCAAAAAATTGGGGAGTTTTTAAATCCAGAGACTATTGTTGTTTTGGAATCTACAACATATCCTGGAACTACGGAAGAATTATTAAAACCTATATTAGAGGAAGTCTCGGGACTGACCTGTGGAAAGGATTTTTACTTAGGCTTTTCACCAGAAAGAGTGGATCCGGGAAACTTAATATATAAGACAAAAAATACGCCAAAGGTAGTTGGTGGCGTTGGAGCAGAGGCTACAGAAGTAATTGCGGCGATGTACAGAGCCGTATTAGATGGAGATGTTTTTGAAGCATCTTCACCAGCAGTAGCTGAAATGGAAAAAATCCTGGAGAACACATATCGAAATATTAATATTGGGTTGGCCAATGAAATGGCAATGCTCTGCGACAAGTTAAATATTAATTACTGGGAGGTCGTAGAGGCGGCAAGTACAAAGCCCTATGGGTTTCAACCATTTTATCCGGGCCCTGGTTTAGGAGGACACTGTATACCACTTGATCCATACTATCTTTCTTGGAAGGCAAGAGAGTATGGATTTCATACATCTATGATAGAGAGTTCGATGATGATTAATGATAAAATGCCAGAATATTGCGTCCAGCGAGCCAGCAGAATTTTAAATAACTTTGAAAAATCATTAAAAGGCGCCCGTATACTAGTTTTGGGTATTGCGTATAAACAAGATATAGATGATTATAGAGAGAGTCCAGCCATTGATGTGATAAAGTTGTTAGAAGAAAACGGAGCAGCGGTGGATTTTTACGATCCCTTTATAAGTGCATATAAAAAAGGAGAAAGGATGCATAAGGGCCTAAAAAGCATTGATAATCAGATTCTAGCAGAGTATGATTTGATAATAATCACAACTGCGCATTCTGTGGTTGATTATAATATGGTGCAAAAAAATGCAAAAGCCATTTTTGACACAAAAAATGCAATGAAAAATATAAAACAAAGAAAGAATATCGAGGTATTATAGACGGTGAAGATTATTACAATTCTAGGAGCAAGACCACAATTTATTAAAGCAGCAGTGGTTTCCAGGGAGATCCGTAAAAAGTATGAAGAGGTAATAGTTCATACTGGGCAACATTATGACTATAATATGTCAGAAGTTTTTTTTGAAGAACTAAAGATTCCAAGGCCTCATTATAATTTGGGGGTTAACGGTGGAAATCACGGAAAAATGACAGGAGAAATGCTTATAAAAATTGAAGAAGTTTTACTCCAAGAAAAACCACACTTAGTTATTGTATATGGAGATACAAATTCTACACTTGCAGGTGCGTTGGCTGCAGTAAAACTTCATATTCCAGTTTGTCATATAGAAGCTGGAGTTAGACTAGGAACTCTTCATAATCCGGAAGAAGTCAACAGAATTGTTACTGATCACGTTTCAAATTTACTTTTATGCTGTACAAAATCAGGGGTTGGATTCTTGGAGAAAGAAGGAATTAAAGCGCAAATTGCTTTAATTGGAGATCCTATGTATGATGCATTTAATTACTATAGTAACTCTTTGAATAATATATCAAGAACTTTAACTGGAATTGAAGAGAAAGCAATTACCATACCTGACAAGTATTATTACTTGACATGCCACAGACCAGAAAATACAGATAATAAGGAAGCTTTATTGGAAATCCTCAAAGCTGCTGATAGCCTGGATAGTATATGTATTTATCCAGTGCATCCCAGGAATAAAGAGGCTGTTACAACACTGAAAAAGGAATATGGCTTTAATAATATATATCTATGTGAACCAGTTAGTTACATGACAAGTATTTATTTGTTACTTCATTGTAAAAAAGTAATTACAGATTCAGGAGGCTTGCAAAGAGAAGCTTTTTTTGCAAAAAAGCAATGCATAACAGTTTTTAATCAAGTGATATGGCCTGAAACGATGATAAACAATCGAAATCAATTAGCAAACGCCAAAGAAAATGATATACTTGAAAAATTAGCCTTAGAACAGTCATTGGCAGGATGTGAAGAACCATTTGGTGATGGTAACTCTGCAAAAAAGATTGTAATAGCTATCGAGGATTTTTTTAGTAGAAAAGTATGAGGTGACTCTATTGGATAATATGCGGTGCATTTTCCATGTCCCTATGACAATTAGTGATCAACCAAAATCCGGGTCAGGTATTCGTCCCCTTAAAATGCTTCAGGCATTTAGAGACATTGGGTATGATGTTTCTGTTGTGATGGGAAATGGAAAAGAAAGAAAAAAAGCAATCCAAAATATAAAAAAAGAAATAAGAAAGGGAGAGAAGTTTGATTTCTTGTATTCAGAAAGCAGCACTATGCCAACCTTATTAACTGAAAAAAACCATATTCCGCGATATCCTTTGCTAGACTTTCAATTTTTCCTGTATTGTAAAAACAACGGAATTAAAATTGGATTGTTTTATCGGGATATATACTGGAAGTTCCCAGTATATAAAAAAACAGTTGCTGCACATAAACGATTATTAAGCATTCCTCTATACAAATATGATCTTGAAAAATACAAGAAATTATTGGATATTTGTTATGTGCCATCCCTTGATTTTTCTACTTACCTTAATAAGGAATTAAACTATCATGTGTTACCGCCTGGTGGAACGTTTGATTTAGATTTTCTCAGAGAACGTAAATTACGTGTCAGCGGATACAGGGAGGAGCGCACTAATGAACTAAATATTTTTTACGTTGGTGGTATTGCAGGACTACACGATATTACACAATTCTGTTCAGTAGTTTTGAGTGACCCAAGACTTCATCTTACTATATGTTGTAAAATGGAAGATTGGAAACTGCATCATTCACAATATGAAAAGTTTCTATGCGATCGTATAAAAGTGATTCATAAAAGTGGTTCTGAGCTAGAGGAATATTTTTTAGATGCAGATATTGCTGGTTTATACTATAAGAATGAAATTTATCGAGATTTTGCAATGCCAGTCAAGCTCTTTGAATATGTTTGCTATGGTGTACCTGTTATAGCGACAAAGGGTACAGTAGCTCAGGAATTTGTCACACAAAATGATGTTGGTTGGGCGGTCAATTATAATGAAGAAGATTTGTCCGGCCTTTTTGTTCATTTATGTGATAACTACGGTGAGGTGGTTCAAAAAATGCAAAATTGCATTAGTTGTGCTAAAGATAACTCCTGGGAAGCTAGAGCAAAACAAGTATCAGATGATTTAAAACAGCTTTCTATAAAATAATGCAGGAAGGAAAGGTTTTTATGGATTTTACATTTGATGAATATGCGGCAATTATCGATTCATTAAAGCGATCGGGCTACAAGATTACAGACTATCAGTGTTCCCAGTATGCTGCGGGTAAAAGAGCAATATTACGGCATGATGTAGATCTTTCTTTAGAAAAAGCAGCAATTTTTTCGGATTTTGAAAGGCAGCTGGATGTTTCTTCAACCTACTTTATTCTACTTACCTCCGACTTTTATAATTTCTTGTGTAGGGATTCTTTGGAATCAATTAAGCGAATATTAGATAACGGCCATGAAATCGGGTTGCATTTTGATGAAACACAATACAATTTTGCTTTCGATACTAATAGAAATGAAGCGATGTGTTCAGCAATTCAGAAAGAGGCTATGCTCATGGAAGAAATTATTGGCAGCGATTATAAAGTGAGGTCGGTATCCATGCATATTCCATCGAAAGCCACATTAGAATCGAATTTAGAAATTCCGGGCATTGTCAATTCATATAGCAAAGAGTTTTTTATGAATTGGAAATATGTTTCAGATAGTGAGATGCGTTGGAGAGAGGACGTGTTTGATATAATTAATAGCGGGAAGTATGCGGATTTACATATCTTGACACATCCATTCTGGTACAGTGAAAGCAATGAAACAAAACAATATAAGGTATACAATTTTTTAAAGGCCAGAAAAGTTGCAGCTTTTAATGATATGAAGATAATTACGCCTGGAATAGAAACGGAAACAGACTTAGAATCTATATGATTTAATAGGAGGAAAATTCGCTATGAAAAAGTTTGAATTCCAATATAATATTAAAGATCTGGAACAAACAGGGCTATGTAGCAAAATTGCAAATAAATTTATAATTAAACATGTCGCATCTATAACGAACCCCGATTCCTACTCGTTGATGTTTGTCCAAAAATTGAACAAGAAAATTGAAAATAAGTTGCTGAATGTTTTGGAAAGTTTAATTATTTTGCCTATACAAAAATGGGAACTTCCGAAAGAAATTCTTGAAAATAATGAATGTATTTATACAGAGAACCCCAGACTGCAATATGCTAAGATTTTCTCGCATATTTTACAGAAACAGCGAAAAAACGATTCGAAGTATAAAATGATAAATAATAGCCGGGTTGGTGAAAATGTGACTATTGGTGAAAATGTAGAGATAGAGCCATTTTGTGTTATTGAGAACAATTCAATCATAGGAAATAATTGTATCATTAGATCAGGCACAAAAGTTTGCAGTAATGTAGAACTTGCAAATAATGTTATTATTGGAGAGAATAGTGTTATAGGTAGTCAAGGATTTGGTTTTGAACGTGATACGTCAGGGAAGGCATATCGATTGCCCCATGTAGGAGGAGTGACAATTGATCAAAATGTCGAAATAGGAGCGCGTTGCACAATTAACAGCGGAACGATTGACCCTACGATTATCGGAAGAAATGTGATGATTGATGATAATGTATTTATAGGACACAATGCAATTGTAAAGGAAGGATGTACAATTGTTGGTAATGCGGTGATAGGGGGGAGCAGTGTAATAGGAGAAGACACGTATTTTGGGCCTAATTCCTATATTATGAATGGAAAACGTGTAGGAAGAAATTGCAAGATTGGCGTTGGCTCCATAGCAATAAAAAATATTTCAGATGAAACTACAGTGTTTGGATTTCCAGCAAAAATACTTAAATTATAGATAAAGGAAGTAATTAAAGGAGGATCATATGGCAGAGTATTTTGTACATGAGTCGAGTTACATTGATGAAGGAGTTAAAATAGGAAAAGGAACAAAGATTTGGTATTTTTGCCATATTCAATCGAATGCACAAATAGGTGAAGATTGCTCCTTTGGGCAGAATGTCAATGTAGCCAATGACGTTATTATTGGAGATGGTTGTAGAGTTCAGAATAATGTTTCAATTTATCAGGGTGTTGAATTGGAATCTCAAGTTTTCTGCGGACCGTCAATGGTCTTTACAAATGATCTTACACCCAGAGCAAGTTACCCGAAGGGTAGCGAGAATTATCAAAAAACAATTTTACGTCAAGGCGCATCAATTGGCGCCAATGCGACAATCGTATGCGGACACGAGGTAGGGGCATGGGCTATGGTAGCAGCAGGAGCTGTTGTGACAAAAAATGTACCTGCATATGCTTTGGTAGCAGGAGTTCCTGCCCGCCAAATCGGATGGGTTTGCCAGTGTGGTGAGATCTTACAAAGTGATTTACGCTGTAAAGTTTGTGGCAAGGAATATGAATCTCAAAAAAAGGGGATTGTCTTAAAAGATAAATAACTAAAAGAAACGATTGAGGAGAATTGATTATGAAATATGCATTAATTGGTTGTGGTCGAATTGCGACAAATCATTTAAAAGCGGCGGCTAATAACGAATTGAATATTGTAGCATTATGTGATATCGTAAAAGAGCAGATGGACTTTTTGGCGGGTAAGCATAATCTGACTAACTTGAGTAAATTTATTGATTATAAAGAAATGATTGCTGTAGCTGAACCGGAACTTGTTAGCATTGCGACAGAAAGCGGGAACCATGCTGAAATTGCACTGTACTGTATTGAACATGGGATTCATGTAATTATTGAAAAGCCGATGGCAATGAGTATTGCTGATGCAGATAAGATTATTGCATTAGCGGAAGCTAAGGGTGTGAAAGTTTCCGCATGTCATCAAAACAGATTTAATCTGGCAGTTCAAGAATTGCGCAAGGCAATAGAAGCTCAGCGTTTTGGTAAATTATCTCATGGAACCGTACATGTTAGATGGAATCGCGGTCCTCAGTACTATCAGCAAGCGCCTTGGAGAGGGACTTGGGCGCAGGATGGTGGAGCCTTGATGAATCAGTGCATTCATGGTATTGACTTGCTTAGATGGATGATGGGTGATGAAATCGAAGAAATATATGGAGTGACGAGACAGCAATTCCATAACTATTTAGAAGCAGAAGATGTTGGAATGGCAGTAATAAAATTTAAAAATGGTGCCATTGGGACAATCGAAGGAACCACAAACGTTTTTCCAAAAAATCTTGAAGAAACCTTGTATATTTTTGGAGAAAAAGGCACTGTAAAAATAGGCGGAACATCAACCAATAATATTGATGTATGGGAATTTGAAGATGAAAACGCAAGTGACAAAAAAAATAAAGGACTGGAGGAAGCTACAA
Organism: Hominibacterium faecale; assembly: GCF_020734085.1. Taxonomy (NCBI): domain Bacteria; kingdom Bacillati; phylum Bacillota; class Clostridia; order Peptostreptococcales; family Anaerovoracaceae; genus Hominibacterium; species Hominibacterium faecale. The sequence continues at coordinate 174,616 of NZ_JAJAGH010000001.1, forward strand.
GTAATGTTTATGGAAATGGTCATACCAGTTTATTCTCTGATATGATTGCTTCAATTAAGGAGGATAGAAAACCTTACGTTGACGCCTATGCTGGCAAAAATGCTTTGGAAGTAGTCCTTGCTATATATAAAAGTCAAAAAAGTGGAAAACCGATCAAACTGCCATTAAATGAATTTTCAAGCTTGGATATGATGGGAGAATTTTAAAATTGGAGGAGTAGCATGATAAATATTGCATTGATAGGTTATGGATATTGGGGACCCAATGTTGCTAGAAACTTATATAAAAATAAAGCTTATAAACTTTCTGCAATCTGTGATAAAAAAGTAGAGAGGCTAAAGTTGGCGAAAGACTTATATGGCGAAGCTACTCAGTATATGCAAGATTATGATAAGATTTTGCATAATAATAACATAGAAGCTGTTGCGTTAGCAGTAGAAACAAGTGCACATTACCGTCTTGCCAGGGAAGCATTGCTGGCTGGTAAGCATGTATATGTTGAAAAACCGTTTACTGATAATGTCAAGGATGCGATAGAGCTATATGAGTTGGCAAAACAAAACAAACTTAGGATACATGTAGATCATATAATGGTGTACCATCCAATTATTAGGAAAATAAAGGAAGTGATAGATAGTGGCGATTTAGGAGATATTTTGTATTTTGATTGTTCCCGCATTAATTTAGGGCAAATTAAAAATGATGTTAGTGCAATGTGGGATTTAAGCGTACATGACCTCTCCATTGTAGATTTTTTATCAGATGGAGCAGAGCCAATCAGTATTAATGCAATGGGCGAAAAAATATATTCCGAAAAGGAATCCATAACGTTTCTAAATTTAAAATATGAAAATTTTTTGGCAAGTATTACTGCAAGTTGGTTGTCCCCAATAAAAGAGCGTCGAATTATTATTGCTGGAACAAAAAAAATGCTTGTTTATGATGATGTAGACGTATTAAATAAGCTAATTATCTATGATAAAGGATTTGATACGAATAAAAATGTTGAATATGAAGACTATGTAATAAAAACTCGTGGAGGTGATGCGATTATCCCTCGATTAGAGCAGGGCGATGCATTATTTAATAGTTTAGAACATTTCAGACAATGTATTATAAAACAACAAGATTCTTTAACAGATGCTAAAGCAGCAATACGAATGATTAAAATTTTAGAAACTGCAGATAAGCAGTTAAAATAAACAGGAGAAGATATAATGCAATTTATAGATTTGCACAAACAGTACGACCGTATTAAAGAAGATGTTCAAAAAAGCATGGAACAAGTATATCGTCACAAACGTTTCATAATGGGTGAAGAAGTCTGCGAATTAGAGTCGAGATTACAGGAATATACAAAAGTTAAGCATGTTATTACTTGTGCTAGTGGTACTGATGCATTGACTATTCCGTTAATGGCAAAAAATCTTACAAGAAAAAATGCCGTGTTCGTTCCTTCATTTACATTTTTTGCTTCAGCAGAGAGTATTACATTAGCAGGAGGAACCCCAGTTTTTGTTGACTCAGAATGGGATACATTCAATATGGATCCCGTTGATTTAGAAAAAAAAATATTATCAACACAGCAAACAACAGACTTGGAACCAAGTGGTGTAATTGCTGTTGATTTATTTGGATTACCGGCAGACCACAAAGAAATATGTAAAGTTGCGGATAAATATAATCTATTTGTTCTAGAAGATGCGGCTCAGGGTTTTGGTGGAAATATTGAAGGGAAAAAAGCAGCGAGCTTTGGGAATATTGCTGCAACATCTTTCTTCCCGGCTAAACCGTTAGGCTGTTATGGAGACGGCGGTGCAATATTCACTGATGATGATCAACTGGCAGATTTAATAAGATCAATTCATATCCATGGACAGGGTGTGGATAAATATGATAACGTTAGAATTGGCCTGAATAGCAGGCTAGATACGATGCAGGCTGTTATTTTATTGGCAAAGTTGAAAATATTTGATGAGGAACTTGAACGCCGCAATGAGGTGGCGGATTTATATTCGCAGCAGTTAGAAGATCTCTTAGAAATACCAATAGTGCCAAATGGTTATCATTCTAGCTGGGCGCAGTATACTGTAAAGGCTGAAAATCAGGATCAACGTGATACGATAGTGAAAGCATTGAAATCACAGGATATTCCGGTTATGATTTATTACTCAGTGCCAGCGCATAAATCAACTGCGTATTCGAAGAAAATAAAAGTGGAAAACGATAATCTTAGAATATGTGAAAGGCTGAGCAGTACAGTATTCAGTTTACCAATGCATCCTTATTTGGAAAAACATGAGATTACAAAGATTTGTGATGCCGTAAAAAAATCAATAAAAGCTTAATGTGGGGGATACAATGAGAGTTTTACATGGTATGCGAGAAGTTGCAGGACAAGCCTATTACTCTGTAAAAGGGCTTAGAAGACAAGGATGTAGAGCAGATTTGATTCTCTGGGACCCTTCACCTTTTGGTTATCCTGTTGATAAATGTTTGAACATTGATTTTGCAAATAAAAAGAAGTATCCTTGGTATGTAATAAAATTAGGATGTAATTTTATTAGTTCTTTATTTAAGTATGATGTGTTTCATTTTCACTTTGGGCACAGCTTATTGCCGTTTGGTATTGATTTGCCAGTACTGAAGTTATTCAGGAAAAAAATCATTTGTGAGTTTCATGGCGATGATGTGAGAAATCCACAATTTATTAAGAAATTTTATAAATATGTAGACTTTGAAATTTATATGGGCAGTCAAGATGCTAAAGTGCTGAAAGAAAGACGTAGTAAAAGAGTAAAATATATAATGAAGTATGCTGATCATGTGGTTTTACATGATGATGAATTGGTTTCGCATGTAAAGGCAGAGGGATTAACTGCTATAAGTGTAGTTCCACTCAGATTGGATGTTAATAGTATTACACCTTGCTATCCTGAGAATACAAATGAAAAAAGAATTAATATTGTTCATGCGCCATCGGGCAATGGCAAAGGGACAAAGTGGTTTCTTGAAGCAATGGAGAAGCTTTCACAAAAACATAATATTAACCTTATTCTAATACGTAACCTGCCTCAACAAGAAGCCTTTAAAGAGTATATGAAAGCAGATATTATTTTTGACCAAATTACCGTTGGGACTTATGGTGTTTTTGCCATCGAAGCAATGGCCATGGGTAAACCAGTGATCACGTATATATCTGAAGATATGAAAAAAAAATTGCCAAAAGATTTACCGATTGTTAGTGCGACGCCGGATTCATTGTATGGTGTATTGGAGTCTTTAATTTTAGATTCTGAACTACGCAATCATTTAGGAAAACAGGGGCGGCAATATGCATGTAAATATCATGATTGTGGGAACAATGCAGCAGTGCTGAAGGCGATATATGAGGGAAAAGAAAATGGACTAACGGGGGAAGCAGCGTTTAATCAAGTTGTGAGAAAGGTTTAAGTGCTTTGGGAAGTAATAATAAAATTATAGAGTTAGTAAAAGGCAGCGCTATTTTGACCCTTTCAAATATATGTATAAAGGCAATTAATTTTTTTTTGCTGCCTCTTTATACAAAATATTTGAGCCCGGCACAATTAGGCGTTTCGGATACAATCACTACCTTAGTTGGATTAATTTTTCCTATTCTTGTTATGGGACTGGATTCTGCGTTTAGTGCATTTTTTTTTGATGAAAAGAGTATAGAACATCAAAAAAAAGTTTTTAATACAGTTGAACTAATTTTACTTGGAATGAGTTTAATCCCATTCGTATTAATTCTTTTTAGTGGGAAGATTGCGATTGTACTGCTTGGCTCGTTAAAGTACCAATCACTAATTGTAATTGCAATGGTGTCTATGGCAGTAAATTTGTGGTACTTACCTTATTCCATATTGATCCGTGTACAGAATAGAATGGGAGTTTTTGCAGCAATAAATGTAACAGCCTCTTTGAGTATGGTGCTTTTAAATGTTTTTTTTGTTAGTGTCCTCCAACTTGGCGAGCGCTCCTTAATTTTAAGTACGTTATGTATTCAAGGGATTCAGTTGGTCTTATTTGCTTGGTTAGGACGAGAGCCTATAAAAAAGACGTATTTTAATAAGTGTTTGGCAAAAAAAATGTTAAAATATGCAATCCCTTTAATACCGATGGTGATTGCTGCATGGATATTATCAGCATCTGACAGATATATAATACTCTATTTTAAAGGAGAAGCGGAGGTTGGCATATACGGCATCGGAGCAAGATTTGCGAATATGGTAAATGTCTTAGCAAACAGCGTATATATGGCGTATACGACGTATGCTTTTAGCACAAAAGATGAAGAAAACAGCAAACAACAATACGTCAAGATTCTGGACGGATTTTATTTTATTTTGGTGATTGCCATTTTCATAATTTCTCTCTACTCTAAAGAAATTATATCATTTATGGCGGATGAACAATACTATTGGGCATATAATTTAATCCCCTGTATGTTGTTTGCTCAATTAATATATGCAATAAATACAATTGTAGGTTATGGTGTCGCTTTTAAAAAGAAGTCAATATATATGACGATTTCCGTGGGAGTAGGAGCACTCATAAATGTTTTGCTGAATTTAATATTTATTCCGCAATTTGGAGCGATAGCAGCAGCCTATACCACGGCGATTGCATACACAGTAATGGCTGTTCTTTCATATACATTTGCCCAAAAAGTCTATCCTTGTAATTACCATGTGAAGAAGTTGGCAGTTACAACTTTTGTGACCTTTTTAATAGTTGTCTTGATACAGGATGAAGGAATTATATTCAAACTATTGATCGGGAGTGTGTGCTTAATTATGATTTTAATTATGTATAAAACCGCTATAAATGATATGAAAAAATTATTGGTAAGGCTAATAAGAAAGTAGGTTTTATGAATATTAAAATTGAAAAAGATAATAAAGTTGATTACATCATTGGAGCGGCAATAATTGTTGTAAGTATTATTGGAGTATTTCCTATAGGTGATTTTAAATTATTCGGAATAGTTATGACTTATTATAGATTGCTCGTACCACTTTTTTTAGCCTTTTATATTGTTGAAGGGTTTGCTAATAGACGTTGGTCTACAATCGCAAAAAATAAATTGCTTGTTATAGGAATGCTAATTGCAATAGTTTGGATAATTTATGGATGCATTCAAATTATTGCAAACAATACAATCAGTGATAAGGAAAATTTAAAAGAGTTAATGACTTTAGCTATAGGATTTGTTTCTATAGGGTTAATAGTAAGGAGTTTACAGGATCCAAGAAGTTTTCAATATATGATATATGCTTTAAAAAGTATATACTGTGGGTTGATTTTGTTAGGACTAATTGAAATGATAACAGGTTGGCATCTGTACACTTCTCAGTATTGTGATTTACAACAAATCGAATATTACAATCAACTACACCCATTGGAACCTATTGATAAATTTGTTTCATATAATGCAACAGGAATTTTTTATGGGCCAAATGATTTTGCCGCTTTTTTGGCTATTTTTGCCCCCCTATTTTTAAAGCATGAGATACGGAAAATTTCAAATATTTTTAACACAGCTGTTTTACTCGCGGCATTTCTTCTAATCATAAGAAATGATGCTTGGATTACATTTATTGCATTGCTAATAGGTCTAATTGTATATATAATATTGACACATGCAAAGCTTAGCAACGTATTAATTAAAGCGGCAGGAATTTACCTGATATATCGATGGGGCGTAAAAGCCTTTTATACATTAATTATGAAGGGCTATGAACTGTTTCTCCCTTATAGAACTATCCCGGAAGGAATTAAAGTTGCCGTACAAGGAACAGGTACAGTGGAGACTGTAGTGGCGGCGCAAGTTGGAGGAATGAATGAAGGCTATGGATCTTTATTTCTACGAATTAATACTTATTTGGAAGGAATAAAAGAAACCTTCACAAAAACTTACGGACTGGGATTTGGGCCTAATGGATTTTCGCGCTATTTTAGTGAATATGCTATTGCTCCGGTTCTTGCGAATCCTCATTGTCTGTGGCTTGAGATATTCTCACAATACGGTATTATAATTTTCTCGCTTTATGTAGGATATTTAATATATATCTATATTAAATTAATAAAACTATATTTGCAAGAGAGGTGCGTAGAATATGCTGTTATTATTGCAATGGATACAGTGTTAGTTTTTGCTTCGTTTTCACCAAGTACTTTCTTAGCGTATGCATATCAATGGATCCTGATTGCTTGGACGTTATCTTTCGTTGTGCGTAGAAGAATATGAATGAGAAATTTCAAATGTTAAATAAAGCAAAGATTTGTATATTTGTGAGGTAGTGATATGTGTGGGATTGCAGGAATAATTGGACAAAATGATCAATCGATAGATCAAATAAGATTAATGACAGATATAATTGCACATCGCGGTCCGGATGGAGAAGGACACTATATTCATGATAATGTAGCGTTGGGCCATCGGCGCTTATCTATTGTTGATTTGACAGATAACGGACGGCAGCCAATGGAATATATGGATCAGTATGTAATCGTGTATAATGGTGAAATATATAACTATATAGAATTAAGAGATGAACTTATAGAACAAGGGTATGCATTTACATCTGATTGCGATACGGAAGTTATCATGGCAGCATATGATTATTGGGGAAATAATTGTCTCAACCACTTCAATGGAATGTGGAGTTTTGCAATTTTGGATAAAAACAAAAAAGTTGTCTTTTGTTCAAGAGATCGATACGGTGTAAAACCATTCTATTACATGCAATTAAATGAATGCTTTATATTTGCTTCAGAGATAAAGCAATTTACTGTTTTTGAAGATTGGGAGGCCGTGGCAAATAATGAGAGGTTATATGATTTTTTAAAAGAAGGCATACTTGACCATACAAATGAGACGCTCTTTGAAAATGTTTTTCAGCTGAGGGGTGGAGAAATGCTAACATATTCTTTGGCAGAAAAATCTTTCGAGATTTGTTGTTGGTATAATCTGGATGATAAGGTTCAAAATGTACAGGAGGAATTTAATAGCGAAAAAAAAGTGTTTTTAAAGAATTTTTTTGATGCAGTGAAGCTTAGGTTAAGATCTGACGTTAAAGTGGGATCTTGTTTGTCCGGTGGATTAGATAGTTCTTCTATTACATGTGTTGCTAATTCTATACTAAAGGAAAAAAATGTTGTTTCAAAACAAGAAACGGTTTCCTCTTGTTTTAATATCAAGAAATACGATGAGCAAGAGTATATTGATGAGGTAACCAAAAAGACAGGGACCATTAATCATAAAATCTTTCCTAAATATAAGGACTTGTTTGAAATTTTGGATGATCTCGCATGGCATCAAGACGAGCCGTTTACATCTACAAGCATTTTTTGTCAATGGAATGTTTTTAAAGAAGCAAAAGACAAAGGGATTAAAGTTATGTTGGACGGACAGGGCGCAGATGAACAATTAGCGGGATATGGCGGATTCCTTATGGCAAACTTTGAGGGTCTTAAACGCAGACACAAATATAAAACCTTATTTCGCGAGATGAATGCTTATAATCGTTTGTTTAAGAGTAGAAGAAAAAATATGCTTGTAAGTTGGATTTATTCGTTGGGATACGCTTTTATGCCACTAGGTATAAAAAACAAGTTGAGAAAACAAAAACAAGACCGGAATGCTGAATGGTTAAATGAAATTTACAAGGGAAAAGATCGGAAACCATATGTGGGAAAGGACTTTGGCGATAGTACTCAAAGCATCTTAAACCATTCTTTAAATCAATTAAAATATACTAGTTTGCCAGTATTGCTACATTATGAAGACCGGAATTCAATGGCTCACTCAATAGAATCAAGAGTCCCTTTTTTGGATTACAGAATTGTTGAAAGAGTACTCAGTCTTCCAGACGAGTATAAAATTTGTAATTCTGAAACTAAATTTATTTTAAGAAAAGCAATGCAGGGCATTTTACCCGACAAAATTGTTAATAGACATGATAAATTAGGATTTGTGTCACCGGAAGAAGTCTGGATAAGAGAAAACAGTGAAATTTTCAGAAATGAAATTAGTAGCGCCTGTGATTATTTGCAGGGATTCATTGACAAGAAAGTCTTGTTAAGTTGGTTTGATGAAAAGTTACTTAACAAGAAGGAATTCGGATATGTTTTTTGGAAGGTTATCAGTGCTGGGCGGTGGATGAAAGTTTTTAATGTTAGTATAAAGCTATAGAGCGTAGATTCAAACCACCATTTGAAGTAATGGGCATAACCTATGGACATTCAAATGAAGAGGGGGGAAGTGCTTACTATAAAATTGATTGAGGACTTGAAGAAACATATTATCGGATTATAGTGGGAAGGTAATATAGATTAAAATGATAGATAATACAAAAAAAGATTTTTCAATAGAGTTGCTGCGTTTGCTTGCAAGCTTTATGGTAATTGTTATTCATGTTTCAGCATATCGTACCTACGCTTTGGATCCTCAAACAGCATATTGGCAAATCATGAATTTTTGGAATAGTATTGCAAGTAGTGCAGTCCCTATATTTATAATGATAAGTGGAGCTTTTATGTTGAATCCACAAATTGAATTAGGCGGAAAAAAGTTATACAAAAAGATTCTCAAATTAGTTATTGTTTATATAGTATGGTCGGTTATATATGCATTTTATATAACTTGGTGGGAGTATGGGATACGGATTGATACAGCAATATTGAAAAGTGTGATAAAATTGACAATATACAGTAGATATCATCTATGGTATCTTCCCATGTTGATAGGGATATATATTTTCACTCCTTTACTACGCGCAATGATTCGGGGGGGGGGAGGGATACAGTATGCGGTATTGATTTTTTTTATAAATGTTATTTTAAAAACTATTCTTGAATTCAAAATAATACCACACTTTGAACTGATAAATACTCTAATTGAAAAACTTCCTTTAGAGATATTATCTCAAGGAATAGGCTATTATATACTTGGATACTGGCTATATACTTATGGTTTAGACTTACAGAAAAGAAGGTTACTTTATATACTTGCGGGGATTAGTGTATTGTTGACTTCAATTATTTCAGGATATGTGGCGTTGAAGGATGGAACATTAGAAGGCCTTCTTCATCAAAATATGTCTTTAACTACTTTTTTCGAGGCCATGGCGATTTTTGTATTTTTCAAAGGGCATTATTTAAAGAAGGAAATATCTCTGCATGCCGGGATGAAAATACAATTTTTGTCGAACCTGACATTAGGCATCTATTTGTTTCATGATGTAGTATTAAGTTTCTTCAGAGAAACTCAAATATTGGATACTACAGACTTTAATCCCATATTATCAATTCCATGCATATCAAGTCTTCTTTTTGTTATTAGTGCATTAGTAATAATTTTGTTAAAGAGGATACCGGTGATCTCTAAATGGATAGTTTAGAAGTATATATTCTTGAGGATAAAGAAGGGAGTAATTATGGCATTGTTACAACCAGTCTACAGCATTATATTAAATCAAATTTATAAACTAACTGGTAAAATACCATATCAAATTAGATATGGTATTATGTTTATTTGGTTGATTGCATTAGAAATATTACTGATTATTGGATATTCAACTGATTTTTTAGCAATTAAAGTAAGCCTCAATGAAAGAGCGATTGCTGGAGGAATTACGTTAATAATATTTTGTATTTTTAGTATAAAAGGACCATTGAAACGGGTTCAATGGTCCCTGGGCTTCTCATCAATATGGTTTATTTTTGCCTTACTAATGCTACTGTCTGGATTTGATCATGCTGTCGGGGATGGCTATAGATTATCAGGTTGGATTATTTTATTGGGATTTCCTTGTTTGGCCTTTATATGGAATAATCGGGGAGATTACGAAGTATTGTATAGATTAGTCAGTAAGGCGATTTGCGTGGTCAGTGTGGCATATTTTTTATTCTGTTTGATTATACAGCCAGAACAAGCTTCACTGGATCGATATACAGGGACGATTGATAATCCTAATACGTTAGGATTAATGGCCGTCAGTGGTATAATCAGTGCATCTTACTTATTTACATCAACGAAAAACTATCGCTGGATATTTAGTATCTCTTTTGGAACATCTGTTACACTCGGTGTTTATTCTGTATCACGAAATGCGATAATAACGATACTTCTTTTGCTAATAGTGATATCAATTTATATGTGCCGTGTATTCAAGTATAAGGGTTACTCCATAAGGGTTAGTATTAAACGATATATTTTAGGTGTATTGGGATTTACGGTTATTTCTTTACTTTGTATAATAATTTTCGGAATGGGCATGTCATCGGAAAAAAATATCGTGTCTGCAGCTAGTTTAGAACCTACGAAAGAAATAAACCTAGCTCATTGGAAATCAGCTGCGGAGGTGACAGCCGATTCGGCAGTCGGACCAGAAAAGAATCCTTTGAAAGAAAGATTTACAACGGAAGGCAAAGATTTAAATTCTTTCTCCGCAGGACGTGTGGAGATTTGGAAAGCGTATATTCAACAGCTTAACTTGAAAGGAAATGATATAAAGGGGAGTGAGTTTCCTATTGGAGATACTAGTAGCAAATATCTGGCTGCCCATAATGTATATTTAGAGATATCGTATCGATCGGGGATTATTGCAGGTCTCTTGTTCCTAATCTTTGTTTTGATCGCAGCAATAAAAGCCTTATGTTGCTTGTTTAGGCGTAAAGAATACAAAGAATATGACTTGTTTATCATTATGGCTATTGGCGCCTATGGCTGTACATCTTTATTTGAATCGCTAGTACACCCATTTTCTAGAAGTATTGTTTTTTTATTCTACCTTGCAGTTATTCCATTTTTGGCTAAACCGTCTGCTATAAAGAAGGATAGAGATGCCTGACATTAATATATTGAGGAAGAAGTATGCCATACATTTTCCGACCAGACTCGTTTCATTTTCAGTGATATGTCATGTGAAATACATGGATGTTAAGGACTTGCGAGTGTGAATTAGTTGAAAGGTTTTATGATGAAAAGAAGAATGAAGAATTGATAATTGAAACATTAACAAACCCTGAAGGAGAGTGACTATGAAAGGTATAATTCTTGCGGCGGGAAAAGGGACGCGACTGTATCCCATGACGAAGGTCCTATGCAAGCCGCTGCTTCCAATATATGATAAGCCAATGATTTACTATCCCCTTACAACATTATTGCAGGCAGGAATTCGCGATATACTGGTTATCATTCCCCCTGACACAGAAGACAGCTTTTCTGCGTTACTGGGCGACGGACATCAACTGGGGATTCACATTGAATATAAAGTACAGCACGAAGCCCGAGGCATTGCGGATGCATTTATCATAGGCGAAGAGTTCATAAATGGACAAGATGTTTGTCTCGCTCTTGGCGACAATATTTTCTGGCATGAGAATATAAGGCGCAGATTGAAAGCTGCCAAAGAAGCAGCCGGCGGGGCGACCGTATTCGGATATTGGGTAGAGGACCCCAGGCCTTTTGGTGTCGTGGAATTTGATGAGAAGGGGCGGGCGATTTCGATCGAGGAAAAACCCTCAAAGCCTAAATCGAATTATATAATACCAGGCCTGTACTTCTATGATAATAAAGTAGTGGAGATGGCTAAAACATTGGAACTATCCGCCAGAGGGGAACTGGAAATCACAGATATTAATTTAAAATATATGGAACTTGGAGAATTGCAGGTGGTTACCCTGCCGCAGGATTGCTTCTGGATGGATACAGGAACCTCCGATACGTTACTGGATGCTGCTAATCAGGTGAAAGCCTTAAAACAAAAAGGACATCTACTGGGGTACATCGAAATGGAAGCATATGAACAGGGCCTGATTGATGCCGGGCAGCTTACCTATTTACAGGACCAATTAGAGTCTACGGAATACGGAAAAACCATAGCAGCCTCGCTGAAATATACAAATGAAAACAATCTATAGGGAGATTCCAGATGAATACAACAGAAAAATATTATACATTCTCAGTCATCATGCCCTTATACAATGTGGAAAATTTCTTTGAAGAAGCGATCGAAAGCGTAATTCAGCAAACCATCGGATTCGAAGAACATATTCAGATCATTCTGGTTAACGATGGCAGCCCCGATAATGTTGAAACAATGTGTTTCAAGTATAAAGATCGCTATCCGCAAAACATTGTATATGTCAGAAAAGAAAATGGCGGTGTATCCAGCGCAAGAAATGAAGGCATCCCTTATGCTTCCGGTAAATATGTAAACTTTTTCGATGCCGATGACAGATGGGCCCTGGATGCCTTTGAAAAGGTGCTCGATTTCCTTGAAGGAGAGGCTGTTGGGATCAATGCGTTATCCTGCCGTTACTGTTTCTTTGGCAAGAAAGAAGGGTTTACTCACCCCTTAGATTTCAAGTATTCAAAGAGACAAATTATTGATATCAATCAAAATCCCGACAATGTTCAAATGGCCGTCAATACTGTGTTTTTCAAGAAAGAGGCGTTAAAAGACGTTCGATTTGACACCAGATTAAAGGTCTCGGAAGATTCAATCTTTTTTGCCCAGGTTATGCTGGAGCAGGGGAAATATGGTATTCTGCCGGATGCCGTGTATTATTATCGCAAACGGATGTCTGGCGATTCAGCCATTGATGTGAGTACCAACAACAAATCCTGGTATATGAACACTCCAGAATTTTGTTATAAAGCAGTTTTTGAGTATTCAAAAGCAAAGTTTGGACAAGTGATCCCTTATGTTCAGCACATGGTCATGTATGATCTCCAATGGCGCTTGAAACCGGAAATGTCAAAGAAACTCACCGCAGATGAAAAGCGCGATTATATTCAGGCATTGATCGACCTATTACAAGAAATCGAAGATTCGGTAATTGTATCACAGAAAAATATTAACTTTATTTTCAAGCTCTTTGCGCTTAAGCTGAAATACGGCAGAAATATTGCCCATGAACTGGAGGTACGGGACGGTGCGGCCTGGTCCAAGGATGTAAAGCTGTTTCAGATTCGCCAAAAGAATAAATTTCAAATTAATCTGCTTTATATAGAGAATGAGACCTTATATCTGGAGGGCCGGACAGAACTGGATGTGCTTTCGAAAAATTATCAGATTGTCTGCAGCAAAAATAACAAAACCATTTATCCAGTAGAATTATACCCAATCGCCTATAAAGATGTGAAAGGGTTCACCGGCGAACGAATCTTTGAAGGAAAGGGATTTAAAATACGGGTTCCTTTGAAGGAAATGAGAGGTGGAGAGCGGATTGATTTTGCTCTCATCGATAAAAATGGGGCACAAGAAAGCAAGAAGAAAGAACGGCTGAAACCGAGTTTTGGACAATTTGCCAAGCTGGAACAAGGCGTTCCGCTGTACTATTGCAGCGGGGACTATCTGGTCAAACAGTCCAAAGACCAGATCTTGGTTTTAAAGAATTCGTGGAAACGTCGGATGCTGGCTGAAGGAAGACTGGCAAAAGAACTGATCAAAAAGAAAAAATATGACATTTTTGGTATACGGATTCGATATCATCTGTCCAAGCTGTTTACAAGGGATCGAATATGGATCTGTTCGGATCGAACCGACATGGCCAGGGATAATGGTGAGCATTTATTCCGCTATCTGAATGGGATAGAGATGCCAAAGGAGCGACAGTTCTATTTTGTGCTGGATAAACAGTCTATTGATTTTGATAGAATGAATAAAACCGGACCGGTTTTGGAATTGGGAAGTAAAAAATACAAACAAAAATTCCTGCTGGCTGATAAAATCATATCCGCCCATGCGGACCCCTGGGTGTACAATGCCTTTGGTGACGACAGCAAGTATGTAAAGGACCTGTATAACTTTGATTTTGTTTTCCTGCAGCATGGAATTATTAAAGATGACTTCTCCAGCTGGCTTCATAAGCAGAATAAAAATATTAAGCTGTTTATCACATCATCCGAGCGTGAGAGAGATTCCATTGCCAATGGAGATTATGGATATGACGAAAAGACGGTTGTATTGACTGGTCTGCCTCGATTTGATGCGCTCAATAGTGATCCGAAGAAACAAATTTTGATCTTCCCAACCTGGCGGAAAGAGTTGGCACCGCCGTTAATACAAGGGTCATCTGAGCGGGAATATTTGAAGAATTTTAAAGAAACGGATTACTATCAGTTTTACAACAGCCTGATCAATGATCCGAGGCTTTTAGCTGCAATGAAGGAAACGGGCTATCGCGGCCAATTTTATGTACATCCGGCTTTCAAAAAACAGGCCGATGATTTTCAGGGAAATGAACGAATAACAGTTATTGCAGAAATTGCGGACTATACAAAAATGTTCAACGAAAACGCTTTATTGGTAACCGATTATTCCAGCGTTTATTTCGATTTTGCTTATATGAAAAAGCCGGTAGTCCATGCCATGTTCGATTATGAACGATATTATCAGATGCATACCTGCAAGCGAGGGTATTTTGATTATCAAGCCGATGGTTTTGGGCCAATTTGTTACGATTTGGAATCTACGGTGAAGGCCATTATTGACAGCTTAGAAAGCGGATGCAAGATGGAGCAAATGTATACGGATCGGGTTGATCAGTTCTTTGCCTGGACGGACAAAAATAATTGTAAACGCGTATACGAAGCAATTAATAGTATGATGGAAATGAAATAGAGGAACAAATTATGGATGCTACAGGACTTGACCAGTCGATAAATAATTTAGAAGACAACCTGATTATAGGCAGCCCAAAGCTAACCAACACAACAATAACCTTCAATGGAAAAAATAATACCTTTTTCTGCGAAGATGAAGATAATGTGGAGATTGTAGATAGCACGATCTCTTTTAATGGCAATGATTCAATTATTTATTTGTGTTCCAATAAGCACAAATATTTTCTCAACATTGCTTTGTGGCATAAGTCGGTCTGCTATATTGGCGAAGACAATTATATGAATGGGAAACTGAATATTAGTCTGTTTGAACGCAAACACCTGTTGATTGGCGATTATGGTTTGTTTTCCTTTGATTGCTGGATCAGGACAGCAGATCCACATTTGCTGTTTGACTGTAATACCAAAAAACGTATTAACCCCAGCAAGAGCGTTTTTTTAGGGGATCACATTTGGGTGGGACAGCATGCGTACCTTCTAAAAGGGACGACCATTGGATCGGGGAGCATTATTGGTGCAATGGCACTTGTAGCAGGAAAGAAGATCGGTTCAAATACATGCTATGGCGGAAATCCTGCAAAGCAGTTAGCCAGAGACGTATTTTTTACAAAGGATTGTGTCCATGGGTATTTGCAAAAGGAAACGCAAAAGCATTTAATGTCAAAGAAAAATAATTATATTTACTCGTTCAGTGAAAATGATACTTTGTCCTTTCGTGAGATTGAGCGGGAGTTGGATAACTTGACGTCAGCAGATCAGAAACTCGTATATTTAAAAGAAAAGATTCGGGGGAATACAGCTAAAAACCGGTTTTTCATTGAAGAACCCGAACCAAAGAAATCATTTATCAGGGAGATTGGTGCGAAATTAAGACGAACTAAGGAATAACTGCAAGAAAATAATTTTAGCAGATATTTGTATTCCCTGTCCGAATTTGGTATAATAATCACCGTATGAGACAAAGGTCATATATAGGGCCTTTATTGAAAGAGTAAGAAAGTAAGGGATTAGTTCTTGTGAAGACGATAAAAGAAATATTAAAAGAGCATATAAGCTGGCGCAATCAGATTTTTAAGCTGGCTAAAGCAGATATCATTAAAACCTACAGCGGAGCAGCGCTGGGGTGGGCCTGGGCTTTAGTTAAGCCTACGGTGACCATCTTTGTATTTTGGTTTGCCTTTTCGGTAGGACTGCGCCATGGCAAGGATATCAGCGGTTATCCGTTTATCCTTTGGATGGTGGCAGGTATCGTACCTTGGTTTTTTATGAGCGATATGATAACCCAGGGAGCCGGCGCTATACGGAAATATAAATACTTGGTTACAAAGATGAAATTTCCGGTTTCTACGATTCCTACCTTTGTGGGACTGTCCAAGCTGTCCATTCATATTTGCCTGATGATCATTGTTGTAATCATATTCCTGATATTTGGACATCCACCGGATATTTACATGCTGCAGCTGCCTGTCTATATGCTCTTTATGGTCATGTTCTTTATCATGTGGGGGCTGTTTTCTTCCATGCTCTCCGCCATGAGCAAGGATTTTCTCAATCTGGTGAAATCCTTGACTACAGCTATATTCTGGCTTTCTGGAATTATGTGGGACGTCCACCGCATTGACATTCCATGGCTGCAGACTGTCCTTAAATTCAACCCGGTTACCTATATCGCGGGGGGATACAGGAACGTTTTCATTTATAAGCGGTGGTTCTGGGAAGAGCCGCAAAGCCTCTTGTTTTTCGGAATTATGTTCGTGATCATGCTGATCCTTGCTGTTTGGAGTTACCGAAAACTGATTAAAGAAATTCCGGATGTATTATAGGGGTGGTAAAATGGGAAAAACAGTCATTGAATTTAAGAATGTAACAAAGAGATATAAATTATATAAAAATGATAAGCAGAGACTACTGTCCGTCTTTTCAAAGAAAGTCCCTTATAAAGAAAAGAAGGCTGCAAATAATGTCAGCTTTAAAATTGAGCAGGGAGAATCGGTAGCTATCTTTGGAAAAAATGGAGCCGGCAAGTCGACCGTTTTGAAGATGATTACCGGTGTAGCTTATCCAACGGACGGGGAGATAACCGTAGAAGGGCGAGTCAGCGCACTGCTGGAGCTTACCTCCGGCTTTGACCCTGAATTGACCGGGAGAGAAAATATATATTTAAAAGGCCAGCTGTGCGGCTTAAAGGATGCAGAGATTAAGGAACTGGAAGATATCATTGTTGATTTTGCGGAAGTGGGCGAATATATTGATCAGCCAGTCAGGACCTATTCCAGCGGAATGAAAGCGAGACTGGGTTTTGCGGTCAACGTTAATATCCGGCCAGAGATTCTGATTGTCGACGAGGCACTTAGTGTGGGAGACAGAGCATTCCGTGATAAATGCGTGAAAAAGGTCAACAGCATCGTGGAAAAAGAAAATGTGACCCTGTTGTTTGTAACCCATGCGACTGAGACGGCCAAGAGATTTTGTAAACGGGGAATTGTCATGAAGAGCGGCAAAATCGTCTATGACAACGATATTGATTCCGCTATTGATGTATATAATGAAAGTATCAATGTCAAAGAAGGAAAGAACTAAAAGAAAAACAAAAAATGCGGGGATGATTGCTTTGGGCGAACATCCCTGTTTGTGTATATGGATAAGGGGGAAGATTCGTTGCGTAATGATGTAAAAAAAATAGATTCAAAAATAAAACTTTCTATTATCGTGCCGGTTTACAATAATGGGGCCTTTTTAAAAGATACCTTAGAATCCATACGTCGGCAAAGTTTTAGAGACTATGAAGTGATTGTGATAAACGATGGTTCAATGGATAACAGTGGAGTTATCATCGACTCATTTGTTCAGGCAGATCCGCGATTTCATAAACTTGAACAACAGAATCAAGGCGTTAGCGCTGCCAGAAATGCAGGATTGAAAGCGGCACGGGGAGAGTTTATCGCCTTTGTCGACGGTGATGATTTACTGCCCAAAGAAGCCCTGCAGGCCATGTACAATGTCCAACGCAATCATTTGCACTGCGACCTGATCATCGGCGGGATTGAGCGAGTTGACGGCTTTACGAAAACAGTCAATAAAAGAACAAAAAAGTTAGCTGAAAAACGGACGATTGCAAAAGATGATCTTGATTTGGTCCATGGGCTGTCCCTCTGTAACAAATGGTTTCGCAAAGAAATGATAGACGCAAACCAGCTTTCTCTGGAACCGTTTTGCCATCTGGAGGATGGAGTGTTTTTATACCATTTTCTGCAATTTGCCGATTATATACGGGCCTGTCCGGAGACGGTATATACGTATTGCAAGCGCATACCAGCGGTGGGGTCTTCGGCCACTCAGACCGTAAAAAAAGGGATGCTGGAAGATGCAATCAAGGCATACCAAAGGATACAAGCCTTGACCACGGAGTATTCACAGGCATTTCAGCAGGAACTTGCTTATCGAATCCTCAACGCAACGCTGATCGGGGACTATTATCGGAGGATTTGGCTGCTAGATGACAGCAGCACAGCATTGCTAATGGAGCAGATCGGCATATTATGGAATAGTATTACTGTGAACCAGCAGAGAAAGCTTATGAAGATGGGTGCTGATTTATGGCCGGAACAAGGTTTTCGAGATAAAGAGGCAATTGCAGTACGACCGCTGATCTCCATTTTCATTACAGAGGATGTTGGTCAGAAAGGTATTTCAGCTTTGTTCAAGTCCATATATGGACAAGCGACTTCGAATTTTGAGGTAATTGCGCCTGGTGCTATAAGTGAAAAAATTCCTGCAATCTACCGGGGAATGCCAAATCTGCGTTTTGTGGAAGGCAGCGGCAGCCAAGCCGAATTTCTGAACAAAGCGCTGGCCGAAGGAAGGGGTGAATGGATTCAGATCGTCGATCATGCTTGTGTTTATGAACATGATATGATTAGAATGGCATATCGAGAACTTCAAAAAGGCCAGAGCGACTGCATATCCATTAAAATGGCGGGACTGGAGGGGCAAAACCCTGTCAGTTTGAAGCTGATGGAGATTCCTTTCAACCAAGAGCGCGCAGCGGATTCTTATGGGGCAGAGGATAAACTGGATTCCTTTTTCGTTAATAAGATGATTGGGAAGGGGTTTCTGGAGCAGAGCGGCTTCCAATTTGGCGGTAGCCTGGCAGAAGACGGAGAGCGGCTCTTTGAGCAGGCAGCCTATCGAAGGATAGACAGCACACGGCTGTTCTTTCTGGGTACGGAGGAAGAACTGTTGAACCATGGGAACGGATTGCCCAGGGAGCTTGAAAACAAATGCAGGCAGATGCTCGTTGGTAAGAAACCTTCCTTTATCAGTCGGGCAAGAAGAAGAATTTCACGTATGCTTGGCAAGACTAAGAATCAGAGTCAGAAAACATCCGCTGCTCCGGGAATTCTGGATTACTATTTTAACGAACCAATTCAAAAGCAGAGTATCCTTTTAGAGGGCCTGGGAAAACAAGCCAAGGGTAGCATGCTTTATCTTATTAAAGAATTGTCAAAACCCGAATATCAATCATTCCAAGTTTACCTGTCTGTAACGAAAGAAAACAAGGGGGAGGTAAGGGCATTTCTAACATCTAAAGGATATGACCGTGTTAATCTGGTCGTAGCGGGAAGCGGTACTTATCGAAAGGTGTTGTCCAAAGCTGAATATCTGGTAAATGAAGTGTATTTTCCTAATTACTGGATCAAAAAAGACGGGCAGACATATATTAATATCTGGCACGGAACGCCTTTGAAAAAGCTGGGCGCAGGAAAAGCCGGCGGGACCATTCACAATGATGGGACTGCTCAGAAAAATTTTATCAGCGCGGACTACCTGCTGTTTGCCAATCATTTTACAAAGAAGCACCTGTTGGAAGACTGTTATGTTGATGATTTGGTTAAGGGAAAGGCCCTGATGCTGGGATATCCAAGAACCGGTGCAATGCTGGACGAAAACAAAAGAAGGGAAGTCCGCAAAGAGCTGGCTCCTTATGATGAAAAAATAATGGCCTTCATGCCCACCTACAGGGGAGAAGAGCAGCAGCAAGAACAGATGCGGGAGATTAAGGAATTGCTGGATTCACTGGACAAGCAGCTTTCAGAAAAGCAGCTTGTATATGTGAATTTGCACCACAAAATGGAGGGGGGCATCGAATATGGCCGTTACAGGCATATCCGCAGATTCCCCAGTGTTCTCGATACCTATGAAGTGTTGTGCGCGGCAGACTGCCTGTGTACGGACTATTCCAGCCTGATGTTTGATTTTGCTGTGACAGGCAGAAAAATTATTTTGTATTGTCCTGATTTGGAGGAGTACCAAGCTGCCAGAGGAATCTATCTGGATATGAAGGAACTGCCGTTTCCAAAGACAAAAAATTGCAGCGAGCTTATGGAAGAGTTTCATACAGACAAGAACTACGATGATAGCAAGTTTCTCCGAACTTTTTGCAGTTATGATGATGCCGCCAACGCTGAGCGGTTCTGCCGCAGTATGTTTCTCAATGACTTTCGGGATGTTCAGATTGAGGAATTGGATACACGTAAGAAGGATTTGATCTTACTGTATTCGGACGGGTGGTCACCTGGCCTCGCAACGGAGTGCATGTATGAAATGGCAGAGTCAGGCAGCTTGAAGGATCATGTGTATTTGTCTTACAAAGATAGCCAGGTCAATGCCAATCTGGACAGCGCTTACCCGCTGCTGTGTTATTTCCGCAGCGTGGGAACAAAAGGAAAACAGCTGTTTACAGGTGAGCAAAAACAGATTTATAGACGTTACCGCAATGGAACGATTGAGTTTGCCGCTGCAATGCAGGAACTTCAGCCCGCCTATGTTGCAGAACAAAAACGGATTTATGATCGCGCAGGCTTTTCGACTATGATTCTCTATGATACAATAGATGCAGATAAAATCCTGGCAATCTGCAATTTTACCGGCTGCAGGAAATATCTGTTTTTGCAGGAGGCGCTGGTCTGTTTGTTAGAAGAACAGAACCAATATATAAAGGATGCGGTGGCGTACTTCTGCGAAAACGGTGATGGGATCTGTACTCTTTCCGAGAGTCTTGCTCACCGGGGCGGAGCCTATGTGACAAAGCCTATAACAGTTTTGCCGGGCGTTCGGGATTTGGAACAGTTTTTATCGGAATGTCTAAAACACGATTGGTAAACAGGAGAGGTAAATATGGATATAAAAGCAGTTATGCATAATGTTGTGACAAAAGGCCCCATTGAGACAATACGCTTATTTAAAAAAAGACGGGCAGATGGTGAAACAAAGCGGCGGGCCGAGGAATTGCAGAGGCTGGCCGATCAGGAAACTCCCGCATACAGACGGGAGGTGCAGGCCCGGTATATCAAGAAAATCATTCCGGCGGTATACGCGGAGTACAGCCAGAAACCCATTGAAAATAAAGTGGTTTTTATGGAAAGGGGAAAAACGAAGTCGCCAAGCCTCAACTATATATACCGAACCTTAAAGGAACAAGGACAATATGAGGTGAAGCTTCATGTTTTGAAAGCCAGAGCGGTTCCTGAGGAAATGTATTATGAAAACGCAGTCGAATATATCAAAGATGCCGCGACGGCGAAAGCGATTTTTATATGTACTGCCAACGATCTCATGGGATATATCCCAAAGCTGAGGCCGGAAACCAAATATATACAATTGTGGCATGGCTGCGGAGCGTTTAAAAAAGTGGGCCTCAGTACAATTGACAAGAAATTCGGAAAAACCGCGGAAGGCCATCGGGAATATCCCCAGAACACCAATTATACCCATGTCACCATCGCCAGTCCAGAACTGGCATGGATTTTTGAAGAATCCATGGGGATTGAAAAGGATTCCGGTATCATTGTACCGACAGGTATCAGCCGAACGGATGAATTCTTTGATGAAGATTATCGAAACAAGTGCCGCGAAAAGTTATATAAAAAGATTCCGGCTGCCCGGGATAAAAAAGTTATTTTATATGCGCCCACATTCAGAGGCGAAGTGGCTACTTGTACATCGCCGGATGTGCTTGATGTGGAAAAGTTCGCGAAAGCCTTGAGCGATGAATACATTCTCATTTTCAAACATCATCAATCTGTACGGAACCTGCCGCCGATACCGGCTGAATACGAGGGCACCTTTGCGTATGATATGACGAGAGGAAAGGGAATGACCATTAATGATCTGATGACGGTAGCCGATATTTGTATCTCGGATTATTCTTCCCTGGTGTTCGAATTTTCCTTGTTTGAAAGGCCAATGATCTTCTTTACATACGATATTGTAGATTATATCGATGAGAGGGGATTGTACTACGACTTTGATGAAATCACCCCTGGGCCCATGTTCCACACTAATGAAGAAATAATCGACTATATACAGCATATTGATGAACGCTTTGACAAACAGGAAGTGATTGATTTTAAAAATCGATTTATGTGCTGCTGTGATGGTCATTCGACTGAGAGGATTATGAAACTAATTGAAGCGTAATGGAGAGGAAACAATGAAACGAGTATTAACTTACGGAACGTATGATTTATTGCATTATGGACATATCCGTTTATTGAAGAGGGCGCGGGAACTGGGAGACTATTTAATTGTTGCGATTTCTACAGATGAGTTCAATGCGATCAAAGGGAAAAAAGCATATCATGACTATGGAACCCGCAAAGAAATGTTGGAAGCGGTTCGATATGTGGATCTGGTGATTCCGGAGGAAACCTGGGAGCAGAAGATCAACGATGTGACAAAATACCAGGTTGATGTGGTCGTGATGGGCAGCGACTGGGAGGGTAATGAGAAATTTGAGGCGCTCCGCGATTATTGTGAAGTTGTATACCTGGATCGGACAGAAGGTGTTTCCACAAGTAAAATAAAAAAGGAGCTGAATCTTCAGCCCCCAAAGGATAATGTGAACCAATTACCGGAAGAGGAAAAGTAAATTAAAGTTTCTTTTTTGAGAAAACAAAGTCAACGATATCTTTTGTTTCGTGATCACTATTCGATGAAACATATTTTTTCAGAAACGCGTCGACTTTCACAGGATCACAGGAATGGTGCCGGATTGCCCGGGCAACTTCTGCTGCTGTATTGCAGATGGGGCCGGGCATTTCTGCTTTGTAATCCATATATATATCCCTTGTTTGTAAATAATGCTCGTAGTCATATGTGTACAGGTAAATCGGACGCTGCAATACGGCTGCTTCATAAATGATACAGGAAAAGTCGCTGATCACATAATCACTGATGAAGAGCATTTCAAAAGAAGTAAATCGGTTGTCGATCATTGCTTTCGAATGGGCGAGCTCCAGCTTGGCAAGGGGGTGAGGCTTGATAACCAGATTATAGCGTTCATAGTCGATTGCGTTGGCCAGAGAGAGCACTGCCTGGGAGAACGCCTCGTCTTCCCCCTTTCGAAAGGTAGGAACATATAAAATTGTTTCTTTTTTTTGCAATTCCGGGTATGTGTGATATATGGCTTCACGAGTTACTTGCCCGTAGCGGGAGCTTTTCAATAGTTCGACCCGTGGCAGCGGATAAGTCACGATCTTGGACAGGGGATAATGAAAGCCTTCGGCCAGGTGAGGTTTGTATGCCTCAGAGGCTGCCAGAATATAGTCATAATTAGCGTGCATTTTCATTACATGCGCGATTTTACTGGAAGAACCTTCTTCCATGTCGAGGATGCTGTATCCGAATTTTTTCATGGTACCTACAGAGTGCCACATTTGGACAATGAGCAAAGATTCTCGATGATGCAAAATGCTTACTAAAATCGCATAGGAATCAAGAATGATAATTTGTGAAGTCGCCAGATGATACATTTGGCGGAGCATATGAAAACAATACCCCAGCATGGATGGGGCGCGCTTTTCCAGCTTTCGGCAAAGCACAATCGGTTTGAAATCCGGATGGGATCGTTTTATTTCGTCAGCCAGCATGGCAATATCAATGGACGGATGATCACTTTGCCTGCTGAGGAACGTGACCTTTTTTTTGACAGGCAGCAGTTTTAAAAACCAGTAAATCAGGTTTGATAGAAAAACACCTATTTTTAATAATATCGTCATGTATTCACCTCGATCAAGTATCGTAATGAGTATATCAATTTAATTGCAATTAGGCAAGGATAAGCATACCGATCACCATAATCTGTGGTATATTATTTCAGACTATTGTGCATGAAGGAGAATAGGAAAAATGAGTGAGACAAAGGAGTTTTTGAAAAAAAGGCATCGCCTTGCAGTTATTTTGTTCATACTGGGCTGCTGCCTTCTTGTGGGTGTAAATGCTGCACAAGCACAGGCCGCATCAGACACGCCGATCTATTATCAAGGGAGGACGATTGGCTATTATAACGATGCCGGGCAAATTGAATATGTACCATCACCTGACGGCAATCTGAATTACAAAGCCTTAACCTATTTAATCACTGGAAACAAGCAAAAAACAATTATTATTCCATCCGGAGCCTCCATCTATATTAACGGGCCGTTGAAACCGGGCAGCAATACCACAATCATTGCCCAGGGCGCTACGATTACCGTTAAAAAGAAATCAAATGCCATTTTTACCGAACCCAACCGAAAAATCACCAATCTGTCCATAATCGGCGGCACTTGGAGAAGCGCGGACGCAGGCGGCAGGACAGGGAGTCTTTTTGTCTTTGCTCATGCAAGCAACGTAATGATGGATGGGGTGGATTGTAATGCGAATTATAAGGGCCATACCATTGAAATTATAGCCTGCAGCAATGTAACGATTCAGAACTGCGTTGTGTCAGCGATTGGTTCGTGTCCTGCGAAATGTTTGGAGGAGCAAATTCAAGTCGATATTGCCACCAAAAAGACATCGCCTAAAATTTCCAGCTATGGAAAAAAATATGTGAAGGGACAGACCTGCAAGAACATCTATATTTTGAATAATCAAGTGAGCGGTGCAAGAGCTGTGGGTGTAAACTGGACCTCATCTGAAAAGGGAAAATGGCGCGGAAAGTATCATAAGAATATTGTGATCAGCGGCAACACTCTGACCAGCAGTACATCGGAGGGCCTGGCTTATTTCAATGTAATCGGAGGGAAAATCACCAATAACACGATCATCACATATGCAAAAAGAAAAGACAGCAATTCTTCTTATACGATCGGCGTGCATGTTGCAGTCTTTGGAAAAGCACCTAAGTCGCTGGCCAAATCAAAGCTTGAAATCAGTAACAATACAATAAAGGGAAGACGCAATGGTATCTACCTGAAGGGATATTTTAATAAAAAAGAAACAAAATGTCTGGCAAAGCTGGGAAAAGTATATGTAAAGAATAATCAGATTTACTGTAAAAAAGGTAAGAAAAATTCAGTGAAGCAAACGAAGAAGAGCTGTAAGAAACTGAAGAAATCAGGAAATAAATATTATAAATGGTAACCGGATACGAATGACGGAACTCAATCTCCGCCATTCATATTTTTTGCGGCGCCATCCCGCGGACAATACCAATAAAACGTTGTTTTTTCAACAAATTTATGGTAATATGGACGAGTGTAAACGGAGGGTATGGAATATGGATATAAACGCATCAAAGGATTTTATTGTCACAGAACTTGGCTGGGAAAGGATTTTTCTGAACTTTACCATCCAGGCAAATTATGAAGGTGAGATAAAATTCCAATTGAGACGTTTTAACCGCAAGGTTAAAGTAAAGAGAACCGCAACAGAGCTAAAAAAAGAAATTAATTTAATTTCGTGTGAGACAATCGACATTGATTATGATAAAAAAGAAGGGAACCTTTATACGTTCTCTTTAAATTTGGCCGCAGTAAAAGGGCGGAGCTTTATGAATAACGGAAAGTGGCATATACTTGCTGTTACCGATGAGGAAAGACATATCTGCAGTGTAGCGCCTGCTGTGGCTTATAAGGCGGATGAGAATTGCCGTATCTTTGACTATTATGGAGGAAAATATTCCTATAATATTACATTTTCCCACTATACGGAAGACGAGGAAAACCTGACCTTTGTGTTGGGCAGCTCCTTTATGATCATGAATAACAAATGGTATAAACGGAAATATGTCAAAGAAGCCCGTACTATTCCAGGAAAATTCCAAAGGGGATACATGGCGGCTGTCATTGTATTGATCAAGCTTTATTATCAGATCGCGGAGCATTTATCGCCCAAGCATGGCAAGAAAATTCTTTTTATGAGTGAGACGAAAAATTACCTGTGGGGCAATTTATTTTATATCGATAAGAGACTGAAGGAGCGCGGACTGGATAAAGAATTTAAGATTACCTATTCCTGCAGACAAGCTGTCGGACAGCACAAAAGCGCTTTCAGCTGGTTGAAGGTAGTGACCAATATTGCTCGCCAGGATTATATTTTCATCGATGATTATGCGCCAATTTTTGGATTTCTTTCTTTGAATAAAAGAACCAAGCTGATTCAAGTATGGCATGCTGGCGAAGGTTTTAAAGCAGTAGGCTACTGCCGGTTTGGAAAAGCCGGCAGCCCATTCCCTGTGGGCTCCTGTCATAAAAAATACGATTATGCGCTGACCGGTTCCAAGAAGCTGGTGAAAGTTTTTGAAGAGGTGTTCGGTATTGAAAAGGATGCTTTTTTGCCTGTAGGTATGGCCAGGCTTGACGGATTTTTAAATCCGGATAAAATTTCGTCATTTCGTAAGGAATTTTATGAAGAATATCCTCAGTTTCAGAATAAGAAGATCATTCTCTTTGCGCCTACCTTCAGAGGCACAGATCAGAAAACCGCATATTACGATTATAGCCAATTGGATCTGGAACAACTTTATGATTTTTGCGGCGATGAATATGTATTCTTGATTAAAATGCATCCTTTTGTGGTGGAAGCCATCGATATACCGGAAAAATACAAAGATCGGCTGTATGACTTTTCCAAATATCCAACGATAAATGACTTGTATTATGTGACTGAATTGCTTATTACTGACTACTCGTCCAATTATTTTGAATATGCACTGATGGAAAAGCCCGTGCTCTTCTTTACCTATGACCGGGAATTATATGAATTGACAAGAGGCGTTCACCGCAGTGTCAAGGACAGCGCGCCGGGTAAAGTCTGCGATACTTTTGAAGAAATGATGACCGCATTAAAAAATAAAGACTTTGAAGAAGCGAAAATACATCAATTTGTTAAGGATAATTTTGGGGAATATGATGGACATGCATCTGACCGTGTTATTGATCAGATACTGTTAAAAAAGGAGAATTAATTATGGGGAGCAATATTGCGATTATTTTTGCCGGAGGCAGCGGCGCCAGGATGGGATCCGGACTGCCGAAACAGTTCATTGAAGTGAATGGCAAGCCGATCATTATTCATACGCTGGAAATTTTTGAAGAACATCCGCGGATTGATAAGATTTATGTTGCTTGTAAAGCAGATTATATTGCAAAACTTGAGCGATATGTGAGCAGGCATTTCATTTCCAAGGTGAAAGCGATCGTTCCGGGAGGCGCGACCGGGCAGGATTCGATTTATAACGCATTATGCGCTGCAGCGGAAGAAAACCCAGGTGATTCCATCGTTTTGATTCATGATGGTGTAAGACCTTGTATTACAGCGCAGCTGATCGATGACGATCTCAAAAGCGTGACCGAAAAAGGGTCTGCCATTACGTGTACCGCATTATTTGAAACTCCAGTGATCAGCAGGGACGGAAAAACGGTCGACGAAGTTCCGCCCAGAGCCCAGCTGTTTACAGCCCAGGCGCCACAGTGCTTTTATCTTTCTGAAATTATGGAGGCCCATAGCAAGATCAGAAAAGAAAACCCAGGTTATGAGGGTATTGTTGATTCTTGTACATTAATGAAGCAGTGCGGAAAAAAAGTTGCCATTGTTATAGGAAACAGGGGAAATATTAAGGTGACGACTCCGGAAGATTTATATACATTCAGAGGCATGATCCAATATCGGGAGACGGAAGCTGTGTTTGGATTTGCAGATCGCGAAGTTTCGAAAAAACTGAACAAATAAAATGGAGGCAGATTGAGATATGAACAAAGTGATGCAAGAAGACATTAAGGGCATTATTAAACGGGATATTAAATGGGAGAAGCTAATTGGCAAAACCATTCTAATTACGGGAGCGACTGGCATGCTTGGAGGGTATATGCTCCGCACACTGGTTGATCTGAATAAGATCGAGCAGTATGACATGAAGCTCTATGCACTGGTTCGAAATCCGGATAAAGTGCCTGCAGAATTGAGAGATGATATTGAACTGATTGTGCAAAGCGTTACGGAAGCAATTCGCGCGGATGTGATATTTGACTATGTAATACATGCAGCCAGTCCGGCCAGTCCTCTGATCATGAAGGAAGATCCGGTAGGAACCATCGCTGCGAATTCACTGGGTGCTTTTTATACGTTGGAACTGGCCAAGCAGAGTAATGCCGAGGGCTATCTGTTTATTTCGTCCAGGGAAATTTACGGACAGCCGTATGAGAATCAAACGATGTTTCAAGAAAACACCTATGGATTGGTGGACCCATTGGATCCGCGATCCTGCTATCCGGAAGGTAAAAAGGCCGCGGAAACAATGTGTGCCTGCTATCGCCAGCAATATGGACTTAATGCCAAAATTGCCAGACTTGCCCATACCTTTGGCCCCGGCATGTCCATCGATGATGGCAGAGTACAGGCTGATTTTATAAAGAACGTAGTAAACCATCAGGATATCGTTCTTAAAAGTGAAGGCACCGCAGTACGAACCTATACCTATGTAAGCGATGCGGTTGCAGCCCTCTTTTACATTCTTCTTAATTCTGATGATCTTGTCTACAATATTGCATCGGAAGAATCCACCGTTTCTATTCGGGATTTGGCGCAAGCTTTAGTGGATGCCTTTCCGCAGCGTGGTTTAAAGCTGGTTTTTGACATTCCGACGCCTGATAAAAACACAGGATGTGCGCCTTTTACCTTGGGTATACTCAGCAGCGATAAAATACGTCAGCTGGGATGGAGCCCGCAATATACGCTGCAAGAAGGATTGATGAGAACAGTTGCATTTTTTGAGGAGAATTAGGATTTTTTATGAACTGTATTAAGTTAGAAAATAGGCACAGACCCGTATTGATTGCGGGTGTTGTGCTTTTGACAATTTATTATGCCTATTTTTGGCTGGGAAAGTTATATCATTCAGATGGAGACCTTTCAGTCTTTTGGCGAGTCGGAATCATCACGGTTGGATATGTATTTTTAATTTTGGTGATTCTATGGAAAAATTCCCTGTCAGCGAAAACCAATCATTTGCTTTCATGGATTTTTTTCTGTGCGGCTCCTTTTGTTTCGTTTCTGTCGCTAGAACTGGTACTGACTAAGGTCTTGGTTTTAAAGGTAGGCCACACTTCCCACAGTATTCTTATGAATTTACTGATTTATGTCAGCGTGCTGCTGGTGTTATATCTGGTTTCATCGAGGATTAAGCTGGCCGTTATTGTTTCTTATATTTTTTTTGCTTTCCTGGCGCTAGGCATGTATTATGTAATGATCTTTCGTGGAACAGCATTAATCCTTGCTGATTTTTTGAGCATTCAAACTGCAGCAAATGTCGCTGGCGGTTATGATTTTAACCTTGATTTTATGGCATACTTGGGAACCTGGCTGCCGATAGGCGGAATCGTAATTATCAGCAAGCTGCATACGCCCAGACCTTTTCCGTGGAAGATCAGACTTGTCATGGCAGCTGCTGCGCTCGTTATTTGCGCATCGTTTGTACCGGTCTATCTGCATTCGGAAATGATGAGCAAATATAAGGTGCGGCTTTGGAGGCCTCAGGACTCTTATGCCAAATATGGGGCCGTTCTGGCATTGGTAGAGAGTGGAAGATACTTAGTCGTGAAAAAACCAGAAAATTATTCCGCAGCGGCAGTTGAGGAAATTGCTGCAACTTATCGGAAACAGGCAGATGATACAAGCTCCGATGTAAAACCCAATATTATTGTGATCATGGATGAAGCGCTGTGCGATCTTCAGTCTTTGGGCGAGAGCGGCGAAGTTTTTCGCACAAATAAAGAAGTGCTGCCTTTTATTAATGGTTTAAAAGAGAATACGATCAAGAGCAACCTATTCGTTTCCAATTTAGGCGGCGGGACGGCCATTATGGAATTCGAAATGCTCACCGGCAATACCAATGCCTTTTTACCAAAGAGTACCATTGCCTATCAGACAATTATAAAGGATCGTCAACCTTCTTTCGTATCACATTTAAGTGCACTGGGTTATCAAGGAATGTATGCGATCCACCCTTATCGGTCCAATTCTTATTACAGAGATAAGGCCTATCCATATTTAGGCTTTAAGGAATTCATCGATGAAACTCAGTTTATAGATCCTAAGGAAGACAAAAATATTGGTGCAAATATTTCCGATCAGGTTGCCTTTGATAAAATTATCGAAAAGTATGAAGAAGCAAAAGAACGCTCTTCTGCGCCTTTTTTCGCTTTTGAGGTAACGATGCAAAACCATACGCCCTTCGAAGAAGTGGAAAATCCGGAGATTACAATCTTGGATGACGGGTATGCCGATTCTGTCGCAGAACGCTATGTGAACTATGCCCATGCTTCAGATCAGGCTTTTCAGGGGCTTGTTTCATATTTTGAAAAGGTTAATGAGCCAACGGTCCTTTGCATCTTCGGCGACCACCCACCTGCGATTAAAACAGGATTCTACAGCAAGGTGTTTGGAAAAAAGGAGTCAGCGCTTTCTGCGGAGGAGACGATGAAACTTCGAAAGACGCCTGTGGTTATTTGGGCCAACTATCAAATCGAGGGGAAAACTTTGCAGGCAGTGAGCCCCAATTATATTTCAGGCTTAGTGTCGGATGCGGCTGGAATTAAAAAATCCGGGTATCAACGTTTTTTGCAGGAATTGCAGAAAAAGGTACCGGTGATCAACGGGATCGGCTATTGGGGAGCTGATGGAAATTATTATGAAACGGATGATCAAAATTCTCCCTATTACGACATCGTTCATCAATATCATATATTGGAATACAATAATTTAATTGATAGAAAAAATCGAATTGAGAATTTCTTTGAGTGATTTTAAGAAATTTTAAGATTTGATCATACAGTATTCACATTCATCGAGTAGATTATCTAAGTGGAATTTATTTTAATGAAAGGAAGTTTATGTAATGAAAGATGAATTAATGGAGATCTTGCGCGGTGTTCGCGCTGATGTAGATTTTGAACACAGTACGGCTCTAATAGACGACGGTCAATTGGAATCGCTGGATATTGTCGCCATTGTTGGTGAAATGAACGATGCTTTTGATGTGGAAATTTCAGTAGCTGATCTTTTGCCGGAGAATTTCAATTCGGTAGATGCCATGCTGGACTTGATAAAAAAACTTCAGGACTAAGGAGGCTCAGAAAGCAGGATGTCATTTACTTCGGTCGGATTTATCCTATTTATCATCGTGACAGCCATCGTTTATTTTATCGTTCCATTGAAAGTAAGATGGGGGATCTTGCTGCTTGCCAGTTATGCCTTTTATCTGCTCTCCAGTCCGAAAACCTTTGTCTTTGTGCTTATTACCACAGTTACTACGTTTTTTTGCGGAAAATATATCGGTGGGTTTGAAAGACAGTACAAATTATATATTAGTGAAAATAAGGACAAGCTGAGCAGGGAAGATAAAAAACGTTTAAAAGCAATCAATCAGAGAAAAAAGAAAACGATTTTACTAATAACGCTTTTTTTGAACTTGGGTATTTTGGCCTTTTTAAAATATTTCCGGGTGTATATTGATGCAATGGCACATTTGATGGGGTTTGACCAATTCAGTTTTGATGTGGGAATATTGATTCCTCTGGGAATTTCCTTTTATACCTTTCAATCGATTAGTTATATAATTGATGTGTATAGAGGAACTTGCAAGCCGGATATGAACCTAGCGAAATTTGCACTGTTTATATCCTTTTTCCCGCAGATTATACAAGGACCGATCAGTCGGCATGGTCAATTGGCGCACCAACTGTATGAAGGACATAAATTCGACTATACGCGAATTAAGTTCGGAGTGCAATTAATCCTATGGGGTTTTTTTAAAAAACTGGTAATCGCTGATCGGGCTGCGATTTTAGTAAAAGAAGTGTTCAATAATTACAACGACTATTTGGGCTTTTTCGTAATTATAGCTGTGCTTTTTTATACGATTCAAATCTATGCTGATTTTTCAGGAGGTATGGAGATCGCCAGGGGTGTTGCCCAGATATTCGGCATTGATCTGGTTAAGAACTTTGAGCAACCATATTTTTCAAAAAGCATACCGGAGTTTTGGAGAAGATGGCATATCACTCTAGGGCAATGGTGTAGAGATTATATCTTTTATCCTGTGTCCTTATCAAAGAAATTCGGAAAACTGGGTAAAGCGTCAAGAAAGGTCTTGGGCAACCGGGTAGGAAAGCTTCTGCCGGTTTTGATTGCCCAGCTGCTGACCTTTCTAACGATTGGTGTTTGGCATGGGGCGGATTTTAAATATATCGCGTATGGCCTTTACCAGGCGTTTTTTATTATCTGCGGAATCCTGTTCGAGCCTTATCTGATCCGTTTGACAAAAGCACTGAAGATTAATACAGAGACCTTTAGCTGGAAATTGTTTCAGATTTTGAGGACGTTTGTCTTAATTGTAATCGGCAGATATTTTTCCAGGGCTGCCAGCTTCTCGGCTGCACTTGTGATGATGAAAAACACATTGGTCTTCAACCCAAGGGTTTTCTTTGATGATTCTCTGTATACGCTGGGGCTGACCCAGGGAGATTTCCGGCTCTTGTTTATTGGAATCGTTGTCTGGCTTATTATCAGTCTAATGCAAGAAAAGGGGATTTCTATAAGAGAAACATTAGCGGAACAAAACCTGGTATTCCGGTGGTTCATTTACATTGCGGCCATATGCGCAGTTCTCATTTTCGGCATTTATGGAAGCGGTTATGATGCTACAGGGTTCATATATCGAGAATTTTAAGAAGAAATAAAAGCAAAGGAAATACAATGACAAAGAAAGATGTAATTGGAGCGATACTTTTTTTGATCGTTTTATCCGGCGTGCTGCTTTATTTGTTCAGTGTTTTTACGTTTCCAAGAGAGCAGGCGCAGGATCAGGCAAGAGAGCGATTTAATTCTTTTTATGTGGAAGAAAAGAACACTCTGGATGGTGTTTATATTGGCAGCAGCGGCGTGGACCGATACTGGATCCCATCGGAAGCATGGGACAAGCATGGCATGGCTATATATGAGTTATCCACCGCGGACCAGCCGGCTGTTTTCATTAAATATATTATGGAAGAGTCTTTAAAAACGCAGGAGCCAGAGCTGTTTATCGTGGAAGTAAGACGTTTTACGAATCCTCCGGAGGACGTGCAGGATGTTGACATCCGCCGTGTAGCGGATAATATGAATTGGTCGCTGAATCGTGTTAAGGCAACAAAGGCTGTACTGGATTATGTTGAGAATTCGGATAATACAAATATAGACACAAGCGACTTGTCCTATTTTATTCCAATCATCAAGTATCATTCTATGTGGGATGAAGAGTTGACCGATGAGGATTGGACCAGTCCCAATCCAGGGACAGAATACAAAGGGTACTTTGCTTACAGCAACGCAGCGTATCGAACGGTGGCCCAGGAAAAACCGGTTGTGACGCAGGAACAGACGCCGATTCCAGAGGCCAACGAGAAGATATTGAACGATCTGCTGGACTATTGCGACGGTTTAGATCAGAAGGTACTGTTTGTGGCTTCTCCGTATGATATTGACACCGCACGCCAGGAACAAACCAATTATGCGCTGGCTAAGATTGAAGAACGCGGCTATCCGGTCATTAATTTTAATACGGAGGAAATGTATGCGGCTTTGGATTTTAATTTTGGCACGGATATGTACAACCCGGGCCACGCAAATTTAGTCGGAGCTATGAAATATACTCACTATTTAGCGGATTACTTGAAAGAAAACTACAGTTTGCAGGACCATAGGGGTGATGAAGCCTATCAATCGTGGGATCAGTCTTATTTGGATCTCAAGGAACGAGTAAAAGAAAAAAATGAAGCTTTTTATCTACAATACTTCTAATAAAAAACTTCTCCGAATTCATCCGGAGAAGTTTTTTCTGGTATGACGGGCATGCCATCAATCTGTGGTGAAAGCCCACGAGGGGCGCAGCTGCCAGCGAACCCCCGTAACGGAGGGAACGGTTCGCAGGAGATAGGGCTAATGCATATCGAAACAAAACAAGAAAAGGAGACAAGTAATGAGCCAGCTTTTAGAGCAGATACTGGCAAGGGACAACATGAAGACTGCCTACAAAAAGGTAAAGTCTAATGGTGGAGCAGGTGGAAATGACGGCATCAATACAAAAGATGTCAGAGGTTACCTTGTAAAGAACTGGTCCCGTATCAGAGAACAAATCAGACAGAGGAAGTACAAACCACAACCGGTAAGAAGAGTAGAAATACCCAAACCAAACGGCGGAGTGCGGAATCTGGGAATCCCGAATGTCATAGACAGAATCATAGAACAGGCTATTGCACAGGTATTGACCCCGATACAGAATCCCTCATTCATAAATATCTAAAGGCAGGGGTAATGATAAAGGGAAAGTATGAGGATACACCAGTGGACACACCACAGGGCGGGAACCTATCACCGCTTCTATCCAAGATCATGCTAAATGAACTGGACAAGGAACTGGAAGCAAGAGGGCTACACTTTGTGCGATATGCAGATGACTGTGCGCCACGAAGGCGTGCCCAAGTAGCGTAGCTACTTGAAGGCAGCTATGCTGTACAAATGATGGCGGAGGGCCCGCCGAAACCGCCATGCAGGCGGAGGTTTCAAACCACCCTAAGGTGCTGTGGACAAAAGCCATGGTATTGAGCGTTAGGGAAAAGGCAGTGA
Organism: Hominibacterium faecale; assembly: GCF_020734085.1. Taxonomy (NCBI): domain Bacteria; kingdom Bacillati; phylum Bacillota; class Clostridia; order Peptostreptococcales; family Anaerovoracaceae; genus Hominibacterium; species Hominibacterium faecale. The sequence goes on from NZ_JAJAGH010000001.1 coordinate 209,201, forward strand.
AAGCTGTCAGGTGAGTACAAAGAAGATGAACGAGCAAGTGAACCGCTTACGAACATGTCGAAAGCGTATAGATTCCATCAAAACCAGGGGGTAGTCGTTAACCTGGGACGAGTCTGGAGGAAACCTGTTTACCGATCAGACGGTGGGCGGCATAAAGGCGGCATGAACTTTGTATAGGCATTTGTACGGAACGTGGGAACCCACGGGCTGATGTTAAGGGAGTATATCAAGCGGAAGAACCGCAAGATAAGAGTACCGATGCAGTCATGGGGACAGATTAGGCTGTAGTAGTGAAGAAGCTCTTGTAATGAGAGTGGAGTGAAGAGCCTGAATTATCCAGCTTCTAAAGTGAGTCAACTTTGAAAGGAGGAGGAACTTATGCAAGAAGCAAAGCCATACAATATTTCAAAGAAAGCAGTGTTTGCTGCTTACGAGAAAGTGAAAGCAAACAAGGGAACCTATGGTGTGGATGGGAAATTCATTGAAATGTTCGAGAGAAATCTTAAAAACAATCTTTACAAGATATGGAACCGAATGTCATCGGGCACCTATTTCCCCAAACCTGTAAAAGCGGTTGCAATACCGAAAAAGAATGGAGGAACCAGAACCTTAGGAATTCCAACAGTAGAGGACAGAATCGCCCAAATGGTGGTCAAGCTGTACTTTGAGCCAGGTGTGGAGCCAATCTTCTATGAGGATTCTTATGGATACCGGCCCAACAAGTCGGCAATCCAAGCACTGGAAGTCACAAGGGTAAGATGTTGGAGGAGAGACTGGGTATTAGAATTTGATATCCGGGGGCTCTTTGATAACATCCGTCATGAAGACTTGATGAAAATGGTAAAGAAGCATACACAGGAAAAGTGGATTCATCTATACATCCAAAGATGGATGTTGGCTCCCTTTCAAATGGAAGATGGAACGCTGGTGGAAAGAACAGCCGGAACGCCACAAGGCGGGGTTATTAGTCCGGTACTAGCAAATCTGTGTTTGCATTATGTGTTCGATGACTACATGGAGCGGGAGTTTAAAACCATACCGTGGGCAAGATATGCTGACGATGGAATCGCACACTGCGTATCACGAAAGCAGGCCAAATATCTACAAAGGAGACTTCAGGAAAGATTTCAGAAGTTCGGGCTGGAGCTGAATCTAGAGAAGACGAGAATTGTGTACTGTAAGGATGATGACCGAAAGGGAAATCATGAGCACACATCGTTTGACTTTCTAGGCTATACCTTTCGCCCAAGACATGCAAAGAACAAGTACGGCAAGTACTTCACAAATTTCCTGCCAGCGATCAGTGAGAAAGCGAAGAAATCCATAAGGAAGAAAGTCAGGGGCTGGAAGCTACAATTGAAATCAGACAAAGACCTCTATGACATTGCGAACATGTTTAACGGCCAAATACAGGGGTGGATTAATTACTACACCCACTTCTACAAAACAGAGATTTACGAAGTATTGCAATACATCAATGGATGTCTGGTAAAGTGGGTGCGGAGGAAGTACAAAAAGCGTAAAGCGAGAAGAAAAGCAGAACATTGGCTTGGACAAATCGCAAAACGCGATAAGAGATTGTTTGCACACTGGAAACTTGGAATATTGCCATCGGCCGGATAATGGGAGCCGTATGAGCTGAGAGGTTCACGTACGGTTCTGAGAGAGACTTGGGGGAGGCTCCCCAGGTCTACTCACTGCGTCATAGCAGTCGGAAGCAGTGCTGCTGCAAACAGAGTTATGCACACGGTAACAGACTGGATTGAACGAAAGCTTGGTCTGAAAGTCAACATGACAAAGACTAAGGTTACAAAGCCAGTGAAACTGAAATACCTGGGATTTGGATTTGTTAAAATGAATGGAAGATGGGAAGCAAGATCACATAAGGACTCCATTGCAAACTTCAAACGCAAGCTGAAGAGACTCACGAACCGCTCATGGCCAGTTACAATGGATGAAAGAATCCAACGGCTGAACTGGGTGATCAGAGGATGGATTAACTATTTCAGAATCGGCAGGATGAAGAAGCAGTTAGAGAAAATTGATGAACACCTGCGGACAAGAATGCGGATTGTAGTATGGAAGCAATGGAAAACAAATTAGAAACGATATTGGAGACTGCGAAAACTTGGTGTTCCCAAGTGGATGGCAAAGCAGTCGGTGGGATTTGGAGACCATTACCAAGCAGTAGTAAAGACCACAGGTCTTCACTACATAAAGAAAGAGACCTTCGCAAAACGAGGTCCCATAAGCTGTCTTGATTATTATTTGAATTGAACCGCCGTATGCCGAACGGCAAGTACGGTGGTGCGAAAGGGGCTACAAGTTAGCCCCTATTCGATTGCTAAAATTTGCATTTTTTTATGTCTGAGTAAGGGCCATAAATCCGTTTTCCGCGATAAGTTTTGTATGCCCGTGCTTTATAGTAATAAGTCTTTCCTTTTTTCAGCCGTTTGCTGGTAAAACTTCTGCGAGAACTGGCCCGCTTTGTAGTGGATTTCCTATACTTACCGTTTTTCGAGGTTGCATAATACACCACATAGCCACTGACGGTAGAGACTTTTTTCCATGTAATCGTAGCTTTACGCGTGCGCTTATTCTTCTTAAGAGAGATATAGGTCTTTGCTGGTGTGGTCTTTAATGCCTTGGCGGAAGAATAGCTTCCATAAAGACGTTTCCCGCTTACAGTTCGATAGGCGCGCACCTTATAATAATAGTTACGATTAGGCTTTAACTTGGAATTGGTGTAGGAAACGGTGGAACCTTTTGTTATACGCTTTATGGAACTATATTTACCGTTTTTGGAAGTGGCACGGTAGATGTTATATCCGGAAGCTCCTGATACTTTCTTCCATTTCAATTTGATTCCCGTATACGTGGTGTGATACAGTTTTACACTCTGCGGTACGCCAACAGACGGCTGAGCTGCTGCCGGGGCAGAGAGCGGGCTGGTCGTTTTCTTATTGAAGCGCGTTCCGTACGCATCCACTTTATAATGGTACTGCTTGCCGGTGGAAAGGCTGGTATTCGTATAAGATGTGGAACCTGCCGGCAGCGTTTTTATGTGCGTATACAGCCCATCTTTGGAGGCAGAGCGGAATATGCGGTAACTGTTGGCTCCTGGGATGGTATTCCAGCTCAGGCGGATGCTATTGTACCCGCTGGACTTGGCGGTAAGGGTCGGCTGAGCTAAATAACCAGGCCATACATCCACAGAAATTCCGGCAGCTCTCCCGACAGCCGCATAGGCGTTTACATTTCCGGCGCCCGTGTAATCATCCCGGCCATCTGTATATAGATCAGTGGCAGTATCCTCCAGAATAGACTCCACATCAGAAGGTGTCAGACTCGGGTTGACATAATACATCATGGCCGCAACAGAGGCGACCACCGGAGCTGCGTAGGAAGTGCCAGAAGGGTTCTGACTGGAATAGCCGCCTGGTGAAGTTGACTGGATACGATGCCCGGGAGCAGAGAGATCCTTAGCAGGCCCATAGTTGGAGCTGTTTGCTTTACAGATACCGTAAGCATCCGTATAGTTTTCTGTGGATATAACGCCAAGAACATTGGGCATATCAGATGGATACCAGGATTTAGTAGACTTTTCATTTCCGGCTGAAGCAACAAAGGCTACACCTTGGTTCGTTTTTTCGTTGATCGTATTTTGCAACAACTGGTCACCGCTATCAGCACCGCCGTCGTGGCCTAAACTCATATTCACTACCTTGGCTCCAACTTCGTCACTGCAAGCGTATTCAATTCCAGCGATAATGTTGGAGGATTTAGCCCGGGAATTTCCTTTTTTTCCTTCATAAACGTCGATGACCACCAATTCAATGAGATCGTTGGAATTACCGGCAGCCACACCAGCGACGCCACCATTTCCCGACTCGGCGGCGATTACGCCGGAGACCTTGGTTCCATGGCCGTCCTCATCAGATGTTAGGGGAGCATAACCAAAACGATTACCAGAAGTGGTTACATCGACACATTTGCCAACATTAAGCATTGTTTTAAGATCGGTGTGAGTTGTATCCACCCCCGAGTCCAGCACCGCAACCGTAACCTTCTCCCGCGGCTGACCGTCTTTCTTCACTTCATCAATCAAATCCCAAGCTTGCTGGGTATCGACCTTTTTTAGATTCCAAAGATCGGTGTCATCTTTCCCTGCAGTCGCTGCCCTGGCAGATGCAAGTTCGTTGTCTTCCCCGGCATCAAGACTATACAGATAATTGGGCTGAGCATAGGCGACCGCTTTTTCCTTTTCCAGGTCTTTCACCGCATCCTCCACCGACTCCCCTTTGTCCAGCGTCACAACATAAGGCGTTTCCTCGACAGGTGTTTCCACCTCCTCTACTTTTTTTGCGTCCACTTCGTCCGTGACAGAGCGAAGTTCCTTTTTCGAAGGTTCCTCCTCAAAGACGACCAGGACTTCATCCTTTACGTATTCACTATCGCCTACGGAAGGAGAATCTGCTGCGTATGCGGCGGGCGCTGCTGTAAAGGTCATTGTTGTAAACAAGGCAGCGATTAACATAAATGATATTGCTTTTTTCATAATAAACCTCAGTATCCTCATTGTGCTTAATCAATCAGTTGGTACGGTCGATCAATTTATTCCGCTGAATTTTTCCATTAAAGGTCCGGGGAATTTGATCAATCACTTCGATAAACTTGGGCTGCTTATTGGCATCCAGATTTTTCAGCAAATAGTTTTTCAACTCTTTTTGGTCGTATTGCTGGGGATCCTGGATGGAAATGAACAGCTTGGGCGCTTGGCCGGTGAGGGGATCTTTCACCGGGATGCAGGCACAGTCGTTAACCTGCGGATGCTTAATCACGATGCTTTCGATTTCCTCGGGAGAGATTTTGATGCCGCCGTAATTGATGACATCGTCTTTTCTTCCCAGCATATAAATAAAGCCTTCCTCATCGATATACCCTAAATCTTTGGTATAGAGAAAGCCGTTCTCCATGGCTTCCTTTGTCAGCTGGGGGTCTTTCCAGTATCCTTTCATATTGATGGAGCCGGAGCTGGCGAGAAAGCCCAGATGATCGATGGAAGAATCGATGATGTTTCGGTTCTCATCAACCACGATGAACTGGGCGTTTTTGGCCGGTTTGCCGATGCATCCCGGCTTTCCTGAAGCCGCGTTGAAATCCAGCAGGCAGGAGCAGCCGGCTTCCGTGCTACCGTAAAAATTATAGAGCCTGGTCTTGGGCAGAAGCCTCGAAAGGTGAAGCTTGTCCTCCTCTGGAAGGGGCGCCGAACCCAGTTGAATATAATCCAGCTGATCGGCGTAGTCGCCCAGCCGGTCTTTTGAAAGCTTAAAGATAATGGATAGATTGCTGGGCGACAGATCCATAGATGTGACATGATACTGATCCATGAGACTGAAAACTGCCTGCAGCAGCGTAACCCCATTGATAAAGACCGCGGAGCTGCCGTTGAGCATATTACCGTAACAGCGTCTCAATCCGTGGGAATGGCTGAGGGGCATGGGAATCAGCTCCACATTGTATTCTTTCATCTGTACCCCATACATGACGTTTTCCGCCAGGGCCACATCATTTCCGTGGGAAAGTTCAATTCCCTTGGATTTGCCGGTGGTACCGGTGGAAAATAAAATTTCAGCCGTGTCGGATTCATTTGGGAAGGTGACGTTATCTAAATCGATGGATCCATCGTACTGATAATCAGACACGCTTTGGATTGGTAAAAATGGGACTTCTTCGTTTATGGCTTTTTTTCCTATATATAATTTGCCGTCAACACCCTGAACCATGCTATGAATTCGATCAGCGGCCGAATTCTTTTCCACAGGAACAAAAATTCCACCGGCTAGCTGGATGGCGAACTCGCAGATCATGTAATCCACATTCTGGGTGCATTCGACTAAAACGCAATCGCCGGTGCTGACTCCAATTGTTTTAAGGTGCCGGGACAGACCGTAAATATTGCGCCAGACTTGCTGATAGCTTGCGGCCTTGGCCCCATCTGCAAGACATAATCTGTCGGGCTGCTGCTGGGCGTGGAATGCGATCCATTCCACGATGGACTGATGTGTTGTCATTTAACCCCTCCTAAGTAGTAATGTGGCTCTATTATATCGTATTTTTTAAGAATTCTTAAGAAATTAAGAGAATCTTCACCGTTTTTTCACAATGGAAGGATATAATTGGCGACGATATAAAAGAGTGCTTATGTGTGTATAAATAAAACGTTATGGAGAGGTGAAAAATGAATATTGTTCCGTCCAGCTATGTTCTGGCAGCAGCGCAGTATAAGAGCATATCCAAGGCTGCTGAGAAATTGGGGATTTCTCAGCCTGCATTGAGCGCTCATTTAAAAAAGATTGAGGATCAACTGGGAATCACGATTTTTGATCGATCTCACAAGCCGCTTACTTTGACCGATGCCGGAGACATCTACCTGCATTACGCAAAGCAGGCTTTGGAGCTCGACAAGGCATTCGAGCAGCGCATTTCCGATCTCAATAATCTGGCTACTGGCAATCTGGTTCTCGGCGGGGCCAGTTTTTTTAATGTAAGCTACCTGCCTAAGGCAGTGGCGGAGTACACGCGCCGCTACCCGGGGATCAAAATCCAGGTGGTTGATGGGAAAATGCCGGAAATCATCGAGAAAGCCCTCAATAACGAAATCGATCTCTTCATTTCGCCGCCCTGGCAGCAAGATGACCGATTTTCTTATGAGCGGTTTCTCAGTGAACGGATTTTCATCTGTGTTCCGCCAAAGTGGCCCATTAATGATGCCCTCGCAGAACAGAGGTTATCAATCGATGACATTTTGTCGGACAGGAAAAAAGAAGAGGCTTCGCTTAAGACCGTTGACTTTAAACGATTTGAGAATGAACCCTTTGTTCTGCTCAAGGATGACCAGCATATTGGAAACATGATGAAACAGCTTTTTGAGCGCCATGGATTTCCTCCAAAGCGTAGCGTTGAAGTAGAACAGACCATAACCAGCTACGCATTTACCTTGGCGGGGGTCGGCATTTCGCTGATGACGGCAAGTACCATTAAAAACAGCCATCTTCAGGATTACCCAGCTTTTTATTTAACCGATCCGGATATCTGCCAGAGGGATATGTTCATCGCTTATCCCAAACAAAAATATTTATCGCGCGCTTGCAAAGAATTCGTCGCTGTTTTAAAAGATTCTTTGGAGTCGTTTGGATAAACATGTAACTTATTATTAAAGGAGAATAAAATGAAACATCGAAAGAAACTAATCGCAATTATTTTGACACTGATTTTAACCGTATCTCTGGCGGCCTGCGGCGGGGATTCGGATTCGGGCGCAAAGAACAAGCTTACGATTGCGCATCAGTACGGAATGGCGTATGCGCCGCTGCAAGTGATGAAGGAGCAGAAGCTGATCGAGAAGTATTATGATGGGGTAGAGATCGAATGGTCCGTACTTAATTCCGGCTCTGCCATCACGGAAGGCTTTGCCGGCGGCAGCATCGACGTGGGCGCTATGGGTGTGGGACCTGCAATTACGGGAATTACCAGCGGCGTTCCATATAAAATTTGCTCCAACATGTCGGCTCAGCCCCATAAGATCATGACCAACAACCCAAAGATCAAATCCTTAAAAGACATCAAGGATGAAAAAATTGCTCTGGTCAACATGGGAAGCTTCCAGCATATTGTCCTTGCAATGGCGGCAAAAGAACAGCTGGGTGATGCCCACGCTCTGGACAACAATATTGTAGCCATGTCCCATCCCGATGGAATGTCGGCGCTTCTTTCCGGCAGTGTGGATTGTCAGCTGACCACATCGCCATACGTTTTCAAGGAAGCCGCAGAGACGGGTATCTCCGAAGTGGAGGCTCTGGAATCGGTTTGGCCCAGCGGTAATTCCTTTATCGTAGCGGTCGCTTCCACCTCCCTGCAAGAGGAAAATCCCGAACTTTATGATGCGGTTGTAAAGGCTTTTGATGATGCCATTGAATTCCTTAACAGCAATACCAAAGAAGCGGCTGAAATGCTCTGTGAAGCGGAAGATGTAGATGCAGCCACCATGGAGAAATGGCTCAAAGACAAGGATTGCGTTTACTCAACAGAAACAAAGGGACTGATGGATTTTGCCAACTTTATGTCGGATAACGGTTTCTTGGAAAATGACGGTCCTAAGGATATCAGCGATCTGGTATTTGACAATGTTAAAGGCAACTAGGAAGCGAGGGGCACGCGGATGAAAGAAGCAAGAACACAAATTATCTTTGTCATCTGTTTTCTGGTAGTCTGGCAGATCGTCTATGAAATGCAGGCTTTCAGCGAACTGATCTTTCCTTCTCTGAAGGATATTGGGCAGAGCTTTATCGATGGATTTCGGGAAGACAGCCTGTTTACTTTTACTATGTATTCCATGTCCTTGATTTTAAAAGGACTGGCGATCGGTATTATACTGGCGTTTATCTTTTCCAGTATCGCGGTGGTATCTAAGACCTTTAAGGCTATCTATCATTTAATTGTTTCGATCTGCGACCTGCTGCCGGGTGTGGCGCTGCTGCCTCTGGCCATTCTCTGGTTTGGGATCGGTGAGCTGACTACCATTTTTATTGTGGTTCATTCCATCATTTGGCCCATGTCCAGAAGCATCATGGATGGATACAATTCTGTTTCCAGCATTTACATAGAGAGCGGCAAGAACATAGGACTAAAAGGCTTCAACCTGGTAAAAGGGGTCTATTTGCCGGCGGCCTTTACCCATGTGCTGTCGGGCATGCGGGTTGGCTGGGCCAGGGCCTGGCGGGCTTTGATCAGTATCGAAATGATCTTCGGTACCACTGGAGCCGGCGCCGGGATCGGCTGGTTTATCTTTATGAAACGGACCAATGTGGATATCGCAGGTGTGTTCGCAGCCTTAATCGTGATCATGATTATTGGAATCATTATCGAATACGGGCTTTTCCATACCATTGAACGAAAGACCGTAAAGAAATGGGGGATGGCAAGATGAGCAAGCTTTTAGAAATCCAAGGACTGACAAAGAATTATCACGATGCCCCAGACTCGGAGGATATTCTCAAGAATTTGAATTTAACCGTCAATGAAGGGGAGTTTATCTGTATTTTGGGCCCCTCCGGCTGTGGTAAAACTACGTTGATCCGCTGCATTGCCGGATTTGAAGACTATGAAGGCGTCATAAAGGTCGATGGCAAGGAGGTCCGTAAGCCTGGCATTGATCGGATCATGGTTTTCCAGGATTTTAATCAGTTGTTTCCGTGGAAGACGGTTCGCAAGAACATCCAGTACCCGTTGAAGATCAATGGCATAACGGATAAAGAAGAGCTGGACCGGATTACCCGGGAGCATCTGGAGCTTGTTGGCCTGTCCGACTACGGCGACTTTTATCCCCATCAGTTGAGCGGCGGGATGAAACAGCGAGTGGCCATTGCCAAAGGACTGGCCCTTAATCCGAAGATTATCCTGATGGACGAACCCTTTGCCAGCCTGGATGCCATGACTAGAAACAAGCTGCAGGCTGAGCTATGGCGCATTAAAGAAAAAGAGAACGCTACGGTCATCTTTATCACCCATAATATCCAGGAAGCGCTGGTTCTCGGAACCCGTATCCTGCTCCTTTCCAAGCAGGGTAAGATCAAGATCGATATGGATAATAACATTGAAAAGCCCGTTACCCCGGCATCCTCAGGATACGGTGAAATGTGGAAAATGTTCAACGACGCATTATGGGAAGAGGATGAAGATCAGCAGTAAGGGAAGCAGCGTGGAGAAGGTAAAAACGCCTGGAGAATAAATGTTTATAGAAGGGGCATATCGCATCCGTGAAAACAAATGCGATGTGCCCCTTCTTTCGATCCATTTTGCGAAAGGAGCGGACCCTCCGGGCACGGATTCATAAAAGAAGAAAAGTAAAATGATCGCTCGAGCTTGTTTTGGTCGAGGCTTGCAATGATTTGCTCACGACTCCGGAACCCCGACCCCCGACTCCTCGAGAACATGACGCTCAAGGATTCAGGGATCACGGCGATCACGATCACATTACTGCGGCAGCTCCTTTTTCTGTACTTGACTGGGAACTTGACAGGTGATACCATACTTATAAGTGTGGATCGATTCAATAAAAGAAAGGAACTCAGTCATGAAAAGAAGGTTTTTAACCAGAGGCAGTATTTGCCTTGCCGCTGTGCTGGCGGTTACCTTTGTCTTGGGGGGAAGCAACATCGACGTTACCAGAGCGGAGACGGCTTTTGATTCGCAGCGCTTGTCACAGACAAAGCCAGGGGAGGGCTGGGAATGGACACTGGATTATATGGACGTTCCCGAAGCCTGGAATCTGATCGATGAGATCAAACCCAGACAGATGCGAAAGGAAAGCGACAAAATAATAGTCGCAACGCTGGATACGGGGATTGATACCAGCCACCCTGATCTTCAGGCCAATCTTAATAAGGAGCATTGTGTTTCTGTGGCAGGAAAGACAGCTCCATATCCTACATATCAGACTCCAAAATTTCCCCATGGAACCAAGACTGCCGGCATTATTGCAGCCACATCTGGCAACGGCAAAGGAATTTCCGGTGTAGCAGCGGGAAACGATAATGACTTGATTTCACTCATGGGGGTCAATGTATTCCAAGACAAACAATATACAGCCCAGAGCAGCGCCTCAACGAAGGATATCATCAAGGGCCTCAATTATGCCTGCGACCACGGCGCGCGGGTGATTAACATGTGTCTGGGCCACAGTCCGGGAGCTAAGGATCTGTCAGGAAAGAAACACAACGATAAAGCATTGGAAAAGGCCATCAACGACGCTGTATATAATAAGAATGTGGTAATTGTTTGCTCTGCAGGAAACCATAATAATGAAAAAACCTGGTATCCTTCGGATTTTGACGCCACAATCAGTGTAATTAGCACCCAGAAATATAAAAACGCCTGGAGCCGCCATACCAAAGCACCCAGCTCCAATTACGGAAAGAAAAAAGATCTTTCTGCGCCGGGAGACGCTATCTATACGACCACGCTGGGAGGGGCGTATGTATCGGGTTTTGGAACTTCTTACGCAGCGCCTTCTGTGGCAGCAGTGGCCGCACTGATGCTGTATGTAAATCCGAATTTGAAGGCGCGGGAAGTAAAGGAGATTCTCTGTTCCACCGCTACCGATCTTTATACCCCGGGATCTGATCGATACACCGGCAGCGGCAACGTGAACGCTTATCGGGCGGTGGCGGCGGCAGCGGGACGCCGGATCCAAACAAATGCAGAGGCACTGCCCCAGCCGGAGGCCAAAGCCCAATCAGACGGCAGACATACGATAAAAGTTTCCTGGGATCGAATACCTCAGGCCAATGGTTATTGGATCTATCGCGCGGCTGAAAAAAATGGGCATTATAAGCGGATCAAACAAATCCGAAAAGGAGATCAGAGATACTTCCTGGATCCAAAACGGAAGTTCAACAAGAATTATTTTTATAAAGTAAAAGCCTACGGCACCACGGAAGACGGGAAAAAGATGGTCAGCGATTTCAGCAGCGCTGCGGCTGCCAAAGCCCGGGGTTCGGGAAAGGTAGCCGCTTTGAAATGCAAAACCATTAACTATAAAACGATTGCTCTTTCTTGGAAGCAGACAAAAAACGCCGATGGGTATGTGGTTTACCGAAAGACAGCCAATCAAGGCGCCTATAAACCGGTGAAGACCATTTCAAAAAATACAACTACGAAATGGAGAAATTCCAAGCTGCGCCCGGGCAAAACCTATTCTTATAAAGTCTGCTCTTACCGTGTCGTTTCCGGCAAACGGTACTATGGCGAAGCATCCGAGATCAAGACTGGAACTGCAAGGCCTGCGCGGCCTGCTGTAACTATCAGCAAAAAGGGCGCGTCGATTACGTTAAAATGGAAGAAAGTTCCTCAGGCCAGCGGCTACAAAATCTATCGCAGCCAAGGCTCGTCCTCAAAGTGGAAGCAGGTTCATAAAAAAGGGGCAAATGGCAGAACCTATGTCAATAAGGGCCTGATAAAGGGCAGAAAATATCGATATAAAGTAGTAGCCTATAAACGGATTCACGGGAAAACTGTTTACAGCGCCTACTCAGCCATCAAAGCAAAACGAATATAAAGGGCCTCTTAATATTCCCTTACGATTCCTAAATTTTCCCGTCATTTCTTGCCTTTGAAGCGGTTTACTGCTATAATAAATCCGCTATACAAGAAGGAGAAAACTCGATGAGATCAGATAAGTACAGCGGAAAAAGAGACAGCAGCCGGGACACCCAGTCGTATGACGGCTGGGAAGAAACGCAGATGCTTTTTCAAAGCCGTGATCAGGAAAAAGAAGCAGAAAAAAAGCGCAGACAGCGGGAAGCTGCCTATCAGGAATATTTAGCTTTACGGGAAAATCCCGATGCCAGCCGCGCGCCTGAGGATGATGTACGGACCTATACCCGCAAAAAGCGTGCAAACAAGCAGCAATCCAGTGTCTTTGAAGAACCGAAGCCTTCCCGCAGGGAGAAAAAAGAACAGAAAAAACCGCCAGCAAAAAAGAAAAAGAAAAAAGGCAGGAGCCTCCGGCGGGTAATCCTGATCGTGCTCCTCCTTTTGATTGCGGCTGCTGCCGCGGGGATACTCTTTGTCATGGGCCTGATGGAAAAAGTGGGAACTGAGGAGATCGACCAGGCCAACCTGGGAATCAACCCACAGGTTGAGCAGGACTTGAAAAACTACCAGAACATTGCCCTGCTGGGTGTGGACGCAAGGGATATGGAAGACTATAAGACCTGCAGGACCGATGCCATCATTATGCTCAGCATTGACAAGCAGAATAAGGCGATTCGTCAGATTTCCGTTTATCGGGATACGTATCTTCATGCCAATAAAAAATACGGCTATGATAAAATTACCAACGTTCACGCTTATGCGGGCACCACGGGAACCCTGCACAGCTTAAATGAGAATATGGACCTTAATATCCGAGAAGCCGTCATCGTCAACTGGAAGGCGGTGGCCGATGCCATCGACGGCCTGGGCGGGATTGATGTTGAAATCAAAAAGTCTGAAATCAAAGAGATGAACAAATATATTAAGGATACCCAGAAGAATATCGGCGGCTCCAAAGAGAAGATTAAAAAAGCCGGTATGCAGACTCTCAACGGTAATCAGGCCGTGACCTATGCGCGAATTCGAAAGGATTCGTCGGAAGGCGATTACCGCAGAAACGAGAGGATGAAGATTGTCGTTTCCGCAGCAGTGGATAAGGCAAAAAAGACCAACCCATTCAAGCTGAAGCAGATTGCCGATCAGGTAATGCCGCAGATCAGGACCAATATGGATACCAATAGCCTGCTCAAAGTCATGTTTGCATTTCTAAGGTACGATATGACCGACAGCGCAGGATGGCCCTTTGAAACCGGAAGCTGGACCAGCTACAACGGAGCATGGGTGGGTCCGCCGGTCACCCTGAAACGCAATGTGACCGAGCTCCATGAAAAATACTTCGGACAGCCTGGGTACGAACCGACTCAGACCGTACAGGATATAAGCAAAGAAATTTCCAGACGGACAGGGCTGTATTAGGCGACAGATAATAAGACTGCTGCATGAAATCACTTTTCATATGGAAAAGCGGTTTTATGCAGCAGTGTGCGTTTATAGAGAATGGGCAGAGTTGCTACAAAAGGATAAAAACCATCGGCTTTTGTATCTTTTTTCAACGCGGACAGGATCTGATTGGCGCTGACTTAGGCCCAATCAGGCTGCTATCGCTGACGATATTTCCTACGTAATAAAAAAGGCTCCTGCCTTTTGGTTTACCGTAATGAAAACCTTGGAAACGTTGAAATTCCACACTAAATTTTTAAAAATCAAAAATTTAGTGTACCCCTATGTATCCCGCACCCCCATGTAGAGCCGCATAAATCAAATCAGTTTTCAGCAGGCAGCCCCTTTCAGCTGCACCCCGCCAAGCCAGTTGCATCCGGGCCCTCATCCCTTGCCCAATCAGATCACCCAAATACCTCCGGCCCATATTTGTGAAGAATGTCTTAAAATGCCGCTTTTTGTTGCATTTTAGGGCTAGTATTGGTATAATAGGAACGTTATTTAGGGGGTTCCGCCCCCACCAACCGGCTCTAATTTACGTTATTGAAAGAAGGAATGTCTGAGAACACCTGAGGGTAAGAGACAGAAAGGAGAAATCCGAAATGAGCTCTGAGAATCAGTTCAATCATGGAAAAAATGATCATGGATTTGAAAATATAGAAGAATTACTGGCAAAAACTTTGGAGGATGAAGAAACAGCAGCGGACGGCCAGGAACAAACCGGCGGCAGCGTCCTCGAAGGCGGCGGACGGTCGGCTAAAAGCAGCGCTGGCAAAGAAGAGACAGAAAAAGAACGAAAAGCCCGGGAAAAGCAGGAAAAGCGAGAGCAAAAAGAACGGGAAAAAGAAGAAAAGCGCCAAACAAAGGCAAGGGCAGATGAATCCGGTCAGAAAAAAAAGAAGAAAAAAAGCAACAAGCCACTGGTGATCGCGCTGGTGGTGGTCCTGGTCCTGGTGGTGGCCCTGGGAGGCGTCATTGGCGCCGGACTGACAGTAGTTCATACCAAGCTTGACAAAGTGGCGAAAGTACAGGTTAATCGGGAGGCCCTGGGAATCGACGACCGGGTGGCCAAGGAACTGAAAAATTACCGAAATATCGCCCTTTTGGGTATAGATGCCAGGGATATGGACGATGATTCTAATACAAGGAGCGATGCGATGATCATCGCCAGTATCAACGAAAAGACTAACGAAGTTAAGCTGGTATCCCTGTATCGGGACACCTATGTGAGTTTGGGAGACAATTTCGGTCTCGATAAGATGACCCACGCCTATTTTTACGGCAAAGCGGCCCAGACCCTGCAGACCATCAACCGGAATCTGGACTTGAACTGCGAGGAAGCTGTGGTGGTCAATTGGAAGTCGGTAGCCGATACAGTGGACGAGCTGGGCGGCCTTGATATTGAAATCAAGGAATCAGAAATCAAAGAAATGAATAAGTATATTAAGGATACGCAAAAAAATATCGGCGGACCGAAGAAGAAAATCAAGAAAGCCGGTAAGCAGACACTCAACGGAAATCAGGCTGTAACCTATGCCAGAATCCGAAAGGATTCGGCTGACGGCGACCACCGAAGAAACGAACGTATGAAAATCGTGCTTTCAGCTGCCTTTGAGAAGGCCAAAACCCTGAGCCTCAGCCAGCTGAATCAGATAGCCGATAAAATTCTGCCGACCATCAAGACGAATATGTCTACCAATCAGATGATGGAAATGATTCTGGAAATTAACTCTTATAATATCACGGAAAGTAAGAACTGGCCTTACAAATCGGCAGACTGGATGCACAATAACATATACTACGGACCGCCAGTGACGCTCAAAAGCAATGTCATTCAGCTCCACGAAGAATTCTTTAATCAAAAGGATTATGAGCCCACCGAAACCGTAGAAAAAATCAGCAACAGTATTTCAAGCATAACAGGGATATGGTAGGTTCCTGTAGAAAGGGTGTTCGATGAAACAGCGACTACTAGTCCTCTTTGGAGGAGCATCATCGGAGCATGAAGTGTCCTGCCTTTCGGCAGCCTCTGTGCTCAAACATTTGGATGAGAGTAAATATGAAATATACAAAGCAGGTATTACAAAAGAGGGGAACTGGTTTTTGACCGATTCCCCTGTTTCAGATGTGGAAGACGGCAGCTGGATCAAAAACCCGGCCAACCAAAAAGCCTTTTTATCGCCGGATAACCAGACCCGGGGCCTGGTGGTTCTGAACCAGGAAAAATATGAAATTCTGCCACTCGATGTGGTTTTCCCGGTGCTTCATGGAAAGAACGGCGAGGACGGAACCATACAGGGCCTTTTGGACTTGTCGGGCATTCCATACGTGGGAGCAGGCACTACGGCATCGGCGGCATCGATGGACAAAGCAATCACAAAGGTGATCGTAGCACAAACCGGTGTCAGGCAGGCGGACTTTTACCTCACCGACCGCTACACCTTTGCATCCGATCCCCAGGGAATTTTGAAAGCAGCAGAAGAACATTTCAGCGGCGCTTACCCGCTCTTTGTCAAGCCGGCCAATGCCGGATCGTCGGTGGGCATTTCCAAAGCCAAGAGCAGCAAAGAGCTCTTTGAAGCCATTCGTATCGCCGCTGAGGAAGATCACAAGGTACTGATTGAGGAAACGATCACCGGCCGGGAGATCGAAGTGGCCGTGCTGGGCAACCGCCACCCAAAGGCATCGCCGGTGGGTGAAATTCTGGCTGCCAACGAATTTTATGATTACGAAGCAAAATACATCAGCAGCCAGTCTCGGACTCGAATTCTGGACGATGTGCCGCAAGAAAAAGAAGAAGAGATTCAGCAGGCGGCCCTGACTGTTTACCAGGCAATGGGCTGCGAGGGACTGGCCCGGGTGGACTTTTTCCTGAGCGACAGCGATCAGGTGGTATTCAACGAAATCAATACCCTGCCGGGATTCACCAATATCAGCATGTATCCCAAGCTGTGGGAAGCGGCGGGCCTTTCTTACAATGAACTTTTAGATACATTGATCGCGCTGGCGACCGATGAAATGGAATAAACAGGAGGATGAAAAGATGGCGAAAGAAAAGATGAATTTTGAAGATGAACAGATGAGGCTGCGTTACAGGCATACCACGTCCCACATTCTGGCGCAGGCAGTAAAAAAGCTGTGGCCCGAAGCCAAGCTGGCAATCGGTCCTGCCATTGAAAACGGATTTTATTATGACTTTGATCTGGAACACAAATTTACCGATCAGGATCTGATGAAACTCCAAAAAGAAATGAAAAAGATCATTCAGGCCAACTATCCGCTGGAACGCTTCGAGCTTCCGCGGGAGGAAGCCATTTCCAAGATGAAGGAGCTGAATGAAGATTATAAAGTAGAGTTGATTGAGGACCTGCCGGAGGATGAAGTGATTTCCTTCTACAAGCAGGGAGACTTCGTCGATCTGTGCGCAGGACCCCATATGGAAAAGACCGGCCAGATCAAGGCGGTAAAGCTGCAGAGCGTAGCAGGGGCCTACTGGCGGGGCGACGAAAACCGCAAGATGCTCCAGAGAATTTACGGAACCTGTTTCCCTTCCCAGGCCGAGCTGGATGAATATTTAAAGAAGCTGGAAGAAGCCAAAAAGCGGGATCACCGCAAGATCGGAAAAGAAATGGACCTCTTTGCCCTCTATGAAGAGGGACCAGGTTTCCCATTCTTCATGCCCAACGGTATGATCATCCGCAATGAGCTGGAGAACTTCTGGAGACAGGAGCACCGAAAGAGAGGATATCAGGAGATTAAAACACCGCTGATCTTGAATGAACAGCTTTGGCATACTTCCGGACACTGGGACCACTATCAGGAGAATATGTACTTCACCAAGATTGACGATGCCGATTATGCCATCAAACCCATGAACTGTCCGGGAGCAATGCTGGTCTACAAGCGCAGGATGTACTCTTACCGGGATTTCCCCATCCGCATGGGCGAACTGGGCCAGGTGCACAGGCACGAGCTGTCAGGCGCTCTCCACGGCCTGATGCGGGTAAGAACCTTTACCCAGGACGATGCCCATATCTTCATGCTGCCAGACCAGATTACCGATGAGATCATGGGTGTCATTGACTTTATCGATTATGTTTACAGCCTCTTTGGTTTCAAATATCATGTAGAGTTATCAACCAAACCAGAAGATTCCATGGGATCGGAAGAAGAATGGGATCGGGCTACCAATGCCCTCAGAGAGGCCATGGAAAAGAAGGGCATGGATTATATTGTAAACGAAGGCGACGGCGCTTTCTACGGTCCAAAGCTGGACTTCCATCTGGAAGACTCTCTGGGGAGAACCTGGCAGTGCGGAACCATTCAGCTGGACTTCCAGATGCCCCAGCGCTTTGACCTGACCTATATCGGCCCGGATGGAGAAAAGCACAGACCGATCATGATTCACCGGGTAATCTTCGGTTCCATCGAGCGGTTTATCGGCATTTTGACAGAACACTTTGCCGGCAAATTCCCCCTGTGGCTGGCGCCGGTGCAGGTAAAACTGCTGACGGTAACCGAAAAATTTAACGACTATGCGCTGGAAGTGGGAGCCGAACTGGAAGAAGCCGGACTGCGCGCTGCAGTAGATGTTAGAAACGAAAAGATCGGCTACAAAATTCGAGAAGCAAGAAACGAACGTACTCCGTATATCTGCATCATCGGCGAGCGGGAAGCCGAAGCAGGAACTCTGACTGTACGGTCCAGCAAAGCAGGCGAGCTGGGAGAAATGCGAGTGGACCAACTGAAGGCCAAATTACTCAAAGAAATTGAGGATAAGGATGTTTAGCAACTACGATAAAAAAGAACCGTGGAGGGACGGGGTCTATCTTTGTACTGCGGACAGCAGTTTTCAAGCCGACCTATTGGAATCCAAGCTGCGCAGCGAAGGCATCCCCTGTGTCAAAAAGTATCAGGGTGCCAGCAATTTTCTTGAAATTGCCATGGGCGGCAACAGTGCGTATCCCATCGATATCTACGTGCCGGAGGAAACTTTGGAAGAAGCGAGAGCTGTCATTATTCCGGTGCCTATCGAGGATGATTTTGAAGAAAAATAGAGATGGATGTTAGCAGCTGCCAGCTGGAGGCTGCTCCTGGGCCGGTTCCCGGGAATGATCGCTGGAAAGAGTGTTTATGGCTGCCAGCGATAAAATGGGAAAAGTCGTTTCGAGGCCTTACAAACTTATGCGACAAAGGGGCTGATCACATCACTGGATGCGATCAGCCCCTTTCCTTTATGTTCACAACACACACTTACAACAAAAAACACAACACACACGATATTAAATCACAACACACACATTGCGGCCCCGTAACCGCTGGAAAAAGCGAACTGCAAATTGTAGCCGCCGGTATCCCCATCAATGTCCAGCACTTCCCCGATGAGAAACAGTCCGGGATATTGTTTGCTTTCAAAAGTTTTTGTATCCACTTCTGTCAGGCTGACACCGCCGCTGGTGGCCATAGCCGATCCGAACCCGGATGTACCGCTGATGGAAAAGAGATCCTCCCTCAGCAGAGCAGTCACCCGGCGCAGCTGGGAAATTGGCAACGAAGCCGCCCTGGCCGCCGGATCGGCCCCTGCCCTGAAAAGGAGAACTTCTGCAAAGCGCTTGGGAATTTGGAAACTATCTGCGATAAACGTGCCGGCTTTCCTGCGATCCCCGGACGCATCCGGCAGATCTGCCCGGGGAAGATAGCTGATTTTCAGCCTGCCTCCCGGCCGGACATAACGGGATAAATTGAGTACTGCCGGCCCGGAAAAGCTGTTGTGGGTAAACAGCAGGCCGCCTGTCAGGCTGTGATCATCGATCCTTACGATCGCTTGCGCAAAGGAAATGCCCGCAAGATCGCTGTAAGGATACTGCTGTACCGTCACTGGCACCAGCGCTGGTTTGGGCTTGATTATGCTCAGGCCCAGCCCCTGCAAAAGAGGGAGCATGCTGCCGTCCGACCCGGTCGCCGGATAAGAGCAGCCCCCGGAGGCCACGATAACCTGCTTGGCCCGCAAATGGCCGTTGATGAGAAACGTTCCATCATTCTCCGCGGCCAGAGATGTCACGGGACAACTCGTCCGCAGACTCCAGCCCTTTTCCCTTGCCTGGGCCAAAAGCAGATCCAGCACCTGCGCTGCATCCATAGACTTGGGAAAAATTTTTCCGTCCTCCCGCTCGACAAGCGCCAGTCCCCGGTCCGCAAAAAACTTCATCAAGGATAAATTGCTGGCTTTGTAAAGGGCAGGACGGATTTTTGTGCCGCCCGGACCATAGTGGCCGATAAAGTCTTTGATGCTGCCGCCGTGGGTAAGATTACATTGGCCGCTTCCTGAAAGAAGCAGCTTCTGTCCGGGTGATTGGGTTCTTTCAAGAATAAGCCCTCTGCCCGCCGGGCTGAAAGCGGCAAAGTAGAGACCGGCCGCTCCGCCGCCTATTATAATCCGATCATATACCATAATATTCCCCTAGTTTATCAATTCCTTCAGAAAGGAAGGCGCGCTTTCCAAGCTGTAATAAAAGGTGACTTCTTCGCCGTCAAAGACCGTATTCTTCTTAAAGGTGATCTCACAAATAAAGATGTCCGGATTCACCTCGCAAGTATCCAAAACCGTTTGAATCTGCTTTGGATCTTTTAAAACTGCTGCCTTTTTAAAGTAAGATGAATATTTGGGCTCTAACATAGATAATTCCTCCAATGCCTTTTTCCGTTTGGACGGATCGCATACATACACTTGAATTTCCTTTACATCATCTGCAGTCGGCTGCAGGGAGCGCAGCGACTTATGCTCATCCAGCCACTTCAATGTGCGGGTATCGGTGTCCAGCAGATTGAGATTGACCCCATCAACCGTATAGCCATTGCCCGGTACCAAGGTCTTGAAGGTGAGACAGACGCTGGCACAGGGGCGCTTTTTATCCAACTGTTCTTCATAGGTGCGATCAAGAAAATCCGCATCTAAGCATTTTAAAAAGGACTTGCGCTCATGTTCGTTAATCTGGATATCCTCATAGCTAAAAGAAGAATAGACGCTCAGCTCACCCTTGTTCAGCCGTTTTAGATTGCTTGCCAGATACAAATTTTTATATTCGCTGGATTCATAGATTTTTTTATAGGAAGCATTGCTGCAGAAGAACGATTCATCTACTAGATAGCTTCGCTGTAAATCCACTCCGTCTTTGTAATAATGAACTCCAAAGACCAGCCCGTCTTCTGCGGTCGGCATTTTTTGCGAATAAGCGGAAAGAATGTCCCGGTGCAGGGCGGCGATCGCCTGAATGTTTCCAGGCGTTTGATAAATTTCCTGTGCTGTTTTGCGGCCTCCTTTAAAGTAAGAGGGATCAAAACGGGGATCGCTTTCCCGAAGAGAAGCATCGTCCACCGCAACCTTGGAGACCAAAGCAGTATCGGGAATACGATTTTCATACCCAGTCCAATCAAAAATCAAAACGCACAAAAAGAGGATGGCGACTGCTGCGTAAGCGGCAAAGGCTTTTAATGCGGCAAGATCGAAAATGTGCAGCGACTTTTTTACCACCATTCGGCTGATGAGAAATGCTACCAGACCGCCGCCGGCAAATCCGGCATAGGTGATCCATTTGGCACTCTGGCTGGAGAATAGAACCAATCCGGCCAGCGTCATACCAAAGAAGGTCAGCAGAAAACAGGCTGCTGTGTCCATCCCCCTGAAAACAAATGCTTTCTGGGTTCGCTCCAATTTACGCTTTTGATAGAAGAGGGATGAAAGGCTAAGCAAAATCAGACTGCCGGCCAGGTAAACCATGATCAACGGCGTCGACGGGGTTACAACCGATGGGTTTGTCAAACCAGTAAACGGTGAAAGACTGGTGATCAAAGCTTGCATGCTATCTCCCGTAACGTAACCGAAGAGAAATGCGCTGAAATAATAGGTCAACATGGTCATAAAAGTCGTAGCTAGAAAATTAAACCCGATCGCCGTAAAAAACTGAATGATGCCGCTTCCGCTGAGCACTGCGGCAAAAACAGAAATGGCATACACACATAGGACTGTCAGCAGTGTCTGACCGATCCAGCACAAAACCAAATGGTGGGAGAACACGTTCATATGGGATAAAATAGCGCTTTCATTTATGCTGCCCAATTCCTGCATATACGAAGTGGTTTTGGAAAAATACACAGGCTTGGCCAAAAAAAGCAGGACTATTCCGGTCAATATGACAGGAAGCGTGCTGAACAAAAGACCGGAAAGCACATTGGTATTGAACAGCCGATTCCTGGTAAATGGAAGCGCATGCATGATTGTTGCCGAACTGCGGCTGTACAAATAGCGGAATACCAAACTAGCGGCAATAACCGGCACCAACAGGCTGAGTGCTGCGTAAAACGGATAGGCCTGATTCAGCAGCGGATTTATAAAGCCTGCAAGACGGCCTTCATGTTTATAGTTAGCCAGAATCGGGACAATACCAGCTACTAGATAGGCTAGAAACGCAACTACCGGCAGTGCCCAGAACCTGCGGAAATTTTCTTTAATCATAGGTGCGGATAAGCTAAAATAAGATGTCTTCATTTTCTGCGCCTCCCAGTTCATAAATAAAAATTTCTTCCAGTGTGAGGGGCAGCATGTCAAAAATAGCCGGGTGGGTGGACCGAATCTGACTTTCTACCTTTTCTTTTTTCTCTCGGACAATGAGCAAATCCACGGAGCCGCGCCTTTCCTGATGCAGGATGTTAAGGCCTTGGTATGGATTCTCCATTGGCTGGCGGTAAGCAATCTGAATCTTATGCACGTCGGACTTTAGGTCATCCAAATCACGCTCAATGACCATGGAGCCAGCTGATAAAATACCGATACAGTCACAAACGCCCTCCATTTCCCTAAGATTATGAGACGAAACTAGTACAGTCATTTCTCTGTCTGCCACATCATCCATGACTAACTGCCAGACCAGCTTGCGCACAATCGGATCCAGACCGTCAATGGGTTCATCCAAAATCAAATAATCCGGATGAGCTGCCATGACCAGCGCAAAGGCAGCCTGCTTCTGCATGCCCTTGGAAAATTGAGACAGTTTCCTGCGCAAATCCAGTTTAAAGCGCATAATGGTAGCGTCGAACTGGCTCTGATCCCAGGTCGGATAGAGACCGCGGAAAAAGTTGGCCAGATCGGTCAAATTATAGCAAGATAAAAAATAAAGATCATCGGGAATATATCCTACTCTTTCCTTAATGGCCAGATTGTCGTAAACAGGCTGTCCGGCAATGGTGATTCGTCCGCTGTCGGGCCGCAGCACTCCGGTAATATGTTTAATAATTGTTGTTTTTCCTGCTCCATTGGTTCCAACAAGTCCATAAATGGAACCCTTTTTTATCGTTATGTCTAAATTTTTTAAAGCCTGAAAACTATCAAAACTTTTATTGACCTTTTCGACCTTGATCATTTCCAGCCCTCCTTCTCATTCAATACTTCTTCAAAGAGACGTCGAATTTCTGGCGGGGTGACACCCAGATAAAAGAGCTCTGCGACTTCATTGCGGATCCGATCCATGACTTCAGCCACTTTCTTGGGATCAGCGTTGGCATTCGCCTGGTCAGCGGCAAATGTACCCAGCCCGGATGAAGTATAGACATAGCCCTGCCGTTCCAGTTCCCGGTATGCCTTTTGAACGGTGTTTGGATTCACAGTCAGCATTCGGGACAGCTCCCGAACAGAAGGCAATTTTTCTCCGCTCTTCAAAACGCCGGAAATAATCATCTCTTTTAAGTTGTCAACCACCTGCTCGTAAATGGATTTACGGCTTTTTAGGTCCAGTTGAAACATACGGCAAGAACCCCCATTCTTTTAGTATATTAAGTGTACTATCTCGCATAGTACACTGTCAAGAGGAATCTTTACGAGCCGCTGAAAAAATGGTATAGTAAACACATCAGAAAAGCGGCTGCGCCGCAGAGAAAGGGGAAACATACATGAATGGAAGCAAAAAACCCGTGATCAGCGCCCCCGATAGCAATGGGGTCCGCTATTATCAAATGGGGCAGCAGGTCTCTGAGCCCGCGCCGCCATCCGGTGAAACAGGCAGCCAGCCGCAAGAGGAAGAGACGGCACTTCCAGTTTTTGAAGAAGGCGGGGAACTTGATCAGGCGGCAGATGGGAATATAAAACCAGGGGAGGAAGCAGGTTCCGGAGGAGCGGGCGGATCTGGAATTCCGCCGGAGGCATGCAGCGGTGGACCTGGGGGACCCGGGGGCCGGAAAAAATCGCTGAAAAAGCCGCTGATCATCTTTGGCTGTATTCTGCTGGCCATGGTCCTTTTGGGCGTGTCCTGCAGCCGGATGGAGCGAAATTCCGACAGCCAGTACGCCAAGATCAGCGATGACCATATCAGCGTGCTGCATATTAACGGAACTATCAGCGGCGAAAGCAGCGATTCACTGTACAGTGAGAACACCTATAATCATCAGTGGGTTCTCAATCGGCTGGACGACGCAATCGGCAATCCCAACAATAAAGGGCTGATTCTTTATGTCAATACGCCGGGCGGTGGAGTTTACGAAACGGATGAGATTTATCTCAAAGTAAAAGAATATCAACAGACAGGAAGGCCAGTTTATTCAGCAATGGGGTCCATGGCGGCTTCCGGAGGCTACTATCTTTCCGCGCCTGCAGACAAGATTATTGCCAACCGCAACTGTTGGACCGGCTCTATCGGTGTGACCATCGGCACACTTTTCGACGTTTCTGAGTTTTTGCAGAAATATGGGATCAAAACGGTAACCATCACATCGGGAAAAAACAAGGCCATGGGGAGTTATGTCGATCCAATGACAAAGGAACAAAAAGAAATTTTTCAATCTCTGGTTGACGAAGCTTATGAGCAGTTTGTAGGAATTGTTGCCGAGGGAAGGCATATGGACGTAAGTCAGGTGAAAAAACTGGCTGACGGCAGAATTTACACGGCAAAACAGGCGTTGTCCAACGGGCTCATTGATCAGATCGGAACGCTGGATGAAGCTGTTTCCGACATAAAGACCCAGTATGGCCTTGAAGAATGTGAAGTTTACAATATGAAATACGAAAACACAAGTCTGCTGGGCGGGCTTTTGGGACAGATAAAGGAGCTGAACAAAGGCGGAAGCAAGGGCGATGTGGCAGCATTACTGGAGCTGATGAGCGATCAGGGCGAGGTGCCCATCAGCTATATGTCGGAGCTTCGCAAATAAGGTGATTGGTCTGACGGGGGCGCGGCGCAAGCGGCCCCCGTTTTTAGAAGCGTGCCTGGCCGGGAGTCTTGTGCAAATAGCCAGGGGTTCTGGCGGGGTATGGATGAACGTTACCACAACCACGGAGGAAAAAACTATGAACCGAATTTTAATAATCGAGGATGATCCCACTCTCAATGAAGGAATTGCCATGACCCTGGAGGGACCGGACGTTCATCTGCAGCGGGCGGAAACCCTCAAACAAGCCAGAGAAATCATAAAGGCGCAGCTGCCGGATTTGATTCTCCTGGATGTGAACCTGCCCGACGGCAATGGATTTGAATTTTGTAAAGAACTCAGGCGGCAGACGGACCTGCCGATTATTTTTCTCACGGCCAACGATATGGAGCTGGACATCGTCCGCGGACTGGAGCTGGGCGGAGATGATTATATTACCAAGCCTTTCAGCCTGATGATCCTGCGGGCCAGGGTCAACTCCGTGCTGCGGCGCCGAGGAGATAAGCAGACTGCGGAGCAGAGTGCTCTTTTCCGCAGCGGCGGCCTGAATTTGGATTTTTACAATATGAATTTTTCAAGAGACGGACAACCGGTCATCCTCAGCAGGACGGAACAAAAATTGCTCAAGCTGCTGGTGGTCAACCAGGGACAGGTTTTATCCAAAGAACTGCTTTTGGATCGGGTATGGGGGACCGAATATGTGGACGACCATGCGCTGACAGTGACCATAAAGCGGCTGCGGGACAAGCTGGGCACCAGGCAGATCAAAAGCATCTATGGGATCGGATACAGATGGGAGCAAGAAGATGAATGAACAAAGGCAAATCAGTAATAAATGGTTTTATAAGGTTTATGGAATTTATGGCGCTGTTTTCATTTTAATCTGCGCAGGGCTCACAGCAGTTTGTTTCCTGGACATCTACATTCGGTTTATCGTACCCGCCGCTCTGGCGCTCCTGGCCTTGACGGCGGTTTTGTTTGTGCTGCATCTCAAACAAGGTGTGCTGTTGATTTTTGATCAATGCAATAAACTTCTGGATCAGGCGATTGCCGGCAGCCCGCTGCCCATGGTCAATGAAGAAACCGAACTTGCGGCCTTTGCGGTTAAGCTGGCAAGATTTGTGGCTATGCGGGATAAAGCCTTCCAAGATGCTAAAGTACAGAAAAACCAAATTGAAACGCTGCTGGCGGATATTTCCCATCAAACGAAAACACCCATCGCCAACATTCTCCTTTATAGCCAGCTGATTGCGGAAAGATCCCTTGAAAACCGAGAGCTGATTGAAAAGCTGGCCAGTCAGTCAGAAAAACTGCAGTTTTTAATCCGCAGGCTGGTGGAAATGTCCCGATTGGAAAACGGCATTATACGATGTGACGTCAGGGAGGGGCAGCTGCGCGATTTTCTCCTTCAGGTTATCGGCGACTATTATGATAAGGCGCAAGGGAAAAATCAGGAGATTCTGCTGGAATGTCCCCAGGATGCCGCCGCTGTTTTTGACAGCAAGTGGCTCAGGGAAGCGGTGGGAAATATTGTTGATAACGGGATTAAGTATACTCCCATTGGAGGCAGCATCAAGCTTTCGGTAACCATCTACGAAATGT
Organism: Hominibacterium faecale; assembly: GCF_020734085.1. NCBI lineage: Bacteria > Bacillati > Bacillota > Clostridia > Peptostreptococcales > Anaerovoracaceae > Hominibacterium > Hominibacterium faecale. The sequence continues at coordinate 235,592 of NZ_JAJAGH010000001.1, forward strand.
TTGCAAGGATTGATATTTCCGATACGGGACGGGGTATCACGGAAGAGGACATTCCTAAGATCTTTGAAAGATTCTACCGGGGCGCGGACGCCGCCGCTGACGAAGGTCTGGGCCTGGGACTCTATCTTGCCCGGGAAATGATAAGCGCCCAGAGGGGATATATAAAAGTGAGCTCTGAGCCGGAAAAAGGCAGCTGCTTCAGCGTTTTTATTCCGGCCTTTGCCTGAAAAATATCAAAACTGTTACTTTTCCGAGAGAGTCTGGTTACTATTATCCATTAGACTATAGCCATAATAAACGAGGAGGGGCAAAAAGATGTCTGTATTAAAAACAGTAAACTTAAAAAAATATTATGGCAAGGGAGCAAGCCTTGTAAAAGCGCTGGACGGCGTGAATCTGGAAGTGAAGCAGGGAGAATTTGTAGCCATCGTGGGAACATCCGGAAGCGGCAAGAGTACGCTGCTGCACATGATGGGCGGACTGGATCGGGCCACGGAAGGGAAGGTATACATCAATGATCACGATATTTTTTCCATGAAAGATGATGAACTGACTATTTTCAGAAGAAGGAATATCGGGTTTGTGTTTCAGAACTATAACCTGGTGCCGATTTTAAATGTATATGAAAACATTGTGCTGCCCATGGAACTGGATGGACACAGAGCAGAGCGGGGATATGTGGACCATATCATACACATTCTGGGCCTGACGGAAAAAAAGACCCAGATGCCCAATCAGCTTTCCGGCGGACAGCAGCAGAGAGTGGCGATCGCGCGGGCCCTGGCGACAAAGCCGGCGATCATCCTCGCCGATGAGCCGACGGGAAACCTGGACAGTGCCACAAGCCAGGATGTGATCAGTCTGCTCAAGACCACCAGCCGCGAGTTCGAACAGACCATGGTGATGATTACCCATAATGAAGAAATCGCCCAGACGGCTGACCGCATCGTTCGCATTGAAGACGGAAAGATCGTCAGAAGGTAGGTGGCCGGCATGTATGAGACGCAAAATAAAAAGGTGATCAACCGTCTGGCTAAATCCGACCTGAAATCGAAAAAGATGGGAAATCTCTTCACCATGATTACCATCGTTATCGCCGCCAGCTTGCTGCTGGTAATGGGCTTGTTTCCCGGAACCGTAAAACTGGATCTGCAGCGCCAGCTGGAATACGCCCAGGATGTCATGTACATGGGTGTAACCAAAGATCAGATCAAAAATCTGCAAAAGGACGACCGGTTTTCCTATATGACCTATGATAAGATGGGCGAACGCATGGAAATGGATGACTATATTATTTCCCATGTATATTTTGACGGCGCTTCAACGAAAATCAAAACAACAGAACTGACAGAAGGAAAACTGCCGGAAAAAAAGAACGAGGTTTTAGTATCGAAAGGCTACATGAAAAAAATTGGAAAGAAGGCCGAAGTGGGGACAAAGATTGAGGTGCCGCTCCTTTCCGGTAAAACAGAAGTGTGTGTTGTTTCAGGCTTTACCAAAGACGTAAAGAATACAAATATTTATCAGATCCGCCATTCCAGGGCTTATGCGGAAAAGGGGAGTACCTTAAAGGATGTAAACTACGACGTGCTGGCAAAGGTGGCAGGCGCCAAGTCCATGACCCAGGATCAATTTTTAAACGTGATTCGGGATGCGGCAAAGAAGGCGGAGATTCCCAGAAGCCAGGTGAATGAAAATAACCATTTTGTTGGTACCCTGCCAGCCGGTAAGTTCGATCCGGAAATGGTGACCATTGCCATTGTGGGAATCATTATCCTGGCAGCCGGAATTATGGTTATCTACAGTATCTTCTATATCTCCGTAACCGGCAAGACAAGGCAGTATGGACAGCTGCGGACACTGGGCATGACCAGAAAGCAAATCCGAAAGCTTGTCAGGCGGGAAGGCTTTATCCTGGCCCTGCGGTCTCTGCCCATCGGATTGGCGCTGGGAGGAATCTTCTCTTATGCCGCCAGACCGGGAGGCTTTTCGCTGACCAATACGGTGGTAATGGCATTGATCGTTATAGCCATTATTCTGATAACCGTTTTGCTATCGGTCCTCAAGCCGGCGAAAATGGCGTCCATGATATCACCCATCGAGGCTGCCAACTACTCGGCTTACCAGGGAGAAGGTGGGAAAGCGCAGACGAAAAAACTGCAGAGAAAAATCACCCCCTTTACCCTGGCCAAAATGAATAGCGCCAGAAACCGCAAAAAGACTTTTGTAACCATGCTTTCACTGGGCATTGGAGGCATACTCTTTATCGGCGCCGTTACCTTTGCCGTGTCTATGGATAAAGAAAAATTTGTGCGCCAGGGGCCGTTTGAGGCCGGAGAATTTGTGATCGAGATCTCCGGCAATGCTTCGGAAACCGCCAAGCATGGTGAAATGGAAATCAAGCTGCAAAAGCCCTTCAGCGATCAGCTTTATGATCAGGTGAACGACATTCCGGGCGTTAAGAAGATTCACTCTTTTCCGGGCGCGGAGATTGAATACGATTATCAGGATCAAAGCAAGGCTGCTGATACCGTGTCGTTGTTTACAAGAGACGAAGTACCTGAGATCAAAAAATGCCTTGAGTCCGGCGCTTTGGATTATGATGATATGTTGAAAAATGATAAGATTCTCATTCGCGGCAATGACCAGGCAGAAGAGATTTTCGGCTGGAGATTTGAAATCGGGGATGAGGTAACACTTCACTATTGGGATGGCAAAGAGAAGACCAAGACCTACCAGGTGGCAGGGACGATCGATAATTATAAAGATGGCTTTTTAAACGGCTGGTTCCTGCTCCCCGATGAAGAGGTGGAAAGGCAGGTTCCTGGGGTGGATCTGACTGATACGTGGATTGTTTCGACAGACCCGGAGTCTACAAACAAGGTGGAGGCTTCTCTGGACCGGCTGATGGAACAGAATCCAAACCTGATCATGACGGCGCTGAGAACCCACAGGGTTGAATATGAGGCCAGCGCCAACCAGATGATCTTGGCTATCCTCGTTATGGTACTCTTTATCGTACTGTTCAGCATGATCAATCTTATCAATACGTTGATTACCAATTTCATGTCCCAGCGAACCGAACTGGCTATGCTTCAGTCCATCGGTATGACAAGAGGGCAGATCAAAACGCTGGTAATAGGAGAAGGCTTGGTGCTGGCTGTGGGCAACGTGATCATTTCCCTGCTCTTCGGATCTCTTTTGGGCTACGGTGTCTGCAGGCTGTTCGGGTACATGGGCGTTGATTATATGGTTTACCAATTTCCTTTGGCATATAGTTTGATTTACATTGGGGTCGTGGTACTGGTTCCATGCCTGATTGCGCTCTTTATGATCCGAAAGTTCAAGGGGCAGAGTCTGGTAGAACGGCTGCGAGAAATATAGCAATGATCGTCACCCTCAGCGTGTCGCTTTTCAACCACCAGCTCGTGGATGGTGAAAAGAGTATACGATGCGAGTCCTGTTGAGCATCTTATACCTTGCAACCTGTGTACTTTCAGGGTTCGCTGAGGGCTGGCGTATTCCATAGGAATTCCCTATTCAAATAGGACCAGACCGAAATACCGTCCGTCCGCGCCCTTTTCGGTTACCACGTCGATTTCATAGCCATTGGCCCGTACAGTTGCGAAAACATCGATGCCGCAGCCTTCCATCGAAGGAATTGTTTTTTTAGGAAAGCGGCATCTGTTCAAGGAACAGGTGCTGCAGAGCATGCAGGGGCCGGAGCCGAACGCAATGGTTTTATAATAACCGTCTAAAAAGAGTTCTCGGGATAAAGCAACGGCAGCCTGCTTGATATCTCCAAGGCGCGAGGTAAAGAGAATGCCTTTGTTAAATGCATCCAGCATCTTCTGCGTGCGGTCATAGTCCGGCGTATAAGGCGGACAGCACAGGTTGGTGCCGTAGCAATCACATCCATATTGGCAGCGGTAGCGCGTCCAGGCCGCAGTTTTTACAGTCCTGGCGTCGATGACTTTCGCCTCATCCATCCCCAGACGGCTCAGTAGATCAAAATACTTTTTCAATGGTATCCTCCTTGGGTAATCGGTTGTCTTTGAGGTAAAGTATATAGAACCATAAGAAAATTTGCAAGCTGCACAAAATTTTTAGTGTACATTTGGCTTGTTTTTGTGTATAATAATCTACAGTGCAGATTATTCATATAGTCTGCTGAACAGGCTCCCGTAGCTCAGGGGATAGAGCGTCGGTTTCCGAAGCCGTGCGTCGCACGTTCGATTCGTGTCGGGAGCACCACGTAAAAACCCGCCATAACGCAGTGTTTCAAGCGTTTGGCGGGTTTTTTGCTTTTGATGAATGAGAAAGGGTCCGCCCGGCACGCTTAAACAGTGCCAAGCTAACTTTTATTTCTCCCCTTTACCAGGACCAATTAGAATACGAATCATAGCATGACAGTGGGCAGCGAGCTCTTCTTTTTCATCGTCAGCAAGCGCTGATGCTGCATCACTTAATTGGAATAAAGACAGTAGAAACGCGAGTTCATTTTCTCCGTAGGGATTAGAGAGCAGTGCCAGCGGATCCGTATTAAGTCCGTCAGCGACTACTTCAACTGTATCAATTCTTGAGCTGCTGTTTCCTTTCAGTATGTCCTGCAACGTAGTCCGTGAGATGCCAATTTCATTTGAAAACTCAGCCAGCGTCTTGTTGCTGTTTTTATAAGCGATCTTCACACTGTTGGAAAAATTATCTTGCAATGTCATGTTATCCCTCCCTTCAATCTTATGGTAAGGGGATTCGACAAAATACGATAGAACAAAGTACCGGTATAACATACCAATATACCGGCCAAAGGACAATCCTGTTGAGAAAACGGTCAAATTGTTGAAATTGCAGACGCCGTAGGGCCGAAAGCGAACAAAAAACGGTTAAGGAATCTGTTACGAAGCCATAATAATATTAACGAAATGGGGTGATAAAAATGAAGGAAATGATAGGCCATGAGCAGTTGAAAGAGTATGTGGTTTTTTTAGAGGAAGAAGAGCGAAGCTCGTCAACAATCGAAAAATATACCAGAGATATCCGCGCTTTTCTGCTCTTTACTGGTGGGCAGGAAATTACAAAGAATTTGGTTATTTCCTACAAGGAAAAGCTGAAAGCAGCGTATGCACCGGCAAGTATTAACTCAATGTTAGTCGCAATCAATGGATTTTTGCAATACTTAAAGCTGCAGGAATGCTGTGTCAAACAACTGAAAATTCAGAAGCGGATTTTTCAGGACGAGCAAAAAGAACTGACAAAAGCAGAATATATGAGGCTGCTCAAAACAGCGGAAAACAGAAGAAATGAGCGGCTTTTTCTGCTGCTGCAAACCATCTGCGCTACCGGAATCCGGGTTGGAGAACTAAAGTTTGTCACAGCAGAAGCGATTGAACAGGGAAAAGCGGCTGTAGATAATAAAGGAAAGAACCGTATCGTTTTTCTCCCGGGAAAGCTCTGTAAGGCACTGAAAAAATACAGAAAGAAACGGGGAATTACCACAGGGAGTATCTTTGTTACCAGAACGGGAAAACCACTGGATCGAAGCAATATCTGGAAAGAAATGAAAGGATTGTGCGAAGAGGCAGGGGTTTCGGTGAAAAAGGTGTTTCCCCACAATCTGCGCCACCTTTTTGCGCGCTGCTACTACGCCATGCACAGAGACATCGCCAGATTAGCCGATATCCTGGGGCATAGCAGCATAGATACGACCCGCGTCTATATGGTATCTACAGGTAGTGAACACCGTTCACAAATTGAACAATTAAAACTTGCCTGTATGAACCCGTGACCCAACCAAAAAACCACATAATCGAAATTATGTGGCGGTACTCTTAAAGCCCAGACAGAATTAAGTAGTTTTAGTATAAAACCATCCTATACATTTGTCAATGGCTCGCCGTAAAAATCGCTTTAAACGTGTAAAGTTCTTAGTTTCTATCAGGGAAAATCCAATCATATCCATCAATTTCTTATTTATGTAATTATTTATTTTTTCGATTAAAAGTGATGTCGGTACCGGTTACCACATAATTTCGATTATGTGGTAACCCGAAACGGAGCGTATCAAAATCTTGCCTGCGTAAAGGCGGCTGAGAATAGATATCGACCTCATTTTATGCGATAAGACAGCGCAAATTAATCACTACGAGGGAAACAGCGGGGAAGCTAAGCAGAATACCGCTGTTTTCTTGATTTTATCGTATATTTGGTAAGGACAGGAAACCCGTACATCGTATACTTCCAATAAAAAAGAGCGGCGGTTTTCAGGCTTTGGATCGCCTGATTGGGACAATGTGAAAAAGAAGGGACTGATTTTAGCTTTATGTCTACGAACAAACAGCGGCAAGTACCAGCGAAGGGTACAAGGCATCGTGCGCTTACGGTGGTCGGTGTTGTGCTGTGCATTATTCTGATACCTGTGCTTGCGATCAACATTACACTAATTGTCAAAAGCTACATCCATGATGAAGAGGTGCCGAGCGTGGGCGGATATCTGCCCATGATCGTAATGACGGACTCCATGTATCCGCAGATCCACAGCGGCGACCTGATTATCTGCCGCACGACAGATGCGCAGACCGTGAAAAAAGGCGACGTGATCGCCTTCTTCGATCCGGCGGGAAACGGCAGCAGCGTAGTCACGCACCGGGTAGTCAAGGTTGTGAAAAAGGATGGAGCGCTGTCCTTCCGAACCCGGGGCGATGCCAACAATACGGCTGATGCAGAGCTGGTTCCCGCAGAAAACCTGGTGGGCACCTATGTGAAACGGATCCCCGGGGCCGGAAACGCGGCGATGTTTTTACAAACTGTACCGGGACTCATCGTTTGCGTGATTTTGCCTCTGATTCTGCTGATTGGATACGACTTTATCCGCCGCAGGAGATATGAAAAGAAAAAAGCGCAGGATACCGATGCACTGCTGGCGGAGCTGCAGGCGCTGAGAGAAGAAAAAAGCAGTCCGCCTCCTGGGAAATCCGGCCCTGAGAACAGGGCATCCGGCAGGAAGAGCTGACCATTTACTGTCATGTCTGTCCCCATGCCACGATGGAGATTGAATGGAATAAAAGCCGCGTTTTATGGTATAAGAAATTATATGTTTTATCAGCGGCGCATTACCGGGCGGCTGTGCGCAAAAATTGCTGCACAGGGCGCGGATCAAAAAGATGAAGGAAAGGAGTAATATGCAATGAAAAAGAACAAAGCAATGCGGCTGGCATCCTGTCTGCTGGTGCTCACTCTGCTGACGGCCTGCATGATCAGCGGGACGTTTGCCAAATATGTGTCCGGCGACACGACCAGCGATACGGCCAAGGTCGCCAAGTGGGGTGTAACTGCCCAGGCCAGCGGTTCGCTGTTTGGAAAGGCCTATAACAGCAATACAGCAGTAACTGACGGAGATGAGATTGCTGCCACTTCCACAAACGTCTCCGGCACAGACAATGTAGTAGCCCCAGGCACGAAAAACACCAAGGGCCTGATCCTGAGCATTTCCGGCACACCGGAAGTAGCCAATACGGTCGCTGCCGCGGTACCCAAAGACAAGACCAATAGTGACATTTTTCTGAAAGAGGGTACTTATGGGGTGATGGCGGAAGCGAACGGCGTAACAGCGGCTAATGTGACTGACTATTATGTTGAAAGTAGTGGCACATATACAAAAGCAACTAATGGTTCCTTTAATGCGGACACAACTTATTATAAACTGGTTGATGAAGCTGCAGTCGTAAATGACTATTATCCTATTAACTGGAAAGTTACACCGAAAACAGGAAATGCAGTTGAAAATATCAAGAAGGGAACCGAGCTTTTGACATCAATTAAAACCGTATTTGGTTCGACATCTAATAATGCAGGCGTAGCTCTGGATAATAGCTGCACCATCACCTGGGAATGGCCGATTGGTACTGATGCTGCTAACAACGATGCCGCCGATACAATTCTCGGCCATCTTATGAATACAAATAGTAAGGTGGTTAAGCAGGATGCAGGTGCTGTAACCTATCAGGCAGTGGCTGATGCTGACTACAGCACAAAGCTGGCCTTCAACGTCGAGCTGTCTGTAACCCAGATCGACTAACGTTTTCAAAGGAAGCTTTTATACATAAGGAACTCCGCCGGCCTGCCGTGGCCGGTCCGGCAGAGTTCTCTTTTGCTTTTTCGAAAATCCGCAAAACCAGGGGTTTTCGAAAAAGTAAAAGTCTGGCCAGAGAATAAAGAAAAGGGAGGTAGCTGTCGATGAAACGACAATCCGGCGCTGAGCTGCGAACTCAGGAAAAGAAAAACAAGCGCAGAGGATTCATGATCGTAATCGCACTGCTGATCATTTCTCTGTTGTCCAGTGCGGCGGCTTTGGCTGACCGTCTGGCTGACCACATCCCGGCGGAGCGGGAGACAATCGCGCTCACAAATTCAGACGGCTCCAAAAACGTGACCGATATGGAGCTTTTGCGCATATCCGGCAAAAACGGTGAAAGGCAAATCGTGGCTGCGGGAGAAAACGGTGAAGAACTCATCGCTCCCGGCATGATAAAAGACCATACCTTTCAAATAAGAAACGTGGAAGACATTTCAATGGACTATACCGTGACCGCAGAGCCAAAGATAGAGCCGGCCACAACGGAGGTTCCCCTGGAAATCCGATTGAGGACGCAAGACGGAGACTACCTGATCGGCGGTCCCGATCAATGGGTTTCCTTAAAGGAGATAAATGAGGCGGAAGGAAAAACCACCCTGGATGTGAACCAGGCGGACGAATACACACTGCAATGGCGGTGGCCCTTTGATTCCGGCGACGACACTTACGATACCCAATTGGGAAATACGGCACTGAAACAAGAGCTTATTCTGTCCGTCAGGCTTAAGACCGTCGCCACGCCCACGCCGGATCCGCTGCCGCCGACAGAACCGACAGAGACGATCCCCCAGCAGCCAACAACACCAGTACCGGATGAAAGCAGCCAGCCGGAGCAGGACAAAAACCCTGCGCAGACAGAGAAAGACCGTCAGAAAATCAGCTCTGGCGGCGGAACGGATGCGACTCAAGAAAAAGGCAAAGGAGGCCCGGCAAAGACCGGCGACCGCAGTTACCTGCCATATATCCTTCTGGCAGCGGCTGCCCTCCTGGTAATTGTGCTGGTCCTGATCAAACGGGACAAAAAGAAGGAGGAGACAAATTCTGAAGGCCAAAAGAAATCATAAACGAATCGGGATCGGGAGGCTCTGCCTGCTGGCAGTCGCCGCCCTGATCATCGGTTTGAACGTATATTATTTTAACGCGCACCGTCTGGCGGGAAACTCCCTGCCGATGCCTTTCGGGTACGGAGCGGCAGTCGTATTGTCAGGAAGCATGGAGCCTGCCCTCTCCACCGATGACCTGATTTTTGTCCGTAAGACCGGCGACCTGAAAGCAGGGAACATCATTGTGTATCAGGATCGGGCCCAGCTGGTGGTTCACAGGATCATCGCTCTGGATGAGAATACCGTACGAACCAAAGGCGATGCCAACCAGGCAGCCGACCCGCCAGTTGACCGGTCGCAGGTCAAAGGTACGGTGATTGGACATATACCCTGGGCAGGACGACTTGTCAGCGCACTGCAGACTCCGGCGGCGATTTTTGGAATTCTCATTGCCGCAATCGCGCTCATCGAATGGTCCTATCGCCGGGAGAAAGCCTGCGCAGATCAGCAGCAGCAGCGCATCCGAAATGAAATCGAACGTTTAAAGCAGGAAAAGGACAGAGATCAGAAATAAGGAAAGGAGACCGCCGGCATGGAACAGAGGCAGAACAAGCAAAAAAATATGGCATGGAAAACGGCCGCTGTTTTGTTTTGCCTGTGTTTGATTTCCTTGTGGGCGCTTTCCGGGACCCTGGCCAAATATGTCAGCTCCGATACTGCCGGAGAAAAAGCCCGTGCGGCCTCGGTTGTCTTTCATGTGAAAGATCAAGATGGCGTGAAGAGTCTGGATCTGACCAGCGAGTTAGCCCTTGCCGGCCTGCAGCCGGGACAGAAGAAAACGCTGCCATTTTCAGTTGTCAATTACGAAGGCTCTGCAATCAGCGAAACAGCCATGGAATACACGATTTCCATTGAGACAACAGGAAACCTGCCTTTAACGTATTCCTTACAGGCAGATTCTGGCGGACTTGATTCTCCAGCGGCCTCGCCATCCGAAAAAGCCACCTGGAGCGGCGGCAAGCTGCCGGCAGCTGCAAAAGAAACCCATTCCTATACGCTGACGGTTCAATGGCCGTCTGATAAAAACAGTGCTGAGTATAGCGCCGAGATCGACTCGGTATATCTGAACGTAGAGGCCGTGCAGAAAACGCCCGGGGCATGAAAAGAGGTGCAGCGTGAAAAAATGCTTTAAAATACAAGACAAACTGAAACGACCACTTCTCATTTGCCTGGCCGCGATCCTCGTTCTGGCCGGTATTGCGGGAGCCAGATACGTGTTGACCTGGGACAGCGGCTCCCAGCTGGCAGGTGCGGCAGACTTCTATTTCACCAGCGATTTACTGGAAGAGGTAAAGACAGGGGAAAAGGCGCCGATCCGGTATATTGACCCTCAGACGGGAAGCTTTACCATTGAACTGCACAATTTTGCGGATTCAAAGCGGATCACGGAGAAAGACATTACATACGAGGTCACGGTAACCGGTGGAACAGTAAATGATCCACAAACAGGCAAACTGATAGGGAGCCAGAAAACTACAAATTCCATCACCATTACACCTGATTCAGGAAAGGATCGGGTGGAGGTGACAGCTGCCAGTACGGCACCTTACAAAAAAGAACTGAAAGCAAGCTTCCAATTGACCGGGGGCAATCAATATCAGGTGGATGATACAGCAGGCAGCACGGCTGCGGTATTAACGATGACCTGCACAAAAGAAGGAACGCAGGCAATTACGTTGAAACTTCCCGAAAATGTTGTTCCCGATGCCACCGACAGCCGGGTAACAAAGCCAGGGGACAGCTATCAGTTCACGGTAACAGAAAAAGGTGTTTTTTCACTGGTACTGCTGAAAAAGGAAACGAAGCAAAACTTAAAAAAAGAACTGGTACCCTTTGAGAATGAAATTGATATGACAGCGAAGGCAACCTGATCTTATGGATGAGGCGGAGGGAGAGGCATGAGAATGAAGATAGATCAAATATCCGTTATGCAAAAGAAGAAAAAGGCAGACATTTTAGTGGCACTGCTGACCGTGTGCCTGCTTCTGTTCACACTGGGAATGGCAGGCAGGCAGGTTTATGCAGAGGATCATACCGTTCTGATTACCATGGATGATACGGTCCGGCTGCAGCTGCCGGTATCAGACGGTGCGGTCCTCCTGCCCGAATGTCCTCCGGAAATCGCGGCGCTTCACAAGCAGGAAGCAGGGGATGGGGATACCTTTGCCGGCTGGCAGGAAAAAGGCGCTGATGATTCTGTGGCTGCCCAAAAGGCAGGTGCAGCTTTTCCAGTAGGTGAAAAAACTACGGTTGCCCTGAAGTCCGTATGGCGGTCTGCTGACAGGGATGAGACAAAGGAGCCCATAGAGCCAAAGAAAGCTGCGGCTGCTGCCAAATCTTCGGTCAAGTCATCCCCTGCGGCTGCTGCCGTTTCACAAAAGACGGTCTATGTAAATCAGAGCACTGGAGTCGATACCAATGATGGAACAAAAGACCAGCCGGTTAACACTCTGGATGCGGCGGCTGGTAAGCTGACCAAAGCGGCCGATGGGGGGACGGTTGAGAATAATAAAATCCTAATCCAGGGAAAGTATAGTCTGGGTACTGGCAGGGAGATAACATTATTTGCAAGGGATAAATCCGTTCCGGTAACCATAGAGGGCGATCCTGGGAAGGATGCTGAGTTAAGTCAGAAATGGACAACGGATCAGACGGAATCCTTTGTTAATCTGGACGATGACCTGTGCCTGCAAAAGATGAAAGCAACCGGGATCGAACATATATACGGGCAGGGGCATAACATAACAATCGGGGAAGGGGTAAATAATTACGGGAACATAGAAGGGATTAACGGAGCAAGATACTTCTATTTGTATGGAGCTGGAAATAATGAGATTCTTAATAAGAAGGTCGGGGAGATTGTAGTCAGGAGCGGAAAAACAACAAGAATTGCCGGTTATGTGAGAAGTAACCCAAGCCTTGATGCACAGAACCTGCCCGCAAAGATCACAATATCCGGAACGGCTGAGGTAGACACCATTATTACAGGCAATGCCAGCGGACAGGTAATAAATGCAGAGGCAGAGATTACGGTAGCTGGAGGGAAGGTAGGGACCCTGGTTGGAGGTAATCAGGGGTTTAATGCTGCGCCGTCCGATTTCCAGGGTAATACAGCCATCCGCATTTCAGGAGGAACGGTCAACAATGTCCTGGGTGCGGGAACGGGTCGGAATCAAAGTATTCCTACCTATACCGGCCATCTGTCCATTGAAGTTTACGGCGGGAACGCAAAAAACATTTATGGCGGCGGATCGGCTGCTTTTGTTACGAAAGACGGTAAGGTAGACATTAAGATTAGCGGCGGTACGGTAGGGGATGTCTTTGCAGCGGGCCAGGGCGGTGATGGAGCGATCGTCGCCCCAGATAGCGGCAAATCATTTACTGAATCTCAAGATCTGTTTGGGAGCATGCTTGGAACAGCGACGATCACCATTGCAGACAATGCTGTAGTTACGGGCAATATCTATGCCAGCGGAAGTGGGTTCGAGCCTGCATCGGATAAAAAATATGATACCACAAAAAATGCCTATTTGGGCGGAAAGGCTGATATCTCGATAGAGGGAGGCACGGTTAAAGGCAGCATTTATGGCGGCGGCAGGGGAATTAACAAGACTGGCTATGAACAGTGCGCCAGAGTGGACACTGGGGCAGAGGCCAAGGTTACGCTTTCCGGCGGGACGGTTGAGGGCAGCATCTATGGCGGCGGTGAGATTGCGAAGGTGGGAAGTAAGACTCAGGTTGTGATTTCAAAGGGCAGGGTTAAAGGCAACGTTTATGGCGGCGGCAAGACTGCAGATGTAACAGGCTCCGCAGAGGTTACGCTTTCCGGTGAGAACAATAACACAGTAATCGAAGGCAATGTTTACGGAGGCGGCGAGAAAGGCGCTGTAAAGGGCGGAACAACGGTCAATATAAAGCAGGCAACCATACAGGGTTCGGTCTACGGCGGAGCTCTGGGAGAAACGAATAAGGTACTGGTTGAAGGACGTTCTACGGTCAATATGACGGGCGGATGGGTCCAAAAAAATCTTTATGGCGGCAGCGAGCTGAGTAACGATGGTGCTGATGTGTCCGCGGGAACAGCGCTGCCGGATTTGGTCTTTGTGAACCTGGTCGGCGGTACGGTAGACCACAATGTATTCGGAGGCGGATATAAGGGGACGGTCAATGGCTCGACCCATTTACATATTGGCGAGGGAGCTCTGGGAGAGTGTAAGTATTATCAGGAACATCCTGAGGATAAACCTGATTTAAAACCATCGACTTTGTCTGTCAGCGGATCTGTTTATGCCGGCGGCGATTATGGCGGCGGCGCTGCCGGGTACGATGATATCACCGTAAAAGGCACTTCTCATGTATATATTGATGGGACGAACTATGATACGGGGCAAAATAATAATGCGCATCAGATGACAATAGCGGGCGGGGTCTTTGGCAGCGGCGCATCCTGTGATGCAGGCTCAACCCGTCTGGTCACCCTGAAAAATTACGGCGTGCGGACAGAAAATGAAAAAAAGGCCGCAAACGGAGCGACCCGCAGCTTAAAAGCGATCCAGCGGGCTGACCGGGTATTGCTGCTCAATTCGCATGTACAGCTGACCGGTCAATCGGACGCAGCCAATAAGGATCAGACTGCTCTGTACTCCCTGAACCGGGTTGGTGATCACGGAGAAGATAAGGTAACAGATGCTTTGGGAACCGGACTGGTACTCCAGAGCGGCAGTACGCTGGTACTGGAATCTCCGGTTATCGAACTGGCAAAATTTCAGAGTTTAGATGGGTCGGCGCAGGACGTAAAGGAGGAGGGGATTACAAGCTGCTCCAATACATTGCTGCTCAATACAGGCACAATTTTCCGCGTTGCTTATTCAGATTCAAATTACGGCCCTGTAAAGGGATACGCCTATCTGGCTGCGGGAGAAAAGGCAGATGCTTACGCATATGCGCGGCAAAACCCGAACACCGGAGATTCGGACGGCGGCTTTATTGATTTGGAGGGCAAGACGATTTCATTTACGAACGTGGACACCACTTATCGATACTGGCAGGTGCGCAACGGCACCCAGGTTCAGGCGGTGAGGGAGACCGTACTGACAGCCAGAACCCTGCAGTCTGGTGACAGCGGGTATGGTACGGATGGATTTTCTGTAGCGGCCGGTGAGATTGATCTTCCGCCGGCAGCGAAAGATTCTTCCTACAAGATTCAAAGTATCACTGCCCCAAGCGGTGTTACCTTCACAGAGGCCGCAAAAAACGAAACGTCTGCCTGGACCACATCTGATCAGAATAACAATGCTTCGACGCCAATCGATACAGAGAAGGAACAAAAAAAGATTAAGGATGATCCTCTGTCTTCGTTTGGCTTATATATGAAAAGCGGCAGCGGATTTGGGACTGCAGCTGCTGGGAAAGTCGTTTCGCAGCGTTCAATGAATGCGGCTGATCCGAACAATATCATTAATACGAGCGTGGGTTCGATTGAAGAGACCCTTGTAGAGCCTCAGATCCAATTTTATCTGACCTATGATAATGAGGGGATCACAAGCAGTAAAGAAATCGGTACAGTGGAAGTGGTACTGAACCGCTATGATAGTAAGAATGTGCTGCAGGAAACGACCACAATGAAGGTGAAGATCGTTACCAGGGCCACAGCTCTTACCTCGCAAACAGTGGATCTTTATGCGACCCAGGGCGGAAGCTATACCGGAAAGCTGCTCATTCCCTCAGGAAGTGATCATACATTTTCTTTAACCAAGGTTACAAAGGGAAGCAGCAGTCTGGTACCTGTTAATGGTACAATTACGGATCATAGCTTTGCGATTCAAATGGAGCCGGAACAGGACCAGGCTTGGAAGTCCATAAAGAATAAAACCTTGGATCTGGGAGCGTTCAGCACTGCGACTGTAATTGGAGAGA
Organism: Hominibacterium faecale; assembly: GCF_020734085.1. Lineage (NCBI taxonomy): Bacteria > Bacillati > Bacillota > Clostridia > Peptostreptococcales > Anaerovoracaceae > Hominibacterium > Hominibacterium faecale. The sequence goes on from NZ_JAJAGH010000001.1 coordinate 250,742, forward strand.
CAGATGGCCGTTATGAAGCCCCGGTTCTGTTTACATTAAAGAATGTGAAGGATTTCCATGGTAAAGATACAGCAGATGAAATCGTCCTGACCTTGAGCGATAGCAGCGTTAATCCTGCAGAGACGTTTGATGTTACGCTGAGGGTCAACTGGAAGGAATCGGCGGTGTCAAAAATCGATGTCCAGTCCGGGAGGCAGTATAACGGCCTGACTCCGTCTGATTCAGTCAGCATCAATGCAAAGAGTGCCATCACTGCCCAATTTACTCTTCGCCAGCAAACGGCGGTAGCCAGCCTGTGGCTGGAATTGCAAGACAATAGTGGGACCAGGGTTTCGCTGCCAGAAGGAACTCGGATCACACTCATTCAACCTGCAAACTTTTATACCTATGAAGTGACCGGTGCAGAAACAGACAGCAAAATTCAGCTGAAGGACTATACACTTATGTGGTCGGATACGACACAAACGCTCACTGGAAATTTAAGCACAACGCCATTTGCAATGATTGTCGATTTTGAATCAGCAAAAGAATCAATCAAAACTGGTGACCATAGCCTGCGGCTGCGAACGGAAGACGGCGCGGACTCCATAGGAGCAAGCTTTACCATAAATCCAGGATCAGCAGCAATTTCTCTGTCCGGCGGTAATGGATTATCCAGGGGAGAACATACTTTTTCATTGAGGTTTTCAGCTGGGAGCGATACCCGGCTGAGCGGAGATGCGGTAGCAGTTCTTTCTCCAGCAGCGGGCCAATCTTTCCCCAAGGGGACGTTGTTCAAATATAGCGGGAAAACCTATTATCCCAATCAGGGGAAGGTGTATCTGCCTCTATCTGATGATGCCCAGGAGGTGATTATGGATACCACAGCATCGGCTGGCCTTGCGGCGGGGGACCAAGTGATAAACGCGGAATTATTTTCAACCGGGCACAGTACAGGCAAAACAGCGGCGCCGCTTGTCAAAACAAGCACAACCTATACGGTTGAGGCCAACCCTGTTTATGGGATCAAGGTGGCTGCTGATGATGAGAAACGCATAGCAGCCAGTGGTACGAAACTTTCCTTTAAGGCAGATTATTCAGTTGAAAACCAAAAGAGCGGCGGGGGCCTCAAGATTGAGGTGGCTGTTCAGCAGAAAGAAGAGAAAAATTATGTTCCCCTTGCATCCCCGTGGACGGTGACTGGAAATGAAGCGATTACAACGGGTTTCGGGTCACAACAGCTGTCTGTTCAAATTCCGGAAGACCAGGCTCCGGGTACGTATCGGCTGCTGTTCACCCTGGGTGATCAAAAGGTGCCCTATAATGTAATCGTTTCTGACTAGTGTTTTTGATTGACAGAGGGCCCATCTTGCAGTAAGATCAGCTAAACAGACATCAGATGGGAGTGGTCGATTATGCGGCAGGTAAAACCGATCGGGTATATCCGTACCGATTTTTCTACAAAATTTGGAATACCCCGCCAGAGCGGGCTGGTAAAGGAACTGGAAGGAAGGATTATCTTTGAGCCGGAATTTCGCATAATGGAAGCGGTGCGGGGTCTGGAGGAATTCTCCCATATCTGGCTGATCTGGGAATTTTCCCAGTCCGCGGGGCAGGGCTGGTCGCCCACCGTACGGCCGCCAAGGCTGGGAGGCAACAAAAGAATGGGTGTATTTGCCACCAGATCCCCTTTCCGGCCCAATCCTATCGGATTGTCCTGCGTGGAACTGAAAGCGATTGAAGCTGATCCACATCTGGGCCCGGTCTTGCACGTGCTTGGTGTTGATCTTATGGATCACACTCCCATTTTAGATATTAAGCCCTATATTCCCCATGCGGACAGCTGTCCGGAGGCTGAGGGCGGGTTCAGCGCTGCTTTCAGGGACTACGGGCTTGAAGTTGTTTTTCCTGAAAAGTGGCTGGGCCTTATTCCGGCGGAAAAACAGGCGGCGCTGATTGGAGCGCTGCGCCAGGATCCCAGGCCTTCTTACCAGAATGATCCGGATCGGATTTACGGATTTGAGTTTGCTGGATTCGAAGTCCGCTTTCGAGTCGCGGATTTGCGGCTGATTGTTTGTGAAGTGGCGCCCGTATGAGTTTGAGAAGATCGTCGGGTTTTGCTGCTTGCCGGTTTGCCAGTTTGCCAGTTTGTCGGAAAAAACCAAAAAAATTCATCGAATTTACGCACGTTTCAACGATTGCGCTTTCTCAAATTCAGATCAAAGCGGGGCTCCCCCGCTTTTTTCTGTTTGAGGACCTGCCGCCCTACAACTTTGCGTAAATTTTTTTCGTTTTTGCAGAACTTTTCCGGAAAATCCGGAAAGTCTGGAGCGGCCCGGGACAACCGGGTGGGGCAGCTTCTAAAATTCGGAATTTTGCTCGGAAACTTAAATATATTAATCGGTTCATTAAAAATGTTAATTAATATATTGACATTTTTAATTAGCGGGTGTAAAGTAAAGACATCGGAAAGGAGGGCCTGGGAATGAACAAAGTGATCAGTCAGTGTCCGGTCTGCCAGGGGGAGTTAAGAGCAGCGCGGCTCAAATGCGGAGACTGCGGAACTGTGATTGAAAACGACTTTTCACTGAGCAAATTTGATTATCTGTCCGGCGAAGAACTTTACTTTACCGAAACATTTATCCGCTGCCGGGGGAATATCAAAGAAGTGGAAAAGGAATTGAAGATTTCCTATCCAACCGTACGAGCCAAACTGGATGGTATTATTAAAAAATTGGGGTACGAGAACAGCGCGGATAAAGAAGAGGAACGAAGCCGGCGCCAAGAAGTTCTGAATTCGTTGGAACGAGGTGAAATATCCGCAGCAGAAGCGATTGAAAAATTAAAGTAATGAGGAAGAGAGGGGAATACAATGGACGAAAAACTAAGAATTTTAAAAATGGTAGAAGAAGGTACGATTACCGCCGATGAAGCAGCTGAACTGATGAAGGCCGTCGGTGCAGACGATCAGCAGGAGAATGCGGTAACAATGCACAGCAATTACGATAAAAAGATGTTCCGCATTATTGTAGATAGTGAAAAAGGAGATAAGGTTAACATTCAATTCCCGGTCGGGGCGGTAAAGAAAATATTAAAGGCCACCGGAAAGCTTCCAATTCCGGATAAGAACTTGGAAGGCATGGATCTTTCGGCCATGATAGATGCAGTTTGCGAATGCCTGGACGATGAAGTGGAAGGCGATTTTGTGAACGTGACAGCGGCGGACGGAACAATTGTACGCATTTACGTAGATAAATAGAGGGGAAGTGTCATGTGGATTCGAATCCGTACAGAGGACGTGAACTTTTCCATGCCGGCGCCGTTATCCATGGTCGGCTTGGTATTGCGAGCTGTGCCCGAAGCGGCTTTTGCCAAAATGCGCGAAAAGGTAGAGCCGCCCTATGATCAGTTGATCACAAAGCAGACGATTGCGTTCTTATGGCAGGAATGCTGGGGCAGCCTAAAACCCTATAAAGGCTTGGAGCTTGTCCATGTTGAAGCAGACGGCACTTACGTGTCGATCCGCTTGTAAGCGAAACCGGTAAAATCACTTCCTACTGTAAAATTACCGGATATTACCACTATTTCTTGATCCATTCGATCTCTATAATAGAAGTAGAAAGGATAACTTTAACTATTGATGAAGCATGGTTGAAGGAAATAGTACATTGGGTATGAACGATATTGCGAAAGTTATGATGAACCGCAGCAGGGCGGACCGTCAAAAGGCGCTGGCAAAACGTTATCTGATGACGTGGAATACAGATGTGACCGATGACGAAGCAGAGCGGATGTTGAAGCATGATGATTTTATGAAAGACTTACTCAAAGAATACATGCGAAAAGAGCTGGAATCTGTGCTGCTGCAAATTGACCGTATCAACCAGGAACGAAGACGAAAAGAAAAAATGCTGGAAATGGAATTGTTGTTGAGCGATTTGAAATTGCGTCTGCCGGACTTGATCGATTTATTGAGCTGACAGGATTAAAAGTTCCGGAATTTTCGGGAATTTTTTGTATGATGGGCTCTGCGCTGAGTAGACTACTCTTTTGGATGATCATCCAAAAGGTTCGCTTGCCGCTCAAGAGTAAAGCCGCGTCCCCGTACTTCGGTGACGGAAGAGATGACCATAAAGGCATTGCCGTCAATTTCCTGAATCAGCTTCTTGGCTTCATTGAGCTTGCGGCCGGTGAGAATGCTCATAATGGCTAATTGCTTTTCGCCGGTAAATCCAGTTTCGATGTTTACCAGGGTAGCGCCGCAGTCCAGCTTTTGAAGGAGTCCTTGTCTGATGGCCTGATAATCTTTGCTGATGACCATTAGCTGTACCTTGCTGCTGCCCATAACCATCACTTTATTGACGGTTGCTGAACAGAGAAAGACGACAATGATTCCATAGAGGACTTTTTCCGGAGAAGAAAAGGTTACTTGTGCCAGAATGATCAGGGTATCGATGGCATAGAGGCTGGCGCTGACGGGAATTCCGAATTTTTTATGAAAGATCAACGGCGGAATATCGAAGCCTCCGGTGGATGCACCGACCTTTAATACCAGTCCGACGCCCAGACCCATAAGTGTTCCTGCAAAAACGGCCGCCAACAACAGGTTGTCCGTCAAATGCTGCAGAACATCCAGCTTCTGCAGCAAGTCCAAAAGCAGTGGGTATAGAAACGTACTGATCAGCGTAGTCACCGCAAACCTGCGTCCCAGGCAGACCAGTCCCACGGCAAACAAGGTCACATTGGCCGCGGCCACAGAAACAGCTATAGGAATGCCGAAGTAATGCTCCAAACAGAGCGCGAGCCCGGTGGTGCCTCCTGCCATCAGATTACTAGGAATGACAAAGGCTGCCACACTGAGCGCCAGAATTAAGTTGCCTGCTAAAATACCAATCACGCTGATCCACTTTTTCATAATCTACCTCCAGAAATTCGTTTGATGTCTTGATGAAGTTTCTATAAAACCACTATCATAATATGAGAAATGTGTTAGAATGTAAAGTAACGATTTGGAAAAAGAGGTTAAACAATGAACAACTGGAGAGCGAAGTTATATCAATTTATGCAGGGGCGATATGGGTTTGACGCTTTTGGACAATTCTTGATCATTGCGTCTATGGTCGTTATATTATTGTCCAATCTCATTCGATTCCGCTTTGTCTATTTGGCAGGAATCGCGCTGCTAATCTATGCATATTTTCGCATCATATCGAGAAATATATACAAAAGACAGCGGGAAAATCAGAAGTATCTTGCCCTTCGCGCCAAATTCAGCCGTAAGAAGAACGGCGGCACAGTGAATAATTGGAAAGGCGGAAACGCAAATACCGGTTATGGTCCAGGTGCGGCCGGCGGCAATGAAAACGAAAACGCCCAATTTAGTTTTTACCGCTGCCGCAATTGCGGGCAGACTGTTCGTGTACCCAAAGGAAAAGGGACGATCAAAATCACTTGTCCCAGCTGCGGAAATTCCTTTATTGACCGAACATAGTGTACTGACACGCTGAAAATCCGGCAAATGACTTGCCGGATTTTCCCCTCACTGCGTTGTCATCGTTCGCCGTAGCTGCGGCTACGCCTCATTCTTCCGCCTTGTGAGATAAAAATCCTTCGGCGTCATTTATCCAAACTTCAACGTGTCAGTACACTCGTGTACTAGAATAAAAATCCTCACACCTGTGCAAGCTAACAAAAAACAGGAATTGTGAGGATTTTATTATGAAAAAATTCAGAATGCCAAGCGCATTTACCATACTGTTCTTGATCATCATTGTGATCGCTGTCCTGACCTGGATCGTACCGGCGGGGACTTACCAGTATGTAGATGAAAACGCTACGCCTTTGGAACCGGTTCCCGGCACTTATGAGGCAATCGCACAGAATCCCCAGGGATTTTGGGAAGTGCTGCGGGCGCCCATCGAAGGATTTTTTAACGCAACCGATATTATCGTATTTATTCTGGTTATCGGCGGATTTTTAGGCCTGGTGACAGATACCGGCGCCATTGACTCGGGAATTGGCTCCATCGTAACCAGACTCTCTGGAAGAGAAACAATCATGATCCCCATCCTTATGTGCATCTTTGCACTGGGAGGGACCATTTTTGGTATGTCAGAGGAAACGATTGCCTTTTATGTATTGGTAATCCCTGTCTTTATCGCGGCCGGCTTTGATTCCATCACCGGGTTTGCAGTAATTTTTCTGGGTGCAGGCATCGGTTGTCTGGGTTCTACGGTCAACCCATTCGCCACCGGAATTGCCTCCGGGTTTGCCGGCATCTCCATTGGCGAGGGGATCGTACTGAGGATAATCCTGTTAGTAGTGACACTGATCATCGGGATTCTCTTTGTCATGTCCTACGGGAAAAAAGTGAAAGCCGATCCATCCAGATCGCTGGTCTACCACATGAAAGAAAGCAATGAACAGCATTTCCTCTCACAGAAAACGGAAGGCAGCCAGGCCATGACCGGAAAACAGAAAGCAATTCTGTGGGTGTTTGCCATCAGCTTTTTTATCATGGTATTGGGGGTCATTCCCTGGGCGGACAAGTTCGGTATCACCATTTTTGAAGACTTTAACAAATGGGTACTAGGCATTCCGGTCTTGGGAACAGTGCTGGGACATATCACGCCTCTGGGTTCCTGGTGGTTCGGCGATATTACGATCCTCTTCCTGCTGTCGTCCTTTATCTGCGGACTGATCTGGAGATGGAAAGAGCTGAGATTCATTGAATTATTTCTCAATGGGGCAAAGGATTTGTTGGGGGTAGCTTTAATCATCGGCATTACCCGAGGAATCGCTGTGGTGATGAATGACGGGGGCATGACAGCCACTATCCTCCACTGGGGAGAGGAGTCCCTCAAATCCATGGGCTCGGTGGCATTTGTCGATTTGTCCTATTTATTCTTTCTGCTCCTTTCCTTCCTGGTTCCATCTTCATCCGGATTGGCAGCCCTTGCCATGCCCATCATGGCCCCGGTGGCGGATTTCGCATCTGTCGGCAGGGATGTCATTATCACTGCCTATGCTTCAGCCAGCGGACTGGTCAACTTGATCACGCCCACCAGCGGAGTTTTGATGGGGGCCCTGGCAATCGCAAGAGTTTCCTACGGCGTTTACCTCAAGTGGGTCTGGAAATTCCTGCTGATTTTGTTCTTGCTGGTGCTGGTGATCCTCAGTTTAGCCGTTATTTTGTAGAAGGTGCAGGCATGGACGATTATAATCGGATCTATCATTACACTTCCGCAGATGGTCTTTGCGGGATTCTTTCGACGGGGACTTTATACTTTACTGATAGTCTTTTCCTCAACGACAGGAGCGAACGAAAGAATTTTTATTTGATCCTAAAGGAATATCTGCAGAAGGCTCCGCTGGAAAAGAATTGGATCAAAGAAGTGGAAAGACGCTATTTCGGGGAAAACAATTCCATCTTTTATAAGCTGATCAATACCAATCCGTCCGACAAGCGGGCAATGCGCTACTTTGTGCTGTCCTGTTCAAAAGACCGGGACAGCCTGCCTATGTGGAATTATTATACACGCAGTATCCATGCGGCCGGATATAATCTGCATTTTCATACCCGGGAACTGATCCGGCAGATGAGGGAACATCCTATCGTTGAAAAGCTCACCGCCGGGCGGGGCAGCGTCATGTGCAGAGGCGTTGTCTATGATGAACGGAGAAAGTTGACTGCCCTGGATCAAATCATGCGGCAAGCGCAGGCAAAATGGAGCAAACTGCCGTCTCAGATTGAACGGGAGGTGCTGCTTTCCAAGCTGGATCGAGCATTTGAAACCATGAGTTTATTCTACAAAGACAGCGCCTTTGCACATGAGCGGGAGGTTCGATTGGTCATCTGCGCGGAAAATGAGCGGGTCCATGCTTTACCGGAGTGCTGTTACCAATTCCGAAAGGTTCGAGGTATTCAAGTTCCCTGCCTGGTGATCGACGTTCTTGAAAAGGGGCGGGCGATCGCAGGCGTAACAGCCGGCCCTGCGCTGGATAAAGAAATGGCGGTCAATGGAGTTGAATACATGCTTCATTACTACGGATTTCCTCAGACCTGCAAGGTTTCTTCCGTACCGCTGCGGTATTGATGGGAGTGGAATGCGTTGCTGTTCCTGCGCTTTACATTGAAGTCATATATAATGTAAAAAAGAGATGAAAAGCTGGTTGACAATTATATGAATGATAACGATCCGGAAAAGCATGATACTATAACGCTTGAAGAGTTGGCAAAGCGGGAAGGCATAGAGCTATGAAATATACGATCGTAATTGAGAAACCAGCGGCGACATTTATTATGAAACTCCCAAGGCCGGATAAAGATAAGTATTAGAGCATACTAGTTTTCATTTTTTTCCGAAACCTCATTTCCCCTAAAAACCCCATATCATATTATTCTATTTTCCATTAAAAAGGCGATTACACCATGACTGGTTTCAGTCACCGTGCAATCGCCTTTTTGTTTTGTCGCGCGTTTATATGAAGAAAAAATGAGATTAATCAACAGCCTTCATCGATTCCACCATCTCAATGCGCCGCAGCTTAAAGATCATCAGAACGTCCACCAGCGCTGAGAAGGCCAGGGTGATCAGGGCGGCCAGTACATAGCTGAGGGGCGAGATTTCGCGTCCCATCATAAAATCAGGCGATTCGGCAGTGATCACCACATAGCGGTGAAGGGCAAACCCAGCGGCCAGCCCTGCCAGTGTTCCCAGAATGGACAAGAGTCCGATCTCGCGGAAAATATAGCGAGCCACCTCATTGTGATAATAGCCGAGAACCCGCAGGGTCGCCAGTTCCCTGCTGCGCTCATTGATGTTTATATTGGTCAGGTTGTAGAGAACCACTACAGCCAGGGCGCCGGCGCACAGTATGAGCACATAGACGATCAGATTGATGCTGGACAGCATCCCCTCATAGCTTTGCTTCAATTGAGAATTAAATTCAGAGGACGCCACATATTCCGAATCCTGAAGCCCCTGAGCAGTCTGATCCTGAGCTGCCAGGCCCTTTATTCCAGACTGCACCAGATAACCGTTATAATCAAAGCCGCCGAAAGCCGACCGATATACAGATTGATCCATATAAAGGTAGCAGCCCACATAATTTTCCGTAATGTCGGTGAGGGTAAATTCGGCAGTCTGATCATCGATGTTTTTCAGCGTAAAGCGATCTCCCGGAGAAAGTTCCAGTACATCGGCCATTTTCTCAGTCATGATCACCCCATCCTGATCAAAGGAGATGGCGGTATTACTTCTGGGATGACGCAAAAGAATAAATTGACAAAAAGCCTGATCGTTCTCCGGTATATAAAGGGTGGTACTGATCTTCTCGCTGCCACCGGCAGAAGAAGCCTCTGCAGCCTGACTGCTTACTTTGGTGTGCGCTTTTCCGTCCAGAAAATCCTGGAGGGTGGAGTCGGTTTTATCTTCTACCAGTTCAATCTTCATATCATACTTGAAGATTTGGTCATATTGCGTATGAACGATTTCCGACATGGAATCCTGCAGTCCAAAACCAGTGACCATCAGCGCCGTGCAGCCGGCAATGCCGATGATGGTCATGAAAAGATGCTTTTTATAGCGGAAAATATTTCGTGCAGTGGCTTTGTAGCTGAAAGAAAGCCGCTTCCAGAGAGCCGTTGCCCGCTCCAGCAAAATGCGTTTTCCTGCCTTGGGCGCTCTGGGCACCATCAAAGCGGCAGGCTTCTCGCTGAGCGTGCGGCTGCAAGCAAACCAGGTCGCTCCCAGGGTACAGAGAATTTCCAGTCCACAGGATATGAGTGCAAATTTTCCGTTGAACTGAAGGATCAGCTCCGGCAGTTCGTATTGGGAGGCATAGGCCTTGTAGAGAACGGTGGGCAGCAGTTGAAAGCCGCTGGCCAGTCCTACGGCGCAGCCCAGAACCGTGGCCGCACCGCAGTAAATCAGGTATTTGGCCATAATGGTGCGACGATTGTAGCCCAGAGCCTTTAGAGTACCGATTTGAATCCGCTCCTCTTCTACCATTCGGGTCATGGTAGTGAGGGATACCAAAGCGGCCACCAGGAAAAAGAAAATAGGAAAGACTGCGGCCACATCGGCTACTTTCTCCACATCGACCTGATAGCGGGCGTAGCTGACATTGGAATTTCGGTCCAGGATGTACCATTCAGGTTTGTCCAGATCGTCAATATCCGCTTGTGCTTTGTCAATTTTCTTCTCTGCCTTGGCAATCTCGGCTGCGGCTGTTTCTTTTCCATCCTTATACGCAAGGCGTGCGCTATCCAGCTTCTTTTTTGCATCGGCCAATTTTTTTTCATTGGAAAAAATAGTCTTCCTGGCATCGGCTAACTTTTTTTCGTTTGCTGTGATTTCCTTTTGGGATTGGATTATCTTTTTTTCATTGGCTTTAATCTGGTTTTCTGCACCAGCCAGTTTCTTTTCTTGCTCCGTCACTTGGGCAAGCCCTTGTTCATATTGGGCGAGCCCCTGATCGTAGGCAGCAATTTGGGCCAGCATTTCATCGGACAAGGGATATCCAGCAGCCAAAGCTTCTTTTGCCTGCTGGACTTGATCCTTTACTGCGTCCAATTGCTTTTTACTTTCATTCAGCTGCTTTCGGGCCTGCTCCACTTGGGTCTTACCAGTACTCAGCGCCTCCTTCGCTTTTTTCAGCTGGGCTTTTCCCGATTTAAGTTCTTTTTTGCCATCCGCCAGCTTTGCCTCGCCGGTCTTTAACTGCGCCTTGGCTTTGCCCAGCTGGGCGGTTCCACTGTCAATCTCCTGCTGGCCCTGATCGATCTGCTTTTTTGCGTCAGCCAGCTCTTTTTCCGATTTTTTCTTTTCCTTATCTAGTTTTTCTTTGGCATCCTTGAGCTTATCCTCTGCTTTTGCAACGATCTCGTCATAGCGGGCTGCGATCCGCACCGCAGAAAGGTCGTCGATCTCATCGGATACTGTCTGAATATGATCCTTGTAATCGTCCGAAAAAGAGGCTCCCGCATTTTTAAGGGTAAGGAAAAGATCGGTATAGGCATCCAGCTTGTAGGCGGAGCTGTCTGTATAGACAATGACACCCGCCCGTCCATTGCCCGCGGAGGCTGGTTCTTTGGAATTGCAGAAATAATAAGGGCTGTTGACAATTCCAACGATGGTGAAATTTTGCTGCCGATAGGTGTCGGAAAGATCCTCCGTATCCGGGGAGATGGCAAGGGTATCACCAATAGACAGCTGGGACATATAGTCGTTGGGTTTTTCAATTACGCACTCACCAGTTTTTTTCGGCATACGCCCTTTAACCAAGGTCAAATCGTTGATGAAGGCAGCACTGTTGTTTTTGGAAAGCTCCAGGCCATAGATTCGTCCGGCCAGAACCTCGTCCTCGCCGGTGGACATGAGCACATCCGTCACATAAGCAGGCATCACCTGGTCCACCTGGGGAAGGGAAGCAAGTGCCGCAGCATCTTCGCCGGTCAGACCCATGGTCGATTTAATATTAAAATCCGACATAGAACTGTCCTGGTAGTATTGATCTACGGAGGCCTTCATATCAGGAGTTGAGGAAAGGATCCCCACTAGAAAGCCTACTCCCAGAGCGACGATGGCTATAATGGCCACAAAACGGCCGAAACTCTGTTTGATCTCTCTTGTGATTGTGCGGGTGTAATTGCGTTTCATCAGATCACCACTCGATTTGTTCTACAGGAATAGGATGGTTGTTTTCTTCGGTTCGGGACACTTTGCCGCTATGAATGTGGATCACCCGATCAGCCATGGGCGTCAGCGCCTGGTTATGGGTTACTACGATTACCGTCTTATTCATGTTGCGGCAGCAATCCTGGAGCAGCTTGAGAATTGTTTTTCCGGTGCTGTAGTCCAGAGCTCCGGTAGGCTCATCACATAAAAGAATCTTGGGGTTCTTGGCCAATGCCCGGGCGATGGCCACCCGCTGCTGTTCGCCGCCTGAAAGCTGCGCCGGAAAATTGTCCATGCGCTCACCCAAGCCTACGGAGTGCAGCACCTCTTCCGGAGGCAGAGGTGCGCTGCATATTTCAGAGGCCAGCTCCACATTTTCCAGTGCAGTCAGATTTTGAACCAGATTATAAAACTGGAATACAAAACCCACGTCATGGCGGCGGTAAGCAGTGAGCGCTTTTTCGTTCATGTTGCTTACGATACGATCATCTAAAAGGACTGTACCTTCATCGCAGGAATCCATGCCTCCCAAAATGTTGAGCACTGTTGTCTTACCGGCTCCGCTGGGGCCGACGATGATGCAGAATTCTCCCTGTCCGATGGAAAAGGTGATATGATCGGCGGCGGCAATGGTCTGGCTGCCCATGTGGTAATATTTACAAACATCCTGAAATGTAACATAGCTCATTTGGAAATCCCCTCCATCTTTTCTGCTGTCAACTGAACCAGCCGCTGAAATTCCAACATATTTTTTTCGCCGATGGCATCCAGCAGCATATCAAAATATTGTTCAACGAACCTGCGTTTTTCTGTCACATAGCGGCCGCCAGCCAAGCTGAGGCGAACCTGCATCCGCCGCCGGTCCTCCTGGGCCGTCTCCATGATGACGTATCCTTTTTTGCGGAGAGCGGAGAGGATGGTAGTAATTCTTTGGCGGGTAACAAATAGGGAATCGCTCAGCGTTGAGGGATAGACGGTTTCTTTTTTATGGACGTCCAGATAAAGAAGGACCCGCATCTCTCCCTGACAGAATTCCATCAATGGGGCAACCAGTTCCATGTCATACATTTTTTGCAGCGATCCTAAAAAGGAATCCCGCAGCTGCCGTTTATCCATAGGTTGGTCCTTTCAAAAAGTAAATAGTATAGTATAATCAATATGGTTGACTATACTATACTATATTCGGCTTGCCAGTACAATATACAGTTTCAATTTTCTGAAATTTTATTTCTTCTGATTGAACCTAGCCTCTGCTTTGCCCCAATCAACAACCTCAAACCAGTTTCTCGCAAAACGATCCACCTGTACAGGATACTTGAGATAGTAGGCATGCTCCCATACATCCAGCGCCATCACCGGCATCAGCTTGTCAATGGCAGGACTGCTGCAATTACCGGTCGTTGCAATATGGAGCTTGCCGCCGCCTTCTGAATTGAGCCATACCCATCCGCTGCCCATGACACTTTTGGCCGCGTCCACAAACAAGTTCTTAAAATTTTCGTAGTTTCCGTAGTTGGCATTTATCGCTTTTAAAAGATTCCCATGGGGCAGAGTAGCGCGGCTGGGATCAAGCCCCTCAAAGAACAGGCCATGATTGTAGACAGAACCTGCATAAAATTTCATCTTTTGGGCGGTCACAGCAGGAACCTGGCGAATGTCCTTTAAAATCAAGTCCTGCAGCGTCCAGCTGCCATACTGGGGATTGGCTGCGATGAGCTGGTTGAGTGTTTCGACGGCATTTTTATAAATAACATCATAATGAAAATACATGGTGTTGGGATCCAGATATGGAACAAAGCTGGAGTAGGGGTGACGCATTGTGATTGGTGTAAAAGGGTATTTGTCTAACATAAAAGTCCTCCTTCATATTTAAAACTGCTTTTTATATACTATGAAACGCGGCAGGCTTTGTTGATAGGCATGATCCAAGAGGCATGGCAGCCTGCCAATCTGGAAAAAGACTTAACAAGGGATAGGGATCGATGGTATAATATGCATGTTTGATTTGTTTTGGGAAAACTTAAGGAGAGAATGAATGAATTTATTGGTATTATATCTGGCGATCACCTTTTTCGGCTATTTCGTCGGAAGCAAATTGAGAAAATCGGAAAAGGACTTTAAGTGGACGGGAAAGGTACAGCTGATTGCGATTATCGTCCTGGTTTTTACGATGGGAAGCCGCATCGGAGCTGATAAAAGTGTTATCGCATCCCTTTCGTCGATTGGGCTTACGGCGTTCATTTTAACCCTTTTGATCCTTGCGGGCAGCGTGGGCGCAGTTTTTGCCGCCAGAAAGCTGCTGGGCTTCAGTAAGGAGGGCATGAAAACCGATGACTAGAGCAATTTTAATTTCCGTAATCGCCGGAATTCTGGCCGGGTACTTTTTTCTCCCTGATTGGTTCATTGACCTTTCCGGTAATGTTTTGATTGCGGGCCTTTGCGTGTTGCTGTTCTTTGTGGGAATGGATATCGGAAGAGAAGGGACCGTAGTAGAAAATTTCAAGAAAGCCGGATGGCGTATTCTGATCTTTCCATTTGTGATCATTTTTGGTACCTTGATCGGCTCTCTCGCAGGGGCGTTGATTTTGCCGTCCCTGGGCATCCGTGACGCCTTGGCCATTGGTTCAGGCTTCGGCTGGTATACGCTGGCGCCAGTGATGCTTTCCAAGTATTCGACCTACGTGAGCGCACTTTCTTTCATGCACAATGTAATGCGGGAGCTGTTTGGAATTTTGCTGATTCCGATTGTTGCAAAAAAAATCGGGTATATAGAAACGGTGGCGCTGCCGGGAGCTGCGGCCATGGATGTGTGCCTGCCCATCGTTGAAAAAGCTACAAGAGGGGACATTGCGGTCTATTCCTTTCTATCGGGAGTGGTTCTCAGTATCGCAGTACCTGTTTTAGTGGGATTTATAGCCGGAGTATAGGCTGAAATATAAAAGGAGAAGAAATCGATGAAAAAATTAGATGTTTTTAAAGGAAGCGACAAATACGTTGTTACGCCGGAGCTGATGAACGCGGTCAATGTTTCCATTGCGCTGGAAAAGCCGCTGCTGATCAAGGGCGAGCCGGGAACGGGAAAAACCATGCTGGCCGAAGCCATCGCCGATGCCCTGGGCATGAATCTGATCATATGGGGGATCAAATCCACCACCAAGGCCCAGGAAGGGCTCTATGTTTACGATACGGTCCAAAGACTGTACGACAGCCAGTTCGGAGAGGGAGATGTTTCCGATATCAAACAGTACATCAAGCTGGGAAAACTGGGCGAAGCTTTCACTTCCGACCAGCAGGTGGTGCTGCTGATCGATGAGATCGACAAGGCGGACCTGGAGTTTCCCAACGACCTTTTATGGGAGCTGGATAAAATGGAATTCTATATCAATGAGACAAAGGAGACCATCCGCACCAAGACCCGTCCTATTGTAATCATCACGTCCAATGCGGAAAAAGAACTGCCGGATGCTTTCCTGCGCCGCTGTTTTTTCCATTACATCGAATTCCCGGATACAGGCAAGATGGAAGAAATCATCCGCGTTCACTACGGGGATATCGACCGCAAGCTCTGCCAAAAGGCGCTGGAAGCCTTTTACGAGATCCGGGGCATGAAGGAGCTGCAGAAAAAGCCCAGCACTTCTGAGCTGCTGGACTGGCTGCAGGCGCTGATGATCAGCGGCGTCAATGTGAACAAGCTCAAGGATGAAATTCCTTTTGTGGGCGTGCTTTTGAAAAAGAACCAGGACATCGATATTATGCACGAAATCAAAGAAAAAGGCTACTCGCTGAAGAGGTGGTAATGTGTTTTTAGAATTCTTTTATCTTCTCAGGGCTAAGGGCCTTGAAGTCTCCATAAATGAATGGATGGCGCTGATCGAAGCTCTGGATAAGGGACTTTGCGGATCCTCGCTGACCGGCTTTTACCACCTGTGCCGAAGCGTTCTGGTGAAGAGCGAATCCGACTACGATAAGTTCGACGCAGTCTTTGCCGAGTATTTTAAAAACGTCCAGACTCCCGAGGATCTGCCGGAGGAGTTCTGGAAATGGCTCAGTGAAAACCAGCGGGAGCGGGATATCAACGATAAGGGCGATGCAGAAGACATTCAGCGGGAACTGGATGAATTGCTGCAAATGTTTTATGAACGGATCCAGGAGCAAAAAGAAAAGCATGACGGTGGAAACTACTGGATCGGAACCGGCGGAACATCCACCATGGGCCACGGCGGCTACAACAGCCAGGGAATCCGGGTGGGCGGCAAAGGCCGGCATAAATCGGCAGTTCAGGTGGCCGGGGAACGGAATTTCAGAGATTTCCGCCAGGATAATATTCTCGATATCCGCCAGTTCCAGATGGCTTTCCGCAAGCTGCGCCAGTATTCATCCAGAGTGGACGGCGCCAAGACAGAGCTGGATATTGACCAGACCATCGATAAGACCTGCGATAACGCCGGGCTTTTGAGTCTGGTTTACGATAAACCGAGGAAAAATACGGTCAAGCTGCTGCTGCTCATCGATTCCGACGGGTCCATGCTCCCTTACAGCCGCCTCTGCAACCGGCTCTTTCAGGCGGTAAGCAAGTCCAGTCATTTCAAGGATTTGAAGGTGTATTACTTCCATAACTGCATCTATGATAATCTGTACAACACACCCCTGTGCAAACGGGGCGACTGGATCGATACCAGCTGGGTGCTTTCCAATCTGGACAGTGAATACAAAGTGATCTTTGTCGGCGATGCCGCCATGGCGCCTTCCGAGCTCTACCGCAAGGGCGGAAACTCGGTTATTGGGCTTTGGAACAAAGAACTGGGCATCGATTGGCTTAAAAAGTTCGATCGCAGATATAAAAAGAAAATCTGGCTAAACCCCATTAAAGAGGTCGAGTGGGAATGGGCTTACGGCGCGCAGACCATTCAGGCGGTGGGGGAAGTGTTCCCCATGTTTGAGCTGTCCCTGGACGGGCTGGAGAAGGGGATCAAGAAGCTGCTGGTCAAATAGAAAATCAAGCCTGACAGGCTTTTGTGAAAAGGCAGTTGCGGGGTTGGACTTGCGTCTGTCTTTTGTTTCGCAGGTATTTTTCAGAGTATTCAAAAATGAATAATGTGTGAATCCTGGACATAGGATGAAAACGGTGAGTTTAATCGTTATCATTTAATGAGAAAGGAGTCATACATATGAACAACGAACATCCTAAGGGATCAGAGAATTCCTTAGAACAATTCGGGTATAAGCAAGAGCTGAATCGCGTTCTCGGCTTGCCGGCAGTGTGTCTATTCGGGTTCGCGTATTTAGCGCCCTGTACGATTTTTTCGTATTTTGGCCTGATTAACGGGAGCACCCACGGGATGATGTCATTTGCCTACTTGATTGCGACAGTGGCGATGCTTTTTACAGCGCTTAGCTACAGACAGATGGTAAAGGCCTATCCCATCGCAGGATCGGTTTATAACTATACCTCCAAATCGATCAATCCCAGTGTGGGCTTTTTATCTGGGTGGGTAATTATATTGGATTATATTCTTCTCCCAATGATCAATTACATTATCGCATCCGGGTTTATTCCTCTGATTCTTCCGGGGATACCGGTGTGGCTGGATATGGTGATCCTGATTGTAATCGTAACCTTGATCAACCTTGTTGGCGTAAAAGTAATGTCAACCTTTGATAATATCTTTATCATTATTCAGTTTGCCTTTGTACTGACGGCGATCATTTTTGCCGTTAAGGTCATTGGACAGCACGATTATTCCGTATTTGATATCAATGGATTTATCAATCTTTCCGAATGGTCCGACGTGGGATTGAGCGGCGTTGTTTCGGGCGCAGCCGTTCTCTGCCTGTGTTTCCTGGGCTTTGATTCCGTCACCACCCTGGCCGAAGAGGCCAAGGATCCGGCAAAGACCATTGGCAAAGCGCTGATTATCATAACCATTTGTGCAGGTGCTTTATTTGTGATCGCGACCTTTTTATTCCAGGTTGCATGGCCGGAAGGCTGGAGAGAGTTGGATCCGGACAACGGTTCCTATCAGCTGATCGGATACCTGGCAGGCCAATTCATGGCAACCATGCTCTGCTGGGTTATGATTATCGCTTGTCTGGCTTCCGCCATTTCGTCTCAAGCAGCATGCGCCAGAATTTTATACGGCATGGGGCGTGACCGCCAGATTCCGAAAAAATTCTTCGGACATGTGAGCGAAAAGCATAAGGTTCCCGATTACAACATCATTCTCATCGGAATTGTTTCCCTGCTATCGATTTGGATCAGCCTTGACATCGGCTCTACAATGATCAACTTTGGGGCACTCCTGGGATTTGCCATGGTAAATGTATCGGTCTTTGCTCATTACTGGGTAAAAGAAGGGAATCGGGGACCGGCGGCTGTCTTTAAATATATCGTGCTGCCTGCCTGCGGTACCATCATATGTATGGCCCTTTGGGTGAATCTGGGCATGTGGGCGATGATCATCGGCTTTATCTGGATGGCCATCGGCGTGGCGGCTCTGCTCATCAACAAGAAACGGGGCGTCAGCATCGAATTATAAGCATGGATATGAAAGGAGGGTGAACGTGGAGTTTGCTGATAAAATATTAAAAAGCAGCGCTGTATTTACCGGGTATGAGGCAAAGCCTTTTGCCGGCGGAGTGGCGATAAAAGGAAACAAAATTCTGGATGTTTTGAAGGGGGATGAAATCGATCGATATCGGTCCCAAGAAACGAAGGTGTATGCTTATGGAGATAAGCTGATTATGCCGGGATTTGTGGACGCCCATGATCACTTGTGGTGGGGAGCGGTCGCCGACAGCGACCATATGGTGGATTTGACTTCTTCTGTTTCGGAGGAGGACGCCATTGAAAAAATCAAGCAATACGCCAGGAAGCACCCCCACGAAAAACGGATCCGCGGCTTCGGCTGGTATCCGGCCAATTGGAATGATGCGCCGCTGCCTACGAAGATAAGTTTGGATGAGGCGGTTCCTGACCGGCCGGCATATATGAACTGCGCCGACGCCCATACAGGGTGGTTTAACAGCCTCGCTCTTGCGGAATCCGGCTACTCTGCTGATATGGATCTGGGCGCGGGCTATCTGGGAACTTTTGAAAACGGGGAGCTGAACGGGCTGGTTTATGAGCCTGACGCCCTTGCGATCGGCTGGGAAAAGATGTATGCATTTCCGCCGGATCAAATCAAATCCATTGTCAGCAATTTTATGAAAGGCCTGGCAAAGCAGGGGGTTACTTCCCTCAGCGAAATGAGCGCCGATGATTATAAAGACCTATTCCATGACCGCTACCAGGTCTTTAAGGAAATGGATGAAAGGGGCGAATTGACCAGCCGAGTCCACGTATACACCAAATTCATGGGATATACCGACTTTCAAACCGCCGGGGCCTGGAAGCAGGAATTTTGTTCGGATAAATTCAGAATCAGCGGACTTAAAGGGTTTTTGGACGGTGTTACCTCGACTTACACCGGGCTTCTGCTCCAGCCCTATGCTGACCGGCCTGATACCTGCGGAGACGGCGTTCCCCTTGCTTCACAGGAGGAATTGAATGCAAGCGTTGCCGCAGGCAATGGGGCGGGCCTTCCGGTTCGCATTCATGCCCTTGGGGATGGGGCGGTGCGTATGGCTCTGGATGCATTCGAAGAATCCATCCGGGTTAACGGCAATCATGGCCTGGTCAATACCATTGAACATATTGAAACGATTGATGCAGCGGACCTGTCCCGATTCAAGGAACTGGGCGTGGTTGCTTCCATGCAGGGGGAACATTTATCTCTGGAGCACAACGAAAAAATTACCCGGCTGGGAAAAGATCGGTGCAGGCTGGAATGGCCCTTCAGATCCCTGCTGGACGCAGGTGCGGACCTGGCCTTTGGCACGGATTTCCCTGTGGTTTACTACAATCAGCTCCCGGGAATTTGGGCGGCGGTAACAAGAAAGAACTACGATGGAACTCTGGCAGGAGTTGAAAACGGCGAAACTATCACCCTGGCGGAAGCCCTGACAGCAAACACGCTAGGTGCTGCAAAAGTATATAATCGAGATCATGAATTAGGGACGCTGGAGCCCGGTAAGCTGGCCGATGTTATTGTTTTGGATAGAAACTTATTCGAAGTACCGGAAGATGAAATTCGGGAAGCTAAGGTGATTTTAACCATGATGGATGGAACGATCACCCACGAGGCTTAACCCCGGGCTATGGGGCGTTTGGTAGTGAAACGTTTTTACAGAAGTTTACCGGAATGCGGGGCGGCTGCGGCTTGCAGATAGGATGTGGGGATATTTGGGAAAAAACTAAAACAAAATTTTACTTTTTACGCAGGTTTCAACGGCCAGACGCTGTCAATTCGCAATGAGGCCGTGCGGGCCCCATAGTTTGCGGAACCAGGCCCAGCAAACCAACAACTTTGCGTAAATAGTTCGCTTTCTTCCAGAAATTTTCCGCAGAGTCCGCTTCTAGTAAGGTGAACGCTTTCCCCGGCCTCCATCCCGACTGCCCCCGTATAAATGGGCAAAACAAAAGGGAGAACAGTTTCTGTTCTCCCTTTTGCGATGTTGGAAAATACTATTTCATGAGAGCCTGGATGGACTCTTCGATAACTTCACATACCTTATCAATGGATTCATAGGAAATGGATGCGCAAGGCTCAATACGAGCAACGGTTACGTCATTCATCGTAGCAGAAGTCATAACCTTTCTCGAGAACATTTCCTTGCAGAAATCGTGCATGATATCCATGTCAGGCAGAACCAGACCGATCATGAGACCAGTACCGCGGACTTCCTTGAGCATTTCCGGATATTTTTTCTGGATTTCGTTCAGTTTCTTGAGGAAATATTCGCCCTTTTCCTTAACTAGCTGAGGAATGTCGTTTTCCAGGATGTAACGGATGGAAGCGATACCTGCTGACATAGCCAGAGGATTTCCGCCGAATGTAGGCATGGAAACCAGTGTTGGGTTTTCAACCAGAGCTTCTGTTACCATCCAAGGTCTTGCGATGATACCGGTCAGAGGCATGCAACCGCCGCCGATGGCTTTACCGAACAGCAGAATATCAGGAACGATGCCTTCTGCTTCTGTTCTCCACAGAGCGCCGGTTCTGCCCAGACCAGTCTGGATTTCGTCGCAGATCATAGCTACGCCGTACTTATCGCAGATCTCTCTTACCTTCTTCAGATATCCGGCCGGAGGAATGATGATTCCGCCTTCGCCCTGGATCGGTTCGAGGATAACTGCGGCAACCTTTTCGCCTACGGACTGCAGGTTCACGATTGCGTTTTCCATCTGCTCCGCATCACCGTATTTTACGTGCTGAACCTGCTGAATATTTGGAGTAAACGGTGATCTATAATCAGCGTTACCGATCAGGGACAGAGCGCCTGTCGATAATCCGTGATAAGCATTAACAGTAGAAATAAACCATTTTCCGCCTGTAGCCAGCTTGGAAAGCTTGATTGCAGCTTCTGTTGCTTCTGTACCGCCGTTTGTCGGCCATACTGCCTGCAGATCTCCCGGTGTGATCAGTCCCATCAAGTGGCTGAAATATCCCTGGAGCGGGTTAACCAGATCCTGTGAGTGCTGCGGGTAACGATCCAGCTGAGCATGAACGGTCTTCATGATTTCTGTATTTTTATGGCCTGCCAGGAAAATTCCGAATCCTCCCAGACAGTCGATGAATTCAGTGCCTTTAACATCGGAGAAGAATTCGCCTTCTCTCTGTGACCATTCTGAAAACATAGGGTCAGTTGACATGATTTCTCTGTATGGGAGCCAGCCAGGGTTTACATTTTCATTATAGTTTGCTTCTGATTCCTTGAGAATCGTATCTACATCTTCCTGTGAAAGCTGATCTTTCTGAATATAACCTTCTACGCGTTTTGCAATCTCTAAACCTAATTCTTTGTTTGTTACTGTCATGTGATGTCCTCCTTTGTTCACATACCGAAATACAAATTTTAAAAGCCATACCTAAAGCGGTCAAACCCAAGTTGGGTGAGTGGTATCATTAAATTTGTCATACCATTAAGAAGGCAAGAGCCGTCCGGTATGGCTTTTATAAATTACCACTTGGTTATCGTGTGTAATTTACTATTATATAAAAGCAAGTTGCGTGCCAACATTCAGCATGAAAAATAAAAAATATTTGTTGAAATTTCAACGTTTTTAAAAATCCATAATAAGAAAATAATATGGATATTCAATGGAGAATAAAAAGAAGGGGAGAATAAGGAGAAAGCCTGGAATTTCAACAAATTAAAATCTTAAATCATTATTTAAAAATGAATTGACGGCAAACCAATTATTCGCCTGTGGAATCTTCTGAAAGAAAGAACAGAAAAGGGGTTGTCGCAGGAATCGTAATCATCGTGATCCCTGGATCCTTGAGTGTCACGTTAACGGAATGTCGGGGCCGGGCCATGCGCAAATCATCGCGATCTGTGCCTGGCAGGAGGCCACTGAAACAAGCTCAAGCGATGATTTTACGTTTCATCCTTTCTGAATCCGACATGAATCCGGGCCCGAAGGGCCCGCTCCTTTCCAGCAGTTTGCAAAATGGAGCGAAAAAAAAGGCCCCGACAGAAATTCTGCCAGGACCTTTTCGTGAGAATAATAAAGATGAAATTACAAGGAGTGTCTTACGCGAACTTGATGATCGTACCGGTCTTTCCCTCGAGAGCCTCTGTCGCTTTGTCCAGAGATGTAATGATTGCACGTTTCTGAGGGAAAGCCCGTACGAACTTCATGGCAGCTTCTACCTTAGGCAGCATGCTGCCGGCTGCAAAGTGGCCTTCTTCTTTATAGCAGGCCAGCTCTGCGAGAGTTACTTCATCCAAGTTCTTTTGGTTTGGTTTGTTAAAGTTAATTGCTACTTTTTCTACTTCGGTAAGGATCATGAGAATGTCCGCGTCAACCTGCTCAGCCAGAAGCTCAGCCGCGAAGTCCTTATCGATAACCGCTGCGGTTCCTTCCAGGGAGC
Organism: Hominibacterium faecale; assembly: GCF_020734085.1. Taxonomy (NCBI): domain Bacteria; kingdom Bacillati; phylum Bacillota; class Clostridia; order Peptostreptococcales; family Anaerovoracaceae; genus Hominibacterium; species Hominibacterium faecale. Next base: position 273,378 of record NZ_JAJAGH010000001.1, read on the forward strand.
CGTCGGCGTTTTCAATAACCGGGATACCGCCGCCGCCGCATGTAATTACGATTGCGTGGTCCCACAGCTCTTTAACAGCGTCGATTTCGACGATTTTTCTCGGAAGAGGGGAGGCCACTACTCTTCTAAAGCCGCGGCCGGCGTCTTCCTTCATAACATATCCTTTTTCGGATTCCAAAACCTTGGCTTCCTCTTCCGAATAGAAGGGGCCGATGGGTTTTGTGGGATTTTCAAATGCAGGATCGTTTTTCTCAACGATCATCTGTGTAGCTACGGTCACTACTGGTATATTTCGATTTGTCTGGTTTAATGCGTATTTCAAGCATTGCTGGATGTGATAGCCGATGTAACCCTGGGACATTGCTCCGCATACATCAAAGGGCATCGCCGGGGTAACATCTTTCGCAGCTTCGGAGGCCATTACGATTCTGCCCACCTGAGGGCCGTTTCCATGCACAACCGCCAGCTCATATCCCTGCTTGCTGATCTGCGCGATATGCTCGCAGGTGTTTTTTACAACCTCAAGCTGCGCCTCGGCAGTAGCAGGGCCTTTGCCTGACTGAAGGGCATTGCCTCCTAAAGCGATTACGATTTTTTCCTTAGTCATTCCATATCTCCTTTATTTGGTTTCTTGCTGACATTTTGGCTGCTGCTGTGTAATGCAGTGCACGTTGCCGCCGCCGTAAACAATTTCTCTTGTAGGTACGCCGACTACCTTACGTTCCGGGAACATCTCCTGGAGCTGCTCTAAAGCCAAGCTGTCATATTCATCATCATACTGAGGAGCGATGACACCGCCGTTGACGATTAAAAAGTTCATGTAAGAAGCAATGCAGATATCATCGTCTTCCCGGGGAATCGTGCCTTCAACCTGGTCGATATCGAACTCGCCGCTGAGTTTAACGGGCACTTTCGGTAAGGTCAGCTTGTGTACCTTCAGCTTGCGCCCCTTGGCGTCGGTCGAGTTGATCAGGATATCATATGCCTGGCGGCAAGTATCGTAAAACGGATCTTCTTTATTTTCAGTCCAGATACAAGCCGCTTCACCGGGCCGAACAAAGCAGGCCACGTCGTCCACATGTCCGTCAGTTTCGTCTGGATCAATTCCATCTTTCAGCCAAATAACTTTTTCTGCGTTCAAATATTCTTTCAGCATGTCTTCGATTTCTTCCTTGGACATGTGAGGATTACGTCCCTCGCTCAAAAGGCACATCTCTGTGGTGAGAACCGTACCTTCACCGTCAACATGAAAGCTTCCGCCTTCGAGGACAAAACCTTCCGTATGATAGGAATCAATTCTCTCCAGTTCGCAAAGTTTGCGCGCCACCAGGTTATCCTGATCCCAAGGGAAGTAGAGTCCGTCGTAAAGGCCGCCCCATGCATTGAATTCCCAATCCACACCGCGGATGCGGCCCTGATCGTCAATGACGAAGGTAGGGCCGCAGTCCCGGATCCAAGAATCGTTGGTGTTGACCTCCACGACACGAATGTCATCAGAAAGTCTGGCTCTTGCGTTGGAAAACTGAGCAGGGGATACGAGCATAGTAACAGGCTCAAATTGGCTGATTGCTTCTGCTACGGCCTTGAATGCGTTCTGGGCGGGCTTAGCGCCGTTGCGCCAGTTATCCGGTCTTTCCGGCCAGATCATGAATACTTGTTCATGAGGCTCGAACTCGCCGGGCATTCTAAAGCCGTCTTTTTTTGGAGTTGAGTTTATTCTCTTTGCCATCTATTTTAGCCTTCTTTCTTGTATCGTTTCTTTATTCTCCGAATACTTCCGCCATGAATTCGTCTAATTCTTCCTTAACGGCAGCCTTAGCCAGTTCGGAACCTTCCTTCTGGTAACGAGTGAAGTATACGAGCAGACCTCTCATTGCAGTCAGTCTGTTTTCAGCTTCGTCCCAAGCGATGGAAATTTCGGAGTCCAGAACTTCGTCTGTAACTTCTTCGTTTCTTGTTGCCGGCAGGCAGTGGAGGAATTTTGCTCCCAGGTTTGCCTTGTTCATCAGTTCTTTGCTGACCTGATATTTGGGCATGAAGATCTTCTGTCTTTCTTCAGGTGACAGCTCGTTTTCATAGAGGCCATACCATACGTCTGTGTAGATAAAGTCAGCATCTTTCATGGCTTCATCCACATCGTCGGTTACCATCCAGCTTCCGCCTGATTCTTTGCAGTTTGCTTCGTAGATATCGGTGTGTTCCGGTCTCAGCTGGAAGCCTTTCGGTCCGAAGTGGCAGTAGTTGGCGCCGATCTTGGTTACGATGAATCCTAAGGAAGCGCATACCTGAGTGGCATCTCCTACGAATACGATCTTGCAGTCTTCAATGCTCTTTCCTTCCGGCAGGTGCTCGATCATGGTGATCATGTCGCCGATTTCCTGTGTCGGGTGGTTGTAATCGGACATTCCGTTTAATACAGGAACAGAAGATGAGTTGGCCAGTTTAACAACGGTTTCATGTTCGATAACTCTTGACATAATGATGTCTACATAACGGGAGATAACTCTTCCGGTATCTTCAATTGTTTCGTGTCCGCCCAGCTGGATCATTCCAGGTCCCAGGTACTGTGCGTGTCCGCCCAGCTGTTCCATGGCTGTTTCGAAGGATACTCTTGTTCTGGTGGAGGACTGCTGGAAGATCATAGCCAGTGTCTTATCCTTCATCAGCGGCGGATTGTATCCTGCTTTGATGCATTTTTTAATTTTCAGGGACAGATTGATGATGTCCATCAGTTCCTGCTTGGTAAAATCGCACGTGTCGATAAAATGTCTTAATTCTTTAGTCATACTTGATTCTCCTTTTAATTCTCTTTTTTCCGTTTATACAATGTTCAATATCCGTCCGGTAACGCGCTGTTTTGATTCCTGCCGCGTTACACCACTCACCCAGAGGACGTGCTTACATGATAGCTTCGGAATTTTCAGATTACAATTACCTTCCGTAGTGAAATCAGGCGATTGCAACTAAAGTGTAATTGCTCTCAGGAAAAAGGTAGTAGGAGGAGTAGCACTTGGTGTATGGGAGCATACTACAAAAGTAGTACTAAAAATATCATCCGGGTGGAATGAAATTTGCATGTTATTAATTGTAGGAGGTGCGAATGATAATGATGAATTTGACACATGAACAATGGGAAAAAATAAACCGGCTGATTCTGGAGGCTCATTCGGAAGGTGATATATACCGATTGAGGAAAAGCGTTTTGCAGAAATTGGATGAGCTGATTCCCCACGACAAATCGTTTTTTGACCTGGGATATAAAAAGGATACCAAGGTGGTCTTCTTTGATCCGGTGTCTGATAACATGGATCGGGGGTATCTGACATCTTATTTCAATAAATATGAGTCCATCGATATTATGTTCTGGTTCTTTTCCCAGACGCAGAGGAACATATACAGGGAAAGTGATTATGTGACCGATGTGATGGAAGAAACATCCGTATTCTACAGAGAGTGGATGAAGCCGCAGGACATCCGCTACAGCATGGGCTCAAGGGTTGCCTTTGAGGAAGTGCTCTACGGGTCTATTAATCTCTGGCGAAGCAAGGAGCATGGGGACTTTACCGATGAAGAGGTGTATATCCTGGGTGTAATCAATAAACATCTGGCGTGCCACTTCCACAATAAGTTTCCCAACGGCATCAAACGAAATAATGAAAATGATTATACGGATACAATGGTCCATCTGTATGGACTGACCCCGAGAGAGTCAGAGGTCGTGGAGCTCATATACGAAGGGCTGCCGATCCGGGCAATCGGAGAAAAGCTTTTCATATCAGAAAATACAGTAAAAAAACATACACACAACATTTTTAAAAAAATGAACATTTCCAACAGAGCCCAGCTAATGAAAATTGTACACGGATATATGACCACCAGTGTGGATGATTTAGTAGAAAAACGGTAAACATGTCAAAAGCTTTCAGCCAGTTAAATATTGACATGTTTTTTTTACAGAAAAGCAAACTTGGGATGCCAGCGTTTGTCAGTGAGGATGTGGCCAAACAGGGTTAAACCGTCTGCAGTGCGGAATTAAAATAAAAAAGAATAAATAGGAGGTCGTTGTATGAAAATAAGGGTAGCATGCTCCCAGATAGACTGCGTACTGGGGGACAAAGAAGCAAACTTTAAAAAGATGGAAGAAAGCGTCAAAACAATCAAATCTGATGATCCGACTGTAGAGCTGATCGTTTTTCCCGAACTGGCCCTCAATGGATATGAATGCCCTGAGCTGTTTGAAGACATGGCAGAAGTGTGTCCGGGCGGGGCCTACATAAGGAAGATAGGCAGGATTGCGCAAATCTGGGATGTGCACATTGCTTTTGGCTTTATTGAGCGGGAAGATCGTGAATACAGTATGCAGCTGTATAATACGGCTCTGCTCCTGGACAACAAAGGCGCGATCATTGGAACGTATCGCAAGTCTCACTTGGTTGAAGGCTTTGAGGCAGATAACTTTACAAAAGGCGGCCAATACCCGGTCTTTGATACCAGGTGGGGAAAAGTAGGTATGGCGATCTGCTGGGACGCGGCTTTTCCTGAAACCGTAAAGCTTTTGGCACTAAAGGGTGCAGAACTGATCCTGGTTTTGGCAGCCTGGGAAAAGCCCCATGCCTTTGACTGGGATCTGACCTTGGCAGCCAGAGCATTTGATAACGTAGCTTGCGTCGCAGCCTGCAATCGCGCAGGAACAGATCGGACTTTGTCCTATCTGGGAAAAAGCAAACTGGTGGCGCCGGGCGGACGGGTACTGAAAGAATGCGGTGATGAAGAATGTACGATAATCGGAACTCTGAATTTAGATGAAGTGAAAAAGATGCGCCGGGGATATTACGATTTGATCAGGAACGCCTCGTTTTATGAAGTTATATAGTTTACCAGGGGGTGATGAGCGTGAATACGATTAAAGACGGCTTTGTCGCAGATATGCTGGCGAAGAACATGGACAATATTTTTGAATCAATCTATGACGAAATCCTGATCACAGATAATCGAGGCGTGGTCCTGAAAGTGAGTACGGATTTTGAAAAGGAGTATGGGCTGGATCCGGGCAGCGCCATAGGAAGGACGGTAAAGGACCTGGAGGAAGAGGGCTATTTTAAACCATCCATTGCCGCGATTGTACTGGAAAACCAAGAAAAGGTCACAATGCACCAGAGAAATAACAAGGGGAGAGAGATTATCGTCACGGGCATCCCCGTTAAAGATGAAAACGGCAATATCAAATTGGTAGTCACCTTTTCCAGAGATGTTACGGATTTTATTAATTTAAAAAATGAGTACAAATCTTTGGAAGATAAGATGGCGCTGTACAAAGAGGAGTTGGAGAAGCTGAGAAATGAAAACATAGAAGTCGATGGAATTATTGCAGAGAGCATTCAAATGAAACGAGTGCTGCAGGAGGTAAACCGAATCGCGGCTTACGATGCTTCGGTCCTTTTGACAGGGAAATCCGGAGTCGGAAAAAGTATGCTGGCAAAGATCATTCACAGCAAAAGCGAACGGAGGAACTATCCCTTTATTGAGATCAATTGCGGGGCGATCCCTGAAAACCTGCTGGAATCAGAATTCTTCGGCTATGAAAAAGGCTCGTTCACAGGTGCCAATGAAAAGGGTAAAGTGGGGTTAATTGAGGTAGCCCAAAACGGAACGCTGTTTTTGGATGAAATATCCGAAATGCCTCTAAACTTACAAGTCAAACTTCTGAAAACCATTCAAGATAAAACGATTACACGAGTAGGAGGCACTAAGGAAATCCAGGTGGATTTCAGGCTGATTACTGCCTCCAATAAAAACCTTGAATCTCTGGTGAAAAAAAATTTATTTCGAGAAGACCTGTTTTACCGTCTCAATGTCATACCAATCGATATACCGCCGCTCAAAGAACGAAAAGACGACATTATTCCGCTGATTCTTTATTTTACTGACAAATTCAATCGCAAATATAATATGGAAAAATCTTTTTCCGTAGAAGTCATGCACGTTCTGGAACATCAGGAATGGCCGGGAAATATCAGAGAGCTGGAAAACCTGGTGGAACGGGTTCTTTTGACTTCCGATCAGAAGATGATCGATGTGGATGTTCTGGATGTTGCCATGAAGGGAGCTTTGGAGGTGAAGCACTTTGAGAACCATGAACACCTGACGCTTGAAGAAGCTGTCGAAGCTCTGGAACGGGAGATGATAACAGATAGTTATGCCAAGTGCAAAACCACGGTTGGCGTAGCTAAAATGCTTGGAATCAGCCAGCCTACGGCATTTCGTAAAATCAAAAAATATGTCAAAGATGAAACAAAAGAATAGATTTATTCTAATTAGAATAGGTATTCGTTTTGGTATAAATGCGAAATGGCAGTCGATAAAAAATGAAATTTACACAAGAGGGTAGAATTTTGCCGAATACAGCTGTATTCGAACGTGAATAAAACGAAAAAACGGTAAGTCGTGTAAATGAGAGATTTACAGAATTCTGAAAAAAATATATTTTGGCATAATTCTTGCGTCTTATTGTTGATACATTAAATTTGTTCTACCATTTTATTTTTATCGTCTGTATTGTTTGTAAGACAGGAGGTCTTAAAATGGCAAGTCATGAAGAGGTATACAAAGAACTAAAAGGCCGAACTGGCCTGAACCCTGATATAGAAGAAGAACTATGCCGCAGAATTTCCGTTATCGAAGAGTCCGGCGGGGAAATTGTACCCCATTTGACCAAAGGCGATTGGATCGCTACCTGGCTTTTAATCGCTGTAACCGGAATTATTCCAATTATTATTGAAGCATTCCGTTATGGATTTCAGTAATCGCTTATTAGGAGGAAATTTAAAATGGCAAAATTTGATGCGAACCAAGAATCACAATTTGGTGTGCTGCCCGTCCTGAAAGAGGACAGGGTATATAATTTATTTGATAATTCATGTATAAATGTAGGTCTGGCAATTGCCACCTGGTGCTTTATGATCGGCGGATCGGTAGCGCTGTTCGTAGACTTTTGGCCGGCCGTAATCGCCACATTGGTCGGCAATATGATTTCGGTACTGGTTATGGCGATCATGCCTTGTTCGGCTTCTGCCACCACAGGCGCTGATAATTACACGCTGGCAGCAAGCTATATGGGAAGAAACGGACGTTACATATTGATGGCATTCATTACAGTCTTCCAGATTGCATGGCTGATCGTTCTCTCCATTATGTTCGCCAGATCGGTGAGCAATGTAACCGCTGCTTTTATGGGCGTCGAATCCATGGGATCCGGCTTTACCATGGTGATTTCGCTGATTGCGGTTGCAATTGTATTTTTAGTAGTATGGAAAGGTCCTTTAGTAATCAAACGGTTCAACAATGTGGTTGCGCCAATGATGGTTGTCGTAATTATCGGGCTGCTGGTAATTCTGTCCAAAAACATCGGATGGGATGTCATCACCAGCGCGGATCCAATTGCGCCCAATGACAATCAGTGGGTAAACTTTTTGCTGGCAGTTGAGCTGAGCTTTGGCGCAGGCCTCTCCTGGTGGCCGAACATGGGCGGTATGTCCAGACTGTGTAAAACCACGAAAGCCGCTTATTGGGCAAATTTAGCTGGTCTGATCCTGGCTGCAACCGTAGGTACGGCTCTTGGAGTAGCTGCTGCCATTACCATTGGATCCGACGATCCGACGGAGTGGATGCTTCCTCTGGGCGGCCTGGTATTCGGTGTCATTGCACTGGTGTTCGTTGCCATTGCCAACGTTACGTCCAATGCAACTGTAGCATATAACATTTGTCTTGGTCTGAAAGATATCAAAATCTTTAGAGATAAAAAATGGGCGCTGGTTGTACTGATCTTCCTGATTCCGGTAGCAATCGGCCTGATCCTGTTCCCCAATCAGATTTATGACCACTTCTACATTCTGCTTGGCGTGACCTGCACCTTCTATGTGCCGGTTGTAACCATCAGTACCATCGACTATTTTGTACTGAGAAAGAAGAAGCTGGACATTAGAGGTCTCTATGACAGAACATCCACATCCGCATACTCGTTCTGGGGCGGATTTAACTGGGTAGCCATTATCGTATTTGCTCTGGCAATGCCGTTCTATTTGGTATTCCTCAACCCGGCTACCTTGGTATATCAGACACCGTTCATGTATTGTACGGCGTCAGGAGGCGTATTCGTCGTTGTGGCGATCGTTTACTACATCTTAGCAAAAGTATTCCTGGTGAACAAAGGCATCGGGGGGTATCGAAAATAGATTGACTTTAGAAAGAAGGTAAAATATGGACATGAGAGAATTTTTTCACGCGACAAAAGTCGTATCAGGAGCAGGGTCGGTTAAGAACGTAGGACAGGAAACTCTGGCTCTGGGCGGAAAAAAAGTATTGATTATAACCGATGGATTCTTGGCTGCAAGCCCAATTATGGAAAAGGTAACGGCAAGCCTTAAGGAATCCTCGATTGAATACATCGTTTACGATCAAGTAAGACCAAATCCAAGAACGACCGACTGTGATACTACCGCAGAGATGGCCAAAGCTGAGGGTGTCGATGTAATCATCGGCCTGGGCGGCGGCAGTTCTATGGACCAGGCCAAGGCAACAGCCGCTCTGGTAACCAATGGCGGAAAATGTGTTGATTGGGATTACGTGGAATTGAAGGAATATATGCTGCCGGTTATCTGTATTCCAACTACATCGGGAACAGGCAGCGAAGTAACCTTCGTAGCGGTGATTACCGATGAAGAAAGAAAATATAAGATGAGCGTCTTCGATCCTATTAAATTAAGACCAAGCGTGGCCATCGCTGACCCGGAACTGCTGACCAGCCTTCCGCCGTCACTGACCGCTTCCACAGGAATCGACGCGCTGACACATGCCATCGAAGCATACACCTGCAAGGTGTCCCAGCCGATCACAGATGCGCTGGCTCTGTATGCCATTGATGTGATTTCCAAGAATATTGTACAGGCGGTAGAGGATGGCAGCAATTTGGAGGTTCGGTACAACATGCTGATGGGAAGCTTGATTGCCGGTATGGCATTCATCAATTCCAATGTAGGTGCTGTACATGCGATTTCAGAAACCGTCGGCGGATGGTATGATACACCTCATGGAGTAGGAAATTCAATTTTCTTGCCCTATATTATGGAATACAATATCCCGGCTAACCCGGAAAAATTCGCCACTGTAGCCAGATATCTGGGCGTTGATCCCGAGGGAAAAACCACAGAAGAACTGGCTCTGGCCGGTGTAGAAAAGGTAAAAGAGCTGAATGCTAAGGTTAAGATTCCAAAGCTGATCGAGTTGGATTACATTAAAGAAGAAAACTTCAGAGCTATTGCAGAACGGTCGGCAGAAAACGCGTTGTCGCAGGATAACGCCAGAGACATCGATGCCGATGGCTATATGTCCGTTATTCTCAAAGCGTACAGAGGGAATTAATCCGTGCGCGATACGAAGAAACAGGCATAAGCAACCTATAATATCGCTCTTCTGACATTTTTTATATAAAACCCACGGTTCGCCTCTGTGCTGCCGTGGGTTTTATTTTCGTATAAATTTTCATGGTTGTGTAGCCTTATGAAAAACATAGAAAATTAAGAAGCCCGCTTAACTCAGCTCGTATGTTAACAACAAGAATTGAAAAAATGAGGTGTGATATGGAATTGGGAAAAGATTATAAACTGTTTTTAGACCACATCTGCGGTCTAATAGTGATCGATCAGCAGGGAAAGGTGGTCTACATTAATGATCAATGTGCGGATTACATCAAAGTGGACGCTCAAAGATCAATCGGAAAGCCGATTAAAAAGGTTTTCGCGCCTTCCACCATGGAAAAGCTGCTGCAGGGAGACACAGCATACCATACGAACTTTTATTTTGATGAGGGCAGAATGAGTGTCAGCACGCAGGTGCAGCTTAAAAAGGAGGGAACCGTTGTCGGCGTTCTGGAATACGATATGCTCCAAGACTTGGAGTCCCTGGACGATCTTTTGGAGAAATACGCCAAATCATTGCGGGAAGAGATGAAATATTACCGGGAACAGGTGCGCGATTTTAAGAGTACAAAGTACTCCATCAACAATATTATCGGTTCATCGAAAAAAGTCCGCGATCTCAAGCGTCAGATTGAACTTTCAGCCATGTCCAACTCGACCGTATTGATCACCGGTGAGACCGGAACCGGAAAAGAACTGGTGGCCCATTCTATCCATAACCTGAGCGTGCGGGCCTTCAGCGAATTTGTCAAAGTCAATTCAGTTGGAATGCCCGAATCGCTCATTGAATCTGAGCTGTTCGGTTATGTGGAAGGGGCGTTTACCGGCGCGAAAAAAGGAGGCAAAAAAGGCAAATTCCAACTGGCAGATAAAGGTACACTCTTTATTGACGAGATTAATCAGATGCCTCTGAGTCTGCAGCCTAAACTTCTGCGGGTACTGCAGGAAGGTGAGATTGATCCGGTAGGCAGTGAAAAGAGTCTCAGCGTGGATGCCAGGATCATTGCTGCCACCAATCAGGATCTAAGTAAGCTGGTCAAAGAAGGAGATTTCAGGGAAGATCTTTTTTATCGATTGAATGTGTTTCCTATTATCGTACCGCCTCTGCGGGAGCGGATCGAGGATCTGCCTGCGCTGGTGGAGAATAAAATTCGTTCTTTAAATATTGAGATGGGAAAGCATATTACCAAGGTGGATGAAAACGTTTATGAGCGCCTATGTGATTACGATTGGCCTGGAAATATCCGGGAATTATATAATGTTATTGAACGGGCGATGAACTTTGTCAGCGGAGAAATTTTGACAGAAGAGGTGCTGGATGTAATTCTCTTCCGTAACAACAATGGCAAACATCCTTTCTACCATATGGAAAACGGAAAACATCTGATCGAACAGGTTCGCAATAATGCGGAAAGAGAATTGATCATCAATGTTTTGAAACGTTTCAACAACAATCGTACCAAAGCAGCCCAATATTTAGGGATTGCCAGACCCTTGCTCTATCAAAAGATGAAACGTTTGAATATTACCAATCGAGATATATCTTTTTAAACTGACAGTGTAAGTTTAAAAAGACAGGATAAAAATGAGCTGAAAATTCTTGAAATATAAGATTTTTCAAGAATGGTTGTGTAAGCAAAAACTTACAGCAGGGCTGTCTCTTTTTTTGATAATATGCCAACAAGCTGGTGATGCGGGGGGTTAACCTAATTCTTTCAGCCCCGTAAAACTCGGGCAACTAACTGTATTGAAAAAAACTGCACCTTTATCGATAACAATTCATCAATTATTGGTGTATTGTTATTATAAAATTAATTAAAATTGCATATTTTAATATGGATAGTTTTTGAATATAATAGAAGAGCGATCGCAAGGAAGAACGTTAAGAGTATAAGGAGTCCCCGCGCAGCAGCTGGCGCCAGGGGCTGTTTTTTGAAGAAAAGAGGAATCTGAATTGCGTAGTGTAGAAACTGTTCAAACAATGAGTACAACAAAAACCCTGGTGATCAACGGTCTGTTTATCGCATTAACGCTGGTAGCAACAGCCTTCATCAATATCCGCCTTCCCCTGATCGGTAACGGTGGTCTGATCCATTTAGGCAATGTCCCTTTGTTTTTAGCCGCCTTTCTTTTTGGAAGAAAGACCGGGGCCATTGCGGGAGCATTCGGTATGGGGCTTTTCGACTTGATCTCAGGCTGGACGGCCTGGGCGCCCTTTACTTTCGTTATTGTCGGCTTGATGGGTTTCACGGCTGGTACTATTTCTGAAAAAGGAAAGAATAAGCCCGTTTTATTCAATGGACTGGCTGTTGTGGCTGCTCTGGTGATCAAAGTGGTCGGGTACTATTTTGCAGAGGTGATTTTGTTTCAAAACTGGATCGTTCCTCTGGGGTCCATACCGGGTAACCTTGTCCAGGTGATCGTAGCCGGAATCATCGTCGTTCCCATTGCCGGCAGATTGAGAACGCTAGTTGCAAAGATTTAAAAGGAGAACGTAAATGTATAAAATAATGACAGCGGGTCCGACGCAGGTTCGGGAAAATGTTCGTATGGCCAGGAGCCTGGAAACCACCAATCCGGATTTGGATTTGGAATTCTATGATTTCTATAAACAGACCTGTGATGACCTGAAAGGGCTGCTTCATTCCAGCGGCAGCGCATATATCCTTGGGGGAGAGGGCATTCTCGGCTTGGAAGCAGCGTGTGCATCCCTGACCGAGCCGGGCGACCGAGTGCTGGTGATTGATAACGGAATTTTCGGCAAAGGCTTTGCCGATTTTGTAACCTTGTATGGCGGCCAGCCTGTTTTATATACTTGTGATTACAAGCGGCCGGTGGATTGCGGCAAACTCCGCGAATTCCTGGAAGAGGATTCGGATTTTAAATATGCGACTTTGGTTCACTGTGATACACCCAGCGGCGTGCTCAACGATGTAAAGGCGCTGGGATGTCTTTTGGATGAGTTCCATATTTTGTCGGTGGTCGATTCGGTGGCCGGGATGTTCGGCGAATATCTCAATGTGGATGAAAGCCGGATTGATATTCTCTGCGGCGGATCCCAAAAGGCATTGTCCGCTCCGCCGGGACTAACGCTCCTATGGGTCAGCGACCGGGCTATAGAGGCCATGGAAAATCGCAGCACACCCATTGCATCCTTTTACGCCAACATCTTAACCTTCAAGAATTACTATAAAGATAAATGGTTCCCATATACCATGCCCATCAGCGACATCCAGGGACTGGCGGCTGCTGTGGACAATGTGAAAGCCGATCAGGAGATTTTCCGGCGCCACGAGAAGATCGCTGCGGCAACGAGACAGGCAGTCACGGAGGCAGGACTTTCGTTGTACCTTAAAAGCGGATATTCCAATACGGTGACCGTTGTTCAGGTGCCGGAGGGCGTGACGGATGAGGCGATTTTATCCATCATGCGGGACAAGTATCAGGTGATGATTTCCGGATGCTTTGACATCCTGGCGGGCAAAGTGATTCGTATCGGGCATATGGGCGAAAATGCCAACATACCAGATATGGCGCAGACCCTTGATGCAATAGATAAAACGCTGCAAGAACTGGGAGTTCCATTGAAATGCCGGATGAAAGATCGCTTTTTAGAGCTTTTGTCATGACGGGCAAAGTATAATATCCGTATACAGTCGGCTTTATCCTGCATGCAGGGTAAAGCCGTTTTGCTGTACCTACGTTTGTGCAGGCTGAGAAGAAAAGCTTCCAAAGATTGCCCTATAATGGAATGTTGTACCCAAAATAGAGCTGTGATTTGAGAATAGAATACAGCTTAATAACAGATTCGACGGAATAAACGGTTGGATTCTTTAACACGTTAATGGATAAAGGTTCGTGTTGACATTCCCCTATAGGGAAAATGGTATAATATTATCAGAATATTTTAATGGTTATAGCAAAATCTAATTGGTGCGGAGGGACTTGTATGAATATGATGAAAAGATCCCATTTTCTGCTCAATACGTTGAACTGCATTGCCAGGACAGCCTACGTGGAAGGTGCCCCCATTACCGAGGAAGCCGTCTATAATCTCTCCGAGCTGATCCGGTGCGCCCTTGCAGAAAAGGATCAAATCCAAACCATTAGGGGTGAGCTTGCCGCAGTAAGGAATTATTTGAAGCTCCAGAAGATACGCCTGAAGGATCATTTTGACTTTCAGATTGTGGTCCCGGATTCAGCCGAGGATTGCCGAATCCCGAACATGACATTGCTGCCGATCGTTGAAAGCGTTGTCATGCAGGGGCTGACCAATGACAGGAAGTGTCTGTGTATTCTGATCTGTGCAAAAGAGATGGGAAAGAATCTGGAAATCTTTATTGAAGATAATGTTTCTTATAGTAAGGAAAACCAGGGATATGGGGAAGATGACCGCTATATTATTGATAAAAAACTGAAGCTCTATTTCGGAAACGAATATGGAGTCCGGACAGAAAGGAAGGAGCTGGGCAAGGGTAGTATTACGGTTGTCTCTGTTCCGTGGCGTGATCAGGATGGCTGAGGAAGCATATACGGTTTTAATCGTAGAAGATGAACCCATCGAGCAGGAATTTATTAAAACCATCATATCGCAAAATTTATGCGGGGGGGGGCGATATTCTTACCAGCAGGGATGGATACGAAGCTGTTGCGCTGGCAAAGGAGCACCGGCCTGATCTGGTGCTGATGGATTTGTGGATCGCAGGCCTCGACGGGATCTCCGCCATCGGCAGGATTCGTGAAATCCTGCCAAACAGCTGTATCAGTATTCTTACCGGACATATGGATTTTACCTGTGCCCAAAAGGCCATACGGTTTAACGTATTTGAATATCTGGTCAAACCTGTACGGCCTTCGGACTTAACCCAACTGGTCCTTCGAATGAAAGATGCAGTCAAGGCGAGGGGAACAGCAGAAGGGTATGAGCGGATGGAAGATGCCAGAAGTCCCATGATCGCCGATGCGGTTTTGTATATTCAAGACCATTATTGCGAGAAATTGACGTTAGAAGAAGTGGCGGCAAAAGAATTCATGAGTCCGGCTTATTTTAGCCGTGTGTTTCGAAAAGAAATGGGAGTAACCTTTTCCAGATATGTTGCAGATTTGAAAATCAGATATGCCTGCCGTCTATTGAAAGAAACCCGATATCCGGCATATCGAATTGCAGCAGAATGCGGATTTTCAGATCCATCCTACTTTAATCGTGTCTTTGCGGAGCGGATGAACATGACTCCCCAGGGTTACCGCAAAGAGCTGAAAGACAATCCAAAGGATTAGGGATCGATGTCAAAGATCAAGGTGTGAACAAAGAGGCGCTAGTCGCATTGTTCACATTTTTTTGTGTGAATTCCAAGGATTTAAAGTCAGCAGCTAATACCCCTGCTGCCCAGAAGTGAAAAATTGGACATGAAAATGCCAGATTATCATAAAAATGTGCAAATAGTCAGATAAAATTCACAAAATCTACAAGAAAGAGAGCGGAAACATTTTAGATGGGAAAATCGGTTTTCTATATACTTAGAGCAGAAACAAACTGCGGCGGAAGACTGCAGAGAAAGGAAGCGCTATGAGTACAAAGAGAACAAGTACGCAAAAATGCCTTGCCGTTCTCATCGCACTGGCTATGGTGTTCACCTCCGTGTGGATGACCACATCAACAGTCAGCGCAGCGAGCAAGGCTCCGAAAAAAATCGTTTTAAAGGCAACGACGAAGAAAGTAGACATCAAGGGAAAAGCCAAAATTACCGTTAAATCGGTTTCGCCCAAAAGCGCCAGCAAAGCGGTAACGTGGAAAAGCAGCAATCGGAGGGTTGCCACCGTATCCAAAAAAGGGGTGGTAACTGGTAAAAAGTCAGGCAAAGTAAAAATCACTGCTGTTTCAAAGAAAAACAGAAAGGTGAAAAAGAGAATTACCATTACAGTGAGAAACATTAAGCCCAAGCTGACTATTTCCCAGAAGACCTTAACTTTAGATTCCGGTAAAACGAAGACTTTAAAAGTGAAAGTCGGGCCGGAAGGCGTTTATAATAAGGGTGTAAAATGGAAATCCAGCAATAAGGGAGTTGCCAAAGTTTCCTCAAAGGGCGTTGTGACCGCTGTTAACCCAGGAACCGCTACGATAACGGTTTACTCAAAAGAAAGCAGCAAATATAAAGCAACCTGTAAGGTAACGGTCCCCAAAAAAGAACAGCAGCCAGCACCAGTGCCGGGCGAAGATAAAGTCCAGACGATTACATCCGATCCTGGCAGCGCTAATCAATATAAAATCACAGCCGATCTTTTGAACTATAAGCAGACGGATGATTTGTACATCGCAACCGTAGGCGACTGGAGAAAGGTAAACAAGGTCAGCGACAAATCCAAGACCTACTTCCAGAACGGCGAAGCTCTGAGCGACCATGATATTATCGTCAGCAACGGTAAAATGGGATTTGTACTGGCAGTAGGAACGCGAAATCCATGGGGATATCCGGCAGGATCGGTACTGGATGCAGGCTACATGAAAAATGGAACGCCGGCCAGAGATACCATATGGTCGCTGGAATTCCTCATGAACGGCTGGGACTCCTGGGCGCCGGAAAACTGCGGTACTGTAACCTTTGATCTGGCTAATTACGACTTTACGGCCTGCAAAGAAAGCAAGGACGGCCTTCCAGCAGTAAAGGTATCCCGTATCTATAATCAGCTGGCGGATGAAAGCGGCAAGATGTGCAGCTTGGACGTCGTAACCTACTATAGCTTGGCCCCGGGAGCCGATCACGCATATATGTTTGATACGGTGACCAATAACGGAGCGGCGGCGGTCGATACGGCGAAGAGCAACAGGACCCGTTTTGCCATGACCAATAAGGGCGATGACGGCGGAGCCATGAAAACCCTTCAGCCGGTGAATACGATCATGAGCTACGGCAACAAAGACGGTCAAGAATACGCCACCTGCCATACGGTACCGAAAGTACAATCAGATCAAAAAGTGAAGATCGATAAATTCGGAGGTTCACTGGGATACAAAGAGCTGCGGGCAAGCGCTGCTTACGCCCCTGGAGAAACCACCGTTTATCAGGAATACTTTATGGCCTCACAGAAGGCGGATACCAAGACGCTGACCAATTTCCTCAACAAAGCAAATGCGGAAGAGACAATGACCGTTGCCGGTCAAATAAAAGATAATGGCGGATCCGGTGCTGTATCCGATGCGGTCGTGATTGTAAAAGATAAAGATAAGAAAGTCTATGGTTTCTACCGCGGGGACAATAACGGCAATTACTCGATCGATCTGCCAAAGGGAAGTTATCAGCTTTACGCCGAATGCAAGGGCTACGGCAAAGGAGAACTCGTCGATGTACAAGCAGCAGGATCGGTCGATCTGAAGACTGGCCCTCAAAAACAGAAACTGGAAATTCAATTGAAGGATCAGAATGACAATCCGCTTTGGGGAAAAGCAGAGATTCTCAATGAGTATCCGGAAGTTCGATATACAGGCAACTCCGTATATCAGGCTAAAGAAAAAGGCAAGATCGTGGCAGAAGTCTCTGATCTAAACAGCTACAAAGCGACGGTTTACCCACAGGGATACTATTTTTACACGGATACAGTATCTCTGCAAGGTGACGGAAATGCCAAGGCGACCGTGACGGCGGATAAAAAATATTCTCTGCAGGATGGATGGCTCAGCGCCGATCTGCACCATCATGCCAACAAGAACGACGGTTTCGCCGATCCGGAAGATGCAATACCATCCTTCCTGGCATCCGGCCTTGACGTTGCCTTTATCACCGATCACGACTTTACGGTAAACAATAAAAAAGGGTATGATCTGGTGACACAGACTTATAAAAACCAAATGAAAGGCTTTGTTCCATCGGAAGAGATTTCCTGCTCATGGGCCCACTTCAATGTCCTTCCCCAGGATCATAGCTCCTATAACTTCTTCCTCGATGAAAACCGGGAAAACCATGTTATGGATCAGTTCTCCAAGTTCCCCGAATTTGTAAAGCAGACCCATGACAAAGGAGCGACCATTACAGCCAACCATCCGTGGTATTCCTACGGCCTCTATTATTCGGCCCGTAAGGACGGCGGCGTTCCGGGCGGCTATCAGGACGATTACGATAACATCGAAATCAATGCCTGCTCAAGCGATCAGGAAAATGCGGATGTGCTGATTTCTGCCCAGGCTCTGTGGAACGCATATCTGGACGGCGGAAAATATATGGGGGATACGGTTGAAAAACCGCATTATCTGCTGGGCGGCTCGGATACCCACGATGTACTGATTCCAGGCGTTACCAACCAAGGCGAATTTGCAAGAGGCGAATCGGAGCATTACAATTCGGGCAAGGTCAGGACCATAGCCGATGTTGGAAGCACGGAAGGCAAGAACGTGGTGGATACAGGACTGACCTTTACAAAGGCTGTCGCTGAAGGACATTCCTATGTTTCCTTCGGACCGATTCTGGAAATGGATCAAAAACCGGGAGAGATTTATCAGGTGAACAGCGATCAAAAGTTTAATCTCAAGCTGGATGCAAAATCGCTGACAGACATCAAAGAAGTGATCGTTATGACCGGAGACAGCAAAGACAATTATGAAAGTGAGACCTTGATCGGAGCCTATCAGAAAGATTCATATGGAACACATATTAAGTATGATAAAGCACTGACCGATCAGGCTGCAACAATCGCAGGTGATAAAAAGACGGCAGCTGTTGACTTGTCGCTTGCTGTGGATTCCGGCAAGAAAACATGGGTATCCATACTGGTTATGGATGTGAACGGCAATTATGCGGTTACCAATCCTTTCTGGATCGATGGAAAATAAAAATGTAAACCTTTAGATTATAGATAGGTGCTGTCTACATGAAGAAATTAGCTTCGTGCGGCAGCACCTGTTTTATATTCCGTAATAGGTGCTCAGCAGCATGGTGATGAACGGCAATGTGGCCATGGAAAAAAGAGTGGTCATGGCCACGCCCTCTGCCGCCAGCTGGGAATTCTTCCGCTCTTTGGCCGCCAGGGCCACTACAATGACTGCTGTAGGAAAAGCGGCGCCGTAGACCAGTATCAGCTTGGTCATCTCATGGATGGGCAGCCAGTTGACCGCCAGAAAAGTCAGAGCGGGCCATAAGATCAGGTTGATGAGGGATATGACGATCAGCTTGGGGTTTTTGATGATTTTCAGGATGTTGCTGCTGCCCAGCTGGACCCCGACCACGATCATGGAGAGGGGGATGGTGATGTCGCCGATGCCCGTAAGGAGTTCGTTGAAAAAAGAAGGGATTTTGAATCCGGAAAAGAGCATAATGATTCCTAAAACCGCTGCCAGCGAGCACATGTTAAGCATTGGTTTGAGGGCCTTTTTCAGCCCTTTGAACTGACGTTTTTCGCCCATATTGATCTGTAAAATCCCCAGCGAATAGAGGTAGATGTTGAGGACGATGTTGCTGACCACCATGAAATACAGCGCTTCATTGCCGAACGCCGCTTTTGTGATGGGAAAACCCATGAAGCCAGTGTTTACGGTGGTGAGGATGCTCATATAAACGCCCTGGTCCGCAGAAGAGATGCGCAGCACCTTGACGATCCCGTAAGAAACGGCCATCCCCACAAGGAAGAAGATGATGGTGCCGGCCAGTACCTCCAGGGTAGAACTGAGGGTATCCGGCGTCAATTGCTTGCCGGTAATGGAGGTGAGGAGCATGCAGGGCGCCGTAATATTCATGAGCAGCGAGATCAGATAACCGTTGGATTCATCCGGCAGGGCTCTGGCTTTATTGGCAATGAAACCGACTCCTACCATAGCGAAAATAATTGCGATTTTATTTAGTATTACAAACATGAATCTTACCCCTTCCAGTTATATACTGGATCTATCATAATACGGCGGTCGGCCAGTTGTCAAATGCAGAACAATGATTCCTGTAAAAAGAATAATTGATGTATTAGCCGAATTGTCCCATGCTGGGATTACCATCACTTTTATACAGAAAAAAACGCGGGTACAATACCCGCGTTGGTTTAAAAATATCGAAAGACGCCTTTGACCTTGCCTAAAATTTTCACATCCTGTACGATGATAGGGCTCATGGATGAGTTCTCCGGCTGAAGCCGAATATGATCCTGCTCTTTATAGAAAGTCTTTACCGTAGCTTCGCTTTCAAAGCCGTCTACCATAGCGACGATGATATCGCCGTTGTTGGCGGTTTGCTGCTGCTGAACCAATATGTAGTCACCGTCCATAATTCCGGCTTCAATCATGCTTTCTCCCTTAACCGTCAGCATAAAATTGGTACCGTTTCCAAGGAAGCGCGATGGAACGGGAAAGGTCTCTTCCACGTTTTGCTCAGCCAGGATGGGCGTGCCGGCGGCAATGCGTCCGATAACCGGTATGTCGGTAACGTCGGTCCGCTGGGCATTATCAATAGGCGGCATCGGTTCTGCCGGTACTGACTCCAATTCCTGATCGACTACCATCAAAGCGCGCGGCTTGGATGGATCCTTGATAATATAGCCTTTTTTTACAAGATTGTCGATATCCTTATGAGCAGTTGAAGTGGATTTAATATTGAGCGCATTGCAGATTTCCCGCACAGTAGGGGGATATCCTTTCTGCCGGATTTCCTGCTTCATGTAATCTAAGATTTTCTGTTCCCGTTCTTTTAACATATCATCCATTCCTCCCGGATTTGTTTTTATCCTGTATAAAGTATTCTGTTTTGCAGTAGGACGGCCATCACCGCCAACATCAAGCCTTATGCATCCAAACCATTCGAGTATCGCTGCTGGTATCAAAAAAATGTCAATTTTGATACTTTGTAGTCCCGGAGCGATTGGATAAAAGCCAGGTGAGGGGCCTCAGTATCAAAACTCCTTGCAAAAACCTTGGATTTTGATATTAATCCGTCCTTCTCTATGAGCGTTTCCCCAAAGAGTATCAATAAAAGAACTATCCTTTTTAGATACTGACAATTTTGCATGAAGGAAGCCCGTCCATTGGTGCAACGTGCCGTCAGAATGTCGTAATTCACTAAAAAATACCGTTTTCTGATACAGTCCGCGGCGTACCAATTGTAATCGTCAGTCAAAGGAGAAACCCGTCTATAACATCAACCTTAGAATACCATAAAAAGAACAAAATGTAAACAGATGTTCTTGATTTGCTTATGTGGTGTAAAAAAAGAGACAGTGCAGGGTGTTTTGCCTACTGGGAGCATGATGCCGAGCCAGCGCAGAATCCCCGCCAATTAAAGAGGGGCTGTCGCACTAGGCGGATGAAAATCCGCCGGAGCGAAGCTCCATTATCGTAATCCCTACTTAAATTGTTTCGTCTTTAGCGTATTTCGCCTCAAAAAGACAACAAAAATAAAGCTCTGACAGCAACACTGACAAAAGGTATTTTCAACCTTTAAATTTATGCTGCTTTTTCCGTACAGAACAGGTGTAATCCAGTTCGTTCTTTCTGGATTCGATCATGCAGTTTTTCTATGTTATGTGAAATTGCCATAAGCACACTTTCTGCATATACATTCTTTTGTCCGCGACATAAATATCGTCTAAAATTACGATCCTGCTTCATATCTGCAAAGGAGCCTTCCGCTTGAATGCTGCGATTGATTCGCAGAAGAATACCTTCATCACTTACGATTCTTTCCAAATACTCACTTCTTTGGCGTTCAAAATTTCTGGAGACTTCCAGCTGTTTTGTTCGTTCCTCCAATGGCAGTTTCCAATGATTTGCCTTCGTACAACTTGACTTGTAAGGACAATCTGTGCAATCTTCGCATCGATAGATTGTCGTTTGAGTAAGGTATCCGGCGTTGCTTTTTCTGTTTTTCATCTCAACCGCGATAAGCTTTTCCCTGTTTTTACAAAGATAATAGTCTTCAGCAGGATAGTAATCCATGTGTTCTTTCCTGCTGATATCCTTCTGATATTCTCTCGTTTTGGACCGTTCATAATTGGCAGGTTTGATAAAGGCAATCTGGCCGTTTTCCTCAATCCAGCTGTAGTTTTCTTCACTTTCATATCCTGCATCTGCAACAATGTTTTTGTAGGTGAAACTTAGATTCTCTTCCATACTTTTCAGGAATGGTTTTAAGGCTGGCTGGTCATTTGGCGTAGGACCTACAGTCAGCCACACAATGTATTCTGAATCGATGCCGTGCTGTAGATTGTAACCGCCTTTTTCCAGACAAAAGTATATTTGTTTGCACGGGCTTCAATTTTCGTACCATCAATAAAGATATCTTTCCCGGATAATTCTCCTAAACGATACAGCCGTTGTGTTGTTTCTGAAAGGATTCCTTCTGCACATGCTGCAAAATGAATACTGCGAAAGCGTGCAAATGTAGCATGGTCAGGAACAGGTTTTCCATCCAGCAGATATATGTAATTTATGTCTCGGTGACAGGCTTGTTCCATCTCTCTGGATGATAAGCATAAAGGACAAGTTTCAACATGGTGCGTGGAGACGCTTGATTTTCTTTGAGACGCGAATATGTCTCATAAAGATTCGTCAGATCCTTTTCCTCCACAAACTGACTTAGCAGTCTCACGCAATCATTATTAGGAATGATATATCCAATATCAAATGGCATCTTGCATTGAAAACATGTTTCGGATTGTGTATAATCTTTCTGTAGAGTATTTGATTTTAGCATACTAATATTTTACCACAAAGTCCGTGAATCTGATGGTTCTCGGGCTTTTAATATTGTTTTTTGTTTATTTTTTGCATACTAGAAGGGGCTATCGCTTAATGCGACAGCCCCTCAAGGAGTACTTTTACATGATCAAACAGGCTTATTTAATCATGTTGTCAACAGAATCTAATACCTTATCCAAAATTGCCATTGCTTCTCTCAGCTCTTCTTCAGTGATGATGAGCGGAGGTGCAACGATAATCATGTTTTCGTGTGAGTAAGTCCAGAATCCTTCTTTAACCAGCATGCCGACGATTTTTGCCATCAGGCCGTCCGGATCATCGTTGAAGCCGACGATCGGTTCTTTTGTAGCCTTGTCTTTTACCAGCTCAAATGCTGAGAAGAGGCCGATGTAACGAACTTCGCCCACGCAAGCGTGTTTCTTGTTCAGATCTTCCAGCAGTTCGCCTAAAACTTTGCCCTGTTTTTTTACATTTTCAGCAATGTTTAGGTTTTTGTATTCGTTGATGGTAGCTACAGCAGCAGCACAGCCCATCGGATGAGCGCTGTAAGTCAGTCCGCACATCATCTTGTGATCGTCAAAGTATTTAGCGATCGGCTCGGATACGATTACGCCGCCCAGAGGAACATAGCCGCAGGTTGCGCCTTTTGCGAAGGTTACCAGGTCAGGCTTGATTCCAAAGTTCTGGAATGCGAAGCAGGTGCCGGTTCTGTACCAGCCTGCCATAACTTCGTCGCAGACCATCATAATGCCGTATTTTGTACAAAGATCGCGAACGCCAGTTACATATTTAGCAGGAGGAACCAAAATTCCGTTGGATCCAACTACGGTTTCGAGGAAGATCGCAGCTACGCTTTCCGGTCCTTCATACTTAACCTGATTGGTCAAAAGTTCCAGATAGAAATCAGCTACATCGTCTTCAGTTTCAAATTTGCAGGCCTTTGGTGCTCTGTAAGCGTAAGGTCCGTCATATTTAATGAATCCGGCAGGTCCCGGCTCATTGGCAAAGTGTCTTGGTTCACCAGTCAGCATTCCAGCGCCGGCGGAAGAACCGTGATAGCATCTGTACTGTGAGAAGATCTTCCATCTTCCGGTGTACTGTTTTGCGATTTTGATGGCGTTTTCATTGGATTCCGCACCAGCGTTGGTGAAGAATACTTTTGCGCCTTCCAGTCCGGAAGCCTCAACAATTGCTTCCGCAGCATCGGAACGAACGTCAATCGCAAATCCCGGTCCGATAAACGGAATTTTTTCCGCCTGATCTTTAATCGCATTGACGATGGCCTTGTTGCCGTGGCCCAGGTTGGAGTTTACCAGCTGAGCAGACATATCGTAATACTTTTTGCCATCCTCATCCCAGAAATAGATGCCTTCGGCTTTAGTGATCACCTTTGGATTCAGATTGCCCTGTGCGCTCCAGGAGTGTAAGTTATATTTTAAACTTTTTTCTTTAATTGCTGACATTTTTAATCTCCTTTTTTGGATTCTACTGGAGCAGGGAAGTTTGTGAAGCTTTCCTGCTCCCAACACTCAAATTTAATACAGTCGGCTTTCGATTGTTTAGTCGTCTACTTTCGCTCTTAGATCAGCCGGGAATAATTCGTTTGGATCCGGTCTCCAGTTCGGAATTTCTCTGGAAACATAAGTAAAGTTCAGCAGGTCTCTCCATGTTGCATTGTGGGAAACACTGTTTCCGCCCCAGGTTGCGCAGCCCAGAGTCATGGATACCGGGAATCCGCAAGTCCAGCCGCCGGAGTTAACCAGACACTGCGGCTGGCTGACAACGACCTTTGTAACAGGAGCAGCAGCGGCCAGTTTTGCAACTAACTCATCATTGGTTGTGTGGATACCACAGGAGTGGCCTTTACCCATGTAATCTAATGTCTTCATCAGCTTATCGAGCGCATCGTCAAAGTCTTTTGCTTTCTGGATGCCGGATACTGGTGACAGTTTTTCGCCTGTGAACGGGTGTTCCAGACCAAATCCGTTCAGTTCTTCTGCCATCAGCACTTTTGTGCCTGCAGGAACGTCGATGTCAGCCAGTTTTGCAATCTGCTCTGCATTCTGTGCAACAATCGCTCTGTTGAGCACGTGGTCGTTTGGAGTGTTCGGCCACATGGTTTTCTGCAATTTTGCTTTTTCTTCGGAGCCTTCCTTGAACAGTACGGCGCCGTGTTTTGCCATTTCGTCAACAAACTCGTCGTAGCAGCTTTCGAATACGATGATGTTGTTTTCTGTTGAGCAGGAAGTCGCATTGTCATAAGCCTTGGACCTAACAATCATTTCTGCAACTTTTGCCATATCGGTGGTTCCATCGATGATGGATACTGTATTACCAACGCCTACGCCGATAGCCGGAGTGCCGGAGGAGTAAGCGGATTCAACCAGAGCTTCTCCGCCTGTAGCCAGGATGAAGTCGCACTGTGCCATTAATTCTTTGGAAACTTCGATCTTAACCCATTCAGGCTCAACAGTCTGAACTAAATCTTCCGGATAGCCTAATTTTTTGATGGTAGCTCTGATATCATTAACGATTTCCCAGTTTGTTTTCTTTGCTTTCGGATGGGGTGCCAGGATGATGGCATTTCTTGTTTTAAGAGCCATGTTGGCTTTTACCACAGGAGTAGCTTCGCCGTTTGTTACAGGCATGATACCGGCAACAACGCCCATTGGCTTAGCCCATTTCTGCATGCCGGTTTCTTTGTTGTCTTCCAGCAGACCTACAGACTTTTCATCCTTCATCTGGATATAGGAACCCCAGATTTTTCCGTACATTTTCTGCTCTTTATCAGGAGCGATACCCATGCCGGATTCTTCAACTAACATTTCACCATACTTTAATGCTTTTCCATCCTTGGTCAGGTTGTAAGCAACAGCAGCGGTCAGAAGATCAACATCTTCCTGAGTGAAATTGTTAGCGATCGCCTGTGCTTTTCTGCCTTTTTCAACTAAAGCAGCAACATAATCATGTGCATTCATTGACATTTTTTAAGTCCTCCTTGTAAATATAATCGTATCAACTATGTTCAACGCCAGCAGCAAAACTACTGACGGCTATATATAGAGCAACCAGCGTGCCAAAATGAAAAGAAAAAGTGTGAATTTTCCGTGAAGTCCTATGTTTGAAGATTGTTCTAAAATTAGAACATTGAAATATCAACGTTTGTGAATAAGTCAGTTTCAAAAAATATAATGTATACATGAATCGGCCTGGCAAGATAATGCCAGGAATAAAGCAAAAAAGACAAGAAATGCGATACAAAATTGAATCGAAAGCAAAATTAAGATAGTAAAAATGTTCGAAATGCTTTTAAAATCAAGGGATTGACTAGATGATACAAAATTGAATCGGTGATGCTATTTTGTATCACCTGTAGAAAGACCATATTTTTGGAGCTTTCGAACGACTGTAGGCTGGCTGACCTGCAGGACTTTGGCCATGGACCGGGTCGATTTATATTCAGCTAATGTCCTGGCAAGGATTTCTTTTTCCGCCCTCTGTAAAGCTGCATTGAGGGATAAGGTCCGTACTGCCTCCACAGGCTGTGCCTGTGCAGAGTTTTTGATAAAGATCGGGAGGTTGTCCTCAGTAATAAATTCATCTTTGGTGGTGAGAATGAGACGCTCCATAATGTTCTGCAGCTCTCTGATATTGCCCGGCCAGGGGTAGCGCAGCAGTATGGAAAGCGCAGCCGGATCCAATTTTTTGGCTTCATTGAGTTTTTTATTGCATTTGTCCAGATTGGTCTGGATCAGAGGCAATATATCCTCCGGACGTTCCCGGAGGGGCGGCACGTTGATGGGAACCACGTTCAGTCTGTAATACAGGTCTTCACGAAATTTATTGTTCCTTACAAGCTGGAGCAGTTCTTTGTTGGTGGCAGAAACAATCCGCACATCAATGGGAACACGATTGACGCCGCCGACCCGAATTAATTCCCGATCCTGGATGACCTGCAGCAGTTTCACCTGTAAATTTAAAGGAAGCTCTGAGATTTCGTCTAAAAAGATGGTACCATTTTGCGCGGCTTCGAAGAGTCCCTTTTTTCCTTCCGCCCGAGAGCCGGTAAAAGCGCCCCGCTCATAGCCGAAGAGTTCTGACTCAATGAGGTTTTCAGGAATAGCGCCGCAATTTACTGTGACAAAGGGGTAATCCTTTCGGGCACCGTTTTCGTGGAGCAGTTTTGCGATCACACCTTTGCCGACGCCCGATTCGCCAGTGATTAAAACCGTTGAGTCAACCGACGCCAGCCGCTTGGCCAATTGCAGTACATTGCGCATGGAACGGCTGGACGCAACTACGTGTACGCTTGAAAAATTTTCCAATGATTCGATCTGTTTCAGCGTTTTTTGGACCGATTCCAGCTGATTCTGCAGGCTGGTCAATTCGGTAATATCCCTTGATGTGGTGACGATTTTGCTCATCTTTCCCGTATGGTCAAAAATGGGTGTGCCAGTGGAAAGAAGCCGTTTGCCTTCCTTATTCTCGTGAATAATCGTAACCTCTTCCTTTTTTTCCATGACCAGCTTAGCCACAGAAGGTGTAAAAACGCCGCTTTCCTCAAGTTCAGAAACGTGCATGCCGGAAATATCGTCCGGATTGACCTTATAAAGTTCACGGCAAGCTTCGTTGCACCACAAAGAATATCCGTCGCTGCTGTCGATAAAGATTGCATCGTTGATGCTGTTTAAAATGGGAATCAGCTCGCTTGCTGAAAGTGTATCCAGGAATTTTTCCATTCTATACCCCCTTTTAGAATAAAAGCAGCAGTATTATTCGTCCGCCGCCAAGGGCTTGTACGACTGCCAGGCCAGCGCTAGGTATGTTGCAATACAAGGATGAGTATCTTTCCCTGTCTTTTGCTTTGCGACCCGGCTGTTCAACTAAGTAACTACATTATATAATGTAAGAAACGATTCTGCAAGCAGCAATGATGCAACTTTGTATCGCTATAGCCGGCTGATTATTACATTGGCGTGAATGTGCTTGTAACTTTCAGTTGACTAGCGTGCAGATTCCCTATAAAATAACCGTATGCCAGGTGGGAATCGACGGAAAAAAGCCGGGATTGGGGTGCAGGAGCTGATGGGTTTTGACGCACAGTGTTCACCGCGCAATAGGGCGGGTAAGGAGAACTTTTACAGCCGAATAAAAAGTTTTGTCTAAAGAATTTGATTAAGCAGTAAATATATGGGTACTATAAGACTATAATGATGTGATAGATATGCAGGGAGGATGAAGAGATGGCAGTGATGACGTTTACAAAAGATAATTTTGAAAATGAAGTTCTGAAGGCGGATGGACCGGTTCTGGTCGATTTCTGGGCGGCCTGGTGCGGACCTTGTAAAATGATGGGTCCGGTGGTTGATCAGATTGCTGAGGAACATAAGGACATAAAAGTAGGCAAGCTTAATATCGATGAACAGCCGGAGCTGGCTTCCAAATATGGAGTTATGAGTATTCCGACGCTGATTCTGTTTGAGAATGGCCAGCCGAAAGATTCTTCGATCGGGCTGGTTCCGAAGGAATCGATTGAAAAAATGTTTAAATAAAAGTTATGGAGGGTAAAAGTATGAAAATTTTAAGATGTAACCACTGTGGAAATATTGCGACGCTGATTGATGACAAGGGAGTTCCCCTTGTATGCTGCGGAGAAGCAATGGAGGAATTGAAGGCCAACACTACGGATGCTGCGACAGAAAAGCACGTTCCTGTTGTAGAGGTAGCTGACAACAAGGTGAAGGTTGACGTGGGGTCCGTAACCCATCCCATGAGCGAAGAACACCTGATCCAGTGGATTTTGCTGGAAACAGATAAGGGCTGCCAGATTAAGAAGCTGTCCGCATCGGACGAACCGAAGGCTGTATTCTGTTTGGGAGAGGACAAGCCGTTAGCGGTATATGAATACTGCAACCTGCACGGGCTCTGGAAAAAGGAACTGTAAAAGTTATATGATAAAAAGGAGTTGGAAACCAACTCCTTTTTAATATGCTTGGGCATACAGATCGAACGTATACGGAGCTTTATGCGGCCATCGCTTCTGACGAGGTGCTGGATGCTGGGAAGCCGAATCTTTCCACGCCAGAGGTATTTGACACAGCCAACACAGGGAGTTACAATTATTGGGGAGAGGTTGATGTATTATGAAGGACAGAACCGTAGGTATCATATATACGCTTTCTTTAGTCGCGTTTCTTATGTGGCTGCTTTTTCCTGCTGTTTTACTTTCTTTCCTGCCCCTGTTCGTTTTTACGGGCGCTCTGACCGCGGCAGCGCTGCCAGTCTTATCCCGGTATATATCTATAGCCCAAACGATTTGCAAGATTGAATGAACTCCTTTTATTAAAAGATACGACGAGACAATAAAAGGAGAATTTAATATGAAAAAAAAGATGCCGTTTCATAGACGGTTTATTTTACCGTACAGAGTTTTTGTTGATAAGGTCAATACTTTTGATGGGAGCGGGCTTTCTGATTCTGCACTAAAAGAAGAGCTGAGAAACTCCTCTCACTGCCCCAGGCGTTATGGCCTTATAAAAGAAACTATCATACGGTGCAAAGGAATGGTTTTGTTCGATACCCAGCTATCCGCGGCTTACGCCATGGAACAAGGAATGATTGCGGAGCTGCCTACTGGGGAAGGCAAAACGCTGGCGGCAGTAGTTACTGCTTTGAGTCTGGCTTTGTCGGGCGAGCAGGTCCAGATCTTGGTGTTCAATGACTATTTGGCGGCAAGAGACTATAAAGAGAACAAGGAGGTCTTTCAATTTTGCGGCTTATCCTGCGGATGTATTCTTCAGACAACCAAAAGAGAACACCGGCAGGCTGCCTATGATTGCAATATCCTTTATATCACCGCCAGGGAAGCAGGGTTTGACTACTTAAGAAACTTCATGGCTTTTCGTGAAAGTGGTTTGCTGCGCCAGCATTTTCATACAGCCATTGTAGATGAAGCGGATTCTATTCTGATCGATGAGGCTGGTATCCCCCTGGTACTTGCGGGCGAAGAGCCGACTATAGACAAGAATTATATGACGGTTTGGAAAACAGTGAAGGAGCTCGATGCGCAAGATATTGAATTTCAAGAGAAGGAGCATCAGGTATGGCTGACAGAAAGGGGCGCTGTGCATGCGGAACGGCTGCTGGGAGTGAACAATCTGTATGAGCTGGAAAATGCCCATTATTTGGAGATGATTCATACATTTTTAGAAGCGCGGTTATTGTATAAAAAGGATCGTGATTATATCGTAAAGAATGGAACTGTTTTCGTAATTGAACATACGACAGGACGAGTTGCGGAAGGACGGCGTTTCCCGGATCATCTCCACCTTGCAATTGAAATTAAGGAAGGAGTGAAGGCTCGGAAAGGATCTCAGATTTATAATATGATGCCGCTGCAGTTTTATCTGCTAAAATACCGCCGGCTGTGCGGCATGACCGGTACGGCCTGGTCGTCTAGAAAAGAACTGAAAAACATGTATGACCTTTCGGTCATACGGATTCCTCCACACGTTCCTTGTATTCGCAGGGACCACGAGGATGTGATACTGTCTACGAATCAGGCGCTTTACACACAGGTATATCATAAGATCAGGCAAATACATCAAACAGGACAACCGATCCTGATTGGAACTCAAAGTGTAGAAGAGTCAGAAGCGCTGGCCGGTGCGCTGAGAAAGAGAAACTTGCCTTGTTTTGTTCTTAATGCAAAAGAAGACGAAAAGGAAGCAGAACTGATCGCACTTGCGGGAAGGCCGTATCGCATTACCATCTCAACCAATATGGCAGGCAGAGGCGTTGATATAAAATTGGACAAAGATGCGGTGACGGCTGGAGGCCTTTTTGTATTGAGTACAGGCATAAACAGAAGTTTCAGGATTGATCAGCAATTAAGAGGCAGGACCGGACGCCAGGGAGAACCGGGGGAAAGCCAGTTTTTCATTAGTATGGAACAGCCGTTGATCAAAAGACATGTAATTGAGAATACCGGCAAGGTGCAAATCCGCCGAATCCAGCGCATGGCGGAAGGAGAAGATGCACAGATGCGTTATCTTTTGGAAAAGTATTCACTGATTCTGGAAAAGCATAGGCGGATGATTACCCAATATCGAGAAGTGGTTTTGCGGGATATAAAATCTGTGCATTTTTTTGAAACAAACGCGCCTGTGCTATACAAAAAGCGCGTTGCTGAGTCAGGTACTCAAGGGGTATTATGTGCTGAGCAGCAGCTTCTCCTCTTTTACATCAATCAGCATTGGGTCGATTACTTAGCTGCAATGGAGTCTGCCCGCGAGAGCATCCATTTTGCTATTTTGGGCGGTGAAGAGCCAGTGGACGTTTATCAGAGATTCGCGGTCAGAGCTTTTGCGGAAATGGAAGAAGATATAAAAAAGGATGTGCTTAGCAAATTGAAAACATGCAAAATTACCGAGCATGGCGTAGATCTGAGAGGAGAAGGTCTGATAAAAGCTACAAATACATGGACTTATATGATTGATGAAAGCAAAAGCCAATTTGCCAAGGTGCCAAGCTTGTTAAAATATATTCGTAAGCTGAAAGGAACACAATTATAAAAGAAATACTGCAAAAGAAAAGTGGACACTCAAAGGGAAAACACCATTGACAACCAGGCAGAATTTTGATATATTACTTAGGTAGTAAAGAAGAAGTCATCCGCTTCTCACCTTTTCGGCAATCGCGCTGGCAGGGTTCATAAAAGGTTAACACACATGCAATGTGTCTTTTTGGAGCGGATAACGGATTATCCGCTTTTTTTAATGTATGGAGGTACAAGACAATTAGTAAGGAAAACCAAATCAACGAAGAAATTCGTGATAAAGAACTGAGAGTGATCGACAGCGACGGTACCCAAATGGGTATTATGAGCAGGAGCGAGGCAATGGACCTGGCCGCGGAGCGGAAACTGGATCTGGTAAACATCGCCCCTAAGGCAAAGCCGCCGGTATGCAAAATCCTTGATTACGGAAAATACAGATATGAACTTCAAAAAAAGGAAAAGGAAGCGAAGAAAAAGCAAAAGACAACTCAGGTAAAGGAAGTCAGACTGAGCACCTTTATCGAAGAACATGACATCGAAGTGAAAGCAAAGAACGCATCCAAATTCCTGAAGTCCGGAGATAAGGTAAAGGTCAGCTTGAGGTTCAGAGGCAGGGAGAGGGATTATACCAGCAAAGGCATGGACGTTATGAAACGTTTCGCCCAAGTCGTTGAAGAAGTTGGTGACGTTGAAAAGAAACCTTCCTTTGAGGGAAGGAGCCTTATTATGATTCTGACACCAAAGACGGATAAATAGAAACAAATTGAAATTTAACATAGGAGGAAGATCACCATGGCAAAGAACAAGATGAAGTCTCACAGAGGCGCATGCAAAAGATTTAAGTTAACCGGTTCCGGTAAAGTAAAGAGAAACAAGGCATACAAAAGCCATATTCTTACAAAGAAAAGCCCGAAGAGAAAAAGAGGACTGAGAAAAGCTACAACTTTAACAAGTGCGGATCTGAAGAGAATCAAATCTGTTTTAAGCAAGTAAGTTAGGAGGTAAGAAACATGGCAAGAGTAAAAAAAGGCGTTAACGCGCATAAGAGACATAAAAAGATTTTAAAGCAGGCCAAAGGATTTTACGGTCAGAAGAGCAAGGTGTTCAGAGCTGCTAATCCGGCGGTAATGAGAGCTCTGCGTTCTGCATATGTTGGCAGAAAGAACAAGAAAAGAGAGTACAGACGTATGTGGATCGCAAGAATCAATGCCGGCGCAAGAATGAACGGCATCTCTTACAGCAGACTGATGGACGGTCTGAAGAAATCCGGCATCGAGATTAACAGAAAAATGCTGTCCGAAATGGCAATCCACGATGCAGCTGCTTTTGCTCAGCTGTGCGAGACTGCTAAGCAGGCACAGGCAAAATAAGGACGAATTCAATATGAATCAAAAAAGGAGCTTCTGTCTAAGAATAGCTCCTTTTTTCGTGCGGCGGGGCTGCTTTCGCAGTATGTTGTCTTAAATGGGAAAATTCTGTTGAAAGATTTCATTTTAATCTTTTTCCGATATTACATCTCTTGGCAAAGCCGGGCCAATTAATGAAGAAGGGACATTTTGATCTAAGTTAGTGCAACCTAATCTCCAATCTCCAGACACTGCCCGGCCGCCCTCCTTCTCCTTGAAAGCCCGCCCTCCCCATGGTACAATAAGAAAAAGTGTTTATTCAATAAATTTCAAAGAAGGAGGGCAATCATATGACAAGCCTAAAACCCGCTACCAAAGTAGCGGCGCTTTGTATAGGAATAATCGCTTTAGCAGCGATTATTTGTTTTTATCTGCTGGGGCATTACCACCTGCAAAAACCAGTGCTGATTCCATGGCAGACCGAGTATGCCCAGGCATTGCCGGACGATGAGGATGAGGACGAAGATGAAGAAACCCTGGACGAAGGGCCGGGAGGCTTACTATGCTTCTTTCTAACCAACGGCGGCGACACCAGAGCCATCCAGGAAATTGAGTTTGCCGAGGCATCGGAAATCCGATTTTTCGGCGAATATGACGAATACGATTCAGATACCGGCTTCCAAATAGAGGAGGGCTTCGGCGAGCGAATCGGACTTTATCGGGGCGGATGGGTCAGCCTTATTCTGGACCCCCGGACCGACGAATTTCTTGCAAAAAGCCAAGTCTCAATCACGGTGAAAAATGCGATTATCCACTATACAGACGGCTCAAAAGAAACAGCCGATATGGAACCGCTCACCTTTCACCCTCCCGGCGGCAACAACATGCTTCGGGAGGAAGACCCTGTTTCCACCTTTTCCAAAGCCGCCGCATACTTGAAAGAAAGGGGGAGCTTATAATGGATATTAAATCAATTCACGCCAATCTGGGAACGCTTTTCTGGGCCACCATTTTTTCCCTGATAGAATTCCATATTCAACTGGACAATCTTCGGATTTCCACCAGCATCTTATTTGTCATTCTAATTCTGGCAGGAACACAGGATTTGTATCGGGTGACCAAAAACCCCCGCTTCCGGTCAGCAGCCATCTTCGGCTGGATAAACGGAGGCTGCTATGTGCTTTTCCTTATACTAAACGCAGCCATACCGCAGACCATGGCTGTGCCCCTTGCTGAACTAGTCATTGCCAGATTGCTGCTGATCTGCATTTATACCCAGCTCCTGGTGGGAATCGGCGCAATGTTTCCGGCTGCCTTCGGCGACCTGAAAAAAAGAGCCGATCTGTATGCCGTCGCAACGGCCGTCGTGGCACTGGCGGCGATGATCCTTTTCCTTGTCAACGGATACATGGTGATTGGGGCCTTGCAAATGCTCATCCAGCTGGCAGTTCTGATCCAGCTTTACCAGTGCCGCAAAAGGATTGGACAGATGCAGCTACCGCAGAAGGAGGCGCTATGATGAAGACATTAAAACCTGCTTCCAGGGCGGCGGCTGCTGCCATTTTCCTGATCGCTCTTCTGGCCGCAGTTCTCTTTGGCATCAGCCAGTACGCTCGCCTGGACTATCCGGTTCTTTGCCGGGTATACGGCGCATATCCAATCTATGGGGATGAGGACGAGGCAGAACAGTTTGAGATACCCTACATAGAATGCAAAGCCGGCCGCCACCAGATCACAGGCGTTGATTTTGCGGAGCTGGCGCTGACAGGTCCAGACGATCCGGATAACGCAGATGAAGCGGACTACTCGTTTACCGACAATGGAAAAAATATGGATTTTTCCTACGACGATACGAATGGATATTATATACGGAAAGCCTCGCAAATCTCTTTGTTCATCGATGACGAAGATTTTAAAGGGTTGAAAAAACCCATTGCCCTGACTACCGCGACGGTTTCCTATGAGGATGGCACCAAGGATCAGGTGGAAATCGGAAAAATCGTTCTCTATCCGGGGGAGGATGTGGATGAAAAGGATTTGAAATTCAAGGGGGAAAACAATTCCGAGGAAGTGAGGGAAGCCAGCTATATGGCGGATCGGGATCTGACCATCAAACAGGTACAGTGCGTTCCGGACGAAAAAAACAGCGGCCTTAAGATCAACGGCAAAGAGCCGGCAGAGCTGGAAGGGGCGACGCTTCTCAAAGACCACTCCATCACCATTTCTTTAAAACGGCAAAGTCCTTTTGTACGATGGCAGCCAATGATCAAGGTCACGTATCAAACAGCTGACGGAAAGGAAGATACCCAGCTGCTCACCGAATTCGGCGAAGCCTTTGATATGGGCAGCGCACCGACCTTCATGCAGACCCTGGCCTATTTGAAAGAAAGAGAGGTGATACGATGAATCCGAAGGCAATGAATCAAGGATATCGGCGCTTGTTCTGGGGCACGTTTTTCATGCTGCTTTGGGGCGGAAGCGACACCACGCTGCCCTTTCTGCCTGGGATAATTGGGCTATGCTGCTGTCTCAGCGGCACGGGAATCATCTGCGCGGTTTCAGAAAACAGACGGTTTTTCCTGGCCCGGCGATGGACTCAGATCGGCATTGGTGTTTGGATCCTGCAAATACTGGTCATCGTTCCCTTTTTTATCCAACGCGTTCCCTGGGAATTGCGGTTTCTTTCCTATTTTCTGGGCGCGGTTATTGTCATCCAGATATACAGTCATATCCTGATCGGCGCGGGAGAACTATTGGGAGGCAGCAGCCAGACTTATTACACCAGGTGCGCGGCTGTCTTTGCCGGAGGCTGCGCGGCCGGCACTATTGCCATGATGATTGATGAACTCTATGGCAGCGGAGAAGTCGTCATCGGCGGCTGGATGATCAACCTTCTGATGCTGCTCTATCTGGGGCTGGCTATTTGGAGCATGTCCCTGATGGCGGCCCTGCGGCGAAGCTACCCGATCCTTTAAAATGTTTCAGAGGACATAAAAACGACACACGGATCTGTAAAATAGAAACTGTAGGAGGTGTGTATTTGTGTATAACCTGCTTGTAGCGGAAGACGAACCGAAGATGAGAATCATTATCCGTGATTATTTTGAGAAAAAAGGATTCGCGGTATGGGAAGCGGCGGACGGAGTGGAAGCGCTGAAACGTTTGGGGGAACGAACCTTTGATCTGGTTCTGCTGGATGTGATGATGCCGGAACTGGACGGTTTTGCCGTCTGTAAGGCAATCCGCAGGAAAGGGGATACGCCGGTAATCTTTTTGACTGCCCGCATGGCAGAGGAAGATCAGCTGCGTGGGTTTCAGGTAAAGGCGGATGATTATGTAACCAAGCCCTTTTCGTTACCGGTCCTTCACGCCAAAATCTGTGCGATTTTGGAACGAAGCCGGGGAATGATCAGCGACAGCGGGAAGCTGCGCTCCGGCGGAATCGAGATCGATCTTCGGGCCAGAGAAGTTACCGTTGACGGAGAAAAGACCGCCATGCCGCCCAAAGTGTTCGATCTTCTCGTCTATTTCATGGAAAATAAAAATCGGATCCTGACCAGAGAACAAATTTTGGATCAGGTCTGGGGCGAGGACGCCTTCTGCTACGACAGGGCCGTAGATACCACCATTAAAAAGCTTCGGCAGGCGCTGGGCCGCCGGGCAGGATGTATCCGCACCATTGTCAAGGTGGGGTACAAATTCCAGGAGGTAACGGATGAACAAAAATAAAGCCAAACGCAGCTTCGTGATTCGGGCAGTAACGGCGGTTGTAGCCATCTATGTGCTAATCGTCGGCAGTGTGACCTATTATGGAGCAAAGCGGAATGTTATGGAAGGAACAACGTACAGCTGGGGCGTCATCGGCAATCTTATCAACGAATTGAACGGGTGCCGCTCATCCGCATCCAGTAAAGGCGTCCAGGATGGAATGAATTTGGCAAAAGCCACCAGTGCCATTAGTCGCAACGATTGGAATCTTGGGATTTGGGATGCGTCGGGGAGGACGGACAGTCTGATTCTCTTTCGGGCGCAAAAAGATCCGAAAGGCAATGTGATCGGAATGAAGATGGTCAGCAGCAATGCAAGTGTTTTATCCAACAATTCGTTCCCAGATGACAGCGATAAAAAACGGGTGATACTGGACGACTGGTTTTCGCCGCAGCAGATTCAGGAAATCAGCGAGTGTTGCTATTTGGAGGCTTCGGCTGAAGTGAGAGGCTATGATACGGAAGAGTTCTTTGAACCTGTCAGCTTACAGATCCTTTATACGGGAGATGAAGAGGGGTCAGCCCTTAAGAAAAAGGATTTTATTCCTGTGAAAAAGCCTGATGGAAATAAGCTTACCACCCTGAAATTCGAAGAGGTCAGCGTTAGTCCCATTGACACCACAGCCCGGCAGGAGCAGGATGAAACCTGGCGAGTGCTGGTGAAAAGCGCGGTCGATGCCCGCATTGATCAAGCTGAACTTGGAGAAGACGGCTCCACTTATATCCCCCTGCAAGAGGAAGACAAGAGCATTCTCCGGTCGGAGTCCGTTTGTGTGACCAAGCTTGCTGCCGGCGACTATTTTCTGGGCTGGAGCATAGTCGATCATCCTCTTTCCAAAACCATCGCAAGCACGCTCTGGCTGTACTTTATAATGGCCATTATCTGCACTGCGGCGTGCCTTGTCCTGGTGGGAAGCTATTGCCGGACCATCGATGGGGAATACGAGGCTGAGAGCAAGCGCCGGAAAATGTCGGATGCCATGGCCCATGAGATGAAGACTCCCCTGGGGATTATCAAAAACTACAGCGAGGCGCTGCTGGAAGAAGGGGACGAACAAAAACGAAAGCAATATCTCAATACCATCATTGAGGAAACCGACAGCATGAACGAGATGGTCGTCAGCATGCTGGACCTGTCTAAAATGGAAGCGGGCACCTATCCGATGGAATTGAGCATGATTTCCATGGCTGGGATCACCGAAAAAGTGATCGAGCGTACCCGGATTCTGGCTAAAAACAAGCAGCTGGAGGTTGAACTGAAAGCAGATGACGAACGCCAGATCCTGGCCGATGAGAAATTGGTGACCCAGAGCATTTGCAACCTGCTGATCAATGCCATCACCCACGCCGAGGAGGGAAGCCGGATCCGCATTGTCATTGAAAAAGAACCCCAGGGCATGCGCTTTACCATCCACAACCAGGGTCAGCAGATTGATGACAAAGAACAGGTGCGGATCTGGGACAGCTTTTACAGGGGCGATTCGGCGAGAAACAGAAGCAGCGGAGGAACCGGCCTGGGACTTGCCATTGTGCGCAATACCAGCCTGATTCACAGGGGAACCTGCGGCTGTGAAAATGAAGAGGGCGGCGTCGCCTTTTGGATCCGGATCCCGGACCAGGAGGCGGGACAGACGAAACAAACGGGAAAGATCGGGCCAATTCTCCACACGGCCGATATCGGCCTGAATCTGAAGGGGCTGCTTTACAGCATGGCCGGAACGGGGATCTGGCTGCTGCTCAATGGTTTCATATTTATCTGGAAACGATATGAATACCAGTATGACGGAGCGCTGCTGCTCATTCCGTGGATCATCACCATTCCCGCATGGGTAGTGTGCTGGCTGGGGGCGCGGAAGTTGAAATTCCTTGCTGATAAAACAATACCGATCACCGCATCCATCGCAGTGATCTTTGCCGGTATTGCGGCCAGCTGTTTTCTCACGAGCGATATGATGGATGTCCAGCTGCTCCTTCTGCTGCAAGTGGTTTTGTGCCTGATGACAGTATGTGTGGTCATTTACTTGCTCAGCATGTCATCCATTTGCAAAAGGCTGGCAGAGAAGGCGAAAGAAGATGGTTTGAAAAAAATCATTACTCTGACTGGGGCTGCGGAAGCGGTGGTGCTGGTTTTATGGGCCGCCAGCAGAGACCTGGTCTGGCAGATTCCCATTTTAAGCCGCTTGGATAATGTCATCAGCGGCGTGGTCTTTATCGTGATTCTGGGCAATCTGTACCTGTGGTACCACCTCTATCGCAGATTCCACGGAAAAGAGATTTAAAAAAGAAAAGATTCGACATTGCGTTTTGACACAAATCGACCTCCCTTAGGACTATAATCGAAAGAAAGAGTCCAAGGGAGGTTTTTTCGTTGACTGTTTACGGGGAATATTTATTTCTGGAAAACTTCATAACAGGGTTGGTAATACTGGTTCTCACTGGCAGGCTGTGCGGACGCAAGAGGGCCAAATCCGGCATGGTTTTAGGGGGATTGATGTGCGGAGCATACTCCTTCGTGCTCTTCCTTCCCATGGTATGGCCGGCGGCGCTGATCTGCAAGCTGATCTTCTCCCTTGCCGTAATTTTAGCGGCTTTCGGCTACGGAGGCAAGCCGGTTTACCTGAAAACGGTAGCGGTTTTTTACATAGTAAGTTTCCTCATGGGAGGCATCACGGTCGGACTCATGTACATGACCAAGGTTCCCGGCTTGTCGGCCAACGGAAGCGTTTATCTTCACAGCATCACGTATCTGCAGGTGGCGGCCGGCGTGCTCGTCACCTGGGTACTGGGCAGCTGGCTGGCTGAGTTTATTCGGGGAAAACTTACAAAAGAAAAAGTATTTACGGATATTAAAGTGGAAATTGCGGAAAAAGAGTGGGAAATGCGGGCTTTTGTGGATACGGGGAATTTTTTGCGGGATCCGGTTTCCGGAAATCCGGCGGCGGTCCTGTCGGCTTCCTGCGGCCAGCGCCTCTTGGATGACCTGAAAGATGCTATCTTGAGCAGAAGCTGCGTGATTCCATACAGCAGCGTGGGACAAAAGGGCGTTCTGCAGGGGTTGCGGCCGGATCGGGTGATCGTAGAGGGCAGGCCCATTAAAAATATTGTTTTGGCCATCAGTAAAGAAGATTTTGCCTGCTGGAAAGGAAAAGAAGCTTACGAAGTACTGTTGCAGCAGCAGATTATAGAAGGAGGAGCATTAGAGAATGCAGAATGATCATTTTATGAGCGTGAGGACGTTCTGGGAGGAGCTGAGAAAAGCTTATGAAGCGCTTAAAAACTTTCTTAAGGGCAAAGATGAAATTCCGGATATCCATTATATCGGGGGAAGCGATGTGCTGCCGCCGCCTTTGGATTCCCAGGAGGAACACAAGGCACTGGAGGAATTCATGGCAGGGAGCGAAGAAGCACGGGCCCTGCTCATCGAACATAATCTGCGCCTAGTGGTTTACATAGCCAAAAAGTTTGAAAACGCGGGTATCAATGTGGAAGACTTGATTTCCATCGGAACCATCGGGCTGATCAAAGCGGTGAATACCTTTAAAATGGATAAGAATATCAAGCTGGCGACTTATGCTTCCAGGTGCATTGAAAATGAAATTCTCATGTATCTTCGGCGCAACAATAAAACCAAAGGCGATGTTTCCCTGGATGAGCCGCTCAATGTGGATTGGGATGGGAATGAGCTGCTGCTGTCCGACATTCTGGGCACGGAGAACGATGTGGTTTACACCCACATTGAAGAAGAGGTCAACAAAAGCCTGCTGGACTACGCCATGAACAAGCTCAACAAACGGGAGCGGGAGATCATGGAAATGCGTTTTGGCCTTGTCAGCGGAAAAGAGATGACCCAAAAGGAAGTGGCCGACCGCATGGGCATTTCCCAATCGTATATCTCCCGCCTGGAAAAAAAGATCATCAGCAGGCTGCAGCGGGAGATTAAAAAACTGGGGTGAGTATAAATCTAT
Source organism: Hominibacterium faecale (assembly GCF_020734085.1). NCBI lineage: Bacteria > Bacillati > Bacillota > Clostridia > Peptostreptococcales > Anaerovoracaceae > Hominibacterium > Hominibacterium faecale. The sequence goes on from NZ_JAJAGH010000001.1 coordinate 313,150, forward strand.
GGAACAATAGATCATGGACAGGTGTTTTACGAGAGGAATGGGATTTCTTGCGAAAAGAATGAAAAGGTGATATGAAATTTTCGCAAGTTTCAACGATTGGGCACTTTCAGATTCGCCTAGAAGCCGCGCGGGCCGCAAGCTGCTGGGATCAGGCCCCGCGAACCCACAACTTTGCGCAAAAATCGTGATTTTTAAAAAAATTTTCCGGAGTCCCTTGGGAAAGGCATCCCTTGCTCGCCGTAACACAACAGAACACGCACGCGAAATGAGAGGCAGACATAGTCAAACCATGATATGATAGGAAGCAAAAGCGAAAAGAGGTACAATCAGATGGCAGATATCGTTGTCCATGGGCTGACTCAGAACAATTTGAAGCATGTTACATTCAGTATTCCAAAGGAAAAAATCACGGTGTTTACCGGTGTGTCAGGCTCCGGCAAATCCAGCATTGTTTTTGATACCATCGCCGCCGAATCCCAGCGGCAGATGAATGCGACCTACCCGCCTTTCGTCCGGTCCAGGCTCCCCAAGTATCCCAAGCCTGCAGTGGAGCGTATCGATCATTTAACGCCGGCCGTGGTGGTGGACCAGTCTCCCCTGGGCGGGAATGCCCGATCTACAGTGGGAACCATCAGCGGGCTTTATGCCAGTCTGCGGCTGCTGTTTTCCAGAATTGGAAAGCCCTATGCAGGCACAGCCTCCCATTTTTCCTTCAATGACCCCAACGGCATGTGCAAAACTTGTTCCGGCCTTGGAAAGATCACAAAAGTGGATGTGGAAGCCATATTGGATTTGGACAAGTCCTGGAATGAGGGCTGTGTGCAGGATTCTCTGTACAGGCCGGGCTCTTGGTACTGGAAGCAGTATGCGCAGTCGGGCCTGTTCGACCTGGACAAGCCGATCAGAGCGTATTCCAGCGAGGAATACAACCTCCTTCTATACGGTTCCCGCGACGGTAAAGGTGAGCTGGAGAACCCAAAGGTGACCGGGCTGTACCACAAATACACAAAGACCCTATTAAACAGGGATATCAGCAATAAAAGCAGGCATACACAGGAGAAGTCTCAAAGCCTGGTTGTCGAAATGGAGTGTGCCGACTGCCATGGGAAACGGCTCAACGAGGCTGTTTTAAGCTGCAAAATAAACGACTGGTCCATTGCGGATATGTGCGCCATGGAGCTGACCCAGCTTCGTGATGTCCTATCACAGATTATGGACCAAACGGTAAAAGTCCTGGTGCAGACGATGATCGAGGGTCTGGATCGGATGATCGAGATCGGCCTGCCCTATCTTCATCTGAACCGAGAAACCCCGTCTCTCTCCGGAGGTGAGGCCCAGCGGCTCAAGCTGGTGCGTTACATGGGCAGCAGTCTGACTGGGATGACCTATATTTTTGACGAACCCAGCACAGGGATGCATCCTCGGGATGTCTACCGCATGAACAATCTGCTGCTTCAGCTGCGGGACAAGGGTAACACAGTCCTGGTGGTGGAGCACGATAAAGATGTGATTTCCATTGCGGACCATGTGATCGACGTGGGACCGGGGGCCGGACAGAACGGCGGGGAAATTGTGTTCGCCGGCAGCTGCGCAGAACTTCTCCAGGCCGACACTTTGACAGGGAAAGCCATGCTCCAGTCCCTGCCGGTAAAAGAGGAGCCCCGTCGTCCGCGAGGCAGCCTGCCGGTCCGGGATGCCTGCCTGCACAATCTAAAGCATGTAGATGTGGATATTCCGCTGGGGGTCATGACTGTGGTCACCGGCGTGGCCGGTTCGGGAAAAAGCACTTTGATCTCGCAAGTCTTTGCCAAACAGTATGAGAGCGACGTTGTGATGATCGATCAGGGCCCTATCACAGCGACAGGCCGGTCCACGCCCGCATCCTATCTGGGCTTTTTTGATGAGATTCGCAGGCTGATGGCCCGGGAAAGCGGCAAGCCCAGCAGCCTGTTCAGCTTCAATTCTGCCGGGGCCTGCCCGGTGTGCGGCGGCAAAGGCGTGATTGTTACCGAGCTGGCGTTCATGGATCCCATCGTGACTGAGTGTGAGGCTTGCGGCGGCGTTCGCTATAACCAGGAGGCCCTAGCCTGCACCTACAAGGGAAAAAACATCGTTGAACTGCTGAGCCTGACTGCATCTCAGGCGATGGAGGTATTTGAGGATGCTAAGATTAAGAAGCGGCTGAAAGTAATGGAGCAGGTGGGATTATCTTATCTTACCCTGGGCCAGCCGCTCAGTACCCTTTCCGGCGGCGAACGCCAGAGAATCAAGCTTGCAAAAAAACTGGGGAAGAAGGGGAGCATCATTGTGATGGACGAGCCGACAACCGGACTGCACATGTCCGATACGCAAAATCTGCTCAAGCTGTTCGACATGATCGTTTCCCGGGGCAACACGCTGGTGATCATCGAGCATAACCTGGATGTGATGAAGCAGGCAGACTGGATCATCGACATCGGACCTGACGGCGGAAACAACGGCGGCCAAGTCGTATTCACGGGAACCCCAATGGAAATGCTGCGCAGCGCGAAAACGCTGACAGCGGACAGTCTGCGGGCTTCCTTAACAGAAGAGAAAGCGGCTTCGCCTCACTGCTGACAGGTGGATCAGACCCTGGCGGGCACTCGTAAAGAGAGTTTATTTTCCAGATTATCATCTGACGCCGGAGTATCCCTATCCGGCTGCATATGAGTACGTTTTGGCATTATATAAATGTATATTAACATAATACCTTGTTGTAAGCGAAAAGACCAATCAAGAGAAACAGATACACCGCCAAAAAGGTGCAGAAGGGAGCATATCCATTAACATTTATCTGATGTGATATGCTCCCTTTTGCCTTTGATTTCTTTTTCAGCACCTGCACATTCTGTTATAATTTCATGAGATTGTTAGATTCTCCTGTTTTGTTTCGTAGTAATAAGTGATTAATCAAACAGGCCGGTCGGAAATTAGGAGGAAGTAATATTGGATATAAATCATGATAATTTTTTCGCTGAGCTCAGACGGAAAAACCCTGAATCCATCGAGTTTATTGTTCATGAATATGGCTCTTTGATCAAAAGTGTGATTTACAAATACCTGTACAGCGACAAAGAAGCGCTGGACGAATGCTTTAATGATATACTGCTTGCCATCTGGAATAATCCGGATAAATTCGATGATAAGAAAAGCAATTTCAAGAACTGGATTTGTGCAATCGCAAAATATCGGGCGATCGATGCGCTTCGCAGAGAAAAGAAACGCAGTGAACGTTTTGTCAGCATTGGAGATCAGCAGGATATCGATTGGCTGAATGGTTTTCATCCTTTTGATAGCGGCATGGATGGTATCGATGAGTCAACTGGCGAGCTTGAAAAGCTTTTGAGCTGTTTGTCTGAGGAAGATAAAGACCTGTTTTTTCGAAGATATATGGAAGATCAATCGATCGAGGAGATATCCCAAGCGAAAAACATGAAACCTGATCTTATATACTCTCGCATTTCACGGGGAAAGAAAAAAATCAAAAATCAAATGAAGTGCCAAAGCGGAGGTGTGATAAAATGAAGGATAACTACTCGCATATAAATTTTGACGCCTTTTTAACAGAAGAGGACCACATCCTGACAGAAGCTGAGAAAGAAGCTTATATTAAGAATTTCTACAAACGTGCAGCCCTGAGACAGAACGAAGGGCCAGGCCATAAACCTGCAATAGGACGATTCAGCCGCAAGTTCATAGTTCTGGCCGCAGCGCTGGTAATGATTTTGTCATTCGGTGCGGTTGCTTATGCAGCCGGTTGGTTTAATCTGGGAGTGATCAATACAAAGTATGACAAATATGAATTGACTGCAGTAGAGGATTCTGCACAGTATAAAGCTGCAAAAGAAATGATGGATTATTATAACAGTCTTTCTCAAGAGGAACTTATTGCGCTTGACAATGGAACGTTTGAGGATACTGGAACAACAGATGAAAAAGAAAAGTCGATCACGTTCAGAGCTCCTACGGAAAAAGAGAAGGCTGTACTCGAAAAATATGGACTTGAATTTGTACGGACTCACTATTATGTGAATTCGGCAAAGAAGGCATTAGATCAGGTTGGAATCGGAAATATCCTGGGGGAGTTTTGGGATATTAACGAGCTGAAATCAAAGGATGATAATGTGTATAATGATGGATATATCTATACGGATAAAGGAACCGTAACCATAATTGGCGGCGGTGAATCTCCTGAAGCTCCAATATATTGGGAATTGCATATGATTCCGAGAAATGTGTATCTTTCTCCATGGAGTGCTTTTACCTTTCCGGAAGAAAAGGAACGCCCTGAATATACGGAGTGGAACTTTACAACAATGGACGGATATCAGGTTAAAGCAAATTCTTATAAAAGCAACTCTGGCCGCAACTTCAAAGCTCTGATCATTACTGAGACGCATACGATAGAGCTGTTATATCAATTCACGCCAGAAAAGCAAAGCAGCGATTTATCAAATCAGGATTTTGAAAGCCTGATTGAAAAGTTGGATTTATCAAAGCTCTCCTAAGCAGCGAGGTTCTATTGTATAGAGTAAAGGGGTTGCCACATTCGTGAAAATGAATGCGACAGCCCTTTTTTCGATTCCATTTTGTGAACTATTGGGAAGAGGTAATGCATGGATAATCTGATAGAGATGTTTGGAAATCAAAGTGCTTTCAAAGGAACTGGCCTTTTGTAGAAAGTTAAAATCCAGAAACATGCAAGCGCTATCGATCCGCAACCTGTTCCTGATCCAAAGGCATATATAAAAACAGCTGAAATTCCCCGTTTTTGGTTTGTATGTCCATGCTTCCCTGATAACGGGTGACGACTTCCCGGATGCTTCTCAGCCCAAAGCCGTGTTTCTCTTTGTCTGCCTTGCTGGTATCCGGCAGGGCGTTTTCTCCGTCCGCCCGCGTTTCACCGGGAAGGGGGTTGATGACACTGACCGCGAAAATGCCTTTTTGCGCACGCAGCCTGAGGACAGTGCGGCGCTGGTTCTGCGGCAGCTTTTGGCACGCTTCTGCCGCATTATCCAGAGCATTGGCCAGCAGAGCGCAGATGTCCGCTTTTTCAAAGGGAAGAGGGCCTGGAATATCTGCTTTCACATCAAAGGAAATGTTTTTCTGCTCCATGAGGGCGGCTTTGGTGCTGAGTACCGCATTGACGGTTTGGTCGCCGCAATAATGAAGGGTCCCCTTTATGGCAGGACTTTCGATCAGCTTTGCCAAATAAGCGTCCTTTTCCTCATCTGGAAGGGAGGCCAAAGCCTGCAGATGATTGGACAGATCGTGGCGCAGCCTTCTGACCTCGAATTGCTGCTGTTCCATGGAGGCGTAATAGCGTTTGTTCATTTCCCCCACAATGCTGTCCCTTTCCAGGCGGCGTTGTTTAGCCAGCACGGTGATGGCCCACAGGAGCCCAACAAAGGAAAGGAAGGCGATGAAAAGACAGGCAAGAGGGGCATAGGAAAACGAAGGGGTCGATATATAAAAAGGACTGATGAGCAAAACCAGAGAGCAGGTGATGCCAAGGGGCGTAAGGGTTAAAAGAAGCAGCAGCTTCCAGAGCGCGGGGGACAGTTCATAGTCCTTTGGAGGAGCGGCGCGCCGCATGGCAAGATAAAGCAGGCACCAGAAGCAAAGCCGCAGGATAATGGAGGTCTTGAAGTGGACATCCGTTGTTTCATCCAGGAAGGCATTGAGTGCCAGAGCCGTGCTGGCAAACATAAGCCCAATGGTGAGCCGCTGTAGCAGCGGCCCTTTGCAGCAAAGAAGGACCGCGGCCATGAAAAAGAGAAGTGTAGGCGGCAGGTTGAAAGGATCGCCAAGAAAGATGACCATGGAAACCAAAACGAAATGTCCCAGATACAGGAGTGCCATCCGCCAAATCCCCCTGCCGGCTGGCAGCAGAAGACCGGAAGCTTTCATGGCAAGCCAAGCAGTGGGAAAAAGAAAGAAATTCATGGGGTGAGTCAGAAACATCAGAACGCACCTCCCAGCATGGCGCGGGCCAGTTTTTTGGAGGCTTCTTCTTTCAGTGCCCGGCTCATGGGAAGCTGGATTCCTGAGATGGTGACTGCGGATGCGGAAATATGTTCCACCGCGGAAGCATTTACCAGATAGCGCTGGTGGATTCGCACAAAATCGTTTCCCACCTTTGCCGCCACAAGGTCCAGTTTGTCGTAAAAGGTGTATTCTTTTTCAGCAGTAACCAGGTGAACGAGCCGTTTTTCGCTGTAAAAGTAGAGGATGTCCCTGCAGGCCAGCTTAAAGGTCCCGTCAATATTGTGAAAAGCAAAGAAGGCATCTGCCTGCTCCTGCTCCATGCGGCGGATCCGCTCCATCAGCTCACGGAGCCTTTCCGGGTCAGCGGGTTTGAGGATGTAATCCAGGGCCCCGGTGCGGTAGCCGTCAAAAACGTAGTCCGGGTAACCGGTGACGAAAACGATCATAAGCTTCCGGTTGAACTTGCGAATTTCCAGAGCTGTTTCCATGCCGCTCTGTTCTTTCATCTCCACATCTAAAAACAGCAGATCAATTTCTCCGGGGTGTTTGGCCAGCCAGCTTGCGGCTCGTTTCCCCGAATTGAATTCATACACAATGCTTTCCACTCCTTCATAAAGAATTTTTTCCAGCTGAAAGCGCAGGGCGTCTCTTGCCTTTGTTTCATCGTCGCACAAGGCGATTCTCAGCATATTCATTCCATCCTTCCCTCTATATTTTCTGAGTATGAGTATAGCACAAAGATGCTGAATTTTACATGAAAAGAACAAAACTTTGCAAAGCCTGCAAGGCAGATTCCAAAGATTACACCCAATCTGCAATCTATGACACGGCAGATTCTGCAGCTGTTTTTCTGTGGTAAGGTAAGGACATCAAAACAGAGAAAAAGGAGAGTTAGAATATGCTGCATGTAAAAGATTTGCGCAAGTCCTATATGGTGGGCCGGGAAACCTACCCGGTGCTGAAAGGGATCAATTTGTCCGTCGCTCAGGGAGAGTTCGTGGCCGTTATGGGGCCGTCGGGTTCGGGAAAGAGCACGCTGCTCAACTGTATTTCCTGCTATATTCCCTTTGATGAGGGAAAGATCGTCCTCGGCGGCCGGGAGCTGAAAAATCTCAGCGAGGAGGAGCTGGCGAAGGTGCGCAATGAAAAGCTGGGGTTCGTTTTTCAGGACTTCATGCTCCTAGACGGACTCAATATCCGGGAAAACATTTTGCTGCCCAGCATCATCAACGGCAATGTGGGGAAGAAGGAAGAGAAGCTGGCCGATGACCTTTTGAACATCTTTGGAATCGAGCATATCAAGGATAAATTTCCTGCCGACGTGTCGGGCGGGGAGCGGCAGAGGACCGCGGTGGCCCGGGCGCTGATCAACAATCCGCTGATGATCCTTGCCGATGAACCGACAGGAAACCTGGACAGCAAATCCAGCCGGGCGGTAATCGAATCTTTCCGGGAAGCGATCAACAAGCTGGATGCCACCATTTTGATGGTGACCCACGATAGTTTTTCCGCGTCCTTCTGCGACCGGGTGGTCTTGCTGCAGGATGGGACTGTTTATCGGAACATGGAAAAGGGCGAGAGCCGGGAAGCGTTCCACGATCAGCTGCTGCTTGCGATTAAGGAAATGAGCGGTGATACCAAATGATGACCATGAAAGCGATACAGAGAAAATTAAGAAAACACAACCGAAAACAATATTCCCTCTATGCTTTTTGCAATTTTATTTCCTTAATGCTGATCACGGCATATTCGGCGATGATGTTTTCACCCACTGTGCTGAGCGTGCTTCCGGAAGGGGGAGACAGCCGAAAACAGATGATCGCCATTTTTGTCCTGGCCTGTGTGGGCTGTGTGGTCTTTACCATTTATTCTGCAGGGCTGTTCTTTCGGAAAAAGTCCAAGGAAATCGGGATCATGATGGCTCTAGGAGCATCCAAGCAGCGGCTGGCCCCGGGAGTGATTTCAGAAACTGCCATTGTCAGCGGCCTTTCCGCACTGGCAGGGACAGTCTGTGGTATGCCCTTCGCGTGGCTGATCTGGCAGGCTTTCCGCCTGCTTGTGGTGGACAGCGCGGAAATGAAACTGACCTTTGACTTTTCCTGTCTGCTGCTTTCGGTCTTATTCATGGCGCTGGTCATCGGCGCGGCCATTATTTTGGGTATCCGCTATCTCAACCGGACCAATATCATGGACGTGGTTCACGAAGAACACAAGAATGAGCCGGTACGGCAGGTAGGGAGAAAGTGCGGCATTTTGGGGATCGTGATCCTGCTGATCGGCGCAGTTGTGGGATACAGCGCAAGCGGCATCTACAAACAACTCTTCCAGGCATATGCGCCTGAGTGGCTCAATGTTCTCTATGCGCCGGTGCTTTTGGGGCTTTATATGATCCTTCTCCATACTGTGGTCAATGGCTGGCGGCAGCGCAGGAGTCATTACAAGGGGATCATATCCAGGAGCATGATGAAGTTCCAGGGCCGGCAGACGGTCAACAATATGTTGGTAGTAACGGTTCTCATTGCAGGCGCCTGCTTCGGCGCGTTCTATCTTCCCATGATGGGCACCGGACAGATCCTCGAAACCAATTCCAGACCTTACGATTACGCCTTTTTTTATCCGCAGGGAAACCACTTTGCGGAACGGGAAAACATCGAAGCCATGGCGGAAAAGCGGGAATTGGCCATAAAGGATTATGAGAAGGCGGCCTACATTGCCCTGGGGATGGACGGCCAGGAAGAAGTGGAGGACGAAGGACAGAAGTTTCATATAGAGTATACAGAGTTTCTTTCGGAAGGGCGATTTTTTTCCGAAAGCGATTTTTCCAGGGTGACCGGGAAAAAAGCGGAGGTCCCGCGTGGGCAGTACATGACCGTCGGTGATAGTGAGGGCAATGCGCTCTACGCCAGAAAGGATACCGGTCTGCTGACCAATATGACGACGAAAAAGCAAATTGCGGTGGAGTATGGAGGCGTCGTGCCCTACGGGATACTCTACATCGGATCGGACCGTACTTACTATGTTCTGGACGACCGGGACTACGCAGCCATATCCAAAGGGCTTGCGGGCGAGTGGAAAGAGGGCGCAGCCTTTTTCAACATCAAAGGAGAGGACGATTACAGCTTTGCCAGAGAACTTTACCATGGGTTTATCGATTCTATGGATGAGGAAGAGCCGACAAACAGCGTTTATGACCGTGTCTATAAATACAGCCGCAATCAAAAAGGAGAGGTCTATTGGGGCGATACGGATGAAATGACCCGGCTGTCCTTCGATAATCCGGACTCCACAGAATTCCGCCAGTATTGGGCATATATGCCGAAAATCAGAATAATGGACCAAAACGATTATATGAAGACCTTTGCCGTATTCTTGATGATGTTCCTATTTATCGCGATCATCTGCATGTTGTCGGCTCTGGTGATCTGTTACACCCGGTGCATGACCATTGCCATCAATAATCGCTATGTTTTTGATGATTTGAAGCGCTTGGGCGCGTCCCCCAAGTTCCTGGGCAGAGAGCTGAGAAGCCAGGCCGGCAAGGTGTTTACGGTTCCGGCGATCGTGGGCATGTCCATGATGTATCTGCTCTATATAATGATCATGTATGCCAATGACGGCGGCTTTTCCAAAAGCGAAATCGCCGGACTGGGCGTGTGCCTGGGAGTGGAAGTTCTCTTCGGCCTGATTGTATTCGCGGTTTACCGTATTACCTGCGCCAAGATGCGTCATCAGCTGGGGATCGCGAAAGGTTAGGATAAGGGGCCGGAGCATCGAGGGGGCCGGAAGCTGCCGGGAGTCCTTCCTGGCTATTAGTGGATGTGTATTGTTTTTATACCTTGCAAGCCACGTCGCAGCAAGATTCAGTATTTTTTACCCCGCGGCAACGCCGACTTAATGGCCAAAAACACTTTTTTCGCCGATTCCTATTCGAAATGCCCTGATTTGGATGCAATGTCCGTAGAAAATCAGGGCATTTTGCTGTTTTCACAGCCTGCTGAGAGGATCAGCAGGATTGGTTTGCTTAACTCTTGCGCATACAAGCAACTTATATGCGGTTAGCCACATACAACAACCGGGATAACCTGGCCTGGAGCGCGATTTTCTATACACTTTGTCTGCCAAAAGGCCGGTTTCGAATAGAAATGGCGAAATTTTTTCCCTCGCCGGCATTTTAGCTTCTACATTTAAGTGAGACACCAGCCCCGGACACATGGACGTGCAGAAAAAAAGGCGGCGATCCCAAATACGTATATAAATTGAATAAACCCAAAACAAAGTTGCGGCGAATCATAATACTTTGTTGCGGCGGCGGCAAATAAGGGAAACTATTTTAGATAAATCGCCCAAAAACCCACAATTAAATTTGTGATTTATTCACAAATAAAAGTCCGAAACGTTGAGATATAGCGTATATACATACAAATTCGAATAAATATACATCCAACATAATAATAATGCCAAAAAACTATTGATTTTTACACAGGAAAGGTTTATTATAGGATGTATATTTTTTATTTTGCCGGAAATATCATAAGCAATATTTTCGGAGTACCAACAAAGCCTGCTTCCTTTAAGAATAGAGCGGAGCCGACTTTGTTCATCGGATAAAGCATGTAAGACGACGAGGAGAATAGGGATGAAACAAAGCTACAAAATATTCATTGACGGCGGAGAAGGAACCACTGGCCTGAAAATCCACGAAAGGTTTGCCGGCCGCCAGGATTTGGAACTTTTACATATTGATGAAGAAAAACGCAAAGATCCCCAGGAGCGAAAGAAGCTGATCAACCAATCGGACATTACCTTCCTCTGTCTGCCCGACGCGGCGGCCAGAGAAGCCGTGGCGCTGGTGGAAAACAACCGCACCAGGATTATCGATGCTTCCACCGCCCACAGAACGGACCCCGACTGGGCATACGGATTCCCGGAACTTTCTGAAGATCATCGCCGGCGCATTGAAACAGCAAAAAGGGTCGCTGTACCCGGCTGCTATGCCAGCGGCTTTATCGCCTGCGTGTATCCTCTGGTCAAGGCCGGGATTCTGCCGACGGATTACCCGCTCACCTGCCATGGAGTGTCTGGCTACAGCGGCGCCGGAAAAAAGATGATCGCAGTCATGGAGAGCGATGAAAAACCGGAGGCGTGCTATTCGCCCCGCCAATACGCCCTCAGTCAAACCCACAAACACTTGCCGGAAATGCAGAAGATTTGCGGTTTGGAATACAGGCCCATGTTCAACCCCATTGTGGACGACTACTACAGCGGCATGGTGGTATCGGTTCCCCTCCATACCAGATGCCTGACAAAGCCCTTTACGCTGGAGCAAATCCATGAGACAATGGCAGTCCATTACCAAGGATGCAAGTTTGTCAAAGTCAGAGAGCCGGGCGGCGGCAAGACACTGGAGGACGGATTTCTGCCGGCCAATACATTAGCCGGGACCAACCTGATGGAGATCTTTGTCTGCGGAAATGATGACCAGGTACTGGTAGCCTCCCGTCTGGACAATTTGGGAAAAGGAGCCTCCGGCGCTGCGGTTCAGTGCATGAACATTATGATCGGACTGGATGAAACGACCGGTTTACTATAAAAAAGTTTCCATCGGAACCGTTTTTCATAAGGTAAACTTTTTTGAAATACAGGAAATGCCACGCAATTGATATTTCCTGTATTATAAAAAACGTGTGCATGACGGAATCAAAGATGATTCCTACGCACACATGTCGCTGACAAGCAGCGACGCTTCGCAAGGTACGTTCTTTGAAGTATAGGATAGTTCCTATACTATAAACAACTCATGGATAAAAGGAAGGAGAATACATGCAATACATAGATGGAGGGGTGTGCGCACCGAAAGGATTTCAGGCCGCAGGTGTACATTGCGGAATCAGAAGCAAGAATACGGATAAGAAAGATTTAGCGCTGATCGTCAGCGATGAACTGTGCACGGCAGCAGCAGTCTATACCCAGAACAAAGTAAAGGGAGCACCGATTGCAGTCACCAGGGAGCATCTGAAAGATGGCAAAGCAAAAGCTGTGATCTGCAACAGCGGAAACGCCAATACCTGTGCTCCAAACGGCGTGGAAATCGCAAAAAAAACCTGCGATTTAGCGGCGGAGCACATAGGTATCAAGGCTGAAAATATTATCGTTTGCTCCACTGGGGTCATCGGCGAAGAGCTGATCATGGAGCCCTTTGAAAAAGGGATGAAGCCTTTGGTAAAAGCCCTCAGTTATGAAGGCGGAACCCTGGCAGCAGAGGCGATTATGACCACGGATACCGTTTCCAAGGAGTGCGCTGTGGAGTTTGAACTGGGCGGGAAAACCTGCCGCATCGGAGCAACCGCAAAGGGCAGCGGCATGATCAACCCTAACATGGCGACCATGCTTTCCTTCATCACAACCGACGCGGCTATTTCCAGCAGCATGCTTCAGCAAGCCCTTTCCCAGGATATAAAAGACAGTTACAATCAAATCAGCGTTGACGGCGATACTTCCACCAATGACACGGTAGCGATTATGGCTAATGGACTCTGCGGCAACCCGGAAATCAAGGAAGACGGAGAGGCCTTCAAGCAGTTCTGCAAGGCTCTGGCCATGGTCACAAAGGTACTGGCCAAAAAGCTGGCCGCCGACGGTGAAGGAGCCACCAAGCTGATCGAATGTCAGGTGACGGGAGCCCCGGACAAAGAAACTGCCAGGAGCCTTTCAAAATCCGTCATCAGCTCGGACCTGCTCAAATCGGCTATGTTCGGAGAAGATGCCAACTGGGGCCGGGTTCTCTGCGCCATTGGCTACGCGCCGGCGGATTTCAGCGCCGACGATATTACCGTAGAGATGAGCTCGAAGAAAGGCAGCATCAAGGTTTGTGAGCATTCCGCCCTGTATCCCCACAGCGAAGAAAAAGCGGCGGAGATCCTGTCGGAAACGGAAATTAAAATAGATGTTAATCTCAATCAGGGACAAGAACAAGCCGCAGCATGGGGCTGTGATTTGACCTATGATTATGTTAAAATAAACGGAGACTACCGTTCTTAGAGGAGGGCCAAAGTGGTAAGTCAGAAATATTTGGATAAAGCAGAGGTATTGATCGAGGCGCTGCCATATATACAGCGTTTTAACCGGAAAATCATCGTTATTAAATACGGCGGCAGCGCTATGCTGGACCAGGAACTGAAGAAAAAAGTCATCGAAGATGTGGTGCTGCTCAAACTGGTCGGCTTCAAACCGATCATCGTCCACGGAGGCGGCAAAGAAATCAGCAGATGGGTCGGAAAAGTGGGCATGGAACCGCAGTTTATCAACGGACTTCGTGTCACTGACGAGGATACGATGGAGCTGGTGGAAATGGTTCTTGCCAAGGTCAACAAGGAACTGGTGAGCCTGGTTCAATCCCTGGGCGTCAAGGCAGTAGGGATCAGCGGCAAGGACGGCGGCCTGCTCAATGTGACCAGAAAAACCTCCGATGGCCAGGATATCGGCTATGTGGGAGAGATCAAAGAGGTCAACGCTAAAGTCCTCCACGATCTGCTGGAAAAGGATTTTCTGCCCATCGTATTTCCAGTGGGCATGGATGATGATTTTCAGACATACAATATCAATGCCGACGATGCAGCCTGCGCCATCGCCAAGGAAGTCAGCGCTGAAAAGCTGGCATTTCTAACGGACATCGACGGCGTTTACAAGGACCCCAGCGATTCAAAGACTTTGATTGCCGAGCTCTATGTAAATGAGGCGGAAAAACTCATCGAGGACGGATATATCGGGGGCGGCATGCTGCCCAAACTGAAAAATTGTATCGATGCCATCCGCCAGGGGGTTTCAAGAGTGCATATCTTAGATGGGCGTATCCCGCACAGCATGCTCTTGGAAATCTTTACCGACCGGGGCGCCGGTACGGCGATTTTGTGTGAAAGAGAGGCGAAATATTACAATGAAGAAGATTGATATAAAGACAACGGATCAGGAAAAGATCGTTGGCACTTATGCCCGATACGATATGGTGGCGGATCACGGAAAAGGCGCGGTCTGCGTGGATGAAGAAGGAAAAGAATACATCGATTTTACAGCGGGAATCGGCGTCAATTCGCTGGGATTCTGCGACGATGGATGGGTCAGGGCGGTGACAAAGCAGCTGAAGAAATTACAGCATGTGTCCAACCTGTTCTACACTGAGCCCCAGACTCGGGTGGCGGAGATACTGACTGCCCGCACCGGACTTTGCAAAGTTTTTTTCTCCAATTCCGGAGCAGAGGCTAATGAAGTGGCCATTAAAGCGGCAAGAAAGTACAGCAATAATAAATACGGCAATGATATTAATTGGATCACAACCCTGGAAAACTCCTTTCACGGTCGCACCATGGCGGCCATTACGGCTACCGGACAGGAAAATTACCATAAGGATTTTTACCCGTTCCTGGGCAACTTCTCCTACTGCAAACCGGATGATATCGACGATCTGCATAAATCCATCAACGATAAAACCTGCGCTATCATGCTGGAAGTGGTTCAGGGAGAAGGCGGCGTGGTCAACTTGAACAAGGAATTCCTTCAGGAAGTGGAATCCCTCTGCCGCCAGAAGGATATGCTTTTGATCGTGGATGAAGTACAGACAGGAATTGGAAGGACCGGCACCTTGTTTGCTTATGAACAGTACGGCATAAAACCGGATATCGTAACCTTTGCCAAAGGCATCGGCGGCGGCCTGCCCATCGGCGGCGCTTTGTTCGGCGAAAAGGTCTGCGATGTGCTGGGACCGGGAAGCCACGGCACGACCTACGGAGGCAATCCGGTAGCATGCGCCGGGGCGCTGGAAGTGCTGGACCGCATGGATGATGCCTTTCTCAAAGGAGTTGCGGAAAAAGGCGAATATATGAAAAAAAAGTTGAATGCCATCCCCGCGGTCGTCTCCATATCGGGGCTGGGATTGATGCTTGGTGTCGAGATCAAGGGGAAAGAAGCGAAAACCGCGGTTGCTGAAGCCCTGAAAAAAGGCTTGATGAGCCTGACGGCCAAAGATAAAATCAGGCTTTTGCCGCCTCTTACCATCACTTACGAGGAAATAGACAAAGGTCTAAAAATCTTGGAAGATGTCTTAAAATAGTTTTCAGCCAAACAGAATAAAACCGCCTTAGTTTGCGCATAAATAAGGTATGCAGGATGAGCACCAAATGCTTTAGGGGAGCAAAGAGGATGCGAGGACCTTATTTATGGCTAACAAGGTTGAAATTTGTGGTGTCAACACGGCGAAACTGCCGCGCTACAAAGACAAAGAGATGATGGAAATGATCGAAAAGGTCAAGGCTGGAGATGAAGAGGTAAGGGAAGAATTTATAAAAGGGAATCTGCGTCTTGTACTTTCTGTGATCCAGAGGTTCAACAACCGGGGAGAAAACCCGGACGATCTGTTTCAGGTGGGATGCATTGGACTGATCAAAGCTCTGGATAATTTTGATACTTCCCACGGAGTCAAATTCAGCACCTATGCGGTGCCGATGATTATCGGAGAAGTGAGACGGTACTTGAGAGATAACAATAGCATCCGGGTATCCAGATCCCTGCGCGACACGGCGTACAAGGCGCTGCAGGCCAAGGAAAAATTGTCCAGGGAGCTGCAGCGGGAGCCCAATGTGACGGAGATCGCCAAGGAGCTGGAAATGAAACGGGAAGATGTGGTGCTGGCTCTGGACTCGATCCAGGACCCGATTTCACTTTTCGAACCGGTCTTTCATGATAATGGCGATGCGGTCTACGTGATGGACCAGGTCAAGGACATGAAAAATACCGATGCAAAATGGATTGAAAATATTTCTCTGTCCGAAGCGATGAAAAAGCTTTCCCCCAGGGAACGGAACATTCTAACCATGCGGTTTTTTGAAGGAAAGACCCAGATGGAGGTGGCGGAAGAAATTTCAATTAGCCAGGCGCAAGTGTCCAGGCTGGAAAAGAACGCATTGAAGTACATGCGGAAATATGTGTAGAACATACCTTGCAAAGCGCCGCCCCCCTGCGGGGCGGAAAGTGTGCATAGGAGGTTTGGCCTCCATTATGCACACTTTTTTTATTCTAGGAAAGATCCATCCTACCGCCCGTGTAAAAGCGCATTTGCCTTGCCTTACACTAATTTTTGGTTTCCCCAAAATTAGTGTAACTTTCCAAGGTTTTCAGGGGTCAAATTGTGTCAAAATCCTTGAAAATTCATATTTGGGGAGATTTCAAGCCCGCAAACCCACAAAATTTACACTGTTTTTAATGAAAAACGATCGCTTTCATTATGGTAAACCAAAAAGTTCCCCTACTGCCGGACGCGCCCGCGCTGACAAACCAAAAACCCCAGGCCGCCCCTCTTGACTTACGGTGGACAAAAGGTCTATACTAAGAAAACAATTTCAGGAGGGATTTTCGATGGACGACAGAGTAAATTTACAAGAATTTTACAACGGGCTGGACATCATGTTCGAGAAAAAGAACAGTCTGGAAACAAAGCGTTATTTGGAAAGCTGGCTCAATGCAGCAGAAGAAAAAAACGACCTTTCCGGGATGACAGCGGTGGCCAACGAACTGGGCGGCCTGTGCAGAGCTGCCGGGGAGCTGGACCGGGCCAGGGAGCTTTACAAAAATGTTTTAAACAATCTGGAGCGGATGGGCCTTTCCTCTACCGAGCATTATGCGACGGCGCTCATCAATACTGGAGATGTACATATCAATGCCAGAGAGTACCCGCAGGCGCTGCAGCTGTTTTTGCAGGCAGAGCAGATTCTGCAGGACTGCGGACTGGGCGGAGACTACCGAATGGCGGCTTTGTGCAACAACATCAGCGCCATTTACCGGGAGCTGGGGGAATATGCAAAAGCAGAACAAGCCTTGGACACCGCATTTCGCATTATCAAGGGGCTTCCCCAATTTAAAGGGGAGCTGGCCACGACCTACGTGAACCTGGCCGAATTGCAGATCCGCCAAAACAAACTGGAAATGGCCAAAGAGAGCCTTTTCGCTGCCTTGAAAATCTATGAGGAAAACACCGGAGGCAAAGACGTCCACTATTCCGCGGCCAACGCCAGCCTGGGGGAGGTCTTTTACTGCGAGAAAAATTATCTTCTGGCGGAAAAATATTATGCAAAGGCGCTGGAACTGATCGAACGGGATTTTGGGAAAACACCTTACTACGAGCTGATAGCCCGCAACCTTCAGCGGGTACGGGAAAACTTGCAGCAGCCCCGTTAACAGTCATACTTGCAGGCAGATGAAAAACGAAAGGAACGGAGATTTATGAAAGGAATGGAACTTTCCAAAGCATATTTTGAGGAATACGGAAAACCGATGATCGAGAGCCAGTTTTTTCCATATAAAGAACAGATGGCAGCAGGTCTGGTGGGAGAAGGCTCCGAGTGTTTCGGCTATGACGACGAATTTTCCCAGGACCATGATTTCGGACCGGGTTTTTGCATCTGGCTGCCCGATCCGATCTACCGGCAGATGGGAGCACAGCTCCAGCAGGCCTATGACGCTCTGCCCAAAGAATACCGGGGTATGAGGCGTATTCAGTCGGCCCAGGGGGGCGGCCGGGTAGGCGTGTTCTCCATTGAAAGCTTTTACAGAAAATACACCGGGCTGTCTGGAGCGCCCAAGGACAATCTGGAATGGTTTCGAATACCGGAGCGTTTTTTAGCCACAGCCACCAACGGGCAGGTTTTCTTCGACCAGCCGGGAACTTTTTCACAAATTCGCAGCACGCTGAAAGGCTTTTACCCTGAGGATGTACTTAAGAAAAAGCTGGCCGCCAGAACGGTCATCATGGCCCAATCCGGTCAGTACAACTACCCCAGATGCATGAAACGGGGAGAACTCCACGCTGCCTATCTGGCCTGCGGCGAATTCGCGCGGGCGGCTCTGTCAGTGATCTATCTTTTGAACGAACAATACATGCCCTTTTATAAATGGGCCTTTCGCGGGGCGCAGGATCTGCGCATTCTGCAAAATGCCCTCCACGATCTGAAAGAGCTGGTGATGCTTAATGATGCCACAGAGCACCGCGGTAAAAAGGAATGGCTGATCGAAAACATCTGCATTGAGACGGGGCGGGAACTCAACAAACGGGGCTTTACCCGCACCACTGACAGCTTTTTGCAGAGCCACGGGCAGGAACTAATGTCTGGCATCCGTGACACCCGTTTGAAAAATCTCCATATCATGGCGGATTGCGAATTGTGAACGAACGGTTATCGGGCCTGGCCCGGAGGACATTCAAGTTAGGAGGAAGGCATGAGAGAAGAAATAAAACGAAAAAACGGTCAAAAGGATGATTTAATCAACAGCATCATCGAAGCCGAGTGGAGGATGTTCGATCAAGTCCAAAATCAGGGAGGCCGGGCCGGCTGCCAGGACGACGAATGGACTTTTTATGCCATGCGGTACAGCCTGCATAGCGCCTTGGACATGGATACACTGAAAAGCTACCGGCAGGACTTGCAGGAGGCGGACAGAGACGGACGCAACCTGCTGACAGAAAAATACGCTTATATGATGGAATTCACCGATCCGGCCTATTTTGACCATCGATTGAAGGAGCATTTGCCGCCCATTTCACCGGAAAAGGCCGATCTGGTGGACCGGATCGCCAATTTGCTGATCCGCTGTGAACAAGAGTTTGAAGCCGCCTATCCGGTTTTTGCAAAAGCGGGGAGGCCACTTACGGGAACCGATGGGAGCAATGTGTCCTTTCATGTGTATACTATCGGAGAACTAAAAACTTACTCCCAGCGGACCCTGCAGTTTTATCTGGAGGCTGTCCGCAGCGCGTGCGAAAGGAAGGAAAACGTATCCTTTCAAATCCACAAAACCACTGCGGAATTTTATGGATACAAAAGCCTGGAAGAAGCAGAAGCAAGCCTGAGAAGCAAAAGCCGTTAAGAATCTAGGAGGAAGGAATGTCTACAAAAGAACAGGAGTATTATTCCATCGGAGAAGTGAGTAAAATCTGCAACATTTCAAAAAAAGCGCTGCGCTTTTATGATAAAATCGGCATCATCTCCCCGGATAAAATTTCTGAGGAAAACAATTACCGATTTTACAGCAAAGAGACGCTGCTTTCGGTGCCGGTTATTAAATATTTCAAACAAATGGGATTTAAGCTGGAAGAGATGCGGGACTTTCTGGAGGGAAGTTCCTATCAGGCCCATGAGAAGGGATTCCGCGCAAAAATCGACGAATTGAAGTTGATGGAGGAAGAAATCCATATCGCCTATACTTCCGTGCGGGACTGGTACGATCTGGTTTTGGAAGCGGAAAGCGTTATCGAAAACGATGTTACAGAAGTCTCCATCAAATACCAGGATCCCATGACCACCTGCTACTTGGAGCAGGAGTTCAGCTATAATTATATGCAATCCGTCATCAATATTGAATGGACCAACTATTTGGAAGAAATTGACCGGGCCATAACCGGTCCAGTGATTCACTGGTTTCCCAATTACCGGGAAAAGATGGCCGAAGAGCGGACCAGGGTCCGCATCCTGCAGAAGATCATTACTGACTGCGGTGACAATCCCACCATGACTCTGGGAGGGCACATGGCGGCTTCCTGCTACCATATCGGTCCCCACGAGACAATAAACGATACATATGAGAAAATCTTTAAATGGGCCAATGCCCACGGGTACCAGTGCGCCGAGGATTCCATCGAGCGATATGTGACCGATTACTGGACCATTCGCAATGCGGAAGAATTCGTCACAGAAGTATTGATTAAAGTGACAAGATAGGCAGAGGAGGAAAAAATGGACATAAAAGATTTACTGCCCCAGGACGCGGAGGGCAGACTGCGGATCATACAAGAACTGGTCCCAGGAAAACAGATTACGCTGGCCCATGTGATCGGAGGGCCCAGACCCATTGTATATAAAAAATTAGGATTGAATCCGGAGGTGGATTTTGCCAATTCAGCCATCGGTATTCTCAACATGAGTCCGCCCGAGTCGGCGGTCATTGCCAGTGATATTTCCATCAAGGCCGGCGACGTTTATCTGGGATTTGTGGACCGGTTCAGCGGCACCCTGATTATTACCGGACGCCTGTCAGAGGTGGACACGGCCATCAATGAAATCGTGACTTACTTTCGGGACGATCTGGGCTATGCGGTCTGCGACATTACCAGAAGGTAATCCTTATGCGAAAGATTATTTTTATCGGACGCAGTGAAGCGGGTAAAACGACCCTTACACAGGCTTTGAAGGGAGAAACCATCACCTATCAAAAGACCCAGTATGTCAACAATTACGACGTGATCATCGACACGCCGGGGGAATATGCGGAAACAAAGACGTTAGGCGGCGCTCTGGCCGTCTACTCTTACGAAGCGGATGTAGTGGGACTGCTGCTCAGTTCTATTGAGCCATTTTCTCTGTATCCGCCTAATGTATGCTCCATTTGCAACCGGGAGGTGGTGGGCATCGTCACTAAGATTGAACATCCTATGGGAAGTCCCAAGCAGGCCGCCCAGTGGCTGCGCCTGGCGGGATGTGAAAAAATTTTCTTTGTCAGTGCCTACACAGGAGAAGGAATCGCGGAGCTTTTGGAGTACTTGAAGGAAGAGGGCGATGTCCTCCCCTGGGAAGAGGCCAAAGAGCAGGATGAACGTTTGTGGCAAAAAAAGGGTTCCCTTAAGGGGAATGTTTGATTTGAAAAAAATAAAGCAAAAGTTGCGGGAGCATCAAAAACGAAAAAAGAACAGGGCTGCAGCGGAATCGGACCGCCGCAGCCCTGTTCTTTTTTGGTCGGGAGCATTTATACGACGAATTTTATTAGAAAATTCAGACGATTTTTAAAAGCAAATAATTGAGTCCAAAAAACACTTTTTTGCTTTCATTCCACAATAATCTTGAACTAAAATGCTCTAATATAACAAAAAAATTTGCTATTGACATTCCTCTATAGAGTATGGGATATACTTTGAGCTGAAAGAAAGGGGTAGGGGATGACCTGTTAAGAAGTTAACGATTAAAGAGATTTTCGGATACGGTTTCGCAAAAGAAAGTTGCTGTTAGACAACCGGGTATGTGTCAGGAATAAAGGAGTAGGCATGCTGCACAAAGAATTTTTCCGCTATGTAATACCATCCATGATCGCATTTGCGTTTTCAGGGGTATATTCGATCGTCGACGGATGGTTTATTGGAAATAATATCGGCGAGGCAGGTCTGGCCGCCATCAACATCGCGTATCCAATCACGGCCTTGATTCAGGCTACGGGTACGGGAATCGGAATGGGAGGAGCCATCCTTATTTCCATCAGCAGAGGCAAGCGGGAACCGGAGGCCCAGAGAGAATATCTGGGAATTACCATGGGTCTTTTGATCGGCGTTGGTATTGTGGAACTGATCGCCATGTATGCGTTTTATCCTAATATCCTTCACTTTTTCGGAGCGTCGGGCGAGATCATGGACCTGGGCAGTGAATACATACGCTGGATTATATACGGAACGATGTTTCAGATTATTGGCACCGGGCTGGTGCCGATCGTACGAAATTACAACGGAGCGGTGATTGCCATGATTTCCATGGTACTGGGATTTGCGGCCAATGTTCTTTTAGACTGGCTGTTCATCGCTATACTGGGTTACGGAATGTTTGGCGCAGCAGCTGCTACGGTATGCGGCCAGGGGCTGGCCATCGTTCCAAGCCTGGTATTCCTCCTCAAAGAAAAAAAGTTGTTCGGCTATATGAAACGGGCTTCGGAACTGAAGAAACTCAAGGAAGTCCTGCTGGTAGGGGCATCGCCCTTTGGCCTGACCTTATCGCCCAATATTATTTTGATCATTATCAACAAAAATGCAATTATACATGGAGGAGCCGGAGCAGCGGCTTGTTATGCGGTCGTCTGCTATGTGGTATACATCGTACAGATGCTGCTGCAGGGTGTGGGAGACGGATCCCAGCCGCTGATCAGCCAATACTACGGTGTAGGAGATGAGGCTGCGGTAAAAAAATTAAGGCGCATGGCCTACGTGATGGCAGAGATTCTGGCGGCAGTATTCATGAGTCTTTTGATCGTACTGCGCAGATCAATCGCCATTTTCTTCGGAATGGGAGCACAGGGAATCGAGGATGTATCTGTGGCCCTGCCGATTTTCACCTTTGGCTTTCTCTTCATCGGCTTTTTAAGGGTGAGAACTTCCTGCTTCTATGCGGAAAACAAGAACCTGAACGCATACATCCTCATATATGGAGAGTTGGTTTTAGTGGGAATTCTGGCCAGCGCCGTACTTCCGCAGATTTTTGGGATCACCGGAGTCTGGTTCTCGGTTCCGGTTACACAGGCAATCCTGGCAGTTTTGGGGTTGATTATGAGCAGAAAGACCAGAGGTAAGAAAGAAAGAAATACTACAATGGACAATGCGGCGGAATGCTGCGATTGACGATTCCTATAAATACAGGCAGTTATTCAATTTGAATATAAAGCAGCAATTATCTTAAAGTATGAGAGGAGAAACTTATGAGTGAGAGAGCTATGAGTGCACCAGCAGGTGCTCTGGAAGCAAAACGACAAATGGAAAAGTCATTCAGAATCAAAGGTATCTTTATCGCGCTGATGTCCGGTTTCCTGTACGGAGGCTACACCGCCTTCATGACACAGGGTATGGCCACAGGCGTGTGGGCGGATTGGTACGGCCCAGCCAGCACGCTGTCCGCGTTTGCGCTGGTCTACACCCTCAGTTCCGCAGGCGCAGCTGTTAACGACATCTGCTCCGCCGTATGGTCCATCATCTATGCGGCTATCATCGGCAGACTGGGAGATTTCGGAAGATCCCTGCGTTCCAAGCCTGGTAAGATTCTGATCGTGGCAGCGATCATCGGCGGACCGCTGGCATCCACGGCTTACGTAGTAGGCCTGCAGATGGCTGGTTCCATCATCATCCCCATCGCGGCACTGAACGCGGCAATCGGAGCCATTATCGGCAGAATTATTTACAAACAAGCCCTATCCGGCGGCATGATCTGCGGTATCGTAGTCTGCTTCGGCGCTGCCGTTCTTATCGGAAGCACAGGATTTGAAGGCGGCGTTGGATTCAGCGCAACAACGATCATCGGTATCATCGCTGGTTTCTGCGCGGCACTGGGCTGGGGGATCGAAGGCGCTGTCGGCGGATACGCATGCAGCATGGTTGACTACGAAGTAGCGATCGTTATTCGTCAGTGCACATCCGGTCTGATCAACGGGGTAATCCTCGTCAGCTTCCTTTCCCTGATCGGCGGAGACGGAATCGGTTCCGGACTTGCTCTTGTGGGCCAGGCGCTGGTAGATGCTCCATCCATCTGGATGTTTGTAATCGGCGGTGTATTTGCATCCTTCTCTTTCAAGTTCTGGTACAAAGGCGCTTCCATGTGCGGCGCGGCGCTGGGCATGGGCTGCAACGGTACATATGCATTCTGGGGACCATTCTGGTGCTTCATCGTATGCGGATTGATCTTTGGTACCGAAGGCTACGCGATCCCATGGCAGGGATGGGTTGGAGCCATCGTAATGGTAATCGGTATTGTTATCCTGGCTATTTCACAGGATAGAGCATCAAGGAAGGAGGCATAAACAGTATGAAACCTTTGAACTTTGCAATATTAAAATATTTTGCGTCAGGCGTTGAAGCCTGCAGAGCAGATGTTCAGGAAGCGCTGAAGGCTGATTACAGCGGATTCCGGGCGTTCAAGGACAAACAAATGGATGAAGCGCTGATGACAGCTGCATCCAACGGCCTGATTGAAGAAAGCAGGGTCGACCTGGATGAAAAGGGTAACCTGGTTATTTATTATCGTGCCCCTCAGGACGGCATCGATGCAATAAACAGTTATATCAAAGACTAATTACATCACTAAATAAGCTGCGGGGCGGCCAAGGCTTCCCCGCAATATTACATGAAGAAGGGAGATTCTTGTTATGGCAAGATATTATGCAGAACAGGCGCTTGGCATGCTGGAGACAGTGGGAATGGTTCCTGCTCTGGAAGCATGCGACAAG
Organism: Hominibacterium faecale; assembly: GCF_020734085.1. Taxonomy (NCBI): domain Bacteria; kingdom Bacillati; phylum Bacillota; class Clostridia; order Peptostreptococcales; family Anaerovoracaceae; genus Hominibacterium; species Hominibacterium faecale. The sequence continues at coordinate 337,165 of NZ_JAJAGH010000001.1, forward strand.
ATGCTGAAGGCTGCCGAGGTTGAACTGCTTTCCTATGAAAACGTAGGTTCCACCCTGGTAACCATGTTCATCAAAGGAGACGTGGCAGCTGTCAAATCTTCAATCAAGGCAGGCGCTCAGGCAGCAGAGGCCATCGGCAAACTGACTGCTACCGATGTGATTCCCCGTCCGATCAAACCCATCGGCGATGTGGTATCCATTTATGACATTGACACCCAGTGCGACGAAAAATTATTAGAACCGGGGGCTATTAAGACAGAAGCGTTGGGAATGATTGAAACCTTTGGAATCGTCTATTGTATCGAAGCGGCTGATGCTATGTGCAAGGCTGCGGACGTAGAGCTGGTAGGATTTGAAAATACCGCTTCCGGATATATCTCAGCGCTGGTAGAAGGTGACGTTGGAGCCTGCAAAACAGCAGTAGAAGCAGGAATTAAAGCAGTCGAAGAACTGGGAACCGAAGTTTACAGCTCGATTGTTATTGCAAGACCCCACGAGGATCTGAAAAAAATTACCAGCCAGTATGATATGGAAAAACTACTTCCTTATACTGAATAATAAATCGTTTCGAAAACGAGGAAAGAAAAGGAGAGATGCAAATGAATATAATTGATTACGATTTGCTCTCCATCCAAGAAGCTCGTATCCTGGCGGAGAACGCACATGAAGCACAGCAGACGCTGGCCACCTTTCCCCAGGAAAAGCTGGACGAGATCACGGAGCGCATGGCGGAAGAAATCGCCAAGCATGCCAAAGAGCTGGCCGTGATGTCCAGTGAAGAGACCGATTATGGAATATGGCAGGATAAATACATAAAAAATCGGTTTGCCTGTGAGTATCTGCCGACAAAGCTGCGGGGCATGCGGTGTGTGGGCATTATCAAGAAAGACGAAGAAAAACAGATGATGGATGTGGGCGTTCCAGTAGGAGTGATCGCATCCCTAGTTCCGGCCACCAGCCCGGTATCGACGACAATCTATACGGCGCTGGTTGCAATCAAAGCTGGAAATGCCGTGATTTTTTCACCCCATCCCAGGGCGAAAGAAACCATCGGCAAGACGCTGGACATTCTGATCCAGGCCGCCGAAGGGTACGGCCTTCCGGAAGGAGCGCTGACCTATCTGCATACGGTTACACCGGCGGGAACCATAGAGCTGATGAATCACAGATGCACATCGCTGGTCATGGATACGGGAGTACCGGGTATGCTGGATGCGGCTTACCAATCGGGAAAGCCGGTGATCTATGGAGGCACGGGCAACGGTCCTGCCTTTATCGAACGGACCGCCGACATCCGCCAGGCTGTTTCTGATATCATCGCCAGCAAGACCTTTGATAACGGCGTGGTATCCGCTGCCGAACAATCAATCGTGGTTGACAGCTGTATTGCCGGAGAAGTCAGACAGGAGCTGGTTGCAGGAGGCGCTTATTTCATGACCGATGAGGAGGCGGACCTGCTGGGACGGATGTTCTACTATCCCGACGGCAGTTCCAATCCGGAGCTGGTGGGTAAAACCGCGGCCGAGCTGGCAAAGCGGGCAGGGTTTGCGGTGCCAAATGGCACCAGGGTGCTGATTTCCCAGCAGAAATACGTATCGGAAAACAACCCTTACTCCAGAGAAAAGCTTTGCCCGGTACTGGCCTACTACATTGAAGACGACTGGATGCATGCCTGTGAGAAATGTATTGAATTGCTCCTGTCAGAGCGTCACGGACATACGCTGGTCATCCACTCCAAGGATCCGGAAGTAATCCGCCAGTTCGCCCTCAAAAAACCAGTGGGCAGAATGCTGGTGAACACGCCGGCAGTCTTCGGAAGCATGGGAGCGACCACCAATCTGTTCCCGGCTATGACCCTGGGAAGCGGATCGGCCGGCAAGGGAATCACCTCCGATAACGTTTCACCGATGAATTTGATTTATATCAGAAAAGTCGGATATGGAGTAAGGCAGATCGAAGAGATCGGCCTGGGAATTCCCCAGGGCAGCCCAGCCAAGGCGCAAAGCGCTGAAAACACAGGCACAAATAACGATGAAAGCTTGCAGGTGCTGCAGAAAATCCTGGAGGAGGCTCTGAAGAATCTGGGATAAAGCAGCAGATGCTTTGTGATAGAAATGGTTATTTTTTAGAGTATTGAAGAAAGAAGAGAGGTAAGAGTTTTGGATATTCGTGAATTTTCAAATAAGCTTGCACAAGCTACACAAAACATGTCCGATGAAGAACGCGCATCTCTGATGAAGATGTTTGAAGCCGTATCGGGCGATATTTCAAATATGACACCGGCTCAGGTTCCTCCGCAGGCGACAGGCGCAGCGAAAGCGACCGGCGATCACCCGGCTTATTATTCGTCTACAGCGGCGCCAACCACTGAGGTGGATGAAGACGGAGTACCGGTAGGTCCGACCGAACGTCTGGTAAAACTAAAGGCAAACTTCTTGGAACAGGTTCCGTCCATCACTACACATAGAGCTCGGGCCGTTACCAAAATCACCAAGGAAAACCCGGGAATGCCGAAAATCCTGCTGAGAGCAAAATGCTTCCGCTATTGCTGTGAAACGGCCCCCCTGGTTATTCAGGATAATGAGCTGATTGTCGGTGCACCCAACGGAGCACCTCGTGCAGGAGCCTTTTCCCCTGACATCGCATGGAGATGGATGGTAGATGAAATCGATACCATCGGAAACCGTCCCCAGGACCCGTTTTACATTTCCGAAGAAGACAAGAAGTATATGAGGGAAGAACTGTTTCCGTTCTGGGAAGGAAAATCTGTCGATGAATATTGTGAGAGTCAGTACCGCGAAGCCGGCGTATGGGAACTGTCGGGAGAATCCTTTGTTTCTGACTGCTCATATCACGCAGTAAATGGCGGCGGCGACTCTAATCCTGGATACGATGTGATTCTGATGAAGAAAGGTATGCTGGATATCCAGCAGGAAGCAAGGGATCACCTGGCTCAGCTGGACTACGAGAACCCGGATGACCTGGATAAAATCTATTTCTATAAATCCGTTATCGAAACAACAGAGGGTGTTATGGCCTACGCCAGACGTATGTCACAGTATGCAGCGGAATTATCTGCAAAAGAAACCAATCCGACCAGAAAATGCGAACTGCAGAAAATTTCAGAAATCAACGCCAAAGTTCCGGCTCATAAACCGGAAACCTTCTGGGAAGCGATTCAGGCCGTATGGACGATCGAATCCCTGCTGCCGGTTGAAGAAAACCAGACCGGTATGTCTATCGGACGTGTGGACCAGTACATGTATCCATACTACAAGGCTGATATCGATTCCGGCAGGATGACCAATTACGAAGCGTTTGATCTGGCAGGCTGTATGCTGGTCAAGATGTCGGAGATGATGTGGATCACCAGCGAAGGCGGTTCCAAGTTCTTCGCAGGCTACCAGCCTTTCGTAAACATGTGCGTGGGCGGTATCACAAGAGACGGCCGGGACGCAACCAACGAACTGACCTACTTATTGATGGATGCCGTAAGACACGTAAAGATTTATCAGCCTTCGCTGGCTTGCCGTATTCATAACAAGTCACCGCAGAAATATCTAAAGAAAATCGTAGACGTTATTCGTTCCGGAATGGGATTCCCAGCCTGTCACTTCGACGATACTCATATCAAGATGATGCTGGCCAAGGGCGTTTCCATTGAGGATGCCAGAGACTACTGCCTTATGGGATGCGTTGAACCGCAGAAAGCAGGCAGACTCTATCAGTGGACGTCAACCTCCTATACTCAGTGGCCGATCTGTATTGAACTGGTGCTGAACCACGGTGTTCCGCTCTGGTATGGCAAACAAGTTACACCGGATCTGGGAGACCTGGATCAGTTCAAGACATATGAACAATTCGATGCCGCAGTAAAGGAACAGATCAAGTACATAACAAAGTGGACCAGTGTGGCTACGGTTATTTCTCAGCGCGTCCACAGAGATCTGGCTCCAAAACCGCTTATGTCCATCATGTATGAAGGATGTATGGAAAAAGGTAAGGACGTTTCCTCGGGCGGTGCGATGTATAACTTCGGACCTGGCGTAATCTGGTCGGGACTGGCAACCTATACGGACGCCATGGCAGCGATTAAAAAGCTGGTATTCGATGATAAGAAATATACCCTGCAGCAGCTTAACGAAGTCCTGAAAGCGGACTTTGTAGGATATGACCAGGCCAAGGCAGACTGCCTGGCAGCGCCGAAATACGGCAATGACGACGATTATGCCGACCTGATCGCAGCTGATCTGATCAATTTCACAGAAATGGAGCACAGAAAGTACAAGACGCTCTACTCGACTCTGAGCCACGGAACTTTGTCCATTTCCAACAACACTCCGTTTGGTCAGCTGACCGGCGCATCGGCAGGCGGAAGAGCCGCATGGTCACCGCTTTCCGACGGAATCAGCCCGACACAAGGTGCGGACTTTAAGGGCCCGACGGCCATCATCAAGTCGGTTTCCAAGATGGCCAACGATAACATGAACATCGGTCTTGTGCACAACTTCAAGCTGATGGCAGGGCTACTGGACACCCAGGAAGGGGAAAACGCCATTATCACCCTGCTGCGTACGGCATGCGCTTTTGGCAACGGCGAAATGCAGTTCAACTACATGGACAACAATACGCTGATCGATGCGCAGAAACATCCTGAGAACTATAAGGACCTGGTTGTCCGTGTAGCCGGATACAGCGCCTTCTTCACAGAGCTGTGCAAGGATGTACAGGATGAAATCATCAGCAGAACCATGCTGACAGAGCTCTAAAACAAGAAACCAAGTTGGCTTTAAACCCATATAACGCTGCCTGAGAAAGCAAATTAATTTTCAGGCAGCGGCAAACAAACCGCAAGAAGCCGAAAGCAGGAGACAGAGATGAGCGATAACAATATGAATATGATCGAAAGAAAAGCGTTCATTTTCAACAAACAAAAATATAACATGTATGACGGGCCGGGGGTCCGTACCCTGATCTTTTTCAAGGGATGCCCTCTACGCTGCAAATGGTGTTCCAACCCGGAAGGGCTGGAGAAAAAATACCAGGTCATGCTCAAGGCTGGCTCGTGCGTAGGCTGCGGTGCCTGCGTACCTGTCTGCCCGGCGGGAATACACAGCATTTCCAAGGACGGCGAGCACATCATCGATCGGAGCATCGACTGTCTGGGCTGCCGCCAGTGCGTAGATGCCTGTGCATATTCGGCTTTGACCATCGCCGGTGAGCAGCATACGATTTCCGAGCTCCTGGAATATGTCGAGGAAGACCGAGCTTTCTACGAACAGTCGGGAGGAGGCGTCACCTTAGGAGGCGGGGAAGTCACTTCTCAGCCGGAGGCAGCGGCAAATCTGCTGATGGCCTGTAAACAGATGGGAATCAATACGGCGATTGAGACCTGCGGTTATGCGAAAAAAGAGAACCTTTTTAAAATCGCCGAGTTTGTGGATTTGTTTCTCTTCGATATGAAGCACATCGATCCGGACCGGCATTTCGAGCTGACCGGCGTGCGCAATGAAATGATTCTGGAGAACTTAAAAGAACTTCTTCACAAACGATATAACATAAAAATCAGAATGCCCATGTTGAAAGGCATCAACGACAGCGAAGCGGAAATACGCGGCGTGATCGAATTTTTGATGCCCTACAGGGATTATAAAAACTTTAAAGGAATCGACCTGCTGCCTTATCACAAGCTGGGAGTCAACAAGTACAAACAGCTGGGCATGGATTATCCCATTGACGGAGACCCAAGCCTTACCGATGAGGACCTGGACAGGATCGAAGGCTGGATCAAAGAGTATGATTTTCCGGTTTCAATCATCAGACATTAGAAACCCGGCAGAAAGGCAAAACTTATGGGAATTATGAATGAAAAAGCGATGGAACGCATCATACAAGAATCGGTGCCCGGTAAACAGGTCACCATTGCCCATGTCATCGCCTCCCCCATGTCCGACATTTACGAGCGGCTTGGGATCGACGACAGGGGCGCCATCGGAATTTTAACTTTGTCCCCCTATGAGACCGCCATTATCGCGGCCGACATTGCCACCAAAACTGCTGACGTGGAAATCGGATTTTTGGACCGTTTTACAGGGTCCGTGGTCATTTCCGGAGACGTGCAGAGCGTGGAGACCGCCCTCAAGGCTGTCACCGAAACCCTCTGCAGTCTGCTGGATTTTACCACCGTACCAATTACACGAACATGAGAAAAAAGCGAATTATGGTGGTCGGACCCAAGGGCTGCGGCAAGACGACGCTTGTCAATGCTATCAACGATTACGACGGGCCGCTTCGGCGGACGCAGGACACGATCTACGGGCCCAATACCATCGACGTACCCAGCGCGTATATTGAAAACGCCTGGATGTACAAACATATGATTGCTTTGGCGCAGGACGCATGGTGCATGCTGGCGCTGGTGGACCAGTCCAGATGCGCGGAGGTTTACTCCCACGGATTTGCAAGAGCCTTTCGATGCCCGGTAATCGGGATCATCAGCAAGAGCGACCTTGCTCCGGAGAACGAAGCCGTCTGTATCCGGCAGCTGAAGATGATCGGAGCAGCAGAACCTTATTTTAAGGTCAGTGTTCCAAATGGAACAGGCATTGAAGAATTAAAACGTTATTTATCAGAGTTAAAAGAAAGGTAAGGGGTCTATCATGAAGTTCATAACCGAAGAAGACTTGCGGGATTTGTATAGAAAACAGCCCTTTACAAATTACGACCTTTCGCCCGGAGAAAGGCTGACGCCGGGAGCAAGACAGTTCCTGGTGGACCGGGGCATCAACATGTATGACCCATCGGATCCTTTCATAAGCGGCAAAGGAAAAGAAACTCCGCCGCCTGGAGAAAAAAAGGCGGAGGCACCGGCGGGAGACGGACACCAAAAGAGGAAATTCTGCAGCAGGATGAAATCCATGCAGGCATTGTTTCTCCTCACGGCAGAAGAGCTCCTGGAAAAGGATGTCTGCGTATCTCAGCAGCTGACGGAGCTTTATCGCCAGTTCGCCTGCCTGGGCAGCGCCGCTGATGGCAAATGCGAGGCAAAGGACTTGTGCCTGAGCCCTTGCAGCGGCATAGACAGCGGAAATTTCTCCCAGAACCTGGGCGACTGCTTTGAAATCACAGAGTTTCACATGCAGATGGAGAAAGGACGCGAAATGCTCCTACTTCACAGATTGCGCAGTGAGCTTGCCCAGCTGGACGCGGATCTGCCGGATTTCCTGGACACCCAGCTTTCAGACCAGGTTTCAGGAAAGCTTAATCAGATTATCAACCGCCTGTCGCAGATGATATGCGGTGCGCTTGGAGGTAAAGAATGTCAGAGAAGCATGTAACCTTTGATTACTGCGATCAGATGGTCGCAGATTTTGAAAAGGTCATCGATCGTCCAATCAGAGAAAAATCCTCCGTCTATTATACGGGAGTGGATCTGGGAACGGCCTGCGTAGTGGTCGCAGTGCTGGATGAGAACAAGCGGCCGGTAGCCGGAGCCTATCGCTATGCGGACGTTGTCCGCGACGGCATGGTAGTGGACTACATCGGCGCCGTACAGATCGTCCGCGAGCTGAAGGAAGAAATCGAAGAAAAACTGGATACCGAACTGATCTACGCCGCGGGAGCCATTCCGCCGGGGACTGATCTGCTGGATTCGGGAGCTGTGAAAAACGTCATTCAGGGAGCCGGATTTGAACTGACCAACATGCTGGATGAATCTACGGCAGCCAACGAAGTGCTGAAAATGAAAAATGGCGCTGTGGTGGATATCGGCGGCGGCACCACCGGTATTTCCATCCTCAGGGATGGTAAAGTGGTGTACATAGCCGATGAGCCTACGGGCGGAACCCACTTTTCCCTGGTCATCTCAGGGGCTTACGGCAAATCCTTTGACGAGGCGGAGCTCTACAAGCGGGATGAAAAGAATCACAGGGAGCTGATTCCGGTCTTGCAGCCGGTGATCGAAAAGGTTTCATCGATTATTTCCCAGCACATCAAGGACTACGATGTACAGGAGCTTTCTCTAGTAGGCGGAACCTGCTGTCTGACTGGCATTGAAGATATCATAGAGAAAAAAACCGGGGTTTACACCCACAAACCAAAAAATCCGATGTTTGTAACGCCGCTGGGCATTGCCTTAAGCTGCAAACAGGAGGAAATGTAAGCAGGAGGCTGACGATGGAAATCAGAATCATAAAATCCCCATCACAAGGTACCATCGACATTCTGATGCGCAGAAAGGGATCGGGGAAAACCCAGATGCCCGAGTGCGTCGATGCCATCGGTCTGGTGCAGGGACGTATGATTGAAATGGTCTGCGCCGCGGATGTGGCGGAAAAGGCCGTCGGCGTTACTGTGGAAGATATCCGGGGCAGTTGTCCCCAGAACATGATTTTGCTGGCGATCTTCGGTGACACGGCTTCGGTGGAATCGGCGCTGTCCGAGATCAAACGCAAAGCAGAGGAAGGTAAGGATATATGTTAACAGCAAGACTGGTGGACCACATCTGGTCCACGAGAAAGGCAGACTCACTCAATGGTCTCAAACTGATGCAGGCTGAAATCATCGGCGGCGGCTCGGATGCGGGGCGCAGGATCATCGTAGTGGATATCATAAGCGCAGGCATAGGAGACCGGGTGATCGTAACCACAGGCTCTTCGGCCCGGCGCATGCTGGGAGATGACGATATCCCGGTGGACGCAGTCGTAGTCGGCATCATAGATGAGGACTGCAGCTTTGAATAAAGGGGAGGTGCAAGAATGAGTCTTCTAGAGCAGATCAAGGATGCCGGTATTATCGGAGCGGGCGGAGCGGGATTCCCAACCCACGCAAAACTCACGTCCAAAGCCGATTACATCCTTCTCAACGGGGCTGAATGCGAGCCGCTTTTGCGGGTAGACCAGCAGTTGATGGCAGACTATCCCGATGAAATTATCAAAGGATTTGAAGCAGCCGGCAGACTGGTGAGCGCAAAAAAAGCGCTGATCGGAATTAAAAAGAAACACGGAAAGGTGATCGCGCTCTTAAAGGAACGGATACAGGTGCTGGGAGTCGGAGACTTCGTGGAAGTCAGCGAGCTTCCCGATATCTATCCGGCGGGTGACGAGCAGGTGCTGGTTTATCAGCTCACCGGCAGAGTCGTTCCCGAAACCGGCATTCCCATTCAGGTGGGATGCGTGGTTGTCAATTCCGAGACAGCGCTGAATATTTTCAAGGCTTCTCAGGGGCAGCCGGTCACAGAAAAATATATCACAGTAGCCGGAGACGTACCAAACCGAGTGACGGTGAAGGTGCCGGTGGGCACACCCATTATCGATGTGCTGAGACTTTCCGGCATCGAAGATTTTACCGATTACGCGGTCATTGACGGAGGCCCGATGATGGGGCCGGTGATGACGGATATCGGCGGATTTATCACTAAGAAAAACAAGGGCTTCGTGGTCCTGAAAAAAGATCACTTCCTGATCCGCAAAAAATCAGTTACGCCTGATCAGGCCAGGAGAGTGAATAAAGCCACTTGTGAACAGTGCCGGATGTGTACGGACCTTTGTCCCAGATATCTGCTGGGGCACAATATGCAGCCTCATAAGATCATGCGGGTTTTGAACTACTCCATCGATGATCTGGAAGGGCAGAAAATGGCCCAGCTGTGCTGCCAGTGCAACTTGTGCGAACTGTTCTCCTGTCCGGCGGGACTCCATCCCAAGATGGCCAACCTGCATTTCAAGGATATGATGGCGGAACAGAAGATCAAGTATACGCCGGATAAGACGGAATTTGAAGCAAGGTCCATCCGCAATTACCGGCTGGTGCCAAGCAAGCGGCTGATCGCAAGGCTTGGACTCAGAAACTTCGACCTTCCGGCTCCCATGGCGGAGGCAGGGATTGTTCCTCAGATGATCCGAATCGCAACCAGACAACACGTTGGTGCTCCGGCAGAACCCATCGTTGCGCCGGGAACCCGCGTAGAGGCCGGTCAGATGATCGGAAAAATTCCGGAAGGCGCGCTGTCCGCTGCCATTCACAGCAGCATTTCGGGGGTTGTTTCGGAAGTAACTGCCGATTATATCGAGATAAGGAGGAACTGAAATGCAAAGAGCAATAGGAATGGTTGAATTTAACAGTATTGCCCGGGGCATATACGCAGCGGACCAGATGGTAAAGATTTCGGAAGTAGAGATCGTTACAGCGGCGTCCACCTGCCCGGGAAAATATATCGCCATCGTTCACGGAGATGTGGCCGCAGTGGAAGATTCGGTGCAGATCGGCGAGCGGATGGCAGAAGAGTTTTTCGTTGACTCCATCGTGATCCCCAATGTGGATCCGGGTGTGTTCCCGGCGATCACAGGGTCGACCATGCCGGAGCGCATTCAGGCGGTGGGCATCATGGAATCCTTTTCACTGGCTACCATGATCATCTGTGCGGACCAGATTTTAAAGGCCGCGGAGCTGGAACCCATTGAACTGCGTCTGGGCAACGGGCTCGGCGGAAAAGCATATTTCACCTACACCGGCGATGTGGCCGCCGTGCAGTCAGGAACGGCAGCAGGTCAGGCCATCGCAGAAGAGAAGGGACTTCTGGTTAACGCAGAAGTAATTCCTTCACCATCCGACAGACTCGTGCCGTCTCTACTGTAACAGAGGGCAGAGCATTAATATAAATTGAAGATATTTCTTGTGCAAATAGATGAAAGGATGTGAAGGCATGAAAAGACTGATTTGTGCAAAAGAAGTCGAGGCTTTGGACAAAGAGGGTAAGAAGGTAATGTACATCGATGCCGATACCATTATCACTCCATCTGCCAAAGATGCGGCCAGCGCCTGTGGAATCGAATTTTCTACAGAGCCGGAACCCGCATGCTGCTGTAATCAGGACGCTGCTCCCTGCGGAGACGCCGCACCGCAGCAGTCAGCCGGTATTGACAGCGAGCTGATCTATAAAGCCCTGACCGCACTGATGGAAAAAGGCCAGCTGGGGGCTGTACTTGGCAGCCTGGGGCAGGATGTTCCTTATGTGGCGGAAAGCGACGGAAACGGCTGTGTCAAGCTGGTCCGCGGCGATACCGCAAAATGGGAAGTTCTGGACACAGGAAATCCGGCGGACAAGGTATTCTACAATGAGCTGATCGGAGCCGACGACGGTTCTTCCATGAACGCGGGATTTATGACCATTGAGAACTGTCAGTTCCCATGGGATGTAGCCTGCGAAGAGATCTACTACGTTGTGGAAGGAACGCTGACGGTGGGACTGGACGGCAGAACCTTTACCGCTCATCCGGGAGACTGCTTGTTCTTCCAGAACGGTTCCAAGCTGACCTTCGGCTCTCCTGATAAAGTCAAAGTATTCTACGCGACTCACTAATAGCAAGGAGGATAACCGATGGAAGCACTGGGAATGATTGAAACAAAAGGGCTTCTGGCAGCCATTGAGAGTGCGGACGCCATGCTCAAAGCAGCAGAGGTAAGACTCCTGGAGCGGACCTTTGTCGGCGGCGGACTGGTTACCATAACCATTACCGGCGATGTGGCAGCGGTAAAAGCATCTATCGATGCGGCAGCTGCGGCGGTGTCCCGTCTGGGAACAGAGCTTCTCGTTTCTCAGCATGTGATTCCAAGACCCCACGTTGAACTGGGCGAAACCATTGTATCTCCCATACCGCTGTGCGAGCTTCATCAGCAAGAGGATGAGCCGCAGGAGGAAGAAAGCCCGGCTGAGGCCGAGCCTGAAGAAGAGGCGGAACCGGAAGATGCTGAGCCTGCAGAGAACGTAGAAGAAGAGATCGAAGCGGACATAACTACGATGCACAAAGAAGATATGGATAAGCTGGTCTCCAAACTAGGCGCGGAAAAAGCAGTGGAAGTACTGGAAAACTGCAAGGTAGTCAAACTGAGAAACCTGGCCAGAGAATATGAAGAATTTGGCATTGCGGGACGTTTGATTTCGAAGGCCAACAAGACTGCATTGATTGAAGAATTCAGAAAATACTACAGTCAGAAATAGCAAAATAAAAAAGGAGGTGCCACAATATGGAAAATATGGATTATGATTTACGGTCCGTACAGGAAGTAAGAAATCTGGCCCGTCTGGGACAGATCGCTACTGAACAGATCGCAAATTATACCGCAGAACAGATAGACAAAATTATTAGAAACATGGTTCGTGTGGCGGAAGCCAACGCCGTTTCCCTGGCAAAGATGGCCGTGGAAGAAACAGGGTTTGGTAAAGTAGAGGATAAGACATACAAAAATCACATGGCTTCAACGCTGTTGTACGATGCCATTAAGGATATGAAAACAGTGGGCATTATCAATGAGGACCCGGTTAACCAGATCATCGAGGTTGCCGATCCGGTCGGACTTTTGATGGGAATCGTACCTTCCACCAACCCGACTTCCACAACGATTTTCAAATCCATCATCGCCATTAAATCGAGGAACGCCATCGTTTTCTCGCCCCATCCATCGGCTGCAAAATGTACCCAGAAGGCGGCCAGCCTGATGTACGAAGCAGCGGTTGAAGCAGGAGCACCGGCAAACATTATCGGATGCATTTCCATGCCGTCCATGCCGGCTACCAACGAGCTGATGCACAGCAAGGAAGTTAAGATGATCATCGCTACGGGCGGACCTGGAATGGTAAAAGCTTCCTACAGCGCCGGAAAACCGGCACTGGGCGTAGGCGCGGGAAACTCACCGGCTTACATAGAACGGACCGCCAACGTGCAGCAGGCCGTAACCAACATTATTGCCAGTAAGACCTTTGACTATGGAACCATCTGCGCTTCCGAACAGTCCATCATCTGCGAAGAATGCAACAAAGATGCGGTTATTGCAGAACTGAAGAGACAGGGCGGCTACTTCATGACACCGGAAGAGACAGAAAAAGTATGCAAACTGCTCTTCAAAAACGGCCACAGCATGAACGCCAAGTTCGTGGGCAGATCACCGTTTAGAATTGCTACCGCTGCCGGAATTACCATTCCAGAAGATACCAAGGTTCTCATCGGACCTCAGGGCGGCGTCGGCGACGGATATCCGCTTTCCTACGAAAAGCTGACGACTGTACTGGCATTCTATGTGGTAAAAGACTGGCACGAAGCCTGCGACCTGAGCATCGAGCTTCTTCAGAACGGGATCGGCCATACCATGAGCCTGCATACAGAAGACAGAAACGTTGTATTGGAATTCACCAGAAAGCCGGCTTCCAGAATTCTGGTAAACACCGGCAGCAGCATGGGCGGCACAGGAGCCAGCACCGGTCTGCTCCCATCCTTCACTCTGGGATGCGGAACATGGGGCGGCAGCTCAGTTTCGGAAAACGTCAGCCCGCTGCATCTGATCAATATCAAAAAAGTTGCCTACGGAACAAAGAATTGTGCTACACTGGCAGCAGATGACCCGACCTTTAATCATCCGGAACTGGCGGCATGCGGCCAGGGCGGATGTGCTCCGGCGGGCGGCATGACGACGACAAGCTGCGGAAGACCGGCACCAGCGGCACCGATTGCACCTACGTCGGCTCCCAACTGCGGCAGCACAGCGGGATATCTTTCCCCTGCTGAATACCAGAACAGCGGCATTTCCTACAGCACAGGCTGCAACAGCTGCGCCGATACTGCGGCAGCTCCGGCTGCCAGCGATCAGCCTATCGATACCGAGCAGCTCAAGGACATGATCAACGCACTGGTCAGTGCGATGAAGGGAGAATAGAAGATGGCAAACGCAAATTATGAAGCTGTCCTAAAGCTCCTCCTGGAAGCAGTCAATTCGACGTCTAATGCTTCCGGAGTGCAGCAGGAACCTGACGGGATCCCGGTAGGAGTTTCAAACCGCCATCTCCACCTTTCCCAGGCAGATCTGGATGCCCTTTTCGGAGCCGGCTATCAGCTGACGCCGATCAAGGATCTGTCTCAGCCCGGACAGTTTGCCTGTAAGGAGACCGTAACCATCGCCGGCCCCAAAGGGGCGATTGAAAAGGTTCGGGTCCTGGGACCTGTCCGCAGCAAGACACAGGTCGAGATTTTGACAGGAGACGGTTTTAAACTGGGCGTTACTGCTCCGGCCAGACTGTCGGGAGACCTGGCAGGAACACCGGGGATCACGATTATCGGTCCCAAAGGATCGGTTCAGACCAGGGAAGGTCTGATTGTCGCTCAAAGGCACATTCATATGACACCGCAGGATGCCGCCTGCTACGGCGTGCATGACGGCCAGATCGTGGATATCCAGATTGAAGGTCCGCGAGGGGGAAGTTACAGCAATGTCGCCATAAGGGCAAACGACGCATCGGCTCTGGAATGTCACGTTGACACGGAAGAAGCCAATGCGATGAATCTCAATTCGTTATCAAAAGTTAAAATTCATAAATAAAACCATAAAATTTTTTAGGAGGAAAAAAAGATGACTAAGTATGATGCATTAGGAATGATCGAAACGAAAGGTTTAGTAGGTTCCATCGAGGCTGCGGATGCCATGGTAAAGGCTGCAAACGTTTACCTGATCGGTAAAGAACATGTTGGCGGCGGACTGGTAACAGTAATGGTAAGAGGAGATGTGGGCGCTGTTAAAGCTGCTACAGATGCAGGCGCTGCTGCTGCTCAGAGAGTAGGCGAACTGATCTCTGTACACGTAATTCCTCGCCCTCACGCAGAAGTTGAAGACATTCTGCCTGCAAAGAAGGAAGCAAAATAAGGGAGGGCTTTCCTGACACTCCTATATAAATAGGAAAGAAACCCAAAGAAAAAGTGCGGGAGGTGGATATCATGTCCGCCTCCCCATTTTAAATTCTGCATAGAGCGGGGTGCTGTATGTTGAGAACTATGCGGATTGCTGTTTCAAGTTGATGAAAGCGGGTCAATTTGCAACATCAATCACCATACTTTGCCTTTTGCGGCAGGCCGCGGGCATTTTACTAAAGGGAGGATTTTTTATGGCAGATAAGCGAGCAATATGTCCGGATGCAGATCCGGTTCTGGAACAATTTATTGAAGGTTTGGATGTGGAAACGTCCCATCATAGAATGATACAGCAGGAAAATAAATGTGGATACGGACTTTCCGGCGTCTGCTGCCGCCTCTGCTCCAACGGGCCCTGCCGGATTTCTCCGGCCAGGCCCAAAGGCGTGTGCGGCGCTGATGCGGATACCATTGCGGTCAGAAATTTTCTCCGCTCCGTGGCTGCCGGTTCGGGCTGCTATATTCACGTTGTGGAAAACGCGGCCAGGCAGCTGAAGCAGACGGCAAAAGACCGGGCGGAGCTGAAAGGTATCGGGGCCCTGGACCGGCTCTGCAAACTGTTGAATATCAGCGGATTCAGCGATTGGGATCGGGCGGCCAAGGCAGCCGATGCGGTTCTTTCGGATTTGAGGCGGCCCGTGGACGAGCAGATGGAGCTGGTGGAAAAGATTGCTTATCCCATGCGGACCCAGCTTTGGAAAGAGACCGGACTCATGCCGGGAGGGGCCAAAGATGAAATTTTTAATGCCCTTGTTAAGACTTCCACCAACCTCAACTCCGATCCCACGGATATGCTGCTCCAATGTCTGCGGCTGGGGATTTCCACAGGCGTATACGGACTGGTTCTGACCAACCTGATCAACGATGTTTTGATGGGCGAAGGGGAGATTGGCTTTGAGCCGGTGGGTCTTCAGGTTGTGGACCCGGAGTGCATCAATATTATGATTACCGGCCATCAGCATGCCTTCTTCGGTCACTTACAGGAGTATCTGGCTTCGGAAAAGGTCAGGGCCCTGGCGGAGCAGGCGGGCGCTAAGGCTGTCAAAATCGTGGGATGCACCTGCGTGGGCCAGGATTTCCAACTGCGCAAGGCAGCCGGTACCGACGCATTCTGCGGCCATGCCGGAAACAACTATACCAGCGAAGCGGTTCTGGCCGGAGGCTGCATTGATTTGGTACTCTCCGAATTCAACTGTACGATCCCTGGGATCGAGCCCATCTGCCAGGAGCTGGGAATTCCCCAGATCTGTCTCGATGATGTGGCTAAGAAGGCCAATGCTGAATATCTGCCGTATCATTATCAGGAGCGGGAACAAATCAGCCAGACTGTGGTGGAAAAAGCAGTTGAATCCTTCCGCAAGCGGAAGGTCAGCGTGCCGGGCGATGTGCAGAGTCTGTTTGTGCAGCTTTCTGATGCTCTGGGCAAGGTGGCTGCGGATTCGGAGGAAGCCCGGACACTGGATTTCGTCCTGGCCCAGGCGGCCGCAAAGCAGGACTGGGGAGGGAGAAAGAACCCCATGGCTTCCCATGGATATTCCAATGCCATTACCGGCGTTACGGAAGTGACTTTGAAAAAATTCCTCGGCGGAAGCTACGCGCCGCTCATCGATCTGATCAAGCAGGGTAAGATTAAGGGCATCGCCGGAGTCGTGGGCTGTTCCAACCTGCGGGCCAAAGGCCACGATGTCTTTACGGTGGAGCTGACAAAAGAGTTGATTAAAAAGGATATTCTGGTGCTGTCGGCGGGTTGTACCTGCGGAGGTTTGGAGAACTGCGGACTGATGAGCCCTGAGGCTGCGGCTCTTGCGGGGGATAGCCTGAGAGAGGTCTGCCAGTCCCTGGGAATTCCGCCGGTTCTCAATTTCGGCCCATGCCTGGCCATTGGCCGTATGGAACTGGTGGCAGGAGAAATCGCAGAGGCGCTGGGGATCGATATTCCACAGCTGCCCATCGTAATTTCCGCGCCCCAGTGGCTGGAAGAGCAGGCATTGGCCGACGGAGCATTCGCGCTGGCTCTTGGCTTTACGGTGCATCTTGGACTGGCGCCTTTTGTGACCGGAAGCCCGATCGCGCTGGATGTTTTAACCAGGCAGATGGAGGAGATTACCGGCGGCCGCCTGATGGTGGATACGGATGTGTCTTCTTCTGCGGCGGCGCTGGAAGCGGTCATTTTGGAAAAGCGCAATGGCTTGGGACTGTAGATGTGAGGAGGAGATCATGACCATGAATTCATATGATCGCTGCGTCGCAGTAGCGGAGGATAATCCGGCCATCGTTAAGGATAAGGATTTATGCGTGGAATGCGGCCACTGTCTGGCTGTGTGCCAAGAAGAGATCGGCGTGGCCGGACGGACTCAGGCTCTTGGGGCCGGCGGGGAGGCGGAGCTTTCCTGTATCAACTGCGGCCAGTGCAGCGCTGCCTGCCCCGAATCGGCCATTACCCTCCGTTCGGAGATCGATCTGGTCCGTACAGCGATTGGGGATCCGGAAAAAGTTGTCGTTTTTTCCACATCGCCCTCTGTGCGGGTAGGCCTGGGGGACGCGTTTCTGGATAAAGCCGGCACCTGGGCGGAAGGTAAAATGGTGGCTGCCTTGAAGGCTCTGGGCGCTGACTATGTGTTCGATGTGACCTTTTCCGCTGACCTGACCATTATCGAGGAAGGCTGCGAGCTGCTCAGCCGTCTGCTTACAGGAAGCGGGCCGCTGCCCCAGTTTACCAGCTGCTGTCCGGCCTGGGTAAAATATGTGGAAACCTATCATCCCCAGCTGATTGCCAATTTATCCACGGCCAAGAGCCCCATCGGTATGCAGGGTGCGACGATCAAGACTTATTTTGCCGGGAAGGCCGGCATCGATCCGGCCAAGCTGGTGACAGTCAATGTGACGCCCTGCACTGCGAAAAAGGCGGAGATTCGCAGATCGGAGCTGGCGGATGCGGGAAATCTTGTGGGCCGCAGCGATATGCGGGATAACGATTATGTGATCACCACCAAAGAGCTGGCCCAGTGGATGAAGGAAGAACATATCGTATTTGAGGAGCTTGCCGATGCTGAGTTTGATTCTATTCTGGGCAAAGGAAGCGGCGCGGGGGTTATTTTCGGAAATACCGGCGGCGTGATGGAAGCGGCTCTGCGCATGGCGTTTCAGAGCTTGACCGGCCAGCCTCATGCTGATGATCTGCTGGATTTTGAACCAGTCCGCGGCCTTACGGGGGTGAAAAAAGCTGCAGTGGAGCTTGCTGGAAAACAAATTAATGTGGCGGTTGTCTACGGCACTGCCAATGCGGAAAAATTCCTGGCCGGGGACATTTCGGACTATCATTTTGTGGAAGTTATGACCTGCCCCGGCGGCTGCATCAGCGGTGCAGGACAGCCCCAGATGCACTGCGTGCCGGTTGTGGATGATATCAGAAGGAGCAGGATCAGCAGCATGTATGCAGAGGATGCCAGGATGTCTCTGCGAAATTCCATCGATAATCCCCAGGTAGCACAGGTTTATCGGGAATTTTACGGGGAGCCTCTGGGTCCGCTGGCCGAAAAGCTGCTGCATACATCCTATCGGAGCCGGTAGGTATATGGGAGGAAGTTTATGTACAACCTATTTTTAGCCATTGCCATCGGCGGCGAGCTGATTGGAACTACTTTTTTAAAATATACGGAAGGCTTTACCAAGCTGTGGCCGTCCCTGATTACGATTGCGTCCTACGGCATCTGTTTTTATTGCTTTGCGCGGGCCCTGGAGCATATCAATCTCAGCTTTGCCTATGCGATTTGGTCCGGACTGGGAATCGTGGTGGCCACGCTGGTTTCCGTGTTTCTGTTCAAGCAGGCTATTACTCCGGCAGGGATTTTCGGGATTATTTTGATTTTAATCGGCGTCGTTGTTCTAAACTTATTCGGGACGCCCCACTAAAGAAGAAGGGAATTTTGTAATGAAAGAATTCAGTATTAGTACCAATGTGTTTTTCGGCGAGAATTCTCTCGGCCGGTTGGATGAGATAAAGGATAAGCGTGTGCTCATCGTCTGCGACAGCTTTATAGAGCAGTCGGGCATGGTGGACAAGATTAAGTCGCACCTGGATTCCTGCTCCGTCTCTGTGTTCAGCGATATTATTCCCGATCCGCCGGTGGAAGTGGTGGCGGAAGGGATCAAGTGTCTGGCGGAGTGCAAGGCTGAGGTTATGATCGCAGTGGGTGGCGGTTCCTCCATCGATGCGGCCAAGGCTATTCGGGAGCTGTCCAGACAGATGAAGTATGTGGATGTGGAAGAGTGCTATGCCATACCGACTACCAGCGGCACCGGCTCGGAAGTGACCAAGTTTTCTGTGATTACCAATGCGGAGGAAGGGATCAAGTATCCTCTTGTGAGCCAGTCCCTTCAGCCTATGGTGGCGATTTTGGATCCGGAGCTGGTGAAAACTGTGCCGCCGGCCATCACAGCCGATACGGGCCTGGATGCTCTGACTCATGCGCTGGAAGCCTATGTTTCCACAGAGGCTACGGATTTTACCGATGCGCTGGCGGAAAAGGCGACGACTTTGCTGTTCCGCTTCCTGCCCCAGGCATATAAAGACGGCAATGATCTTGTCGCCAGAGAAAAGGTTCATAATGCAGCCTGCCTTGCGGGCATGGCCTTTAACACAGCCGGCCTGGGGATCTGCCACAGTCTGGCTCATGCGGTGGGCGGCAAGTTTCATATTTCCCACGGCCGCAGCAATGCCATGATTTTGCCCCATGTGCTGGCGTTTAACGCGAACTTGGAGTCGGGGGAGATAACGCTGGCGGCCAGGAAATATCAACGGATGGCCAAACTGATCGGGCTGCCTTATGCCAATACGGCAGTGGCGGTAAACAGCTTGATCCGCCGGATCCGGGAGATGGAGGCTACTTTCGGCATTCCTTCTACTCTGAAAAAGCTGGATGTGGATCCGGATGCAGTTTGTGCTTTAAAGGATGAGATGGTTGAGGCCGCTTTGGCGGACACCTGCACAACGACCAATCCCCGGCAGGCAACCGGGGCGGATTTGGAAAACCTGCTGGCGCAGGTGACGCCCTTTTAGGCCGCCTGGGCTCAGTTTTGCCCGGGAAAAAAACTTTTTTTGCCGAATCCTATTCGAAATGCCCTGTTTTGGAAGCAATGTCCATAGAAAAACAGGGCATTTTGCTGTTTTTGAACCACGGCGGTTCGAAGGATGCTATTTACTTGCTGCAAATAGCCACGAGCGAGCAATTTGTATGCGGTTAGTTGCAAATAACAACCGGGATGAACCGGCCTGAAGCGAAATTTCGCATGATTTTCTATGGACTTTGACTGCGAAAAGGCCGGTTTCGAATAGAAATGGCGAAAATTTTTGATTTTGGGGCGTCGGGGGAGCCAGGGCCGCCTAAAGCGCCCCGGCATCTTTATTTGTAAAGCGCCCCGGCACCCCTTCACCGAGTCAGCAGCCGGGAAGTAACGACGTCCTGGATTTCCCGCATAGTCAGCGGATTCTGGAGGTCCTCGAAAGTCATGATAAAATTGGTGCCGGTGCGGATGCCGGCTTGGCGATAATCCATGATTTTAGCTCCTGCGCTGAGAAGATAATCCGGCTGATCCATTTTTCCAAAATGCTCCCAATAAAAGATTTCCCGGTTCAGCGGGTGGTGCAGGGTGAAATCGGGGGCGTAAGATTTTCCGTTTATGATCAAGACCTGTTCGTAGCGAAAAGGCACCCCATATAAGGTTAACGTGTCCGCGATCATGGATTCCGATTTGGAGCGGACCAGCAGACCGGTGGATGTTTCGTGGATCAGGCCCTCCGGATGTCCTGCGTATTGGGTATAGGACTTTTTGGCCCATCGCCTCAAGTCCGGTTCAGCCGGCAGCCATAAACCGGGATCCTTTTGAATATCCTGATAGGCGGACGTGAGCTGGGTACAAATACGCCCAGGATCATAAAGAACAAATTTGGCGATTGCCTGCTCCAAGGCTGAAATATCGGTTTTCAGCACAGACAGGCTTTTTTGTAGAAAACGCCGCCGCTGCAATTTTTTCAGCAGCCTTTGATCGTATTTGCTGTCCGGATTTAAATAACGCTTTTGCTTTTTCCCGTCAGCACTATAGTTGTGATAATAATATTGCTTTGAACTCTGTATTGAAACCGACAAACTGCCCGGCGGCAGAGAAAGTATTTCCTTTTCAAATGACTCGGCCAGGCTGCGCATATGTTCCAGACTCTTTATCATTTCCTCATAAACTTTAATCATAGCTCCTCCAATATATTTTACATATATTGTAAGTTTACGACGCCGCGCAGTCAAGTGAAATATGTAAAAAAATCCCATAATAACTATATCCAAAGGCCCGTATACATGATATAATAAAAGCAATTATGAACCAGGGAAGGGACAATAAGATGTTGAAAAAGGGAAAGGCTAAAAACCGTATCATGTGCTTAATCCTGATTGCTGCACTTTTGGCCGGCAGCGGCAGTTTGTCGTATGGTCAGACAGCCAATCAGAAAACAAAGGAATTCGCCAATCTGGTGCTGTTCGTTCAGTTGGACGGCGATCCATCCAAGAACTTTATGGAAACCAGGACCACTGGCTACAATCCGCCTACTTATGCCCAGCTGGCTCGCAAATACTGGCTGGATGAAAGCTATGCCAAATCCCTGCCATCCTACTTAACGGCTATCTCCTACGGTCAATTTCACGTTACCAGCTACCTGCCCCAGGACAATGGCACAACGATCGTTCCGGTCATGGGAAGCGGCAGCACGGATTATGACTTGATCAGCGCGGCCGTGAAAGCGAACGTTTCACTTCAGGGCAGCGATCTGGATCGAGACGGTAATGGCTTTATTGACAATGTGACGGTTATCGTCCAGGGAAAAGCCACCAACGATGCCACGGATCCGCATAAAAGCTGGGACGGTCACACACCTTTTGCCGGTAAAACCATCGGCAACTACAACATCATCAATTCCAGCGCCGCTTTTGAAGGAGCAGAAGAAGGGGTCATTGCCCACGAATTTTTGCATAGCATCGGATTTCCCGACCTCTATTCCAATGACGGGACGGACCCTGTAGGCGATTGGGACATCATGTCCAAAACATCTACCTACCTTCAGTATCCGCTGGCCTATTTGAGGTACAAAAGCGGCTGGCTTACCATTGATACCATCGCAAGCGACCGAACGGGACTGACCCTGGTGCCGGCCGATCAACCCGCAGGCGATCAGGCCTATATCCTCAAGTCCCCCATGTCCGACACGGAGTTCTTTGTGGTGGAGTATCGAAAAAAGACCGACTCGCTGGTGCCGGGCAGCCTGGATGCAAAGATTCCCGGCACCGGCCTGATCGTTTATCGTGTAAATACGGATGTGGAAAACCTAACCAATATGGGTTCGGAAAAAGGGATCGTCGTTTTTGCTAAAGACATTGACGTTCCTGCCAAAAACCGTGACGAGCTAAAGGATTCCTTTTTTTCCGCAAAAGAAGGCAGGTATTCCTTTGGCAGCAAAGATTTGGACCAGAAAACCAATGTACTGAGCTACTCCGACGGCAGGAATTCGGGGATCGTTCTCAAAAACATCGGCAGCCCAGGGGACACCATATCCTTTGACGTGGAATTTGCAGATGTGTCCGACCAAGGAATTTGGAAGAATCTGGGTCCTGGAAAGATAGAAAACTCTGAAGCGAATGAGATCTCTACAGCGGCCGATTCATCAGGCAATCTATATGCGGCCTACCAAAAAGGTGATTTTAAGACCTATGTACGCAAGTATACGAAAGACGGCTGGACAACACTTGGAACCGGCCAGACTATTCATGCTGGAAAGATTCTGATTTATAAAGACGTGCCCTACCTCCTTTGCAGTTTTGGCGATCAGTATGCCGGTCAGCTGTTGAAATATGAGGGCGGGGATTGGAAGCAGGCTGCGTTGATCAATGGAGACCTTACCCAATATACGGACGCAGTGGTGCGGGACGACGGCATCTACATCGGGTACAGCCAAAGCTCAAGCGAGACTGGGAATTCCTTTATATATGGAATCAAAAAATTTGACGGAAACACCCTGACTCTGGCGGCGGAGAACGTTGCGGCAGGGGATCTCAACAACATGCAGCTTACAGGAGAAAAGGGCTCCATGTACATGACCATGCGCACAGGAACAAATGAGCTAGTCATTAAAAAAATTACCGGATCCAAGGCAGCGCCGGTTCCGACAGAGATGAAAGCTTCTTCCTTTGATACCCTTGCGGTCAACGATAAGCTTTATCTTGGAGCACCTTTTGAGGAAGGGTTTTCAGTATGGTCCTATGACGGCAGCAGCTGGAAACAAGAGAGCCCGCCGCTGGCAGATTCAGGCTCCTTGAATCAAAAGCTGGCGGCCTGTGGCAGCCAAGTTTTTGCGGCCAGCGAAAACCAGACAACACACCGAACCAAGGTCTGGCAGCGAAAGGGCGAGGCCTGGGAGCAGTTGGGTGCCGATGCGGAAGTGAAAGAAATAAGGAGCATAGACCTGACGTGCTCCAAGGGAAACATCTACCTTTCCTATATTAACGGCTTGGGCAATCCCATTGTAAAATATAAAGAGCTGCCAGGGGCAGAAGAACCGCCGGTAGTGGAAGAACCTGATCCTCCCGCCCCCGAACCGCCAGTAGTCGAAGAACCTGATCCTCCCGCACCCGAACCGCCGGTAGCCGAAAAGCCCGATCCCCCTGTAATCCAGCCCCCTGCACCCGAGCCGCCCGTGAGCGTTGAGCCGGCCCGGGGCATCCGCTTCACGAAAGCTTCCACGTCATCGATCAGCATTGGCTGGGAGAAAGCAGCCAATATAAGCGGCTGGGATATTTACCGGTCAACTTCCGCCTCTGGCAAATACCAAAAAGTTGGAACCGCAGCAGCATCCAACAATTCTTTTACCGATACAAAGCTGACTTCCGGTCAGAGTTATTATTACAAAATTAAGGCGTATCAGGTGAAAGACAGCAAACGATATGACGCTGATTTCTCAAACATTGCGGCAGCGACCACCAAGCCGGGAAAGACTGCCATGAAAAAAGCAAAGGCTGGAAAGAAAAAGGCGGCGGTCAGGTGGAAAAAAGTCCGGGGCGCTGATAAATATCAGATCTACCGGGCTGTGAAGAAAAACGGATCATACAAAAAAGTAAAAACGGTTTCAGGAAAGAAAACCTCCTGGACCAACAAAAAGCTGAAAAAGGGAAAGCGATACTATTATAAAATAAGGGCAGTCCGGTATCTGGGCGGCAAGGCCTATTACGGCGCCTTCAGCAAAAAAATCAGTGTCCGGCCCCGGTAAGAAAGAAACATAATGAAACGGCGGCAAGCTTCTGCAAAAGAAGCCCCCGCCGTTTTTTCTTATTTGTGCGGAAATGTAAACTGAAAATACTTCACCTCAAAAGGCGCCAGCGTAATTTCCAGACGCTCCTGAGGTTTGAAAAAGTAAGCGTCCGGCTGAAAGGCACTGTTCAAAAGCTGAACGGTTTCCTGATCCAGAGACGGAGGACAACCCAGCCTCTGCCACTGGACAAAGGGATCCATGGAACGCTTCAGCTTCTGCTCCATAGCTAAAGAATCCTGAGGAAGCTCAACGACAAAGGTTCGATTTGCCATAGATTGGGTGCGCTCTTCCACGTAGGAAGCCAGAGCTTGCGGCATGTGAAAGCTGCGGGACAGCAGCTGGCCGATATCCAGAGGCGCATAATAAAGGAGCAGATGAAGGATCCTTTCAGAATCCGGTCCTGACCAAGCCAGAAAAGAGCCGACGTCAATGGGAAATTCATCACCCTCAAAGTGTTTTAAAAACTCCAGCGTATGAAACGAAGCTTTACAAAGTCCCTGCTGGGTGACAGCACCGGGCTTACCGTTAAAGGGCAGAGAATTCCCTGAGCAATCTTCATCCCTGCATGCAAAACAGGGATATTTTTTTAAGAAAGGGCCGGGGCCTACCAAAGCGATCTGTGAAAGCAGCAAAGAAGCCATGTAGGGCGAATCATACAAAATATGGGATTCGGGCCAGTTCAAATCGGAATAAGCGTCTGCGCCGGATGGAAGTGGGCCGTGTCCGTCCTGCCGGTCCGGGACGTTTTTCAGATCAATAAAACGGATTTCAGGCTTTCCGGCGCCCATGGAAGCAGTGGTCTTAATCGAGTCCAGACGCATCAGCAGCGACTCGGCGGCAGATTGGGGAATGGGCGAGAGAACGGAAATTTCTTTATGTAAAATCGTTTCTTTTTGATACTTTTGCCGGTATGCGTTGGGCGTCATATGGAACAGGCTCTTAAAATGCTGATTAAAATACCGATAAGAAGAAAAGCCCAGCTCAAAGACAATCTGACTGATGGGCAGATCGGTTCCCAGCAGATATATTTCCGCCTTTTCAATACGGATATGCTGCAGCAGTTCGGAAAAGGTAAAGCCAATCCCGGATTTCACCAAATGAGAGATATGGTAGCGATTGACGTAAGTCCGATCAGCCACATCCTGCAGTTGGATCTTCTGAGGAAAGTTTTCATAAAAATAAGAGAGGATGTTTTTCAGCCGGTCGGCCTGGACAAAGCTATCCCGCAGCGTGTTTTCTTTATGATCGCTGAGGAGAAAATATTCCGCAGTGAAGTGGAGCTCAAAATAATTAATCAAGGTACGAAGGAGGATTTTTTCATATTCCTCATTGCGGGCGCTTGCGTAAACCGGAAGATAGCCGTCAGGACTGTCCTCTGCCAGCATGGTCGAAAGGTGTAAATGAAAAATCTTGCGCAGAACCTCTTCAATCTTCGAGAAGTCGTCTTTGGCCGCGTCCCGGTAGAGCTTATACTCGGATACAAAGATGGTGCCTTCCTGACAGGGGTCGTAAAACTGGGGGCTGATCTCTAAAAGACATACGCGGTTGGGCTCATCGGTACAGTATAAACCGTGAAGTTCAAATGGATTCATGATTGTAAATTCCCCTGCGGAGAGGGTATAATTGGAGACTCCCACCTTAATGGAGAGGCTTCCTTCCAAAACATAGATGATCTCCATATGAAGATGGGTGTGGATCGGATATTCCCGCAGAGAAAAAAAGGAAAAGCGTGAGAGGCGGATTCCTTCCGGAAATTCCTGCATCAAAGGCTGCGCCAGTGAAATATTGATGTTTTCGGTCTGAGACAAGATCATCATTCCCTTCTGAATTGGATTGTTTTCTCTATTATAGAATGACAGGGGCTTGCGGTAAAGCGTATGGGCCTAAAAAATCTGAAAAAACAGAAAGTTGCCAATAAACTGTATAATTTGTACCAAGAAACCGCCTATTTCTTATTTGCCCTCTCAGTTAAACTGAAGAAAATAAAGGAGGACGCGAATATGAAAAAATTATCATGGAAAGTGATCCTGGGATATGGAACTGCTTCCGCATCGGATGCGATCACTTACAACTTTGTCTTTATGTTTTTATTATTTTTCCTGACGGATATCGCTGGGATTAGTCCGGCCCTGGCCGGGAGCATTTCCCTCATCGCCGTTATCTGGGATGCGGTATCGACCCCCATTCTGGGACAGATATCCGATAATACCAGATCCAAGTACGGAAGAAGGAGACCCTATTTGATCGCGGTCGCCGTGCCGCTGGCCGCTGCTTTTGTCCTGCTGTTTACCAACGTGCCCCTGGATGGCAACGCCAAGAATGTTTACTACGTTATCATGGCCATGGTATTTTGGACATCTTACACAACGTTTTACATTCCGTACACAGCTTTGGGCGCAGAGCTCACCCTGGATTACGACGAGAGAACCAAGCTGCGCGCGCCGGCAACTATCTTTAACCTGCTGGGCAACATCGTAGGTATGTCGGCTCCGTCACTGGTGGTAGCCATGTTCATCGGTCAGGGAATGGCCCCGGGACGGGCCTGGCAATCCATGGCCATGATCGCAGGCGGAATCGCCATGATCTGTATTTTAATCACCTGGAGAACCACCAGAGGCCACGAGATCATGAACGTTCGGGAAGAAGCCATTACAGAGAAAAAGAAAGAAAACGGCTTCAAGACCTATCTGAAAATCCTCAAGCTCAAGCCTTACAAATTCCTGCTGGGTATGTTCATGGCCTTCATGTTCGGATACAGCATGATCAATGCGGACATCGCCTATTTCGTATACCACAAAATGCAGTCCACCGAAGAAACGCTGGCGCTGGTTATGTTCCTTTACATTCTGATCGGCATCGTGGCAGTACCCCTCGTTTCGGCCATTTCCATGAAGATCGGCAAGAAAGCGGCCGCGGCCTTATGCATCGCAGGCTCAGGCGCAGTCATGTTCTGTTTCAAATTTATATCCATTGAAAGCTTTGGCATGCTCCTTTTGTATATGGCGATTTTCAGCATTGCCAACGGAGCATACTGGACTTTGATTCCGGCCATCAACATGGATATGTGCGAAGTCTATGAATACAAGTACGGTGAGCGCAGAGAAGGCGCGGTTTTCGCAGCAGGTATTTTCTTCGCCAAGTTCAGCGCCGCCATTTCCAGCCAGGTGCTTGGAATCATCCTATCCGTTTCAGGATACGATCCTACGCTGCCCCAGCAGTCCGCATCGGCTGTAGCAGGTATCGAAAATGCCTTTACGATCATACCTTCAAGCTTCTTGATTCTGTCCGGCGTTATGGCGATAGCCTTCCCGCTGACCAAAGCGAAATTCGACCAGCTGAAAGCCGTGATGGAAGCCAAAAAGAAGGGTGAGGACTATCAGGAAGAAGGACTGGAACGTGTCATCTGAGGAAATGGGAGGAAGAAATGGATAAACGAGTGATTTACGGAAATGGAAGGGTCTACACGGTGGACGAACGCTGTCCCTGGGCCCAGGCCTTCTGTGTGGAAGGTACGAAATTTATCGCTGTGGGTACGGAAGAAGAAGTCGCTGAAAAGGCGGGAGCAGATGCAGAGTATATCGATCTGCATAGAAAAACGGTTTTGCCGGGCTTCATCGATTCCCATATTCATGCGGTACAGGGCTGCGCGGAAGTGCTGTTTAAGGTGGACCTGGCCCGGGCCCAGTCGAAAGAGGATTGTTTGAACGCTGTCCGGGATTTTTATGAAGCCCATCCGGATATTGATTTTCTGGAAGGGGCGGGCTGGATTAACACGTATTTTGACGACCACGGCCCCAGAAAGGAATGGCTGGATGAAATCGCGGCGGATATTCCCATTGTGCTGGATTCGGGAGATCATCACAGTATATGGGCAAACTCAGCGGCGATCCGGCTGGCCGGCGTTACAAAAGATACGGTGATCGAAGGGGGCGTTCTGGAAAAGGACGCGGATACAGGGGAGCTTTCCGGAACCTTCCGGGAGTGCGCTCAGGAACCCTTTCATGCCATTAAGCCTGTCTATTCGGTAGATAAGGTGAAAAAGGCAGTGCGCTATCTGGAAGAAATGATGGGCCAGCTGGGGCTGACCATGGTCCACGATCCCATGGTTGAGCTGTATACCAATTATTATGAAGCCTACAAAGTGATGGATCAGGCAGGAGAGCTGAAGGTGAAAATTCGTGGATCCTTCATGGCAAGACCCGAGTCGGTGGATTCAATGCTGGAGGACTATCAGACGGAAAGAACGGCCGCCGGTGCCGGCACGCGGTTTGCCGCAAACAGCATTAAAGTGCTGGTGGACGGGGTTGTGGAGGGCGCTACCGCTTTTCTGAAAAAGCCCTATGCTCATCGGCCGGACTATTACGGAGAGCCGGTTTGGAGCCAGGCCGGGCTGAATAGGCTGTGCTCCTGGGCGGAGCACCACGGTTTTCAGATGCACTTTCATGTGATCGGAGATGCGGCTGTGGATCAGATGCTGACTGCGCTGGAATGCTCCGCGGCGGAAAACGGGCAGCCCAATATCAGGCCCATCGGCGCTCATATGCAGATTGTGGATAAAGATGATTACCAGCGCCTCAGGGAGCGGCAGGTTGTGGTTTCGGCAAATCCCTATTGGTTTGCTAAAGAAAAAGGTTATTTCTACGGCTTGGAGGTGCCGTTCCTGGGTGAGGAGCGGGCGGAAAACGAGTATCCCATGAGGAGTCTGGCAGAAGAAGCAGGACTCGTTTTGTCCTCGGGCAGTGATTTTCCGGTTACTCAGCCGCCGGCCCCGCTGCTGGGCATTCAAATGGGGGTGATCCGCTGTGATTTCAGGGATGACGCCGACGACCCGTCCAATGTGCTCAACGCCAAAGAAGCGCTGACTGTTGAAGAGATGATCCGAACCTTTACTCTGGATGCGGCTTATGCCGATTTTGCCGAGGACATCACCGGTTCCATTACACCCGGCAAATTCGCGGACTTTGTGGTGCTGGACAAAAATATCTTTGAGGTGCCGGCGGATACCATCGGGCAAATACCCATCCTGATGACGGTTTCAGAAGGGAATGTGATTTACGATGCGCAGGCTCATTGAATCAGGAAATGGCTTTCACAATCTAAAGAAGGAGTTTAAGTGCGAGAGCCGCAATATCTTTGCGGCTCTGACCTCCATGGTTTTCGTGCTGGCGGGCGCTATCCCCATGCTGTCGTCTGTGGCTGCCAGCGCGGGGATGACTTCGGCGCAGGCCGCATCCTTTGTCATGTGCAGTATGGCGGTGGGAGGACTGATTTCCATCTTTGCCAGCATTTATTACCGGACGCCCTTTTATTTTGCGGGTTCCCTGACTGCGATCGTGGTATTAAAACCCATGTTCGATCAGTTTACACTGCCGGAAATGGTCGGCGGATTCATCGCAGCCGGGGTTGCGCTTTTCCTGGTGGGATATACGGGGATGATCGGCTGGATCAGCAGGTATTTGCCCCTTCCAGTGATTCTGGGGATGGTGGCAGGGGTTTTTATGAGCTACGGGCTGGATATCGTAAGGTCCATAGCATCAGACCCTCTTTCGGGAGCGCTGATCGCAGGCGCCTTTGTCGCATTTCCCCTGGTGACGAAGAAAGTTCCGCCTCACATCATAGCGCTGGCTGTGGGCATCGCATGTGCTGTTTTTCTCCATTCGGGAGAAGCGGATGGATCGGCAGGCTCCTACGGTCTGTCGCTGCCGGTTTTCACAGGGCCGGATTTTACCAGCAATGTTTTTCTGACCGTGTCGCTGCCGCTGGTGATTATGGCTGTGGCGGATGTTTTCAAAGGTTACGGGGTTTTAAAAGCCAACGGCTGTGATCTTTCCCTCAATAGTGTGACCGTACTCAGCGGGCTGGGTTCCATACTGGCGGCCTTTGGCCTGGGGCATACCATTTCTCTTGCCGGCCCGGTTATGGCGATTCTCGCTGGAGAGGATGCGGGCAGACGGGAAAGAAGATTCGCAGGAGCAGTCATCTACTGCGGCGGCGTGTTGGTGGTCTGTGTACTTTCAGGCATTTTGATCCCGTTTATCATGCAGCTGCCGGGAACGATCATCGATCTCATTTGCGGGATCGCCATGACCGGCCTGCTGGTGAGCTCGCTACAAGGTGCTTTTGGGACCGGCCGCTTTCAGATGGGCGCGCTGGCAGCCTTTCTCATCGGCCTGTCCAAAGTGAGTATTCTGGGAATCGGTGCGCCTGTGTGGGCCATTGTATTCGGCTGGATCGTAACCCTTTGCATGGAGAACGGCCAGTGGCGGCAAATGATCGCCCGGGGCCGAAGCGAGAAAAAGGAAACCGGTCCTGCAGCGGACCAAGCAGTAATGGATTAATGTGTACTGTAAAATGGAGCCGTTTGAGTTGATGGCTCTGTTTTGCTTTTTTGGGGTGGGCGGTGCTGTTTATAGCTGGGCCTGGGTCTTTGGCTTGGGGTAAAGATATGTTCTGGCCCCGGATTACGGGTGAAAAGTAAAATTATCGTTGGAGCTTCTTTTGAGTCCGATTTGCGATGATTTCTCATCGCTGGAGACTAGAAAAAGTTGGATCAGCGATGATTTCTCGCTGTTTTTCGGTGGATGGACGGTGAAAATGGCTCAAAATCATCGTGGAGAAGGCCTGACGGACCGGATCGCGATGATTTGCTTTCAGCGCCGGTCCCGGTCTGGCTTGCGCGCCGGGGTCATATTGATGCCCCGGCCCGGGCAAGAATCGCTTCTTTTTCAAGACGAGGGCATCATGTGCGGTTACTTATCTCCATAATGTCCTCTGCAATGCACGATGTAGATGCGGCCGTTTTCCATATGGTAGACCAATCGGTCCTTCTCGTTGATGCGGCGGCTGTATTCGCCCTGCAAGTCACCGGTTAAGGGTTCGGGTTTCCCGATGCCCTCCATGCAGCCATTTCGCTCAATATCTTTAATGAGCTGATTGATGCGTTTTACTGTTTTTTTGTCCTGGGTTTGCCAATAGAGATAGTCCTTCCAGGCATCGTCTGACCAAATTTTTTCACTCATCTTCTATCTCAATCAGTTCGTGCGCCGTCCCTTTCCCTTCACGAAGTTCCTGAACGGATTTTTTTATATAGGCCATATTCGATTCAGAAAAAAATGGATCAGTGGTTTCTGCAATTTCAAATGGGATCCTGTTTTCGCGTAAAACTGCTTTCACAAAAAGATTGATGGCTGTGGAGGTGTTTAGACCCACATTGGAGCAAAAAGCGTCAAATCTGGCTTTATCCTTTTCGTCTACTCGCGCAGTTATGGTTGACTGTGCCATAAAATCAACTCCTTTCTGTATTCTGTACACCTTAATTATATCGTTATTGTATGCAAATTACAAGCTGTTGTAATACAAAAGGCACATATTGTAATCGGATCCGGATTTTTGGGTTGGGTACGGATATCTTTTGGCTCGGACCCGGGCCTGGGCTAAAGATTTGTTCTGGCCCCGGATTACGGATAAAATATAAAATCATCGTGGGAGCCTCTTTTGAGCCCGATTTACGATGAATTCTCATCGCTGAAGATTAAAAAAAGAAGGATCAGCGATGATTTTTCGCTGTTTTTCGGTGGATAGACGGTGAAAATGGCCCAAAATCATCGTGGAAAAGGCCTGGCGGACCGGATCGCGATAATCTGCTTTCAGCGCTGGTTCCAGTCTGGCTTGCGCGCCGGGGTCATATTGATGCCCCGGCCTCCAAAATCCGGCCCGGCCCGGGCCACACCAATGCTCCGATCCGCAAACTTCTACAGCCCTGGTTTTAATATATAAATTTATGTTTATCGCCAAATCAGGAAAATTTTCATAAAAATTCGCATTCTTTACGCAAAGTTGTGGGTTTGCGAGACCTTATATTGCTAAAAAGCGATCTAACTTGCTCCAGAGCCGGTCGAAGAGGGTTTAACCGTTGAAAAACGTGTAAATTTACCAAGGATTTTTTAATCTTTTCCCCGCCCCGGCTAGAGGGTCCGGAAAATCCTATTGCTGAAACCAGAGAGGAAAATGCAGGATTGCGTTAGGGTTCAAACCTAACAAATCAACCCGAATCAGAGCCTGCTGCACCCGAAGGGACCTTTTCAAACATCTGATTCAAGATCAATAGGAGCTGCGTCATATTTTTATTTTCTTCCGGAAGACCGATGCGCAGGTTCTCCAGATACCGATAAGCGTCTGCGGCGACGAAGGGGTTGGTGAAAAGCAGATGTTTGGCCTCGTTGGGAGTTGAGTAGGTATTGATATAGGCACACAGATTATCCACCGCGTAGACCGTGGTATCTCTGGGAAGTCCGGTGCAGGAATCGGTGACCATGGCGATTTCAACGTTGATCTCAGAAGATTCGGGGTTGGAAACATAATCGAAAATCTCCTTTAAATAAAGATAATAGAGGGTTTTGGGAATGACAATATCTTTGTTGGAAAGCAGCTTTGGCAGGAAGATACACTGATACTGGTCCAAGGCGTCAAAGATACCGTCCATATTCAAGAGAAACTGGCAGTCATTGAAATTGGAGCTCAGGCATGGATGATAGATGAACGTTAAATAGCGCATCATGATCGCTTCGATCTCTGGAGCGCTGAAACCATTGTAAACCAATATTTTCTGAAAGTTTTCCGGCCTTATGGGAAAGACGAAGGGCGTACTGTCATACACCGAAAGTTTCTGGCCCATATGTTGAATTCCTTTGAGCGTTATAGCGACTTGCCGTATTTTTTTATCATCGTGATTTACCAGCAATTCGCAGCTAATGAGCTGGTTTTCATATTGGAGCTGGAGCCGGCGCACGATGTCCGGATGGGTGAAGGAATAGAGGGTGGTTTTTTTATCACCTATGGAAGGGGTGAAGTTGGTTAAAGCTAAGACATCTTCCAAGATGCACAAATCAAAAGCGGGGATGGCTCCCTTGGGCATGTAATAAGCGTGGAAATTGGGTGAAAAACATAGACAGAGAAAATTATCCAAATCCACGATGCAGGAGCGGAAAAAATCGCTGCTGTATATAAAGGAAATTTCATGGCCCTTTTTAATAATTTCGTGAAGTCTCTGAATCCAGGGAATGTAAAAGGACTCCTGCTCCAATATTCGGTCAGTACTGTCATCAAACATCAGATAGAGATGCTTTCGCTCCGGCAGCATCAAAGTGGTGTCCAGCGCATAGAGCAGGGCTTCTTTTTTTTGCCTTTCCCCCTTAATGATGCCCACATCAGCTACATTGGCGTTATCTACGGAAGGAGGAAGGGTTTCGTAGGGAGAAACGCTGAAATGGCCGCTCATCCACAAATCCAAAGCCTTATACGCTTCTTCCCGGTTGGTGATGGCAGCTTCCGGCATATAGTCCATGAGGAAAATGGCGATATTCTGATAGTTGATCCGCTCATCCTGATCCAAAATAAAATTCAGAGTGTTGGAGTAGTGGGCGGAAGAGGAGTTGAACTTCCGGTTTTTGTTCCGCCACCTGCTGATCAAAGATGGATCCACGTGAATGCCTGCCGCCAAGTCCACAGCGGAAATATGCAAGTGATCCAGAATAAGGGAAAGGGGAGAAAGGGACAAAACGCTGCTTTTCATATTCATACCTCCATTTCGCTCAAGCACCATAGTACAACTATTGTAATATGGTGTCAATTTTTTGTCAATTAGCATTGACTGACAAGTGTCATATACATGTTGTAATATTTCGAAAATTTGCTACTATTGAGTTGCATGCAGGATCAATAAAGACGTCTTACGGAGAAAACGAAATGGAAAAAGAAACATTAGTAAAACAGCTCAAGGCTGCTAAGGCTTCCACGCCGACGGACAAGGAAAAACAAAGCAAAGGTGTCAAAGTAAAGGCAACCTTGCACACGATATCGGAAGAAGACCTGCCTTACCTGGTCAGAAAGCGCCTCTTCCTGATTCGGCCGAAGGTTTTATCTGCTAAATTTCACTATCTGCCTTGCTGGAGAGTCGTTCTTAAATATTCCGTATCCTATTTTAAAAAGAACCGGACAGATGACGGGACCATCGAATTTATCGTAGATCCCATAAGAGGATGCGGCGCCAATGAGGAAAAGCTCAATCTCAAGCTGGTGAAAAAGGCGATTGAACCCGAGCTGCTGGTGGCTGATACCCTGACCCGGGCGCAGGCGGAGAAAAGAGCCATTGTAGACGCCAGGTGGAAGGTTTTGATGGCAAAATACAAGCGGCCTCCTGAGTTGGAAACGGATCATATTGAAAAATTTTACCGGCCCTATTATGAAGTGCGCGTCGCATTTGCCGGTAAAACCCAGACTCAATTTATAGCGGCAGACGATTTTTCCAATTATTTTGTTTACAACTGAACAAGAAAGGAACGTACCAATGGATAAGCATTTGATTGCAGAAATGACCCTGGAAGAATTCGGACGGTTTATAAAAGAATCCGATACAGCGATTTTTCCGGTGGGGGCCACAGAAGCCTATGGGCATCACTTGCCGATGGGATCTGACTGGCTGGTGACTTATGAAGTGGCAAAGCGAGCAGCACAAAAGGCCAGCTGTTTTGTAGCTCCGCCGATTCCATACGGCTTTTCAGAGGATTTGATGTGCTACACGGGAACCCTCTCTGTATCCACCATGTCCATCCTGGCCATGTATCGGGATGTGCTCGAAAGCCTTCATCGGCAGGGCATGAAAAAAGTCTTGTTTCTATGCGGACATGTGGGTAATCTGGGTGCCATCGATCAAGCAGCGTCGGAGGCCATGCGGGATTACGGCATGGAATGCGCCCACATCGACTGGTGGCGCTTTATCTACCACATCAACGAGGAGCTGATGGACAGCAAGTTTCCGCTGGGCCATGCTGCGGAGGCAGGAACGTCCATCTTAAAATATCTGTTCCCCCAGTTGGTTAATGAAGAGAAAATGATCCGCAAGGAGAAGGAGGAAAAAGAGGAAATCCCGGATTTGTATGTTTATGAGTACTTTGATAAGGAGACCGAGACCTCTGTTCTGGGAGATCCCTTTTGCGGAAGCGAAGAAAAAGGAAAAGTTATGATCGAAAATGCTGTCAATGTTATCAGCGGATTCATTGACCAGTGGCAAGCGGATGAGAGGAAATAAAGGAGGAAAGCAATGTTACACGTAAATGTCCCCTGGGCCGTTCCCGATACGGTGATCCTGATCGGATACTTTTTTCTAATGATTTTTATCGGGCTGCGATTTCGGAGCAAGGCCAGAAAAAACATGAGCAGTTATTTCCTTTCGGGCCGGTCCCTGACTCTGCCTCTGGTCATCGGAACTATGATGACATCCTGGTATGACGGATATTCTGTGATTGGAGTGGCGGAATATGGGGCAACCATCGGTATTGCCGGAATGATCGTGTATGTTATCCCATGTACCCTCTCCCGGGTGCCTTTTGCTCTTTGGATCGCCCCTTTAGTGAGGGGAAAAATCCCTGAAGACGTGATGACAGTACCCGATCTGATGGAATTTTTATACGATCGGAAATCAAAGGTCCTTGGAACCGTGGCTGTTCTGGCGGGAGTTCTTTACAACGGCGTAAACTTTCTGGTCATTTCCCAGCTGCTGGAGATGATGTTCGATTTTCCAAGCTTTGTGGCAATCCTCATTTCCGGCTGTATCGTCGGCATCTATGTGCTGGCATCCGGAATGTGGTCGGTAACCATGACCGATGTATTCCAGCTGGGATTTATCAGCTTTTCCGTAGGCGTAGGCGTAATCGCGGTTATGAATATGGCAGGTGGATGGGATGCGATTTTCGGAACCTTGAATGGAAGTCAGCCGACCCTGTTCGAGCCCACCGGAGGGATGAACGGTGCCACAGCCCTTTCCTGGGCCCTCATTGGACTGAGCATTTATACCGAACCAATGATGTATCAGCGTTTTTCCGCATCGGATTCGGCAAAAACAGCCAAGCGCTCGTTCATGTTCTGCATTCCCATGTGGCTGGTATTCAGTACAGCAGTCATTATGATGGGATTCTGCGCCAAGACCCTGTATCCGGATGCAGTTTTCTATGAGGCATTTTGGAATACGGTTATGGCTGCTCTTCCCACTGGTCTGCGTGGTTTGTTCGTTGCCGGCCTGATCGCGGCGGTCATGTCCACCCTCAGCAGTTATATCCTGGTTCAAGCGGCAGCCTGCACCAAGGATTTGTATACGGGCATAACGGGAAAAGTTTTGTCGGACGCTCAAATGATCCGCTGGAACAATATTGCCACCGTGGCAATCATTATATTCTCCATGCTCAGCACCCAGGCCTGGCTTTCCAGCATTATTGACGGTCTGTATTTTGTCACCGGTTTTCAGGTGGCAGGTCTGTTCATTCCCCTGGTTGTGGGCCTGTTTTATTCCAAACGAACTCCGGCAGCCGGCTGGGTCAGCACAGCCTTCGGATATGTATTCTGGCTGTTCTGGAATTATGTGCTGGCAGAATCGACAGGCATACCTGCCAACAATATCACTTGGGTAGCAGCGTTCTTTGTATTCATGATTGTTGCCAAGTTTACCTATAAAGACGGTCAAAACGATAATATGAAGAAATTGGAGGCGTAAACAATGAAAAAAGAAACCTCAAGCAAATACGATGACGGCAAAGATACAGTTGTAACAGCGATTTCGCTGATCGTAATTCTGGTACAGTCCTTGATTATCATCTTTGGTTTCGTCTATCGGTGGGACTGGCTGGCATACGAATGCGCAGCAATGCTCATCATACCGGCGGCAATCGTTTTATGGTACGGCATCAAGGCCATTATCCATGCGGATCAAATGATGACTGCCAGCATAAAAGAGGCAGAGAAAGCGGGGGCCAATGGCAAAACTAAGAATTAATCAAAGAAAGCCTGTCAATACAGGAAGGTATAAAGCGAAGCTGGAACAAGTGAGCATCGCAGCCATCGGCCATTATTCGGAATTCGGCTTTATGCATCCGCGGATACGCTGCATGAATCCCAATACAGGAAACGTGTTTGGTCCGGCGGTTACCGTACGCATACCGGCGCAGGAATCAAAGGCGCTGCATGTGGCTGTAAGCATGGCCCATGAAGGAGATGTTCTTGTGATCGACCGCTGCGGCGATGTTTCACACGCTTGTGTGGGCGAAATGGTCGCCCTTTGCGCCAGCGTGCGCAAACTGGCAGCGATCGTCGTAGATGGGCCGATGACAGACTATGAAGAAATCATGGAAATCGGTATCCCCATCTTTGCTGCTGGGACCAGTCCTTTAACGACCAAGTTCATCGAGGATTCCGGGGAAATTAATTTTGACATTTCCTGCGGAGGGGTCCCGGTCCATCCGGGCGACCTGATCCTGGCGGATCAAAACGGAGTCCTGGTACTGAGGGAATTCGAAGCAGAGGAGCTGATTAATACAGCCATAGCCGATCAGGATACGGAAGCGGAGGAACGGGAAGAAGTGTTACAGGGAAAGACCCTGCAGCAGCTCTATGTTCCCGATTATCCATTAGAAAGAGAACCATTTGCCGCAACGTTTGCTTCCGATTTGATAAAGGAGGAATCATGACAAAAAAATTAAGCTTTGTAGGGATTCAAACTACGCCCACAAAGGATAAGGATAAAAATTTCAAACAGGCGCTGGACTTGATGGATGAGGCGCTGAAAGCCTATAAAACCGTGGATATGGTCGTACTTCCGGAATATTTCTATTATGCGCCCGATCTGGACGAAACCCCTTTGATCAAGGAATATCCCCAGGAAATCATCGACGAATTTTCCATGCGGGCCAAGCTGTTCAATACCTATATCATCGGCGGGACCGTGGCCCACAAACAGCAAGACGGAAACATCTATAACACGGCCCTGCTGTTCGACCGCAGCGGAGAAATCGTCGGCAGATATGACAAAATTCATCTGTTCGATGCCTTGAACGCCATGGGCGGAGAGCAGGAATCGGACCAGATCACAGCAGGAAACAAGCTGTTCACCTATGATGCGGACTTTGGAAAGATCGGAATTTCCATCTGCTACGATATTCGCTTTCCGGAGGCGGCAAGGACCATGGCGCTGCAAGGCGTTCAATACTTATTTATCCCATCGGCCTTCTATTCTCCCAGGAGCGACCACTGGCAGAATATCCTCACTGCCACAGCGCTGCACAACTCCATGTATGTGGTAGGGGTTAACCTCTTTGGAAAGCTCAACGAAGACAATATTTTCTGCGGGCGCAGCCTCATTTGCGATCCATGGGGCGTCCCCGAGGCTATCGCTGCGGATAAGGCCGGTTACATACAAGCATATGTGGATCCGGATTATCCCAAGGAAATTGGGGATGCAGTGGGTACCTTTCATAACAGAGTACCGGAAGTTTACAAGATAAAGTGAGGTGTAGAAAAAGAAAATGGAACCAGATGCACAAGGTCAAAAGCAGGCGGTTTTACAAGGAAACGAGGCCTGCGCCAAAGGGGCGATCTATGCGGGATGCCGGTTCTTTGCCGGTTATCCCATCACTCCTTCCACAGAGATCATTGAAATGCTTTCCGCAGAAATGCAGAAAAACAACGGCGCGTTCATTCAGATGGAAGATGAGATCGGATCGGCATGCGCGGTCATCGGTGCCAGGTGGGGCGGGAAGAAAGCGATGACTGCCACATCGGGACCAGGATACACGTTGATGCAGGAAGCCATTGGCTTTGCTGCGGTTACGGAAACGCCGGCAGTCATTGTCAATGTACAGAGGGGAGGGCCGTCCACCGGACAGCCCACCCTGTCCTCCCAACAGGATATCTACCAGGCCCGCTATGGAAGCCATGGAGATTACGGCATCATCGTACTGTCGCCTTCCTCGGTTCAGGAAATGTACGATTTTACCATCAAAGCCTTTGAACTATCGGAAAGGTATCGCAGCCCGGTCATTCTTCTGTCCGATGAAGTGGTGGGACATATGCGAGAAAAGATTACCATATACAGTGGTACGAAAAAAAAGAATGAGGCCGGGCCTGGATTTGCCTATTCCCCCCAAGAGGATTTTTTTCAAGGGAGCAGCTCTCTGGTGGAAGGGCAGCTTCACGATGAAAAAGGTCGGCGAATCGGACACATGGCCGACCGCAGCGGGCATTTCATAGAGCATATCAACCGCAAGATAGAAGACCATCGCACCCAGCTGGCTGATCTGGATACTTTTTGCATGGAGGATGCGGATATCGCGATCATTGCCTATGGTTCCGTTGCACGTCCGGCCATGAATGCGATCAAATTGGCAAGAGGTATTAAGGATCACCGCCTTAGGGCGAAACTGAACATGTTCCGCGATTTTTTCAAAAAAGGCGCTCCGGCCGTGATCCATACGGATTACAGCCATCTGAAAGTGGGCCTGATTAAGATTAATACGGTATGGCCTTTCCCCCAAGAAGCGCTCAAGAAAGCGGCCCGGGACATCTCTCTTGCCATTGTCCCAGAAATGAATGTGGGAAAGTATGTGCGGGAGATTGAGCGGGCGCTGGATGGAATAAAGGTGATTTCAATGCCCAAATGCGGCGGAGATATCCATACGCCAAAGGAATTGCTGGATGAGATTTTGGAGGAGGTGGGAAAAGATGAATCGGCTCTATCAGAAATATATTAAGACCGACTTGCTGCCCACACTTTTCTGTCCCGGGTGCGGCAACGGCATCATCCAGTATGCGGCCATAGGAGCGATCGACAGCCTGGGTATCAAGGAGGACACGGCCTGCGTGAGCGGAATCGGATGTTCCTCCTGGATCCCCTGCTATTACAAGATGGATGTGATGCATACCATGCACGGGAGAGCCCTGGCCTTTGCCCAGGGGCTGAAGCTGGCCCAGCCGGATAAAAACATTGTCGTCTTTACCGGAGACGGCGATTGTCTTGCAATCGGCGGCAATCATCTCCTTCACGCCTGCGCGCGAAATATTGATCTGACGGTCATCATGGCCAATAACTACATATACGGTATGACAGGAGGGCAGAAATCCCCATCCACCCCCAAGGGAGCTGTAACCAAAACTTCTCCTTTCGGCAGCATCGATGAGCCGATCGACGGATGCAAGCTGGCCGCTTCTATGGGCGCAACTTACGTTGCCAGATGGACGACGGCCCACCCTGTTCAGCTGGAAAAGTCCATTGCTCAAGGCATCTCTCACAAAGGGTTTTCCTTTATCGAGGTGCTATGCCAGTGTCCTGTTCAAGCCGGAAAAACCGTTTACGGCCAGAAGGATCCTGCCAAGATTTTGAAGATGTACAAAGAAAATACCTATCAATATCAAAAAGGCATGGATATTCCTGAAGGCAAAACCAGAATCGGCGTGCTGAAGCATGAACGGGAAGCAGCGGAATATCTGGAAAAGGTCAGAGAAAAGCTGCTGGCCCGGGACGTAATCAAGGGGTGAGAAGAGCATGAAAATAACCATCGATAAGAACTGCTGCAAGGGCTGCGGCATTTGCCTGGCAATATGCCCCAAAGGAATTTTTATCAAAAGTAAAAAAAGAAATAACTATGGAACCAATATGCCGGAGGCATCGAAAGAACAAACTTGTGTCTTTTGCAGGATGTGCGAACGTCAATGCCCGGACGGAGCCATCGATGTAAAAAAGGAGGAGAATTAAAATGAAATTAAATGTAAGATTTGCCGGAGCAGGGGGACAGGGGGTGATCCTCTCTTCCGTGCTGCTGGCAAAGGCTTACGGGCTGGGTGAAGATTATAATGTTTCACAGACGCAAAGCTATGGACCGGAAGCCAGGGGCGGAGCCTGCAAAGCGGAAGTGGTGGTTTCCAACGAGGACATCGACTATATGAAAGTAGATGATGCAGATGTCTTTATTGCTTACAATCAGGTGGGATATGATAAATATAAAAATACGATAAAAAAGGGAGCTAAGGTTCTGGTCAACAGCACTCTGGTTGAAAACAGCCAGGCGGATCACTACCAAGTCCCTGCCACGGAAATCGCTGAAAGCATGGGAAAGCCCTTTGTGGTCAATATGGTCATGCTGGGAGCTCTGACAAAAATGCTGCCTCGGCTCCATTATCCGGCGGTGCTTCAGGAGATCCTTAAAAACTTTCCGGAAAGCATGCATGAGGTGAACCGGCAGGCCTTCCAAAAAGGATATCAATATTTGGAGGAGCGGATGAAAGAAGAATCTGCCCCGATTGACCACCAATAAAATAAACCCGACGTTTCACCATACAAAACCCCGCAGGAATCCCGTCCTTGCCAACTGCCAAAGGCTTGTGCTAATATGAAGAGGTCAAGCGAATACTGTATACACAACAAGGAGGTATAAAATCATGGCAAAGATTATCGGAAGCCCGAGCAGGTATGTTCAGGGCAAGGGAGAGATGAAGAACTTATGCGGTCATGCGGCTAATTTTGGGAAGAAGCTGTTCGTCCTGACCAGCGTGTCGGGGAGAAAGAGAGTGGAGCCGGCGATTGCAGAAGGGCAGGGGGATGCACAGATTGTTTATGAAGTATTCAACGGTGAGTGCTGCAAGACGGAGATCAACCGGGTCATGGAGGCCTGTAAGGGAGCGGGCTGCGATGTGATCGTAGGCATCGGCGGCGGCAAGATTCACGATACGGCCAAGGCAGCAGCTCACTATTTGGGTCTGCCGGTAGTCATCGTGCCCACCATTGCTTCCACCGATGCTCCCTGCAGCGCTCTGTCCGTCATATACACGGACGATGGAGTATTCGAAGAATATCTCTTCCTGCCGGCCAGCCCCAACATGGTGTTGGTGGACACGGATGTGGTGAGCAAGGCTCCTGAACGCCTGTTAATCGCAGGAATGGGCGATGCGCTGGCCACCTATTTTGAAGCCAGGGCCTGTCAGAGATCCGACGCGGCAAACTGCGTAGGCGGAAAAATCACGATGGCAGCGATGGCGCTGGCCCGCTTATGCTACGATACGCTGCTCACAGACGGTATCAACGCAATGCTGGCAGTAAAAGAAAACATTTGTACAAAGGCAGTGGAAAACATCATCGAGGCCA
The DNA here is from genome assembly GCF_020734085.1 of Hominibacterium faecale. Taxonomy (NCBI): domain Bacteria; kingdom Bacillati; phylum Bacillota; class Clostridia; order Peptostreptococcales; family Anaerovoracaceae; genus Hominibacterium; species Hominibacterium faecale. The sequence goes on from NZ_JAJAGH010000001.1 coordinate 379,205, forward strand.
ATACCTATCTGTCCGGCATCGGTTTTGAAAGTGGCGGCCTTGCCGGCGCCCATGCGATCCATAACGGGCTGACAGCTATTGAGGAAACCCATGAGCTTTACCACGGCGAAAAAGTAGCCTTCGGCACGCTTGTCCAGCTTGTTCTAGAGCATGCTCCAGAAGATGAGCTGGATGAAGTGATTGACTTCTGCCTGGAAACAGGGCTTCCGGTTACCCTGGAGGATCTGGGAATCAAGGAAGTAAAGCCGGAGCAGATTATGGAAGTGGCCCAGCTGGCCGCAGCGGAAAACGACACCCTTGGAAATATGCCTTTTGAGGTGACGCCGGAGGATGTGTATGCGGCAATTATGGGGGCGGATGCTCTGGGCAGATATTATAAGGGGATTTAAGAAATCCAGAGGAGGCATGCGATGAAATATGTAGAAATTAAAGCCGGATCATTTACATTCAAAGGCAGGCTGCTCACGGATGAAGCGCCTGAAACCTGCCGTGTCTTTGAGGAAATGCTGCCCTTAAAAAGCCAGTTTATCCATGTTCGCTGGAGCGGAGAAGGCATTTGGATCCCTTATGGAGATCAGCGGACAGGCCTTTCTTATGAAAACCATACTTCCCATCCGGCCAAGGGGGAAATGCTGCTTTACCCGGGCGGCATCAGTGAAATGGAACTGATCATGGCCTATGGCAGATGCTGCTTTGCCAGCCAGCACGGCCAGCTGTCCGGAAATCATTTTCTGACCATCACAGAAGGCCTCGAAGACCTTGAAGCTTTTGGAAAAAAAGTCTTGTGGGAAGGTGCTCAAGATATTGAAATCAAGCTGATCTAAGAAAAGAATAAAAGACGCGTTTTCAGAGCTGCAGCACAGCCTTGGAGGTGCGTCTTTTATTGTAAAAGCTGAGGGTAAATCTTGCTTCTAAAGCCGGCGGTCTTTCTTCATTCCTGGGAGATAAGCTTTCCATATGAAGACAATGATGCACAGCACTGCAAAAATAATTCCGGCCGGATAGGCGATGGATGCGCTCAAATGAAAGCCTTCTTCGGCATAGATCAAATAGGTGCAGCAAACGGCGGACATAAAGGCGGCGGGGATGGCAGCCATCAGGCTGGAAATTGGACTCACCTTTACAGCCAGATAAACTGCGCCGGCCCACAGAGCTATCATCGCCAGCGTCTGGTTGGACCAGGAAAAATACCGCCATACAACCTGGTAATCGATCCGTGAAATCAAGTAACCGGCGATCAACAATGGGGCGGCCAAAATGAGGCGGTTGCGGCTTTGTTTTTGACTGATTCTGAACCAATCGGCGATGGTCAGGCGGGCGCTGCGAAAGGCAGTGTCGCCGGAAGTGATGGGGCAGGCGATGACCCCAATCATGGCCAGCACGCCGCCCACAGGACCCAAAAGTCCGATGGACATGTCATAAACCGTATTGGAACTGCCTCCTCCTGCTGCTGCAAGGCCGGCGGTTCCCTGGTAAAAGGCGGCTCCCGCAGCAGCCCACACCAGGGCAATGATCCCTTCGGCAACCATAGCCCCATAAAAGATCAGCCGTCCCTGCCGTTCTGAAGTCAGGCATCTGGCCACCATGGGCGATTGGGTGGCGTGGAATCCGGAGATCGCGCCGCAGGCTACCGTAACAAACATGAGCGGCCAGATTGGTTTACCTTCAGGGTGAAGATTGCTGAGGGTGATTTCTGCGATGGGATGGGTGTCCGCGTTGAGGACCGTGGCCCCGCCGATTCCCAGCGCCATGATAATGAGGCAAATACCAAAGAAGGGGTAAAACTTGCCGATAATTTTATCGATGGGAAGCAGGGTGGCGAAAAAATAATAGACCAAAACGACGATGGTCCAAAAGGTTACCGTAAAAACATTAGGCGTCAGTTTTGCCAGCAATTCCGCCGGGCCTACCATAAAAACAACCCCGACCATAACCAGTAAAACCACGGAAAAAATCCGCATAACTGTCTTCATGACCGGCCCAAGATAGATGCCGACCAGCTCGGAAATGCTGGCGCCGTTATGACGCATGGAAAGCATGCCGCACAGAAAATCATGGACTCCGCCGGCGAGGATGGTGCCCAGGACGATCCACAGGAACACGGAAGGTCCCCATATCGCTCCCGACAGCGCGCCAAAGATCGGTCCCAGTCCAGCAATATTGAGCAGCTGTATCAAAAATGCCTTCCAGGGTTTGAGAGCAACGTAATCCACTCCGTCGGAATGCTCCAAACAAGGGGTAGTTCTGTCATCCGGTTTAAAAACTTTTTCGATGAGTGCTCCATAGAGGATGTAGCCAACGATAAGCGCGGCTAAACATGCAAAAAACGATACCATGTCAATGCCTCCTTTTTGGCAGTAAGATAGGAATAGATTGCCCAGTTTTGTCGGTTATTATGTTAAATGTTCCTTGCAGCGCAAGGTTTTACAGATTTCTTTAAGTGCGTTTATTTATTGAAATACATTTTTTTACTGTAATATATTGTAATTTCGTTAGATGTGCTCTATAATAACCTCAAGCTAGAATAGGCGACGAAAGCGGTTAGCCTTCAGAAAGAAGGGAATGTCCCCGATCTATAAGAACCTCCACTTGTGGAAATCTTAGAAGGGAGGGGAAGTTTTATGTCAGATTTTGAAATCTTGTCACTAATGTTCATATTTGTGGGTATTGTGGTAAGTATTTTGATCGAATACACAAAAAAGTAACCGCCTATCGTAGCTGAGAACACGGTTACTTTTCGCTGTATTCTTGGCTAACCGTTTTCAACGGTGCGCCTTTCTTGCTTTTATTATATAAAAACATAAAACAAATTACAATGCTATTTTACAAAAAAGCATACGACATTCCCCATTACTTGCAGCTTAGCCGCAAAGCTGGGTATCGTGATACTTTTCCCTATTCTTCTGCTCCTTTGCCCTAACGATCCCGCCGGCAGCGCCCTCTCCCGGGCAAACCTGCAGGGCCCGGAATTCGGGCCCTGCTCTTAAAATTTGCTTAATTTCCAGAAAAAAGTGGTGTGGAAAGGGCGGCCTCTGTAGTACAATATCAAAAGGAGAGGTGATTAGCATGGACATGAATATATTGGTAGTGGACGATGAGAAGGAGATCGCGGATCTTCTGGAGTTGTACTTAAAAAACGACGGCTACAAAGTATCCAAATTTTACAGGGGAAAGCCGGCGCTGGAATGTGTGGAAAATGAGAAAATCGATCTGGCGCTTTTGGACATTATGCTCCCGGATATCGATGGACTGGAAATTTGCAGGCGCATCAGGGAAAATCATAATTTCCCTATCATTATGCTTACGGCCAAGGGAGAAGAGCTGGATAAAGTGACCGGCCTGACCATGGGCGCCGATGATTACATCACAAAACCCTTTACTCCGCTGGAAGTAGTGGCCAGAGTCAAAGCTCAGCTGAGGCGGTTTACCCAGTACAACAAAGGAACATCGGAAGAAAATGTGCTGACGATCCGCGGGCTGCTATTGAATCGGGATACCCACGAATGCCTTCTCAACGAAGAGCCGGTGGACCTGACGCCGACTGAATTTGCCATTCTTTGGACCCTGGCCGAAAACCAGGGAAAGGTGATTACATCCGAGGAACTGTTCAGCACTGTCTGGCAGGAGAAGTATTTTGAAAACAGCAACAATACCGTCATGGTCCATGTGCGGCATCTTCGGCAGAAGCTGAAGGATTCTGCCGAGCGGCCCAAGTATATTAAAACCATCTGGGGAGTAGGGTATAAAATTGAAAAATAAGAAAAAAGTCGTAGTAAAAATTATCCTGATCGGAGCGGCTATTGCAGTGACGGCCTTGATTCTTGCCCAATTCATCGATTCCTTCGGCAACGGCGTTTTCAAGGATTGGTTTTACAACCGCTTCATCGAACAGATCGCCGTAGATGAGACAACCAGTTACTCGGTCTTTTATAATTGGGCTGGATTTAAAAGCTTTATCATTATCGTGGTTGTGGTGGCGCTGGTGGTGGTTAGCACGGTGATTATCCTGATTATGAATTACTCCAACAACCGGAAATCTCAGGAAATGAAAAACACCATCGAAAGTATGCGTTTGAAAGGGCAGCGCCACGAGCAGTTGCTGCAGATGGAGTCTCAACGCAAGAGCGATTTGATTACCTATCTGGCCCATGACATGAGGACGCCGCTGGCATCCATCATCGGTTATCTGAGCCTGTTGGATGAGGTGCCGGAAATGCCTGCGGAGCAAAAGGCCAAATATGTGGGCATCACTCTGGATAAAGCCTATCGCCTGGAACAGCTCATTGAGGAGTTCTTCGATGTGACCCGCTTTAATCTGCAGACGATCGTGCTCACCAAGCAGAAGCTGGACTTAAAGCTGCTGCTCCAGCAGATGGCCGACGAGTTTTATCCATTGGTGGAACCGGCCGGAAAATCCATTGAGGTGGAAACGCCTGATACGCTCATTTACAATGGGGATGGGGACAAGCTGGCAAGGGTGTTCAATAATATTATCAAAAATGCTGTCACCTACAGCTATGAAAATACGGTGATCCGCATCGCAGCCAGGCAGGAAGATCGGATTATCGTCGAGGTGGCCAGCCATGGCGATCCCATACCAAAGCATCAGCAGGAGCAGATTTTCGAAAAGTTCTTCCGGCTTGATTCTTCCCGGTCCTCCCAGACAGGGGGCGCGGGCCTGGGACTTGCCATCGCCAAGGAGATCGTGGATGCCCACGGCGGAGATATTTCCGTGCGCAGCGACGAGGAAGAGACCGTGTTTACAGTGAAGCTGTGACCTTTGCGCCCATCGACAGGGCTGTTTTTAAGAAACGGAACTTTCGCATCAAGAGAAGCTATCGTTCTGCACTCGAGGCTGAGCCAATTCCGTAAAACTACATATGAATACGAAGGGGCTGCTGTATGAAATGAATTATATTTCATGCAGCAGCCCTGTTTGTTTGCGGGAGTGCGCCAGGCAGCACAGGTTTTTCTTTTTTACGCAAGTTTCAACGCCAGGCGCTTTCAACTTCGTCTTGAGGCCGTGCAGGCCGCAAGTTGCCCAGATCAGGCATCGCAACCCCACAACTTTGCGAAAAAATTAAATCCTTTAATAAAATTTTCCTGATTATATTAAACGGATTTCTCTGCTGTCAGAACTGTCTCAGCCGGCCTCCCCTGTCAACCGGCCACAACCAGCCGCCGCTGATGTGGACCGAGTCTCAGAATCAAAAACGAAATCTTTTTGCCAAAAAGGGCCCCAAACGAAAAAACCACCTCGTATATTATAGCGAGAGGAGGACCTACCCATGTCGATACAAACAACGCCGAAACCAACGGTTCTGTCCGTTGCCCGCAAAGAAGTGAAATATCTGCTCTCCCTTGCGGACCGCCTGTATATACTCGATGCGTTGGACCGCATCCTGGTTCCCGACACATACGGAGGCTACAACGGCTACACAGTGCGCAGCGTCTATTTTGACAGCATCGCCAACGATGATTACATAGACAAATCCGAAGGAGCGGCAGAAAAAAAGAGGATACGCGTCCGCGTGTACCACCCCCAGGATTCAACCGCAAAATTTGAACTAAAGCGAAAATACTATGGACAAGAATTAAAAGAGAGCCTGGTGATTACAAGGGAAGACGCAAAAAAGCTGTTAAAGGGTGATTACAGCGTTTTGCTGTCATGCCAGAGCCAGATGGCCAAGTACGCCTACAAGCTGATGACCTCCAGATTGTACCGGCCGGCGGCCATGATCGAGTACGACCGCAGAGCCTACACCCATCCCCACTTCAACACCAGAGTGACGCTGGACAACAACCTGCGATACTGCGACTTCAACTATAATTTGTTTGATCGCAGGCCCAATTTCCAAGCCGGCATGGCGGCCGACCAGACCATTCTGGAAATAAAATACGACCGTTTCTTATTTAAACAAATCCAGCAGGTTCTGGCTGAATGCGATTTAACAAAAAAACCGCCCAGTAAATTCGGCACCTCCAGGCAGCTGCTGCGCCAATACTACTATTGAAAAGAAAGGAAGCTTTGAGATGAATACGTTTTTAAACAGTTTTACAGGACAAGCGGCAGGCGGAGCAAGCGGCAGCCTGCTGACACCATCCCATCTGGCCGTCAGCCTTATGGCGACCATGCTCCTGGGAGCGATTATGTTTGCCACCTATCGCGCCTGCCACGATTCACTGACTTATAACAGAAAATTTAATATTACCCTGCTGATGATCGCGCTGATTTCCACGATTCTTTTGGCCTTGGTCCAGGACAACCCGATCCTGTCTCTGGGCGTGCTGGGATCCCTGTCCATCTGCCGCATACGGACGAATACGAAAGACCCCAGAGACATTGGTTTTGTGTTCTGGGCGCTGGCAATTGGGATTTCCTCCGCAGTAGGAGCTTTTATTGTGGGCCTGGCAAGCACGGCGCTGCTGTCCATGATACTGATCCTTTTTAACCGCAGCGTCAGGGAGAGAAAGGCAGTGACCATGGTCGTCCGGGGCGCCAAAGCCCAGGTGGACCGGGTGCAGGAGGTTTTTCAGGAAACAAAAGGCAGCTCCATTCAATGCAAAAATGTGTTTGCCGATACCTTTGAGCTGGTTTATGAATTAAAAGTGCCCTGCAAGGAAGAACAGCAGCTGCTTTCCATGTTCAGTACCATGGAAGGGATCCATGATGTGAACGTACTGGCGCCCCAGAGCAAAGTGGCGTGAGGACCGCGTACAATCATTCGCAGAGAAAGGAAAACAGATATGACTACACAATTTCAAGAAATGATCAGCGGACTGACAGGCGGCACTGGGACAATGGGCGAAATGATGGCAAGCATGGGCGCTGCCCTGCTCTTTGCCGCAATCATGTGCACCGCATACCGATTTGCCAACGTTAAAATGAACTTTCGGCCCCAATTCGCAGTGACCCTCATCGTGCTGGCCTTTGTGTCCACGATTTTGATGAATCTGATACAGAGCAATCTGGCGCTGTCCCTGGGAATGCTGGGAGCATTGTCGATTGTCCGCTTCCGTACGAATATTCGCGATCCGCGGGACATTGGATTTATTTTCTGGAGCATGGCCATCGGCATCGCGGCTGCCACCCAAAGTTATGTGATCGGGGCCATCGGATGTCTGGTGCTGTCGGTGATCATGATCGTTTCAAAGAACAAAACTGGGCTTCAGTCTCCCATGCTTCTGGTCATCCGGGGCAGCAACACGGATATCGAGCAGATCCAGGGCGTTATGGACCGCGCTCCAGGCCAAAACAGAGTCAAGGCAAAAAATGTGCTGGCAGAATCCTTCGAGCTGGTGTATGAAGTTCAGCTGCCTCAGAAGGAGGAAAATGGCATGATCCTGGAGATCTTTGAACTTGGAGGAATCGACAGTGTGAATTTATTGGCGCAAAACGCGCAAATGGGTTAGAATAATATGAAGGTATAAGCAGCAGACATTTGTGCAATCGGCCGGATCGCAGAAAATATTGAAGGTGATGACATTGATTCCAGGTGAGAAAATAGAAATTGACAATTTACAAAATCTGATCGAAAACCATATGGCATTTTTGATTCGAACCGTCAGCGGAGTGACAGGACGGTATGTTTCAGTTGAAAACGATGAAGAATTCAGCATTGCCCTGTCCGCATTCGCAGAAGCGGTTGAGAAATATGACCCGGAACGGGGGAATTTCCTTACCTTTGCCAGACTGGTCATCGAAAGCAGGCTGAAAACCTTTTTATCCAGAGAGAGCTCGCGCCCCAGGCACGCTTCGCTGGAACAGCTGCAGGAAGAGGGCTATGACATTTCAGAAGAAGAGGAGAACGATGCCGGTCTCCACGAAGAGATTCTGGCCTATCGGAAAGAGCTTTTTAAATTCGGACTGACCCTGGAGCGGCTGGCGGACGAAGCGCCCAAACACAGCGACACCAGGAAGACTGCCATACATATCGCCGATACGGCCAGCAAGGACGAAGCGACCGTGGAAACGACTTATCGGAAAAAGAAGCTGCCGATCCGGCAGGTGGCGCGCCTTTCCAATGTTACAGAGAAGGTAGTAAAACGAAGCAAAACGTTTATTCTGGCGGCAATGATCGTCTTTGTCAAACGGTTCCCAAAGCTTTGTTATTGGATCAAAACAGCGAGGTGCACGGATGTATTATAAAGTAATGGTTTTAGAGATAAAGGCCGATTATTGTCTGGCTATGGCAGATGACGGCCAGGTCCTGCGGATAAAGAAAAAAGGTGAAATGAAGGAAGGGGACTGCATTTACGTTCTCAATGAAGACCTTTATTCGGGCAAGCCGGAGGAGCAGCCGGAAAAAATGCAGGCCATCAAAATATCAAAAAAGACCCTCAACTCCATCATCGCCGTCGCGGCCGCGCTGATGCTGTGTCTGTCCGCGCTGATCATACCCAGGATTACAGATAAGGTCTATGCCGTCGTTTCCGTCGACAGCGGCGTGAGCCTGCAGGTGCAGCTGGATGAGAAATACAAGATCCGCAAAGCGGTTTCTTATGAAGGTTCCGTATCTGAGGAGCAATTAAAGGAGATCAAGGGTCTGCAAATAGATGAGGCGGCAGAAGAGCTGGGGGTAAACCAGCCGCAGACAGGAAATACCATACTGATTGGGTACGCACTGGAAAAGGAAAATGACCAGCAGCAGGAAAGAAAGCTGAAAACCCATCTTCAAGAGCTGTTTTCTACGGATGAAGCGCTATATTTGAAAGGCAGCAAAAACGATATCAAGCAGGCAGAGCGGGATAAACAAACACTGGGCCTGTACATTGCTCAAAAAGCGCTTACCGAAGATCAAATTGAAGAGGTTGTGGATGATATGAGCAGGGAAGATGTTCTGGAAATGGTGAAGAAGCAGCCGGCGCTGATGAAAAATGATGCCGTAAGAAAAGCTTTGGAGAAGGACGAAAAGGCAGCTAAGAAAACGAAGAAATCCAACCAGCGCAAAGTAGAAGCCGATGATGACGACGACTATGATACGGATGACGATGATGACGCTGTCGAAAGCAAATCAAAGGCTGCTGCCCCCACATCGAAAACGGACAAGAGTAAAAAGCCGACAGCCGCACCGCAAAAAAACAACGACGATGATGGCAATGACAATGATACGGATGCAGATGATGAAGCCGAGTCTGATGATGAGGAAGAAAATGATTAAAAAGATTGACCTTTACGCAGCGTCAAAGCCTATAATCACATTTGTAAGGAGGAAAGGATGATGGAATACACGATCAAAGAGCTGGCGGAGCTGGCCGGAATCAGTACGAGAACGCTGCGCTATTACCATCAGATCGGACTGCTCGCTCCGGCCAGGATCAGCCGGGCAGGGTACCGCATCTACGGACAAAAGGAAGTGGACGCCCTTCAACAGATTCTGCTGCAGAAGAGGATGGGAATGGGGCTTTCCCAGATCGGGAAAAGTCTGCAAATGTCCGATGAAGATAAAGTGCGTGTTATGGAAGATCACCTGAAAAGCCTTCTTACCGAAAAACAACAGCTGGAGATCATGATCGACAATGTGAGCAAAACGATCAAGCGTAAGAAAGGAATGATAACCATGACCGATCAGGAAAAGTTTGAGGGCCTGAAAAGGCAGCGGATCAAGGAGAATGAAGAAACCTACGGAGCTGAAGCCAGACAGCGCTACGGCGATGCTGCCATCGATGCCAGCCAGAAGAAAATGCTGAATCTGACAGAAGAGGAATATGAGCGGATGCAGCGTTTGGAAGAGGAGATCAAAGAACGTCTTGCCGCCGCTGTGAAGGCGGGCAAGCTCCCCGCCGGCTCCGAAGGCAAAGAAATCGCCGCTCTTCATAAGCAGTGGATCTGCTGCAGCTGGCAGCACTATACCAGCAAGGCCCACCTGGGACTGGCGGAAATGTATACGGCGGACGAGCGGTTCAAGGATTACTACGATGCAAAAGCCCCAGGCTGCGCCCAGTTCCTGAAAGAAGCCTTAATCGCACACGTAAAAGAGCTGTAAAGAAAAAAGCCGGACTTCCCTTTCCCCCGCTTATCGTGTAAAATGATACATGATTAAGAAAGGCGGAGTCGGCATGTATATCAAAGTAAACGGCGTTGAGCTGTTTTATGAGAAAGAAGGAAGCGGTCCTCCCCTTGTGCTGGTGCACGGAAATGGGGAGGATCATTTTATATTTGACCAATGCGCAAAAGTCCTCAGCGGATCGTTTACGGTCTATCGGCCGGACAGCCGGGGACACGGAAAAAGCAGCCGGGTGCCAAAGCTTCATTATCAGGACATGGCCGATGATATGGCCTTGTTTATCAAAGAATTGGAGCTTTCTCAGCCGTTTTTTTACGGCTTCAGCGACGGAGGGATCATCGGGCTTCTCGTGGCATCTCAGCACCCGGACCTTTTGTCCCGGCTCATGGTCAGCGGAGCAAACTTAAATCCCAAAGGACTGAAAGCGCCGATCTATTGGTTTTTCCGCACGCTGTTTCTCTTTAAAAAGGATCCGGCCATGGAAATGATGCTCACCGAGCCTCATATCGGCAAAGGGGATTTGGAGCGGATTTCCATACCGGTGTGGGTCACCGCCGGGCAGCGGGATATGATTCGGGAATCCCATACCCGGGAAATCGCGGAGCAGATAGCGGATAGCAGGCTGATGCTGCTCAGCGGCCAGTCCCACGGTTCGTATGTGGTACACAGCACCAGGCTGGCCCAGATTATCAAGGAGGCAATGGAAGAAAATTGAACAGCAATCATGAAAAATTTACAGCGCTGAAGGCAGCGTTTCCACATACCATTCCCATTCTCACCGGGTTCACGTTCCTGGGGCTGGTCTACGGAATGCTCATGGCCAGCAAGGGATACGGAGCCGGGTGGTCTCTGCTGATGAGCATGGTGGTATTCGGAGGGAGCATCCAGTATGTGGCGGTGACCCTTCTCACTGCGGCCTTCAATCCGATCCAGGCGCTGATTTTGAGTCTGACCATCAATGCCAGACACTTGTTTTACGGAATCTCCATGCTGAAAAAATACAGCGGCACGGGAAAGCTGAAATATTTTTTGATCTTTGCGCTGTGCGACGAGACTTATTCCCTCACCAGCACCAAAGAGCCTCCAAAAGGCGTGAGCGCAAAATGGTTTTATTTTTGGATCACGGTTTTGGATTATGCCTATTGGGTGATCGCATCCTTTGCCGGCGGTCTTTTGGGCAGTCTTGTTAAGTTGGATCTGGAAGGGCTGGATTTCGTGCTGACGGCGTTGTTTGTGGTTTTGTTTTTAGAACAATGGAGGGAAAAAGAAAAACGCATTCCTGCGGTGATGGGCGTAATCTGTTCGGTGATCTGCCTGGCGGTTTTCGGAGCGGATAATTTTATCATCCCGGCCATGATCCTGCTGGCGGTCAGTCTGCTGGGCGGCAAGAGCAAACTATCAAAAGCGTATCATTTAGAAAAGACATCAGAAAAGGCAGGTGACGACCAATGACCATGCTCCAGCTTTTGATCATGATAGCGGCCCTTGCGGCAGGGGTTATGATCACCAGGTTCGTTCCTTTTGTCCTTTTCCCGGAAAACCGCAAGGTACCCAAAATCGTGGAATATTTGGGCAGCGTGCTCCCGCCGGCGGTCATCGCGCTGCTGGTGGTCTACTGTCTGCGCAATGTGGATTTCCTTCACGCCAGCTTCGGCCTTCCGGAGATTGCGGCGATCCTGGCAATCTGCGGGCTCCATGCTTGGAAGCGGAACAGTCTTCTCAGCATTGCAGGAGGAACGATCCTCTACATGGGGCTGCTGCACCTTATCGGGTAGACGCCGCATTCTTTTCTTTTCCGCGGAATTCCACGTTGGCATAAACCTGGCCGTGTGGCCCTTGTAGAGAGATCATCCAAATACCGGGGGCCGTTTGATAACGGAACGGATGAATACGATCGCCGTATTTTGCAGCGGTCTTGTATTCGATGCGGCAGGCTTTGATTTGAAAGTTTTCGGGCAGGTATTCTTCTGCGATATCGAGGTAGCGGGCGTTGTTGATATGATGGTTGTGATCGATGTAATGGCGGAGCACCGGCGCGGGCGCAAAGACTTTTTCGCAGGGGCCTTTGGGGACGGACACTTTCCGCGGCAGATATTCCATATCCGGGAATTTGGGATCCAGAGGCACCGTTGCCATCACATCCTTGGGCATGACGGTGGCGCCGCCTTTGTTCAGATCGATGAAAGCGCCGCCCGCATAGCTGGCGATCAAAAGCTCGCCGGCTTCATTATATATGAGGGTGTTTCGATAACCGTAAGCTGCCCGGAACTGGTAGATGGAGGTGCGGATGGTCAGCTTGTCCCCATAAAAGGCCGGCTGGAGCAGGTCGATCTGACGGGAAATGAGAAACATGGTGATGTGGTGTTTTTTGAAATATTCCGTCAGCTGTTTTTCGCTGTCCAGTTGAAAACAGCAGCAATCCTGCATAAAATCCACGGCCGCAGACAAACGCAGGGTTCCGCTTGTATCCAGATGGCTGCTGCCAACGGTTCTCGTAATTTCAAACATCGTGAAAACTCCTTTCTGACTTCACTGTCTTTTATCATACCCACCAGCACTTTTTTTGTCAAATTTGATTAAAATCAGAATTTTCTGGTTTATGTGGGACGGACAGGGTATAATGATTACTATGAAGGAGGTACTGTGCAGTGGGAAAAAAATGTTATCGATGCGGTTCGGAGAATTTGATCAAGGTAATTCCGGCCAAAGCACTGGTGATCCCGGAGCTGAAAAAGGAAGTGGAGGACGGGCTGGCGGAAGTGGATTGCGGATGCTCCGGCTTTCAGACCGGGCACCGGACCAAATGCCGGGATTGCGGCTTCATGTGGGATTACCTGACAGAGCAGCAGCTGGAACGTCAACTTGCGGAAAAAGAAAAAGAGCAGCCATGATTTGTGAGCTGCTTTTTTCGTAGCGGAACTGTTTTGTAAAAATGCCGGATCGTCAACCAAAAACACTTGACAAGAGGAAGCTTTTCCGATAAACTAACCAAGTGTCAAGCAAAAGGACTTGTCGATGAAGGGAAAACCAGTATGAAATTGGATGAAATCACACAGATCAGCCTGCTCCACGATTTTTACGGGCAGCTGCTTACAAAGAGACAACAGGAAGTCATGGAACTGTATCATGAAGAAAACTTGTCCCTTTCCGAGATCGCCCAGGAGTTTTCCATCAGCCGGCAGGGCGTGCACGACGCGCTGAAAAACGCGGAAAAAGCATTGCTGGACTATGAACAGAAATTACGGCTTGTAGAGAAGTTTCAAAAAAGCAGACAGGCCATTCATCAGATAGACGGGATCATCGATGAGATGGTGGCTGAGAGCCGGGACGAACAGCTGACCGGAAGGCTCAGGAGCATAAAAACCATCATCGATGAATTGGATCAATAGGAGGAAGCCAATGGCATTTGAAGGATTATCGGAAAAACTGCAAGGCGTCTTTAAAAATCTGAAGGGAAAAGGTTCCCTCACCGAAGCGGACATTAACGACGCCATGCGTGAAGTAAAGCTGGCGCTCTTGGAAGCGGACGTTAACTTTAAGGTGGTAAAAGAGTTCGTCCAGTCGGTAAAAGAAAAAGCTCTGGGTGAAGAGGTTATGAAGAGCCTGACTCCGGCGCAGCAGGTCATCAAAATCGTTGACCGGGAGCTGACGGAGCTGATGGGCGGAGCTGGCAGCAAGCTGACCTATTCCCCGAGAGGGTTTACGGTGCTGCTGATGGTAGGCCTGCAGGGTACCGGTAAGACGACGACCTGCGGCAAGCTGGCCAATTATTTGAAGAACAACGGCAAAAAGCCCATGCTTTGCGCCTGCGATATTTATCGTCCGGCGGCCATCGACCAGCTGGAGGTGGTGGGTAAAACGGTGGATACGCCCGTATTTACCATGCGGGACTGCAAGGAACCGGAAAAGATCGCTCTGGCTGCTATGAAAGAAGCCGAGCTGAAAGGTTATAATGTATTGATTGTCGATACGGCAGGACGGCTGCAGATCGACGAGGCTCTGATGGAGGAACTGGTTACCATCAAGAAAGCGGTTAAACCCCATGAAATTTTGCTGGTTGTGGATGCCCTTACCGGTCAGGACGCGGTCAACGCTGCCGAAGGGTTTAACGAAAAGCTGGGCATCGACGGCATCATCATGACTAAGATGGACGGCGACTCCCGGGGCGGTGCGGCCCTGTCGGCCAAAAAGGTTACGGGAAAACCGATCAAGTTCGTGGGTATGGGCGAAAAGTTCGATGCTTTGGAGCCATTCCATCCTGACAGAATGGCCAGTAGAATCCTGGGAATGGGCGATATGCTGACGCTGATTGAGCAGGCGGAGAGCAGTTATGACGATCAGCAGGCAGCTGCTCTGGAAAAGAAAATCCGCAAGAACCAGTTCACGCTGGAGGATTTCCTGGATCAAATGGGCCAGATCAAAAAGATGGGCGGAATCGGCAAGCTGCTGGGCATGATGCCGGGTATGAATTCGGCGGCCATGAAAAACGTCAATATGGCTCAGAGTGAAAAAGAGTTCGTTCAGATGGAAGCAATCATTCAGTCCATGACCAAGGATGAGCGGGAGAACCCCAATATTCTCAATGCCAGCAGAAGACGCAGGATCGCGGCGGGCAGCGGCCAGCCGGTAAGTAAGATCAACACTTTGGTAAAGCGCTACACGGAAGCAAAAAAGATGATGAAGCAATTTACCGGAAAAGGCGGGAACAGCCGCATGAACCGGATGTTCCGGGGAATGTAAACGTTTAAACATGCTTAGAATTCAGGGAAATCTTGAGTTTAAAATATAAAATGAATTTTTTAGGAGGAAGAAGAAATGGTAAAAATCAGATTAAAGAGAATGGGTGCGCACAAGAAACCTTTTTATAGAGTCGTTGTTGCAGACTCCCGCAGCCCCAGAGACGGAAAGTTTATCGAGGAGATCGGCTACTACAATCCGCTGACGGATCCGGCTGATATCAAAATCGATGAAGAAAGAGCGAAAAAATGGTTAGGTGACGGCGCCCAGCCGACGGATACCGTCAGAAGCCTGTTCAAAAAGACCGGCATTTTATAAGAAAGCGGTGAAAGTTGATGGTAGAATTGGTTAGCGCAATTGCGAAGTCACTTGTTGACAATCCTGATGCTGTAGAGGTTACGGAATCCGCAGCAAGCAAGACCACTGTGATCCAGCTTAAGGTCGCGCCTGAAGATATGGGCAAGGTCATCGGAAAGCAGGGAAGGATCGCCAAAGCGCTCCGCACGGTCGTCAAGGCTGCGGCAACAAAGGCAGGAAAAAAAGTCGTAGTTGAAATCGTTCAATAATGACAGATTGCAAATCGCAAAGATAAGGCACATCCTCCCGCAGGCGGGAGGATGTGCTTCAATTATATTAGGCGCCTGCTTATCGGATGACGGGTTAAGGCAGCCTCAGCAGTCTGGGCCCCGGAGGGCTTGCAAGAGAGGAATCGCCATTTTTTCGAAAAGATAGGAAAAAATTTGAGAAATTTACGCATTTTTCAACGGTTGAGCGGCTTCGAACTGGAGCCGAAGGAGATGCGGCCGCTTTCCCGCAGAATGATGGCCCGCAACCCCACAAATTTGCGTAAAAAATGAAAAATCTCATGATAATTTTCCGGGTTCCAGGCCCCGGCCCCGTGCCACACCGGACCGGCCCCCGGGCCGGGGGCCAAATCCCAAACTGAGAGCCCCGGGCAAATAATACCAACCACAACATTTTAAAAGGAGAGACATGGAGAAAATCATCATTGGAAAAATTGTCAACGCAGTGGGACTGAAAGGCGAAGTGAAAGTCTACTGCTATACAGACAGAAAAGAGCGCTTTGAAGAGCTGGAGCGGGTATACGTGGAAGACACACCATTCCCCATCGCAAACGTCCGCTACCAAGCCAACGTGGCGATTCTGAGACTTGAGGGCATCGACGACCGCAATCAGGCAGAAGCCCAGAAGGGAAAAAATGTATCCATCCTGGAATCCGATTTGGAACGGCTGCCAGAGGACACATATTATGTGCGGGATCTTTTGGGGATCGCTGTAGCTGATGAAGAAGGCCGCGTCTTGGGCAGCCTATCAGACGTGGTGCAAAGCAGCGCACAGGATCTATACGAAATCAAGCTGGAAAGCGGAAAGAAGATTTTGCTGCCCGCGGTTAGGGAATTTGTTCTTTCCGTCGATATGGAAAACAGAACTATGAACGTCAAATTGCCGGAAGGCCTTTTGGACCTGTAGAGGAGCGTTATGAAGATAGATGTTTTGACCCTTTTTCCGGAGATGTTTACTGCCGTAACTGACAGCAGCATCCTAGGGAAAGCAGGTGAAAAAGGTCTGCTGGATATCCGGCTGACCAATATCAGAGATTACAGTACGGACAAGCACCACAAGGCGGATGACTACCCATTCGGCGGCGGAGCAGGCATGGTCATGCTGGCCGACCCGGTTTTTCGAACTATGGAAGCGATCGGAGCCAGTGGAAAAAAGACTATCTACATGTCCCCGCGGGGGAAGATGCTTGACCAGAATATGATCCGCAACCTGGCTGGAGAAAAGGAACTAGTCATTCTCTGCGGCCACTATGAAGGCGTAGACCAGCGGATTTTGGATTATTGGAATATGGAGGAGATCTCCATCGGCGACTATGTTCTCACAGGGGGAGAACTGCCCGCCATGGTATTGATCGATTCAGTTGCCAGAATGATTCCGGAGGTCTTAAAGAGCAGCCATGCGGCGCTGGATGAATCCATCTATTCCGGACTTTTGGAGTATCCTCAGTACACCAAGCCGAGAGAATACCGGGATTTACCGGTGCCGGAAGTTCTGGTAAGCGGGGATCATAAAAAAATCCATCTTTGGAAATTCGAACAATCCCTGCTGTTGACAAAAGAGCGGAGGCCTGATCTTTTTGATCAATTTATAGAAGGGAAACCTCAACTATCAAAAGAGGAGAAGAAAATCTTAGAGAAAATATTGGAATTACACACCTAGTACATTGAAAGAAATATGTATTTAGTGTAAAATGTACTAGTGGAGAGAGATTATGGCGAAAAAAAATAGGAAACCTATATATATTTTTATTCTTGCACTGATCATACTATATGTTGTTATTTACATCATTCCTAAAGTAACGGGCGTTTTTGAAACTACAGAAACGCTCAAGGCCGGCACCCTGCAGGTGACAGAAGAGGCAACCTGTTATTTTGTCAGGGAGGAAACGGTATATGAAGCGGGAAGCGCAGGAAGCCTCGATTACCTGATCGATGAGGGTACACATATCAGGAAAGGCACCAAAGTCCTCAAACTTACGGAGGACAAGGCCAAAAGCGAGGAAGAGACAACCGATAAGTCCGATTACAAGGATATCATTACCAGGCTTTCGGATTATGTGGTGCGGTCTGCGGACTGCAAAGCCCAGTCCAGCGGCATACTCAGTTATTACATCGATGGATACGAACATTATTTTTCTCCCAGCACCATGGACGAGCTGAAGTATGAAAAAGTGGAGGACCTGAAAGTAAAAGCAAAAGACACAAAAAGAAAAAGTACTCTGGAGCGTGAACCAATTTTTAAAATCTGTGATAACGACAACTGGTATATGGTCTGCTGGGTGGAAGCTGCCAGCATAGCCAAATACCAAGAGGGAAAAGCGGTAACGATCCAGCTGCCGGAAGGGGATGTGCAGGCTACTGTCCGCAGCATCAAAGAGGACGGAGATCGATGGAGAATTATCTTCCGTTCTAATCGCTATTATGAAGCTTTTGCTAAGAGCAGAGTTGAAGAAGCAACGATTGTTTCCCAGGACTATAACGGATTGATCGCCAAGAGCAAAAGCATTACTACAAAAGACGGAAAGCCGGGGGTGATGGTCAGACAGACCAGCGGTGAATACGCCTTTACACAGGTAAAGGTCATTGCCAGCGATGGAGAGTATACTGTGCTGCAGGATGTTTCCTTTATCGATGAAAACGGCAATTCCGTAAATACCGTCAATGTTTACGATGAAATATTGAAGAATCCCGGAAAGGGAACTTGATGAGGAGATGTGAGCATGCAAAGGATTAAAGAGAATATTGCCAAGATTAACGGGTTGAAAGCTGCTGCTGCTGAAAAGACCGGACGCAGCGGTGATGATATTCTGCTGGTGGGAGTGACCAAAACCCGATCTGCAGATGAGATCAACGAGGGTATCGATGCGGGGCTGACCGATATCGGAGAAAACAAAGTTCAGGAAATTATGGATAAATACGACTTTGTAAAGCCTGTCAGATGGCATATGATTGGACATTTGCAGACAAACAAGGTAAAATATATTATTGATAAGGTTTCGATGATCCATTCGGTGGATTCGTACAAGTTGGCGGAAGAAATCAATAAAAGGGCGGGTCAGCATGGTATTACTATGGATATCCTGATTCAGGTCAATTCCGCACAGGAAGAAAGCAAGTTCGGTATTTCCATGGATGAAACCGAAGAATTGATCCGGACAATTATAGAAAATTGTGCCAACATTCGGATCAGGGGACTGATGTGCATCGCGCCTTTTGCAGAGGACCCAAACGATGTGCGCATCTATTTTGCGGAAGTAAAACGATTATACGATCAATATGGAAAAATCGATCACGAAAGGCTCGACTTCCAATACCTTTCCATGGGAATGTCTCATGATTTCGAGGCTGCCATTCAGGAGGGTTCGAATCTGATTCGTGTGGGAACAGCCATTTTTGGCGAAAGAGATTACAGCAAACAGAAATAACGGGAGGTTGTTATGGGAATTTTAGGAAAATTTAAAGATCTGGTAGGAATTGAAGACTACGATGAGGATGAGGAGTATGAAGAAGTGCAGCCAGTGTCAAAGGCGGCTGAGAGAAGGCCGGCGGAGAACCGGACATCCTTCTCGGCACCAAGACCTGAGCCGCATAATGACGGAAAGGTCATCCCAATGCAGAATCGGACGGTCAGCGCGATTACAAGTGCCTTCAAACTGGTGGTAATTGAACCTTCCGGCTTTGATGAATGCCCCAAATTAGTGGACAGCTTGAAGAGCAAAAAACCGATCATTATCAACCTGGAACGGATTGAATCCGATACAGCGAGAAAGATTTTTGACTTTCTCAGCGGCGCTACATATGCGCTCAATGGTAATGTTCAAAAGGTTGCAAACAATATTTTCGTCTTTGCACCTGAAAATGTGGACATCGCCGCGGGCGTAGACCACAAGGGCTTTTCATTCGATAATGACAAGAAGAACAGTAATCCCTGGAAATAATGGAGGTGCGGTATGATTTCCCCTTTAGAAATACAGGAAAAAGAATTTTCAAGAGGACTTAAAGGCTTTAAAGAAGATGAAGTAAATGAATTTTTAGATCAGATTACATTGGATTTGGAACATTTGCTGGAGGAAAACCGCCAGCTGAAGGCGGAAAAACAGCAGATGGAAGAGGATTTAAAAAAGTATCAAAGCTCTGAGGGCGCTGTACTGCAGACCTTGGAGACCGCTAAAGCGCTCATGGGAGAACTTTCTGCCAGCGCGGAAAAGCGGGCGCAAATTCTGCTGAAAAATGCCGAGCTGGATGCTCAGCGGATGCAGCGGGAGGCAAAAGAAAACATCGAACGCATGCAGGAGGAAAACGCAGTGCTTCGCAGCCGCTTTACCAGCTTCCAAAAGCGGTACAAGCGGATGTTGGAAGAAGAACTGCAGCGCTTTGACAGTTTGGCGTCAGAGCTGTTCCCGGAGCTGCAAGTGAGCGATCTTTCCGATCTGCCGGAAGCGGCTCCCAAGCAGAGGAAGACCAGCAGGTCGGGAAAGCCCAATATCGACCCCAATGACAGAAAAAAGACCATGGTCCATATAAAATAAAAGACAGGAGGCGGGGCAGATCATGCCCCGTAATTTTTACATGTATTATATTCTGATTGCGGCGATTATCATACTGGATCAGATCGTCAAAAAAGTTGTGACTTCTTTCATGGCCTTGGGAGAATCGATTCCAGTACTAAGTCAAGTGTTTCATATCACTTATATCCGAAATCAGGGAGCAGCCTTCAGCCTGATGGAAGGGTTTCGCGGTTTTCTGATATTGCTGCCGACGGTTCTGATTCTGGCAGTCCTCATCTATATCTTTAAGAAGAGAAAACGTGCCCATCCGCTGCTTTTGACATCGCTTTCCTTTATCGCCGGAGGCGGACTGGGCAATGTGATCGACCGAGCGGTCTTTGGCTATGTGGTGGATTTCTTGGATTTTCGTGTTTTCCCGGTATTCAATGTGGCGGATATTTTCGTCTGTCTGGGCTGCGGCCTCTTGATCATCTACATTATTTTTATCGACGGAAAGAGAGAGCATGGAAAAGGAAACGATCTACAAAGTAAAAATCGAAAAGAAGCAGCAAGGGACCAGAATTGATTTGGTACTTTCTCTGGCTCTGCCCCAAATCTCCAGGAGCTATTTGCAAAAGCTGATTGGTTCGGGAGCTGTAACCATAGACGGGACGGTCTGCGGGAATAAAAAATGCAAGGTAGAGGAGGGACAGGAAGTTGTGATCATCCTGCCCGAGCCCCAGCCGCTCAATGTTGAGGCAGAGGATATCCCGCTGGATATTGTTTATGAGGATGAAGACCTTTTAGTGGTCAACAAACCCAAAGGCATGGTGGTGCATCCTGCAGCAGGAAACGAATCGGGCACGCTTGTTAATGCTGTCCTCTACCATTGCATGGGAAAGCTGTCATCGATCAATGGCGTTATACGGCCGGGAATTGTACACCGGATCGATAAGGATACCAGCGGCCTTTTAATGGTGGCAAAAAACGATGCGGCACATGTCACTTTGGCTGAACAGCTGGCAAAGCATAGTATCACCAGAGCCTATAATGCCATTGTTTATCATAACTTTGCCCAGGACCAGGGAACGGTAGATGCCCCCATTGGGCGGGATCCAAAGAATCGTCTGCGGCAGGCCGTGACGGAGCAGAATTCCAAGCGGGCGGTAACCCATTTTCGCGTGCTGGAGCGATTCGGCAGGTTCACCCATATTGAGGCGAGGCTGGAGACCGGGCGTACCCACCAGATTCGGGTGCATATGGCTTACATGAAACACCCCCTTTTGGGTGACGGGGTCTATGGGCCTGCCAAGAATTCCTTCGGCGTCCAGGGGCAGATGCTCCATGCAAGATTGCTGGGTTTTGTCCATCCAAGGACTGGGACTTACATGGAATTTGAAAGTCCTCTGCCCGATGAATTTGAACAGATTTTAGAAAAATTGAGACGGAGCGTATAGAATGAAGAAATTGCGTTTTAAACCGGGAACCATGCTCAATCCAGTGCCGGTGGTCATGGTCTCTTGTGCAAGCGGCAGCGAAAAAAATATTATTACGGTCGCCTGGACCGGTATTGTCAATTCAGAGCCGCCCATGACCTATGTTTCAGTGAAAAAAGAGCGGCATTCTCACCGATTAATCAAAGAAAGCGGTGAATTTGCCATTAACCTTTGCACGGAAAAGCTGGTTTTCGCCACCGATTACTGTGGTGTTAAATCCGGCCGTGATGTGGATAAATTCAAAGAACAGAAGCTGACGGCCCTTGACGGTGAGAAGATCAGCTGTCCAGTCATTGCCCAATCTCCGGTTAATTTGGAATGCAAGGTTAAGGAAATTCACGAATACGGCAGCCACGATATGTTTGTGGCCGAAATCGTCAATGTCCGGGCCGATGATGGGCTGATGGATGAGAAGGGCAGACTGCGGCTGGATCAGGCTGGTCTGGTATGCTATAACCACGGCGAATATTTTGCCTTGAAAAGACAGCCGCTTGGTAAGTTCGGCTACTCGGTAATGAAAACTAAGACGAAAAAGCGGTTGGCGGGAGAGGCACGCAAGCAGCATTTCCGAAAAAAAAGATAGGGACCTGGGGAAGATGCAGAGCCCTATCCATTGATCAATAGGGATGGATCAAGTATCTTCAGAAGACTTGGGATCTTCTTGTTTCTCATCTTTGATCGAACGCAGGCAGCTCTCACAGATATATCCCCCTTTGAATGCGAAATTGTGGTACAGCTGTCCGCAAAGAGTACAAGGTTCCGCTTCTGAATTCTCTTTTTTGATTTTGTTTTCTATTTTTGTTTTGTCCATAACCTTTCCTCCTTTGTGAAACGAGCTGAAATCGTGGAACATGGAGTCAAGAGCGGGTAGTACATATATAATAAAACAATCTCTTGTGCTAAGCAATCGATTTTGTTAAATTTTAACAAAAAGAGCATAAAATGTAATATTGTAGGATAAAAGGAGACGCCATGTATCAAAAGTTTCAGTTAAAAAAGGCGCAGGAACCGGATGGAGCTATCATCGGATACCATTGGCCGCGGGAAAATCCTTCCCATATAGTCTGCATCGTTCATGGAATCGGCGAGTATGCAGGCCGGTATGATCGGGTCGCGACCAGGATGAATGAGGCTGGATTTGCCGTGTTGTCTATGGATCTTAGAGGACACGGCAAATCCTTTGGCAAACGGGGCCATTGTGCGCCCAGGCAGGAGGTGCGGGCGGATCTGGATGAACTGATCGCCTGTGCGCGTAAGCGGTATCCCCAAGCCCCCGTCATTTTGTACGGGCATAGCATGGGCGGCAATCTTGTTTTGGATTACCGAAAGGGTGGAGCGCTCAATTTTGTCCCTGCGGCATTTATTGTCTCCGCGCCATGGGTGGAACTGGTCCGTGCGATTCCGGCACCGCTGTATGCGGCCGTTAAGCTGTTGTCCCGAATCGATCCTCACTTTGCAATTCCTTCGGGTGTGTCGGCAAGTGATCTGGGTCATCGCAACTCAGTTGGCGATTATGAGAAGGATCCGCTGGTCCATAAAAAGATTACAGCCCTTTGCGCTGTGGAAGGGTTCGATATTGGAGCAAAGCTGGCAAAAGGCGCTTTGCCTGATAATGGAGGAGCTGCAGGAAAGCCGATGCTGCTGATGCATGGAACGGGCGATAAAGTATGCAGCATAAACGGCAGCAAAAAAATTGCTGCCGTGGAAGACTGTGAATACGTAGAGTGGCCCGGACTATATCATGAGATTCATAATGGAGGAGCAGATAGTACGGGCGATGAAGTTATCGAGAAGATGATTCGCTGGATTGGGGAACTTTCGGTGTAACATAGACCGTGCGGTTGTGGGTGAAAATCACCATGCCGGGTTTTGCTCCAGCAGGTTTCTTTACGTAGCGGACCTGGGTGTAATCCACAGGCACGTTTTCGGACGCACGTCCTTTGCTGTGATAAGCAGCGATGGCTGCAGCGTCGAAGATCGCTTCTTCGGTCAGCAGGCGGTCATCTGTAAATACAATAACATGGGAGCCAGGAATATCTTTGGTATGAAACCAATAGTCCTTAGGCCCGGCCATTTTAAAGGTAAGAAGATCGTTTTCCTTGTTGTTGTGTCCGGCCAGAACGCGAAATCCATCCTCCGTAATATACTGGAAAGGCTGAGCCTTTCCTTTTTTCTTGGGTGCACCGCTGGTCTTGCGCTTTCTGAGGATACCCGACTCAACCAGCTCTTCTCGGATACTGTCCACCTCTTCTACTGTCAATGCGTTTTCCAAAAATGCGGCCACCGATTCCAAGTAAGCGATTTCCTGATCCGTCTCTTCCATTTGAACCTTTTTTTCCTTGACTGCGGTTTTGGCTTTGCCATACTTTTTAAAATAGCGCTGGGCATTTTTTGGCGGAGCATATTTGGGGTCCAGGGGTATGTCTACTTGACTGCCGTCGTAATAGTTGGTCACGGTTACAGCGTCGGCTCCAGGACGGATTAAATGGATATTGGCAGTCAGCAATTCGCCGTAAAGTCGATACTTATCAGAATTTTCTGCTTTTATCAGGTCTTCGCCCAGCCGCTGCCGCTTTAGGTATAATTTGTCCAGAGCCGCGTTCAGCGTTTTTTCCAGATCAGCGGCTTTCTGTTTGACCCGATTGGAGGACTGCTTGTGGACAAAATAGTAATCCAGGGCCTGGCTCACTGTGTCAAAATTCAGGCTTTCCGGATATAAGGATAAAGGTATAACATGAAAGTCGCCCGGGCTTTTATCCTCTTTTAAATAAACCACAGGTGTTAATCGGCCCTGATTCAAAGCCTCTTTAATTTCGTTCAGTCTGGTATAGAGGTCAGGACCGTCGGCCAGGAACTGAGCCGCTGCAGGGGAAATACCGCCGATGGATGCCAGCAGCGACTTGGGATCTTTATCCAAAGATGCTGCCTGGCCGGGCGTAATTTCCTTGAACGGAATCTTATTTTGCAGCGGAGGATATTCATAAAGCTTGCCCGGAAGGATCTGCCGGGCACGATTAACATCAATGGAAACCCGTTTAATGCTGTCCATGATTTTCCCCGTGCTTAGGTCAATCAGTATGATATTGCTGTGTTTGCCCATGATCTCAAAGATCAACTTTTTATTAACAGAAAAGCCCAGTTCATCGATGGTCTCAAGCTGGAATTCAATGATTCGCTCACAATCCTTTTGGGCAATATCCGTGATGCGCCCACCCTGCAAGTGCTTTCTTAGGAACATGCAAAATGGCAGCGGTGCCGGGGGATTAGGAGGGTTTTCTTCAATCAGATGGATACGGGCATGGTTGCTGCTGGCCGATGCGTACAGCCTCCGGTTTCCCTTTTTTGTGTGAATATGAAAGACCAGCTCATCGGATTCAGGCTGGTAAATTTTTTCAATCTTCCCCATAAGCAGGGTGTTTTTCAATTCTTGTGCCACCGCGCAGGTGACAATTCCGTCAAATGCCATAGTTTTATTACCTCATTCGTTTTATTGCGTTTATATGTTCATGTGTACCAGAAGTCGGATTAATCACAGTTTAGACTGGCGCACACGCTGAAACTTACTCGACGTAGCTCGTAAGTTATAGTATAATGATATATTATCATAGTTTTGAGGAACTGAGGAGAATAAATTAGATGATAAAAAGTATGACAGGCTTCGGGAGGAGTGAACATTCGGACGGAAAGAGGAGCATTACCGTTGAAATTAAATCGGTTAACCATCGTTATGGGGATATCAGCGTCAAGATGCCCAGACGGTACTCTTTTGCGGAAGAGAAAATTAAAAATACGGTAAAGAAAACGGTGAGTCGGGGTAAGGTGGACGTTTCGGTGATTGTGGAAAATCTCACCGAAGACGATATGACCGTTAAGCTCAATACAATGGTTGCCAAGCAATACGTGGACAATCTGGGTGAGCTGCAGGGAACGTTCGGACTGAGCGGGGAGATAACTCTGCAATTTCTGGCTACGCTTCCGGATGTCATGAAAGCAGTCCCGGACGTTGAAGATGAGGATGAAGTCTGCAGGGCCATTCAGGTTCCGCTGAAGCAGGCGGTGGAAAATCTGGATTATATGCGGACGATCGAAGGGGAAAAGCTGGCGGAGGATCTGCTCAAGCGGGGCGATTTTATCCGCAGTCTGGTAAAAAAGATCGAAGAACGTTCGCCTTTAGTAACGGAAGCCTATTCGGAAAAACTGAGAGAGCGGATTAAGGAATTGATTGGAAATCATGTGACAGTTCCCGAAGACCGCATTTTGCTGGAAGCGGCGATCTTTGCTGATAAATGCAGTATTACGGAGGAGCTGGTTCGTCTGGACAGCCATATGATCCAGCTGAAACGGATTTTGGAAAAGAGCGATCAGCCTGCCGGCAAGAAGCTGGACTTTCTGGTTCAGGAAATGAACCGAGAGGCCAACACGATCGGTTCCAAGGCCAATGATATCGAAATCACCAATTTCATGCTGGAGATCAAAAGCGAAATTGAGAAAATTCGCGAACAGGTTCAGAACATCGAATAGCGTACATAGAGGGTTAGAATTTGGAGAAGTTGGCGAAAATTTAAGTTGATAGCCTTTTTCCATCATGTTATAATCAATAGTTGCATAACAAGTAAGGAGAATCAAATGCACAAAGGAAGATTGTTTGTAATTTCCGGGCCTTCCGGTGCGGGAAAAGGGACGATATGTAAAGAAATTCTGGAAAACGAAAACATACGGCTTTCGGTTTCCATGACTACTAGAGAACCCCGGGCCGGAGAAATGCACGGAGTCAATTATTTTTTCGTTAATGAAGAAGAATTTAAACGGATTATCGAGGAAAGAGGATTCCTGGAATACGCCCAGGTATACGGCAACTATTACGGAACTCCCAAGATGGAAGTTATGGACATGATGAACGACGGCATCGATGTTGTCCTGGAAATCGATATTCAAGGAGCGCTGCAGATCAAGGAAGCGTATCCGGAAGCAGTCTTTATCTTTATTCTGCCGCCGTCAATGGCAGAGCTGAGAAAGCGGATTACCGGCCGGGGATCGGAGACGGAAGAGTCTCTGGAGCGAAGACTGGGCGAGACGCTGAAAGAGATTTCTTACATCGATAAATACGATTACTGTGTTATCAACGGAGAACTCAAGGAAGCGGTCGACCGGGTGGCGGCGATCATCATGGCCGAGCATTCCAGAGTTTCGGAAGATGTATATAAGATCATAGAACGATATAAGGAGGAGATTTGAATGTTATACCCATCCATTAATGAGATAAGAAAAAAAGCGGACAGCAGATATACGCTGGTGATTTTGGCTGCTAAACGGGCAAGGGATATTATTGAAGGCAAGCCCAAACTGACGGAAGTGGATATTGAGAAGCCTGTATCCATCGCCGCCAATGAGATTGCAGAGGATTTGATTACCTACCGAAGAGAAGAACTGTAAAACCGTATGAATGCAGAAAATGGGGCCGCCCAATGAAGACAAGACATTTGCTTCCTTGGGCGGCTCTGTTTTTTTGCGGCGGCTGATGTGCATCTTTTATACGAATCACGATCAAAATATCCTGTTTTATTTATGGTAAGCTAATGGGCATAAGGGCTCCTTTGCAACGCTGCAAAAAAACAATTTCTTCATTTTGTTGCAAATACAGACAAAATGTTGCAGATTCCGGTCAGACAACGCACTCTTTTTGTGGAAAAATAGATTCAACAAGATATAAGGAAAGGAGTTGTTGCTGAATGAACGGAAAATACATACCTATAAAAACGAGAAAAGAAACAAGTAAAGTCTATTTGGATGAGATCATCTACATTGAAAAAAATTTGAGGAAAACACTTCTGATTACAGAGAGCAGGACTGTTGCGATTTATTGCGATATGGCCTCGATGAAACAATATACCGATGAGCGTTTCATGGACTGCCACAGAAGCTATCTCTTCAATATGGACAAAATTATTCGAATGTCGGACCAAACCATCTACATGGAAAATGGCGATCAAGTGTTTTTAGGGCGGGAAAGTTTCCGCAGAGGCCGCCGTGCCTTCGACCGCTATTTAGAACAACAAAAAAATAGGGAAAATCAAGAAAAAAACTTGTAATTTCAACGCATTTATAGTATAGTTATCTGTGGTCTGGCTAAATAATTGGGACAGACTGAAATTTTTATGAAATACGCACACCGTAATCACCTGGCAGAGGGTGCCGGCCAGTCCGGTTTCTTTCAGGAAAACATACGGTGGAGGCAGAAAACCAGGAGGAAAATGACATGGCAGTAATTTCAATGAAACAATTACTTGAAGCAGGTGTACACTTTGGACACCAGACGAGAAGATGGAACCCGAAAATGGCTCCGTACATCTTCACAGAAAGAAACGGAATTTATATCATCGACCTGCAGAAAACAGTAAAGAAGATCGATGAAGCTTATGAGTTCATGAAGGAAGTTGGAGCATCCGGCAAGCCAGTTCTGTTCGTCGGCACTAAGAAGCAGGCGCAGGCTGCGATCGTAGATGAAGCAAAGAGATGCGGACAGTTCTACGTCAACCAGAGATGGCTGGGCGGCATGCTGACCAACTATAAAACCATTTCCGCCAGAATTAAGAGACTCCGTGACATCCAGGCAATGGAAGAGGATGGAACCTTTGAGAAGCTTTCCAAGAAGGAAGTCGGCAAACTGAGACTGGAACTTGAAAAGCTGGAGAAATTCCTCGGCGGCATCAAGGATATGAAGGGAATGCCGGGAGCATTATTTATTGTAGATCCGAAGAAGGAAAGAATTGCGGTAAGAGAAGCCAGAATTCTGGGAATTCCGGTTATCGGTATTGTTGACACCAACTGCGACCCGGACGATGTGGACTATATCATTCCGGCCAACGACGACGCCATTCGTGCGGTAAAACTCATTGCAGGAAAAATGGCGGATGCTGTGATTGAAGGCAAACAGGGTGAAAGCTTTGATGAAGGTGAAACAGAAGGTTCGACCGAAGCCGCTGCTCAAGAAGTTCCTGAAGAAGAAGCAGAAGCAAAGGCTGAAGAAACTGCAGAATAATCGAGGAGGATATAAATATGGCTGTAACAGCACAATTAGTAAAACAACTGCGTGAAATGACGGGCGCAGGTATGATGGACTGTAAAAAAGTTCTGGTAGAAACAGACGGCGATATCGACAAGGCTGTTGAACTGCTGAGGGAAAAAGGTCTTGCAAAGGCTGCGAAAAAGGCAGGAAGAATTGCCGCAATGGGTCTGGTTAAGACTGCATTTGCCGCAGACGGAAAAGCAGCGGCGATTGTAGAGGTTAACTCTGAAACCGATTTCGTTGCTAAAAATGAGGATTTTGTAAAATTTGTAGATACTCTGGCTCAGATGGCTCTGGAAAACGATGCGGCTGATCTGGATGCGTTTATGGCTCTGCCCTATGAAGGCGAAGGCACGGTGCAGGACGCTCTGAACAATAAGATCGCTACTATCGGAGAGAATATGAACATCAGAAGGTTCCAGAAGCTGGCTGCACCGGGTGTTGTTTATACCGGATATATCCACGGCGGCGGAACTATTGGTGTCATCGTTGGTCTGGAAACAGAAGCGACGGCCGAAGAAATTGCAGTTACTGGTAAAGACGTTGCAATGCAGGTAGCGTCCATGAATCCGAAATTCCTGAACGAAACTCAGGTTGATCCTGCTTGGCTGGAATCGGAAACTGAAATTGCAAAGCAGCAGCTGCTCAACGAAGGCAAAAAGCCGGAGCTGCTGGATCGAATCATTCCGGGAAAAATCAAAGCCATCCTCAAAGAAGTATGTCTGGTTGACCAGAAATTCGTTAAGAACAGCGATCTGACGGTCGCTCAGTATGTTACGGAAGCTGGAAAAGAGCTGGGCAAGGATATGAAGGTTGCTGAGATGGTTCGTTTTGAAGTAGGCGAAGGCATCGAGAAGAAGGAAGAGGATTTCGCGGCTGAGGTTGCGGCCCAGCAGGCTGCGGCAGCGAAGAAATAGCTAAATCAAGGAACGTAATATAAGCGTTAATCTA
Source organism: Hominibacterium faecale (assembly GCF_020734085.1). Taxonomy (NCBI): domain Bacteria; kingdom Bacillati; phylum Bacillota; class Clostridia; order Peptostreptococcales; family Anaerovoracaceae; genus Hominibacterium; species Hominibacterium faecale. The sequence continues at coordinate 408,533 of NZ_JAJAGH010000001.1, forward strand.
TTAAAATAGAACACTTGAAGGGCTTTAAAGGCTCCAAGTCATGGATTATACTATGAGTTGGAAATTTTGAAGCCCTTTTTTGTGTTTTAAATTTCCGTTTAATACCGTCTAATATTGCTTAATACCATATAGTTTTGAGTAAAATGAATTTTTTAATCTGCGGCGAATAATGTACAAATCATGCGTTTTAACACTAAACGTTAATTACTGATATAAATGCAAATTCTACTTTGGGTTTATATCAGTAATTAACCGAAATGATAGTAGAAAGGGAACAGGCCTATTGTATCAAAGAAAACCTTACGCAGGAGGATTTGATTCGTATCAAGCAAACCTTTGACTTGATGAATCTAACAAAGGAGCAGCGTGAACGCTATCTTACAGCTGGCAAAATACGTTGTAATGAGAAAACCAAAAAAGAAGAAAGTCTATATCCTGACGATATCCTTCGTAATGGATGCATTCTTGACTATGCAAAGACGCTCCTGTCGGTAAAGAATCCGCAGGTGGTCGAAAAGGGATATCAGTTGTTAGAGCTTTTAAACCCGCTGGCGGAGAGGAAAAAGACCAAGAAGGAGCTGCAAGCTGCTGGGAAATACACCGATCTACGAATTGTTTCCGGAAGAAGATTTTCGCGGCACATTTGAGGATGATCGCTGTGATGACATGGCTTGGCGAGAACAATACTATTTCGCAAAACCGGTGACCGGTATGCCGGGTACCTGGGAGGTAGATCGGCAAGGGGCGCTGTATCAAGCGTACCGGCAAATTTTATATCAGAAAACCATTATGCAAATATGTGAGAAGTATCCGCAGGAACTCTTGCGGGAATTATCCCAGGACGAGAGAAACAGGATAGAGGAACTTGTGCGTAAAGTAGAAGAGAAAGAGCAAGAGCCGCAGCCGGACTTTGCCAGTTTTCAAAAAGAAAAGCAAGGCGTTTTGGAGGCAGGTGAGGGGAAAATTGAAGTCCGTTCAAAAGAAGGTTAGAAAAATAGGAAATACCGCCTAACAAGAAAAACGATTCGTAAAGCGTAAATTTATTTTTCTTGTGAGGGATTGCCAGAATATGTTAAGATATAGGCAAGGTGTTTTAAAGGATAATTGAATCACTTAAAGCACAACAAATTTAAAGTAACAGTCGTTACAATACCGATTAGCAGAATATATTGGGGAGAAAAACGAATAAAAAAAATAAACATTTGATAGCTGTTCCTAATGGTGGTTGGGTAACAATTAATACGTCTACAGGTGTGACAGAAACGTATTCCGATAGTGGTTCTAAACGAAATTTTACTAAACACCATCTAGATGTATTATTTACAAGCCCAAATGCGGCATCAGTAACTAAAAAATTAAGATATTCAATGGGACAACTGGTTCACTATAATCCCAAAAAAGTGGTGTGTACATCCATTAAACCTATAGACAGCGTAATAGTGCCTACGCCTTATGTTGCTTTTCGACATAGGGATAGTAAGACAAAAGTAACACATAAAAAGAATAGTAGTGGTTATTGTTATTTGGCGTACTCAATAGTCGGGGGAGTTAATCCTGTTAGCAAAGGGTGTAAATTTACAGGAATAACAAAGTAACTTTTAAAGGAGGTGGAATTATGAATATCAAAAAAGTGTGTTTGCCGATATGCGCAGTAACGATTGCATTGATATTAGGAATAAGCATTTGGAGCGTTACCAATCAAAAAGTATTTGGAAGTGATATTACTGCAAATAATGCGGATAACTTGGAATCTTTTGCAGCTTTGCAGGTAGAGAAATCTGATCTTCAAGATAAACTTGGACCTAATAGTATTTATCCGGAATTTCGTATAAATGTTGAGGAAGAGAAACTACTTGATAAGAGTCAAGCTGAAGCTATTAGTGAAACTGAAAACGAGTTGTTGGAAAAAGAGGCGCTATATTGGTATGCAACTAATCACGGAATACAATTGTCCGAAGAGGAGACACAGCAAAGAATTGAAGCTGCGATTACCGACGCAAAGACGGCTGAAAATTACGATGAAGTTGCAGAAGCTTGTAAAGCCGCTGGTACAACTTTTGAAGCTACCATGCGAGAAAATAAAGAAACATACAAAAAGGAATATATTATAAATGACCTGTATAATGCAAAACTAGCTACTTTTAATGAAGGAGAGAAACAACTTTCAGAAGAGAAGCTATCTGCATGGGAAGCTTATTGGGATGATTTTGTCAAGACAACAGTATCGGAGTATGAAAAAACTAAAAATTTTGCTATTCTGGATAAGGCAATAAGCAAAAACAAAGTACTGATTCAAAAAGACATAACAGACATCGATAGAGTCAAGGCGTCGGACATATCTGTATTTAATAAGTTGAATTATTAAAATAAGAGCAAGCGTTATTCTATGACAAACATTGTTAAAAGGAGGTAGTGTTGAGAAAAAATGAAACAATAACAGCAATTAGAGAAATTAAGCGAAAGAGACTTTGTGTGAATATAAATCTATCCATACAAAGTCTCTTGTTTCATGAGCAGAACATAAAACAAATAAAAATAAGTGGCAAAAAAATTTTGTGATAAAGCAATAGATAATTGAAATATAAATAGAACTTATGCGGGGTTCCACCTATGCATCCAACGAGTATATCGAGAAAATGAACGAATATGGGCTGGTCGGAAGCATGAGCCGGACCGGGAATTGTTGGAACAATGCACCGATTGAGAGCTTTTGGGGGAGAATGAAAGTGGAATGATCGAAGGCTTATACAAAACGCGGCAGGAGGCCACCCAGGACTTATATGAGTACATCTGGGGATACTACAATACAAGGAGGCCACATTCAACAAATGGCTACAAGACGCCAGCAGAAGTATACAAAGAATCGCCGGCGAAAGAGCCATCTGCTGCATAATGGCTGCTATGGTTAGCAGTCCAAAAGGAACTCTCGTGAGATTTACATACGTTCGTGTCCGTTAATCGGGGGCCACACCATCAAATGGCTGATACTTTTGGAGCGAACCATTGGAAATAGCATCAGAATTGAAAGGCGTCGAGCTAAATCCTGATATTTTATCCTTTGCGTATCCCTGGTCAGGCACATCACAGGCCGAAAACTGTCTGAAATGAACTCGATCTTTTAAGATTCTGATAGCGAAGGTATTTTTTGCCAGTTTGTGACTCTCGGCCTTGGGACATTGCTTTGATATTTGCCCATATCGAATAAGAATTGACAAAAAACTGAAAATCGGGCCATCAGGAACAGAAAGTGGCCGCATCGGGTAAAAATAGCGAATCTTGCTGCGGTGTAATTTGCAAAGTATATGATTGACTCCATTGAGTACGGCTTTGCCCAGATATGCAAATACTTGGTGCAGGAATTTTCTATCTTACTGATCCTTGCAGCGTATTTAATTGACCAGAGATGGATAGCAGCGTAAATAGCGTGAGCAAAGGCGCTTATTACGCCTGTTGGCCGCAAGGTTATTGATTACACCTTGTGCTAAAAGTTCAAGGAAAATCTGTAATTTATACAGTCTTTATGGTACAATCAATGAGGTGAAGGGAGAAGAAACATGCTTGATGCAGTCATTTTTGATATGGATGGAACTTTGTTGGATACATTGGAAGATTTAACGGATGCTGCCAATGCCGGCCTGGAGGCTGGCGGCTATCCAAATAGAACACTGGAAGAAATTCGCCAGTTTGTAGGTAATGGAGTCAGAACACTGATGAGCCGCGCGGTACCGCAAGGCACTTCAGAGCAGAAAATGGAAGAATGTTTAACGGCTTTTAAGGATTTTTACGCACAGCACTGGCAGGATAAAACAACGCCGTATGAGGGAATTCCGCAGCTTCTTGCCGCGCTGCGTAAAAAGGGCATTAAAACCGCGGTTATTTCAAATAAATACGAGCAGGCTGTCCTTGAGCTTTGCAGGGATTATTTCCCGGGAAGTTTTGACGCTGCCAGAGGGCAGCGTGAGGATGTGCCTCTAAAACCGGCACCGGACAGCGTATTTTCCATTTTGGAGGAATTAGGCATGAGCAAAGAGCGGGCGATTTATGTGGGTGATTCTGAGGTGGATATGGACACGGCGCGCAATGCCGGTTTAAGATCAGCTGGCGTAACCTGGGGGTTCCGCGGACGAGAGCTGCTGAAAGCTAAGGGCGCCGATTTTATCATCGATGAGCCCGGGCAGCTGCTGACGCTGATCGATGAGGGATTAATCTAAGTATTGGGCAGGATTGGAAGGAGACGTTTATGTTTGAAAAAGGGCAGAAATGCCAGATTCGAATTGAAGATATGAGTCATGAAGGCCAGGGCATCGGCAGAGCGGATGGTCTGGCTGTTTTTGTACCAGGGGCTGTGATCGGCGATCTGGTGACTGTGGAGCTGACCAAGGTGAAAAAGCGTTTTGCTTTTTCACGGCTGCTATCTGTGGACGAGGCTTCCTCATATCGAATTGAACCACTGTGCGCAGCAGTCGGCTGTGGCGGCTGTGGTCTGGGAAATTTGGATTACCAGAGACAGCTGGAACTGAAGGAAAAGCAAGTTCGGGACAAGCTTACTCGCCTCGGCGGCCTGGAAGATCCCGTCGTCAGGCCCATTGTTGGCATGGAGGAACCGTTTCGATACCGGAATAAAGCGCAATTTCCTATCAGTACCGGCGGGATTATTACCCGCAAGGGCGGCATCGTAGAAAACTTGGGAGAGCCGGCAGTGGGTTTTTATAAGGTCAAGAGCCACGAAGTTGTCAACTGTATCGACTGCATGCTCCAATCCGAAGCGGCGATGGCTGCGGCGGATGCGCTGCGGCGTTTTATGGCGGAGGATAATATCACGGCCTGGGACGAACGCTGGGAAAAGGGCCTGCTGCGCCACCTAATCGTGAAAACTGCCTTTGGAACCGGAGAAGTTATGGTAATCCTGGTAATCAACGGCAAGGGAATTCCCAACGGGCAGAAGCTGGTGGAAATGCTGGACGAGGCCATCTACGAGGCCGGCTTTTCTTTGGAGAGCGTGGTGCTGAATATTAAAAAAGATAAAACCTCCCGGATTATGGGGGAAGAATGCATCACTTTGGCTGGAAAACCGACGATTTTGGAACAAGTAGGAAAGATGTCTTTAGAGATTTCGCCCCAGTCTTTTTATCAGGTGAATCCTGTGCAAATGAAAGTGCTGTATGATCAAGCCCTGGAATATGCTGGTTTGACAGGAACGGAAAATGTGCTGGATTTATATTGCGGCGTGGGGACCATCGGCCTGTACTGCGCGGAGCGGGCGGGAACTGTGGTTGGCATTGAATCTGTGAAAAATGCCGTTTTAGACGCCAACCGAAACGCAGTGATCAATGGAATCGTCAATGCCAGGTTTGTGTGCGGCAGGGCGGAGGAAGAACTGCCCAGGCTGCTGGCGGAAGGCGACAGTGACGATGTGATTGCAGACTGTGTGCAGAATGCGGATGTGGCGATTTTGGACCCGCCGCGGGCCGGGTGCGATCCGCGGCTTCTGGAAGCGGTTGCTGATGTTGGGGTGAAGCGGATCGTTTATGTTTCCTGCGACCCGGCGACGCTGGCCCGGGATGTGAAGGTGCTGGCGGGGCTGGGGTATGAGTTTGTGGAGGCTGCGCCGGTGGATATGTTTCCGTGGACGGTGAGTGTGGAAACGGTTGTACTGCTTTCCAAACTTCATCCAGACCAACATACTTAGGTAGAACTGAAGATGGATGGGATGGATTTGGCATAGGCAGAAAGTGGGCCAACATATGCTGAAATAAAGCAATATGTGTTAGATAAGACAGGACTCAAAGTATTTCAATTATATAGCACTAGTTAAAATATGGACTGACAGAATGAGTCAATTATAATTTAGGTGAAAAGAAATCAAAAGTTCCACAAGTACCGCCAGAAAAGGAACAGGTAATTGAAGATGCGTTATGATCACTTAGTGGAAAAAAGGGTTTCAAATAGTAGAGGCGTTGATTATGGCTAATATTGAAAGTATCAAACAGAAAATACTCCAACTGGATGCAGGGTCGTTTCAAAATCTTTGTGATTCTTATTTATATAAAATAGGCTATCCGAATATAGTATCTCTTGGTGGAGAGGCGGGTACACGAAAGACCACTTTGGGTACACCGGATACTTATTTTATTGCATCAAATGGAAAGTATGTTTTTGTGGAATATACAACTCAAAAGACGAGCTTATTTGCAAAAATTAAGGATGATCTAGAAAAATGTCTTGATACGTCAAAGACAGGCGTTCCGCATGATAAAATTTCTGAGATTATTTATTGCCATACTTCATCAAATCTTACACCTCGTCAAGATAGTGAGATAAAAGCTTTATGTGAAGATATTGGAATTAAGCTTACAGTTATCGGGATTGATAAGCTTGCGGTAGATATATATCTTTTCCATCATAATCTTTCACGTGATTTTTTAGGAATATCAATAAGTACGGGGCAAATTCAATCGTATGACGATTTTATCAATAGTTATAATTCAAATAGAATGGCGGCTCGAATTGATACCCAATTTTTATTTAGAGAAAAGGAATTTAAAGATATTGGCGACGCTTATCTGAAAGTGGATGTTGTTATACTCAACGGCTCAGCAGGTACGGGAAAAACTCGTTTAGCTCTGCATTATGTGAAAAATCATCCAGATGCTAATAATGAGGAGGTTTACTGCATTCACAGTAACGCGTTACCAATATATGAGGATTTGAAACTTTTTATAGACAGGCCCGGAAACTATTTTCTTTTTATCGATGATGCAAATCAATTGTCAGGATTGCAGCATATTATTCGTTATGTCTCCATGAAACCACAGGGGTATAACGTAAAAATACTAATTACGGTGAGGGATTATGCACTACAGAAAGTAATAAAGGAAGTTCGAGAAATTACTTCGTATGAAATCATAAACATTAATGTATTTACCGATGAGGAGATTAAGAAATTACTCGAAACTTCATTGGGTATTCTAAATCAAAACTATCACGAAAGAATCACAAGAATTGCAGAGGGAAATGCCCGTATTGCGATACTTGCAGGGAAAGTAGCGTGCAATTCAAATCGCTTGGATTCTATTAATGATGTGTCGCAATTATATGAAGATTATTATGGCTCTTATTTAGAGGATAATCGATTACTTGTCAACAAAAACACGTGTATAACTGCTGGTATAGTTGCTTTTCTAGAAGCAATCCATTTGGAACACATTGATGCGTTTTTGCCGATTTTACAGGAAAAAGGATTAAATCGAGATGGTTTTATCGAAAACGTACGTATACTTCACGACCAGGAAATTCTCGATATTTACAATGATAAAGCCGTTCGTTTTTCTGAGCAATGCTTATCTAATTATTTGTTAAAATATGTTTTCTTTGATAAAAAACTACTCAGTTTGTCGGAAATGATGAAAGCTTGTTTTAAAAGTTATAAAGAACGAACCATTTCTTCGATTAATACATTACTTAATATATTCATGAATGAAACTCTTTTCAATTTTGTTGAGAAAGAAATAAAAATATTATGGAATGAATTATCAAAAGAAAAATCTCCAGTATTCTTTGAATTTGTTAAAGTGTTTTTTCGTATTAATCCCACTGAAACTCTTCTGATTTTGAAACATAAAATTGAATTAGAAGAAGACGTGAATTGTGAATGGTGTGATATTGATACTGAGAAAGGAAAAAACTATCAGAATGTAACTAACGATATTATCGAAATCCTTGGTGGTTTTGCAGATACGGATGATTTGCCAACAGCCTGTGATTTATTTTTTCAGTATTATTTAAAACGACCAGATTTATATATGGAATTTTATCATGCAGTTAATCTATATTTTGGTATTAATAAAGATTCTGCAGGCTATGGCTTTTGCACACAAATAATTTTTTTTGAAAAGATAAAAGAGTATTCAGATAATTGGAAACAAGAATTTGTTACTACTCTCTTTTTAGAAATAGCAGAAGAATTTTTAAAATTGCATTTTTTACCAGCGGAGGGAGGGCGAAAGAATACAATTACTATATATCAAATCCCATTAGTCATATCTGATGGTGTTGAAAAATATCGTAAGCTAATTTGGGAATCTTTATCCTCTTTATGTGGGATTGAAAAGTATAAGGCAAAAGTTACAAAAATCCTCAGCTCTTATGGCGGCACTGTCGAGAATACAAGTATTTCAGTTTTACAATTTGACTTAAAATATATCACTTCAATTTTAAACTCAAATTTTCCGCCGGATGAATTGGAAAACTGCATCTTAGCAAATAAAATAGCACGTGTTTTCAATGGTATGAATCATTCTTGTGAATCGCTATTTGCTGAATATTTTGAAGGGGAAGACATTCAATTATATCATCTTCTTAAAGGACCAGATTACAAAAAAGAAATTGATTATAAAGATTGTGAAAACCAAAAACGACAAACGATTGAACAATACGTTTCTGATTGTGATTTGAAAATGTTCAAGAGATTAATCGATGTTTGTAATGATATTCCAGAACTCGATGGCCATTCATCTTGGAAGGTTGGGGAAGGGTTAAGAATTGCCTTCGATGCTATTTATCTTAAAAAAGATTGCTACGTTGATGCGATCAAGTATTATTTAGAAAAAGATACCCCAAACAATTTAAACCCAGATCATTTGCTGGACATGTTCTTTTCATTATTGCCTGATTCAGAAGTGTATCAAATTGTTGTTAATGGAGAATATAGTCAGAAAAATGCTTGGCTGTATGCTTATTATCACCAATTACCGCCAGAGTTGATTACCGAAAATCATCTATATAGGATTTATGACTTTTTGAAAGACACTTCTGACGGGGATATTACTTCATCATCAATGCGTGATGTGGATTTCCTTGAGAAGTATAATATAATAGACGAGCAAGCATTGATAAAGGGATGTAAAATTATTGTACATAAAATGGAGTATTCGCCTTTTATAGTGCACATTTATTTTAACTTACTATTTAATATCCATCATAATACACCGCAAGAAGTAATTAAAAAATTTAATTGTAATCTGGAATTGCTTGAACAAATTTATTATGCCATACTGTCGTATGATAATTACTTTGATTATAACGGACAATTTTTGAAAGAGATTTATTTGGTTAGACCTTCTATGTTGGACAAGTATATAGATTATTTAATAAATAAAAATAAAGGCTCTTTTAGAGATCATCAAGAAAGGCATCGTTGTTTTTTTGATTTGGATGATTTCATAGAAATATATAATAAGATTTTTGAACAGCTATTGGGGAATTGCCGGTTTCCCAAGATGTCAGTACCATATTTTTTGGAGTCTTTATTATTACCAACCCCAAATGATCAAAATCTATTGGGAAGACAAGACAAGTGGATTCGGCAATGCATTCAACTGTTTTCCAATGATGAAACAAAAATGTACTGCCTATTTTCAGTTATATCAAAATTTGAAATCGAAAGAAAAAGGGAATATGTTTTATTGTTCCTTAAGAATAATCCATTGTTTGAAAACTTTGAAAGGATACCATTAACACCTACTTCTTGGAGTTGGTCAGGTAGTGCCGTACCTATGTATTCTGCTTGGATTGAATATCTTAAATCATTGCTTCCAAGTTTTATGGGTTTAAAATGGATAAAGCATAAAAAACATATCGAAACACAAATCGGTTATTTAAAAAGGGAAATTGAATCTGAACAAATTGATGAAATCTTAAGAGGATGATTTGCAAACACAAGATAAGATTGAAAATAGAATGAGGACCTGTTAGTAATAGCCGTTTCTTTACATCTTAAATGGAAGACGCTCAAAAAATTCATATTTTTTAGATGCAGCAAATTTGTTAAAGTCTATTCCATTTAAACTTTCAATTATTGGAGGTGATATGGAACTGAGTTTGGACAGCGTTAATTATGTCGAGATTGCGGTACTGCTTTCTTCCCACAACAAACCGACAGCATAATCAACGTAAAGTAGAGTTTGGTCAAGGCGAGGGGAAAGTGCCTTTGGATGCGATAGCAGAGCAGATAGTTCATTAAAACCAAAAGACATATGAAATTTATTTGCTGTTAGCTGAAAATGTGTGTAGCAGAGTTGTGGCCTTTAACAGACATTGCAAAATATCGTAATGAGGATGATCTAAGATTTGTAAATCAAAATTGGATGCGAAATTTTGAATAATATACATGCTCCTGAATAAGAAAGGATTGAGATAGATATGGTTTCAAATGAACGTTTAAGAGTAAAATACTATTCTGTAAATGATTTAAGTATGGGATTTTATGTAAATAGGATAGAAAAAATAATTTGTGATTTTGTGATTGAGGCAAAAAGAATGGATATTAACGAAATTATTGAATTATATAATATACAACAGTTTTTTCAAAATAGAATATACTCCAGATATTGGACTAAAAAACAACTGAATGATTATAGCAGAATTGTAGAAAGCTTTTCGAAAGTAATAGGTAAATATTTTTCTGAAATTAATATAGATGTGCTGGAAGGTATATTTGAAACTATTAATTATAATTACAGGGATGATTTTTGGAAACTTATAGAAAAGTATAAGGTTTTTGAGAGAATTCCAGTTGAGATATTTAGAAATATAACTAAAAACAAGCATTTTATTTTAAGAGATGTTTTGAAATGTAAAAATCTAGCAAAAAAATTTTCACATGAAATAATTACCTATATGGAAGAAAATCCATTCTGTGCAGAAATATTATTAAGCCATTACTTGGAAAAGCATGACAGAGATATAGAACCTTTATATTTCCCATCTGAATTATCAAATGATAAAAAAATCTTAATATTGGATAATTACATATTAAGTGACTCGGCTAATAGTAATTATATAAAATTAATTTTTGAATCTAATAGTACAAATAACTTGTGTTTACCAGACCGATTAAAATTAAGAGCCAAACGAAGATATGATGAACAAATGGAAATTTTATTTAAAAATAGCGCTGGCTTCGAATATGGTGTACAAGTCATGTTTTCTGATAAACAAGACGAAGAACAGAAATTTGAAATTGGGAGAAATAGAATTCTATCAGTTTCGTATAGTAAAAAATGGATAAAAGAAAATTTAGATTATCCTACATTATTAAACAATTTTGTATATTTATTTGGTTATACTGATATGCAATTTAGATCTCTTCATGTTCTTAGGGAATCGCAATTGGGTATTTTAGAGAAGACTTTAGGAATTAAAGGGAAAAAAGAATATCATACTGGAATTGCATTTCAACAGATGCAGATGTTGGCACAACTTCAAATGGTTGGATACTGTAATGAACTAGAGAAATATCATATTTATTTAGAAGAGATTATTAATTGGTTTTTTTGTAATTATTTAAAGGATGAATTCAATGTAAAGGGTTTTAATTTCAATGTATCCTCAAGAACGGCATCATATCTTGAAAAATGTAGGAATATTGCAGCTGAAATGGATAGTGTTTTAAAACAATTTAAGCTTTGGTGTGAAGATGGGGAGATTGACAATGAATTATTACATATATCTACAGAGCATATGTTTATTAAAGATATTCCAAGTATGATAGATAATAAATATATTTACCCATGTGGGAAGGACTATCAAACAATAACTCATTTATTGTTTTCGGATCAATCAATAATTTATTATATTCCAGGATTATCAAAAAACTACAATTCGTTTTATGATTTATTAGAAAAACAAGATGTTTATTACGATATATTTCAGGAATATCAAACGTCAAGCATTAATTGGCTAGTTGAGCATGGTATAATAAAGATGGATGAAGAAAAAAGAATAATCCCTTATAAGGAAAAAATAAATATATTGAATGAGTTGTATGAACAAAATGTAGCATGCTGGAATTATATGAAAAAATATCAAGATATTATTGTAGAATTAAAAGAATTTGGAATGCTGCAGTTTTCATCATCCCTGTTTTCAAAACCAGAACAGGATTACTATAATTATTTATTTAATAAGTCCGAATTTGACAATGGACTAGATATTCGTAACCGTTATAGTCATGGGACGCAAAGGGTAAATGAAGAACAAAATAAACAGGATTATTATATTTTTCTTCGGATTATGATTCTTATAGTTATAAAGATAAACGAGGAGTTTTGTCTAAAATATCCTGAAAAGTAAGAACGTTAAGTGTGGATATTAATTTGTGCTAGCTTATAGTGGATCTGAGTGTAAAGATGTTTCTTGAGTAAAATTAATTGTTTTAATATTTTAAATCATTGCTTCCAGACTTTATAGATTTAGTTTTTTATGTGATCAATTCTTCTCATTAACTGATACTTTCCATATAAATTCCAGTTATGCCCATTGAAAATTCCATTTAAAACGCGTGTGCAGGTCACTTGGGCGAAAATAAACAGATTAGGAAATATTATGAGTATGCAAAAGCGCATCCCATCACGGAATGGCGTTGCCGGACGGATATTCTATATGCCGGCAACGACAATATGACAGCCCGCAAGACCGTGGATGAATTTATAGATCACTGCCATGCATCCCTTACGGTTATGGAAAACGGTGAGCATTGGTTCCACACGCCGGAGCAATTAGCGATACTGAATCAGTGGACGAAAGAGCGTGTAGAATACCTGGGTGAGGAAAACAAGGGAAACGTGGAAATCGTTGAGATCAAAGAGCGAACGCCGCTGTTATTATTGCAGCTGTTAGAACTATGGGAGAAATCGGTGAGGGCAACCCATTTGTTTTTATCAGATGAAGAAATTGGCGCGATTAAGGGAGCTGTTCCTGCGGCATTAAAAGGGATCCCTCATTTGATTGTAGCGGAAAACGAAAAGATACCCGCAGCCTTTATGGGAATTGATGGGCAGAAACTGGAAATGCTGTTTGTATCTGCCGAAGAGAGAGGAAAGGGCATTGGAAAAAAACTGCTGGAATACGGTATTGAGAAGTTTGCCATTCGGGAACTTGCCGTGAACGAGGACAATCCCCTCGCCAAAGAGTTTTATGAGCACATGGGATTCGAAGTCTTTAAAAGAACAGACCATGATGAACAAGGAAACCCATATCCACTTTTATATATGAAGCTTCATACTTGCAAAGGAGTAATGGACCATGAAAATGCCGGCAAAAAATATTGATCCCATAATGTTCGCCCCTTGCGGGATGAATTGCAAGGTCTGTTATAAACATTGCCATCACAAAAAGCCATGTGCCGGATGTCTAAACAGCGATAATGGCAAGCCGGAACATTGCCGCAAATGCAAGATCAAAGATTGTATCAAAGAAAAAGGGTTATCCTATTGCTTCGAATGTTCTGACTATCCGTGTAAGCTGATAAAGAATCTTGAAAAAAGCTATAAGAGGTATCAGGCAAGTCTTATGGAAAATAGCAAGTTTGTTCGTAAATATGGGTTAGAAACGTTTATGGAACAGCAGAAAGAAAAATATACCTGTTCAAAATGCGGTGGTATTATTTCAATTCATGACAGGGAATGTAGCGAGTGCCAGGAAAAGATGAATGATGAAACTTAAATTTTACGATTCATATTTGGATAAGGAAAATGGCGATTATTACTGATATCATGTGATAGGTTTAATAATTTTACATGTTGTATGTGATTTTGTATATGTGTTTTTTAAAGATAATGTTTGAAAAATACAAAATGCTTATAAGTAGTACAAATAAAAAATAATCCTGATAGCGAAAGGAGGACAACTAAGTGGATACTCATGGAGAAATGCTGATTTATCAGACTGAAGATGGGTTGACCAAAATAGATGTTAGTATGGTTGATGAAACTGTATGGCTTACGCAAGAGCAAATGGCAGAATTATTTCAAAGAGACAAATCGACTATTTCACGCCACATTAAAAACATCTTTGCTGAGGGAGAATTAGATGAAAAAGTGGTTGTTGCAGAATTTGCAACAACCAGTCAGCACGGTGCGATGGAAGGAAAAACACAAAGCAATATAACAAGATTCTACAATCTCGATGTTATCATCTCCGTGGGTTATCGTGTGAAATCTCAGCGTGGTGTGCAGTTTCGTATCTGGGCAACGAATATTTTAAAAGAATACATCAAAAAAGGTTTTGCGATGGACGATGATCGTTTAAAGGAACTGGGCGGAGGTGAATACTTCAAAGAACTGCTGGAACGGATTCGTGATATCCGGGCATCGGAGAAGGTGTTTTATCGTCAGGTTCTGGAAATCTATGCAACAAGCATAGACTATGATCCCAAAGCGGAAGTTTCTGTTCAGTTTTTCAAGAGGGTGCAGAATAAAATTCACTATGCTGTCTCCGGAGAAACGGTGGCAGAGGTGATTTAACATCGTTGGAAGGATTGTATCTTTAATTTTTGTGGTATGTCTGTATTTGATAGGTTAATGTTTAGGCTTGTTGCAGACAGTAACCATGCTGAAAGGGAAAAATGGTTAAATCAAACTAAGGATATGGTGAAGCACTACTTCCCGTAAAGTAGCTTCCAGTTTGTCAGAGAGTTAAAAACAGGAAAAAGGCAATAATTTATGGAAAAGCAGAAAGTACGCCCCCCTATGTAACGGCTATGGGGCCGATCGTTATTGGAACCATTTGCGCCCTGGAAGTTCAGGCAAAGCCGATGTGACAGCAGATTTACGGTTGCTTTATGGGGGCGGATTCTATTGATAAAATATTGCGTTTGGGATAGAATTTAGATTGAGACTCTTAATAAAAGAATGGAGGTATTATATTATGGCGCTGAATCTTGTGGGATGGAATGTTGTGCTGGATTCGGATAATGCACACGAGTTGGCTGTATTTTACGAAAGATTACTTGGCTGGACGCGGTTCGATGGTGAAGAATATACGGTCTTGACGAATGTAGATCAAGAGGGCACTCCAACTTGGATCACCTTCCAGCAAGTAGATGACTATGTACCGCCCGTTTGGCCTGCGACACCGGATGAGCAGCAGCAAATGGAGCATTTGGATTTCCATGTTAAAGATGTGGAAGAGGGGGTAAAGCATGCTCTGTCATGTGGCGCAACCATGTCGGAATTCCAATACGATGATCGCTGGCGAGTAATGATCGACCCTGCGGGACATCCGTTCTGTATACTGCCTCCAATTATGCCCTGGCCGTAAATTTGGCAGCAAAATGAAAGGGAGAACTGAAAATGGTCATTAGAAATGAAGAAAAAAAAGATTATCAAGAAGTAGAATCCATCACCAGAAAGGCTTTTTATAATTTATATGTTCCAGGCTGCACAGAGCATTATCTGGTTCATATCATGCGTGAACATGAGGACTTTGTGCGGGAACTGGATTTTGTTATTGAAGTGGACGGCCGCGTGATTGGGAATATTATGTATACAAAAGCAAGGCTGATCGACGAAACGAAGAAGGAAAAACAGATTTTGACGTTTGGTCCGGTCAGCGTTTTACCGGAATACCAGCGAATGGGTTATGGAAAAATGCTGATAGAGCATTCCTTTGAAAAAGCGGTGGCCCTTGGGTATGATGCAGTTGTAATCTTTGGAAATCCGGGTAATTATGTCGGCCGTGGGTTCAAGAGCTGTAAAAAGTACAATGTCTGCATCGAAAACGGGACATATCCGGCGGCAATGATGGTAAAAGAACTGGGCTCAGATATTTTTGACGGAAGAAAATGGGTTTATTATGACAGCCCGGTCATGCAGATTGATGAGGCAGCGGCGCAGCGTTTTGACGATACCTTAGAAAAAATGGAAAAACGGCATCAGCCAAGCCAGGAAGAATTTTATATACTCAGCAATTCGTGTGTGCAGTGATTTGACAAAGCTATTCGACAAAAGCCTAAAATGATAATACGATTGAATTATAAACAAAGGAGCAAATTGTGAGTACAATTATTGGTTTAATGTTGGCGGTGAGAGAGCGAGAACCGATTTTTTACCATAAGGATACGAATCAGTTTGATCATTATCCTGTTTCCGAAATAGAACGAGAGAACCTGTCCCCGGATAAACTTAAACGAATGGCATGAGCAAAATCTATGCAATGAAATTTTCAAAAATTTATTCCCTGCTTGTTCAGAAAGCAGATAAGAAAAAGCGGACAAAGCAAGAGGTCGACGAAATTATTTGCTGGCTTACAGGATACGATGAAGTCGGCCTGACCCAGCAGCTGCAAAATGACGTTGACTATAAAACCTTTTTCGAGCAGGCCCCTTGCATAAATCCCAACAGTGAAAAAATAAAGGGGACTGTGTGCGGTGTTCGTGTTGAAGAAATTAAGGATCCAATCATGAAACAGATCCGATATTTGGACAAATTGATTGATGAATTGGCAAAAGGAAAGGCAATGGAAAAAATTTTACGGGCATAGATTGATTTGCAGCGCCACGTCCCATCCAGCCTTCCATAATACAACCCGCACCATGCCCCATTGCAAAAACAGCCGGATCATGGTAACATATAGAAAAATTAAGAGAAAAGAGGGGAGTTAAACTATGGATAAAACGATTTTGAATTATGTAGTAGAAAAAACGAACGAACTCATCAATGCGCCGACCTGCAGCAGCGAAACCAAGGAAGCGGCTCAGGCCTGGCTGGACGCTGTTGGAACCGACCGGGAAGCTAGTGAAACCAAAGCGTATATTGCTGAACTGGAGGCAGATATAATGCCCATCGACACTTTAATCGCTTTTGCAGAATCGGATGCTGGTGCGGAAGTCTTTGGCGATGATGCGAAAAATGTGGCAGCCCATGCAAAAGAAATCAAGGCCGCTGGAGCGGAATACTGCGACTGCCCAGCTTGCATGGTCGTTGCGGAAATTCTTGAGAAAAAGGATGATATGCTGAAATAAAAAGTTTTCTAAAGTAGGGGCTGGTGCATTGATTGGGATCAATGCACCAGCCTTGTTTGCGAGAATGCGCCCGAAAGCGCATGCGCCTCTCAAAATCAGCCAGAAGCAGCAAAGTCTGCTTCTTTTCAATATCAGGCCCCGCAAACCCACAACTTTTTGAAAAAAACGATACCTTCCAATAAAATTTTCCCGGTCCAACCATCTAACGCATCGCGCATTCGAAGCAACAGCCACTATTTCTCAGACCGCAATTCTGTTATACTATAAGCAGATAAAAGAAAGGAGGCCCTTCAACATGGGAATTCGGATAACAAAGCATTAACAGCAAGGCGTTGATGTTAACATGCCTTGCTAATCGGAAAGTTATAACAGCGAAAGATTAGGAGGCAAAAATGTCCTATTTTAATTATCAATCTCAAAGAATTTATTATACAGAGTCCGGCAGCGGAAGTCCGGTGCTGTTTCTTCACGGAAACACCGCATCCTCCAAAATGTTTGAACCGCTGCTGCCCTTGTACGAGGAAACGTTTCACGTGATCCTCATTGATTTTCTGGGCCATGGAAAATCCGACCGCCTGGAAAAATTTCCGGCAGAATTGTGGATCGAAGAGGCGAGGCAGACCGTTTCACTATTGGAACATCTGGGGCGAAAAAAGGTCCATCTTGTGGGGACCAGCGGCGGCGCATGGGTGGCAATCAATGCTGCACTGGAACGTCCGGATCTGGTTGGAAAAGTCGTTGCCGACAGCTTCGACGGCCGCATGCTGGCGGATGATTTTTCTCAAAACCTGATCCAGGAACGAAAAAGCGCCAGGGAAGATGAACTGGCCGCCGGCTTTTATCAATGGTGCCAAGGTGAGGACTGGGAAAAGGTGGTCGATCTGGACACCCAGGCCCTGCTCAAATGCGCCAGGGAAAAGCTGCCGCTGTTTGTCAAACCTTTGAGGGAGCTGCGGGTGCCTCTTTTGCTTATGGGGAGTGCGGAGGATCAAATGTCCAGAGCGGATTTCCAGAAAGAATACCAAGCCATGGCCCAAGAGACGGGCGCCCAAGTTGAAATCTTTCCAAGAGGTGTTCATCCGGCCATACTTTCCAGTGCAGAACGAGCCGCGGAAAGGATCAGTGAATTTTTAGGATAACCACATAAATACAAAACAGTGAAAAATGGCATAGCGCTGTTACAGCCGCAATACGAAGCAGCAAAAAGCATGAACGAATATCTGACATAGGAGTTCATGCTTTTTATCGTTAAAGAACTGGATATCCCTATGAATGTGCCCAGTCTCACACCGGATTGTGAGCGTTGTGGAGAAGCTTGAATGGAAAAGGAGGGAAAAATGATTGGAGTTCCCAAAGAAAAAGAACCGGCTCTGTACGCAATATTAACAGAGCCCAATCCAATAGCTGTATACCAAAAATACTATCATTGCTTAAGCGACTGTAATATTGTTTTGTTCGATGGTAAAAAAGATACGAATATTTCACAACACTGTATCGATAAAGCCATTGGGAATTATTACATTATGGGAATCGGCAATTATCGCAATGCGGTCATCCTTAATAAACAATTTTGGGAGGCGGCAGCAACAAACAGAGCAAAACAAGCTCCGGTGAAAATCGGATTTTGTATTGATTTTGATTCGAACATTATGTCTTATTTGCCGAAAGCACTGAAAGACGGCAGACAAGACGATGATTTTTGTAAATTGCTTTGGTATATAAAAAGCAACCATTATGCACTGACATGTTTGCCTTATTCCATTGAAGACAGCTTGAACAAAAAAGGAATGAAGTCAACAGAAAAAGTATATCAAGCATTATTATATTTCTACGCCTTCAGCAGACTGACCATTGATCCGTTGGGAGAACAAGATTTTAAAAATCTCGCACTGGACATAGATATCGAAGATTATCAGCAGGCGGATGATACATGGAATGAAATGATACGATTAAGAGAGCACGAACGAGATAAGGAAAAACGGACAAAGTCAATTTACTGTTTGTTATTAGAAACGATGATATTAAAACATGGAGTTAAAAAGCCTTACAAAAAGAAAATGGAAACAATGATTCGTTTCGTAAATGAGCAGCTGGGCGTTTACCTGGAGAATGCCCTTTATTTATGCGGGCTATATCTTTTGGATAGTAATCATGAAGGAATTCGACGCTTTTTTTCAAAAATGCAGCCGGCTGCTAAAAATTTGACCGATAAAATTGCGGGAATGGCATGGGATTTATTCCATATATCCAATTTACCGGAAGAGATGAGGATCAACAGCATGGAGAAGCAGGCCACGGTTTTGAATTATTTCATAACAAGAGACCAGGGACTAAAGGACATCATTCAATGGAATCCCGTTCAAAGAATGGTATTTGATAAAGACATTTCGATTGCAAAGTATAAACATTCAATATTGGAGCTTCCCATTGATGAAAAGACCCTGAGAAGTATTCCTCAATCACAAAGCGCCAGAGAAAGATTATGTATGGAAGGGGACTTGGAAACCTTAATAACTGTGAAAGAAAAAGAGTTGATGAATTTACGCAATGGATAATCGGACTTTTCCAGAAAAGAATCCGGTTGACTTTTCCCCTGCGGTAAAGTCTATACTAAGAGTGAAAAGGAGGGGACCTATGCTATCAATCGGCGAATTCTCAAAAATCTGCAAGGTATCAGCAAAGACCCTGCGTTATTATGCGGAAATCGGGCTTATTCTGCCTGATCAAATCAACCCGGAAAGCGGCTACCGCTATTATTCGATCGAGCAGCTTAAAACCATGCTCTTCATCGACCGTCTGAAAGCCTACCAGTTTTCCCTGGAAGAAATCAAGGAGATTCTTCATGCGGGACCTTCCCAAGAAGAAATCCTCTATGAAGCGCTGCGAAAAAAGAAACGGCAGCTGGAAAGACAAGTACAGGAATTCCAAAACAACCTGGAGCAAATGGACAGAGACCTGACCAATTTGGAGGAAGGCAAGTCCATGATGTCGTATCTGGAAGGCATCGATGTGGAGCTTGTGGAAGTCTCTAAAATGAATTTGCTGTGGATCCGAAAAACGGTTGGCGAAGACGAGTTTGCCGAAGCGTATGGTCAGTGCTTCAGCAAATTGTTCAGGCGCATCGCAGCAGATCAACTGACAATGGCCGCTCCGCCAATGGTGCTTTTCCACAGCCCGGAGTTTACTCCCATCGGTCTTGACACGGAATTTGCCGTACCAGTGAAAGAATATGCCACCGGTACGAGGGATTTTTGCCCGGGACTATGCTTAAAGACCGTTTTGGCAGGCCCATACTCCGGCCTGCCATCGGTTTATGCAAAGCAGCTGGAGTGGGCGGAAAAAGAAGGCTATGAAAATGCCGGCCCGCTCTACGAAGTCTATGTAACGGACCCTTCGCAAGTTTCCCGTGAAGAGGATCTTATTACAGAAATTTTTTGCCCAGTGAAAAAAAGCCGTTGAAACTTTCGAAGGCAGGAAAGGATAGTAACCTATGAAAGAAGCAAAAGAACTGGAAGCGGTCATCCGCAGAGATTACGATAATATGGCAGGTATCGTCGTTCGAAAAGATGGAAAGCTGCTGTATGAGCAGTATTTTCATGGATGCACAGATTCCAGCCGGATCCATGTCTATTCCGTAACCAAAAGCATCGTTTCCATCCTCATTGGAATTGCCATTGATAAAGGATATATCCGAAATGTTCAGCAGAAAGTTCTGGAATTCTTTCCCGACTACACGGTAAAAAGAAGAGAAACCACCATACAGCATATTACCCTCGAGCATCTGTTGACGATGACGGCGCCCTACAAGTATCGGTCCGCGCCCTACACGAACTTTTTTTCCAGCGACGATTGGGTAAAGGCAGCCCTCGACTTATTGGGAGGCAAGGGGCAGATCGGTCAGTTCCGATACGCGCCCCTCATTGGACCGGACATTATGACCGGGATATTGGTAAAAGCGACAGGTCAATCCGTGTTGGATTTTGCGGCGGAAAACTTATTTACACCGCTGGGAATTGCCGCGCCGCCCAATGTGGTGTTTGACAGCAAAGAAGAGCAGCTGGCCTTTAATCGGGCTAAGTGTGTAAACGGTTGGGTGGCTGACCCGAAGGGCGTCAATACGGCAGGATGGGGACTCACCCTTTCTCCGATGGAAATGGCTAAGATTGGCCAGCTCTGTTTGAACGGCGGAACGTGGCAGGGAAAACAGATTGTGTCGCCGAAATGGATTGAAACGAGTACAAAGGAGCATAGCAGATGGGAAGAACAGGGGCTGCCATACGGATATTTATGGTGGGTCGATGAGGATGGCTATGCGGCCATGGGCGATGGCGGAAATGTCATCTTCATCCATACGAAAAAGAAGATGGTGGCAGCCATAACCTCCTTCTTCAAGCCGAAAGTAAAAGACCGGATCGAGTTTATCAAGGCTTATATATCGGCCGCTGAATAGGCCCCAAAAAATGATCGCTGGCGCAAAAGTTTCAACGCTCCAGCGATCATTTTGCCTCAGCAGCGGCTATCACGATTGACATATAGGTAACTAGTTGCTATAATATAGGAAACAAGTTACCTATATGAGGAGATACAATGGAACTGAACGATTTAATACAAAAATTTTCACATTCAAGCGAAAATCAGATCAAAGCCATCTTCAGCACGCTGTTCATCGCCGGAAACAGGCTGCAAACCCTGTTTGACCACCATATACCGGAGATTACCTTAAAGCAGTTCATGCTGCTGACCATGATCCGCCAATCCGAAGAACAGCTGACCTTCACCAAATTGGGAGAGCTACTGGGATGTTCCAGGCAAAATGTCAAAAAGCTTGCTCAGGCTTTAGAGAAAAAAGGCTTTGTAGCCATCCGGCAAAGCAGCGCCGATGTCCGTGCATCGACCATCGAACCTACAGATAAGATGAAGGACTATTTTGACAACATCTTCGCATCCTATCAAACTCAGCTGAAATACTTGTTTGAAGACTACAGTGAAGAAGAGATTAAGCAGCTATTCCAGCTATTGATGAGACTGTATGGCGGCATCGACCATCTGGAAAAAAAGCTGGAGCTTGCAGAAAAGGGGTCATTATGAAACAGACAGTCGTTTTATACAAATCAAAATACGGGGCAGCCAAAAAATATGCCGGCTGGATCCAAGAAGCGCTCTCCTGCGATGCTTACCAAGTTGGAGAGTTTCAGTGGGAGGCGATCACAAAATACGATCTGGTTATCCTTGCGGGAGGGATTTATGCAGGGGGAATTTCAATCGTCAAGGATCTGAAGAAGCATCTGACCGCTTTGGCCGACAAAGAACTCATTCTCTTTGCAGCAGGCGCAAGCCCTTTTGATCAAAAGATGCTGGAGGAGCTGAAGCTTCGGAATACAGAGACACTTCACAGGGAAATACCGATTTTTTATGGACGAGGCGCCTTCGATGAAGAGAAAATGACTGTGATAGACCGGATGCTGTGCCGAATGCTAAAGAAATCACTGAGCAAAAAAGAGCCCAAGGATTTTGAACCCTGGATGAAGGAACTGTTTGAATGGGACGGAAAAGGCTGCGATTGGACCGATCCAAAATACTTGGAAGAACTGCTGGCGTATACGAAAGCTTTCGAATCTGCCGGAAAAGATAACCGCTAAATTACCTCCCCAAACAACTGTTCGCAGTCTGTCTTTTGTGATAAAATAGAGAAAACAGGCGTAGATGGGAAGAAAGGGGAGAAGATGGAACAGCTCACACTCTTTGAAAATAATCAAGCCCAGCCGCTGGCAGCAAGGCTGCGGCCCCGGTCCCTGGACGAATTTGTGGGACAAAGCCACTTGCTGGGAAAGGGAAAGGTACTCTATCGGCTGATCGAAAGTGACCAAATCTCCTCCATGATTTTTTGGGGGCCGCCGGGCGTGGGAAAAACCACTCTGGCCCGGATTATTGCCAATCGAACAAAGGCTTCTTTTATCGACTTTTCCGCAGTGACCAGCGGCATTAAAGAGATTCGGGGCGTGATGCAGCAGGCGGAAGAAAACAGGCGTTTCGGAGAAAAGACCATTGTCTTTGTCGATGAGATCCACCGTTTCAACAAAGCCCAGCAGGATGCGTTCCTTCCTTTTGTGGAGAAGGGAAGTATCGTATTAATCGGCGCAACTACAGAGAATCCTTCTTTTGAGGTCAACGGCGCTCTGCTTTCACGATGTAAAGTGTTCGTATTGCAGGCGCTGAAAATCGAAGAATTAAAAGATTTATTGGATCGGGCCCTGAAAAATCCCCTGGGATTCGGCGGCCAAAAGATCACAATGGCCGATCACATGCTGGAGGTGATCGCAAACTTCGCAAACGGTGATGCCAGGACGGCTCTCTCCACGCTGGAAATGGTTGTGCTTAACGGAGAGATGGACGGAGATTCCGTAGTCGTCACCGAAGAAACGCTGGAACAGTGCATCTCCAAGAAGTCTCTGCTCTACGATAAAACCGGCGAAGAGCATTACAATATCATTTCAGCCCTGCACAAATCCATGCGCAACTCCGACCCGGACGCGGCTGTTTACTGGCTGGCCCGGATGCTGGAAGCCGGGGAAGATCCCTTGTATGTGGCGCGCCGCGTTACCCGCTTTGCCAGCGAGGATGTGGGACTGGCAGATCCCCGAGCTTTGGAAATCGCAGTGGCCGCATATCAGGCATGTCATTTTATCGGCATGCCGGAGTGCAGCGTTCATCTAACCCAGGCAGTCGTTTATTTGTCGCTGGCGCCAAAGTCCAACGCCCTCTACATGGCATACGAACAGGCCAAAAAGGATGCGCTGACCCAGCTCAGCGAACCGGTGCCCCTTGTGATCCGCAATGCCCCAACCCGGCTGATGAAGGATTTGAAATATGGGGAAGGGTATCAATATGCCCATGATACAGAGGAAAAGCTGACCAATATGCAATGCCTGCCGGACTCCCTCTTAGGCAGGCAATATTACCAGCCGACCCAGCAAGGGCTGGAAGCCAAATATAAAACCAGGCTGGACCAGATTAAAGCCTGGAAACGGGAGCACGAAAAACCGATAAAATAAAAAGCGGCCATCATGCCATCCCGCGGGGCTCCCCGATATATAAAATCAGATCTATGGAAAAAATGTGATCCTGCGCCGAATAGGCCAGGGTCCCATTGTATTTTTGTACCGTTTTTTCAATGTTTTTCAGGCCCAGTCCATGAGACAGCCAGCCCTGCTTCTTGGTGACAGTAGAAAAAACATCATAAGGATTTTTCATATTGATCCATAAACAGCCTTCCGTATAACGCATGGTAAAAGAGACATGCCGCTGTGCGGCTGGCAGAGTTTCACAAGCTTCTCCGGCATTGTCAAAAAGATTGCCTAGAATTACCACCATATCGGTAAAAGGAAGCGCCAAATCGGAAGGAATCAGGATGTCCGCGCTGCATGAAGCGCCTGTTTCTTCCAATTCCCGTAGCTTGATATTGAGCAGGGCATCGATTTCCAGATGGCCGGTGGTAATCACTTGATCGATGTCTGTCAGGCGATCCAGCGTTTCCTGCAGATAATCGGCCAGCTCTGATTGGGAACCTTGCTTGTAGAGATAAGCAGCCGTTTTCAAATGGTTTTTCATTTCATGGCGCAGTTCCCGGACTTCCTTGTTTGCTGCCTCTAAATCCTTATAGCGGCGCTTCTGATAGGCCACTTGTTGCTGCAGCAATGCGTTTTCCCTGGACCTGGAATAGAACTTGGTAAATTCGCTGAAAAGGACAAAAACGATCAAATTAATCAACAAAAAGATCAGCTGAAGGGGTAAATGATACAATGCGGCTTCACGCAGGGGACCGCTGTAATAACCGCTCAGCAAAAGCGTAAAAGTGATTAAAGCAATGCTGAATAAAAGCTTTTTCTTGAAGCTGGAGGGATAAAAACCCAGCAGGCATAAATAGACCGCCAGGTCAAAAAAGGGATTGACGTATTCGCCGGTGTAGTGATACCAGGAAACGCAAAGGAAGGTCAGCCCGATCATAATACCATAAAGCAGGCTCCGCCGGGCGGGTATTTTCCCGTAAGACCGGTTCATAAGCTCGAAAATTAAAAGCACATCCAGCAAGCATAGCAGCAGGTCGAGAAGATATTCAAACATGGATATAATCACTTTCCGCACCGCCATTTCACAAAATCCAAATGCTTTGACCGGACCTCTTGCCGGTATTTCTTGCTGATGGGAATCTGCTCACCATTTTTTAAGATGACCAGTCGGTCGCTGATGGACTGGATCTGTTCCATATTGACCAGATAAGACACATGACACTGGACAAAGAGGGTATTGTCTACTTGGCGGCTAATCTCCCGGATCTTCATGTAAAACAAAAACTCCTTTTCCTCCATTTTTAAACGGACCCTGCGCCCTTGTGCTTCAAAATAAAGAATCTCTCCGTAAGGGATCTGAAAGCGTTCCCTGCCGATTTTGAAGAAAAAAAGGCTGCTAAACGTCTGCAAATGTTCCAGGGCCTGCATGAAAATATCCGCAAAAGCGGGCTGATCCAGAGGCTTTCTAAGAAAGCGGAATGGCAGCACCTCAAACACCTGATACACAAATTCCTTGTAATCTGTGAGAAAAATAATGACGCAGTGCCTGTCCTGGCTTCGAATAGTCTCCGCCGTACGGATGCCATCAATGCCAGGCATGGATATATCTAGAAAATAGATGTGAAACGGTTCCTTTGTCTTTTCCATATAGGTTAATAATTCCTGGCCGGAATAGAAAAAACTGCAATCCACATAAGAAAGCGGGATTGCGGCCATATATTCTTCCAGCTGGGCAATGACGGCCTTGCTGTCATCAACAAAAGCGACTCGCACCATATTCTCCACCTGCCTTTCCCTGACCATTATAATCGCTGAAAACTATTTTTTCAATGTCCGAAGCCGTTCAAAAATGACAGATTGCCCTGCAATTTATGACAGCAAATAAATAGCGGACGCTTTCATCGTGTACAGTAGAGGAAAAGGAGGTGAAAGCTGATATGGAACAAAAAAGGTTTGTAGTGATGACAATTTTTTCCGCATTATTATTCATGGCTATCACAGTGACGGCCACCCTGACGCCGTATGCCCAAGTGGGGCATGCCAACCAGTTTGCCAGTCCGGAAATGTACAATGCCCTTTTGGTGATCAGCCTGATGTACTTCATTCCGCTGCTGATATACGGACTGCATGTAAAGAGCATGAAATATGTGCTGGCCTTTGTGGTCGGAATTTATACGGTTGGGGCTTTTGGGATTTTACTGGCTTCCAGCGGTTTTGTACGTTCGCTTTTGAATCTGTTGCCCAGAGCGCAAATCCCCCTTGAAAGCACGCCTGCGGCCGCGGTGCTTAATGGATTGTGCGTGATCACAGTCATCTATAATGGGGTTTGGTATTGGGCTGCCTTACGGAGAAGGTAAAAAGGGATCAGACCGGCAGCAGCAGTTCCTTTCATATGAGAGCAAACAAAAATTCTGTATGTTTTTTGCACAACAAAAAAATATACAGAATTTTTTGTCATTGGGGCTTGCCTGTCGAAATCAGTTGAAGTATAATACCGGTATACCGGTATGCTGGTTAATCAAAATTACAGAACATCTTCCAGGTTGAGTATTTTTGGATTTTCCATATGGAGCATGGTAATGTCATAAATATTCGCCAGATCGCCGGATTTCATAGCGTTCAGCATAGCTTCATGCTCTTTGATGGTGGCTTCCATCCGGCCTTCGTGTTTCAGCGAAAGGATTGCCAGCCGCTTGATTTGGTAGATAAAGCTTGCGAATAATTGATCAAAGGCTGAATTGCCCGCATAGGCGACCGTTTCAATATGAAACTGATTGTCATAATCGACGAACTGATTGATATCCCCGGAGTTTTCCGCGATCTCCTTTTGCAGCTGCAGATAGCCGCCCAGTTTGTCGAAAAGGAGACGGGCCTTATCGCTGCTGTAATTCTGGGTGATTTGGTAAGTACAGTAGCCCTCGATGGCGGAACGCACCTGAAAGGTTTCGATGATATCCTGAGGCGTCAGCTGATGAAGGCAGAACCCCTTGCTGGGGATGATATCGATATACTTTTCCTGCGCCAGACGAAGGAGCGCATCCCGCACGGGCGTGCGCGAGATTCCGATTTCTTTGGATAATTTGGTTTCCGAATAAATCTGATCGTATTGAAACTGATCGTCCAAGATTAAAGCCTGGATATAGTCATAAGCCGTTTGTTGTAAAGGTTTTGTGTTTTGCATGATGAATTCCTCTTTTCCGGATTCATTGTACACTATGCAAAAAACCTTCGCAATACCAATATTCAGTTAATGTATGAAAATGAAAGGAGTTGAACATGTCGAATCAAAAAGTCAAAGTACTGCCGGAAATGGATGTGGTCTACGAAAATGCCCGGCTGCCTTTTCCTCTGGCGGAATATCAGGTAAGGCTCAGAAAAATCCGCAGAGAAATGGCTGCCCGGGAGATCGATTTGCTCTATCTGACTTCTCCCGAAAGCATGTATTATATCAGCGGCCTGAACCTGGCCTGGTACAGGAATGGGTCGCCGTCGGCGCGGGACGAAGAAAAAGCGGCCGGAATCGCAGTCCATGTGGATCATGACTATTTTATCCTGTTTGAAACAAAGGACGAATATGGGCTGGTATCCGGTTCAACCTGCGCATCCGATATTCGGATCATGGATGAAACGCAGTCACAATCCGCAGAAAACGGATTCGATCTTTATGATTTTGTCGCAGACAACCTGAAAGCAGAGGGCTGGATTACAGGCAGTGCCGCTTTGGAGATGAGATGCCCAAGAACACCCAGAACTGTCGGCGACAGGATGAAGGCCAAGCTGGAAGAGCATGGATGCCGGGTTGTAGATGGGACGGACTTGTTAGTAAAGATCCGCAGAAAAAAATCACCTATGGAACTCAACTATATCAGAAAGGCCAGCGCCATCGCCGATATCGGCCATGAAGCTGCGGCTGCACAGCTTTGCGCCGGCATGACAGAACTGGAGCTGGCGGGCATCTATACCTGCGCGATGATGAAAGCAGGGGGCGAAAGCGGAGCTGTCGCCGATCTGGTTCAAAGCGGAAGGGGAAAGCTGTGGTGCGGCCATGCTCCCGCCGGCAGAAAGCTCATTATGCCCGGCGAGCCGGTCCGGATCGATCTGGCAGGCGTTTATAACCGTTACCATGCTCCGATGGGACGGTGCTGCTATATCGGAAAACCGGATCCGGACTTTGCCGATCTCTATCACAGAGCCAATGGACTGGTCATGGAGGAAGTGATACGCATATTAAAACCTAATATGCCAGTGAGAGAATTCTACGAAAAACTGATGAAGACCTGCAAAGAGCTGGGCCTGGAAGAGTCCCAAAAGCGGATGGGCGGCTATGAAATCGGCATTGGGTTTGCGCCCGACTGGTGCGGCCAATTTGTCCACGGTCCCAATAGGGAGCATCAAGACGAATGTTTTGAGCCCGGTATGGCCGTTACCTTTAAGACTGGCATGGGCGGGATGGATACGATTCTTTTCACAGAAGACGAAGTTGAAATTCTGGGAAATACAACCCGTGAACTGATGATAACCGATTAGGAGGTAAGGAGAATGAGGAAACTGATTGAGCCGATGAAAGACTTGAGTCTGATCAGCGAGGATATGGAGCTGCCTTTCCCGCTGTATGAATATAAAAACCGATTGAATAAAATAAGAAAGAAAATGGAGGAAAAAGGCATCGATACCCTTTATCTGACTCTCCCCGAAAACGTTTACTACGTCAGCGGCCTCAAGTTGATCTGGTACAGAGCCAATTCCTCTCCTGTGTGGAACGATACAAAGATTACAGGAGCCGCCATCCACGTCAATTCGGATAAGTTCATGATCTTTGACTGTGTGGATGAAGAGGGCGCGGTTTATGGAAGCACCTGCTGTACGGATCCGAGAATCAAGAACGATATCCCCCAGGACGTGATGATGGGAGAAGCGCGGGAGTGTCCGGGCCCAGGCGAAGATTTCATGGACCTGGTGGTCAAAGACCTTTATAACGAAGGCTGGCTTAAAGGCGTGGTGGCCCTGGAAATGGGGAGCTACCGCCCTCCGAGAACCGTGAGCGAAATCTTTCAGGCAAAGCTGGAAGCAAAAGGCGCAAAAATCGTTGATGGAACGGACATTGTTCTCGACATTCGAACGATCAAGTCACCTCTGGAGATCAACTGCATCGAAAAAGCGGCCCACATTGCCGATATTGGGCATAAAGCCATCCGGGATAATCTCCATGAAGGAATGACCGAGCTGGAGCTGGTGGCTGAGTATACCTCGGCCATGATGAGAGCGGGCGGCGAGAGCATGTCGCTGGTGGATATGTGCCGATTTGGAACGGGAAAATACTGGTGGGTTCATTCGCCTGCGGGAAGAAAAAAACTGATTCGCAATAATCCGGTAGCAGTGGATCTGTGCGGTGTCTATAACCGATACCATGCTGATCAGGTGCGGGCCTACTCCCTGGGAGAACCGCCCAACGAAATCGCGGAATCTTATACGATGGCAGGAAAAATTATGAAACAAGTAGCAAAGATCATCAAGCCCAATTTGTCCATCGATGATTTTTACGACGAGATCACGCGATTTATTAAAGAGGAAGGCGCTTGGGATGAACAATACTGGCTCGGCGGCTATGAGCTGGGCATCTCCTTTCCGCCCGATTGGGTAGGCAACTTTGTTTACGATCCATATATTGATTCCAATGGCGCCAGGTTCGAACCGGGGATGGTGGTGAACTTTGAAACCGGATTCGGTATAGTGGACACGCTTGTTTTTACGGAAAAGGAAGCCAGAATTCTGGGAACGACACCGTGGGAGCTGCAAATCGTGGACCCGGATTCTCCTCTGGCGGAATGAATGGAGGAAAACAATGAAAAAATTCGAAACAGGCGGGGAGATCAAACAATATCACGTGGGCCTTTTGGCCGCTATTACGATGGTCTTTTCGCTGGTGGCCGCCGGTGCGTACGGCGTGGAAGAAATGGTTCCGGCCTGCGGGCCGGGAATGACCATTGTCCTGCTGCTGGTGATCCCGTTTATCTGGGGACTGCCCATGGGCTTTGTTTCCGCGGAGCTGGGAGGCGCCCGGCCGGTGGAAGGCGGCTATTATAAGTGGGTACAGGAAGGTCTGGGCGAATTTTGGGGCTTTCAGTCCAACTGGTGGCGGACCTGTTCCTGCTATATAGGCAACGCCGAATCAATCGTTCTTGCCAGCGGATATATTGGAATGGCACTTGAACTCAATCAGACTGAGACCTATATTTTGCGGGTTGCGCTGGTCATCCTTCTGATCGGCCTCAACATTCGCGGAATTGGTGATGTCAGCGTTGTTACCCGGTTTTTCATCCTGTTAGTTCTGACCGCTTTTGGGCTGATTGCCATCCTGGGGTTTGTACATTGGAATAACAACCCCTTCGATCCTTTCGTGCCCGAGGGCATGGGCCTCTTGGAAGCCGCGGCGTCCGGGATCATCATTGGCATGTGGATGTATTCGGGTTACGAAAGTCTATCCACCGTTGCAGGGGAGATCAAACAGCCCCAGGTAATTCCCAAGGCGCTGGTAATCGCCATACCGCTTATCGTCGCAACCTATGTGCTGCCCATTACCGGAGGCCTGGCATCCATCGGCCAGTGGGAGAACTGGAGCACGGATCCTTCCGCACCAGTCGGCTACCATACCGTATTGACCAATTATCTGGGTTCCTGGACCGGTATTGTTTTCCTATTTATCTCGGCAGGGGCAATGGCAGCTTTATGCAACGCTTATATTGCCACCAGTTCAAGAGGCTTTTTCACCCTGTCCCATGACAGGCTGGCGCCTCCGATCCTGGTGAAGGTTTCTAAGAAAAGAGGCGTACCGTATGTTCCAATCTTAATCATGGGCGCAGTGGATATCATTATGTGCCAGTTTGACTTCACGGCGATTGTAGTCATCGATGTATTTTTCTTCATGACCTCGTATATCGTCATTTACATTGCTGCTATCCGGCTGAGAAAAACAATCCCCGATGAGGAACGGACCTTCAAGCTTCCTGTCAGCGACGGTGTCTTTACGGTTATCTGCATTGTTCCCATCATCCTGGCCGTGTGCGCTTTATTTGTCAATGGCGCCGATTACTTTATCGGCGGCGTCATAGGACTTGTCAGCGGGCCGGTGGTATATGTGTTCTGGAAGAGAAGATACGGCGGTCTGGCCGTGATTGACCCTGACCATTATCCGCTCAATCCAAGGACAAAACTGGGACAAGGAGATCTGAGACGGATCGGAAATTTGTGCTTGATGCTGGCCACCGTTGGACTGGCGGGACGGTTCTTCCTTCCGTGGTACGAGGCTGGCGGAGAAAGCTATTATGATGAAACTTACGGAATGAATCAAATGTTCGACACCTTCATGTGGGTGCTCACAGCAGCGACGATCATCTTATATGCAGCAGCGATTATCCTTCTTCGCGCTGGGAAAAAAATTGACCGGTAGCGCCTATATAAAACAGGCAACAATGGATTGTCGAAAGAAAGGATACATATGAAAAAAATTGGTTTTATTGGATTGGGAATCATGGGTAGGCCGATGGCGTTAAATCTTTATCATGCCGGCGAGGATATCCTGGTAAACGATGTTGACGATGGTGTGCTTGAGAGCATAAAGCAGCAAGGGCTGCCTGTTGGCACAGTATCGGAAATCGGCAGAGAATGTGACTTGGTTTTCATGATTTTACCCAATGGGGACATTGTAAAGGAGGTTATCTTTGGAGAGGGAGGACTTACTTTCTCCCCAAAGAAACCACGGATCATCTGCGACATGAGTTCGGTCACACCGGACCAATCCCGCGACTGCCATAAGAGGCTGGAAAAAATGGGCGTTGCCTTTGTGGATGCTCCCGTCAGCGGCGGCGAGCCGAAGGCGGTTGACGGCACGTTGTCCTTTATGGCCGGCGGCGATGAACAAAACTGCCAGACGCTGAAGCCGTATTTTGAAATCATGGGCAGCAGCTCCGTGCGCATCGGAGGACCGGGCAGCGGGAGCATCGCCAAACTGGCCAATCAAATTATCGTCAATCTGTCCATTGCCGCAGTTTCCGAAGCCTTCGTTTTTGTGAAAAAAGCTGGCGCGGATCCGGAAAAGGTATACCAGGCGATCCGGGGAGGTTTGGCCGGAAGTGAAGTGCTGGATGCCAAACTGCCCATGATCCTGAAACGGGATTTTACCCCTGGAGGAAAGATTGCCGTCAATCATAAGGATATTAAAAACGTTTTGGAAACAGCGAAGGATCAAAAAATCCCGCTTCCGTTTACAGCGCAGCTTTTTCAGGTGATGCAGGCGTTGGATGTCAGCGGGAACATGGAAGATGACCACAGCGGGATCATTCAGTATTTTGAAAGGCTGGCAGGAGTGGAAGTCAGCTGCGAGGGGGAATAAGATGGAAAAATCAGCATTTGAAAGACAAAGGATTCAGGACGATTCCGCGATAGAGCGCATCTTGAAGAATGAAATTGAGCAAAATGAAAAAAAGCTGATCGTGCTGGACGACGATCCTACGGGGACCCAGACCGTTCATGGAGTTTCGGTTTATACCGATTGGAGCAAAAGCAGCATTGAAGCAGGTTTTGACGAAGAAAATAAGCTGTTTTATATTTTGACCAATTCCAGATCCATGACAGAATCGGAAACCAGGGCGCTGCACGAAGAAATCGCCGAAACGATTTTAGCGGTTTCCCAGGAAAAAAACAAGGACTTTCTGATCATAAGCAGGAGCGATTCCACCCTCCGGGGGCATTATCCTTTGGAAACCAGCACCCTGCGATCTGTACTTGAGCAGGCATTTCCCGTTGACGGGGAGATCTTATGCCCCTTTTTCCAGGAAGGAGGAAGATTGACCATTGGGGATGTTCACTATGTGAAAGAAGGGGAAGCTTTGATTCCCGCAGGGGATACGGAATTTGCAAAGGACAAAACCTTCGGCTACTGCTCCTCAAATTTAAAAGACTACATTGCAGAAAAGACGGGCGGAGCATTCCCAGCCGAAACCATAAGCTCGGTTTCTTTGGAGATGCTCCGCAGCGGTGAACTGGATAAAATTGAAAAGCTGCTTCTGGATGTAAAGGATTTCAATAAAGTGATTGTCAATGGGGAAACGTATCAGGATTTAAAGGTGTTTTGCGCGGCCTTTTACCGGGCAATGGACAAAGGAAAACGCTTTCTGATCCGGTCGGCGGCATCCATTGTGAAAGTTCTTGGCGGAATCAGCGATGCTCCGCTGCTGGACAGACAACAGCTGCTTGACGGCAGGTCAGCATCTGGAGGGCTCATTATCGTCGGTTCATACGCAGAGAAAACAACCAGGCAGCTCAATGAACTAAGGGGGCTGAAAAACGCTGTTTTTCTCCAATTCGATTCCGACTGTGTTTTGGACGAAGCAGCCCTTGCAGAAGAGCAGGACCGTGTTATACAAGCGGCCGAACAGGCCATAAGGGAGGGTAAAACAGCTGTGATCTTTACCAGACGGCGGCCTTTGCATGTGGAAGGGGATACCAGGGAAGCTGTTCTGGTCCGCTCTGTGAAAATATCGGATGCGGTTTCATCCATTGTCACCAGCATTCGTATCATTCCCAGGTTTATCATCGCCAAAGGCGGCATTACTTCCAGCGATATCGCCACTAAGGCGCTGCAGATCAGGCGGGCAGAAGTGCTGGGTCAGATCAAGCCGGGTATCCCTGTCTGGAAGAGCCAATCTTCGGGAGCATATCAAGATGTGCCTTATATCATCTTTCCGGGAAATGTGGGGGAGGACGATACCTTAATGGAAGTGGCGGAGCTGCTGGCGGAGTAGAAAGAAGGTGCGGTAATGAGAAAAGTATTTTACAACGGAACGATTTATACAGGAGAAAAGAAGCTTTATGCGGACTATGTTATAATTGAAGATAATTTTATCGTGGAAGTGGGAGATGGGTTTGATGAGGAACGGTACTGCAAAGAAGGCGCGGAGCTGATCGATCTTAAAGGACGGATGCTGCTGCCAGGGTTTATCGATGCCCACGCCCATCCGTTTACCTCCGCATTTCAGATGTCGCAGATGGTCCTATCCTTTGACATGGGCAAGGATGAAATTCTGCGAACGATAAAAACTTATATAGAAGAAAATCCCGAAAATGACAGCTATTTTGGCATCGGTTACGGGGAGCACGTCTTTGGTGATGCGGGGCCGAACAAGGGGATGCTGGACCGGATTTGCGCAGATAAACCGGTTATCCTGGTGGGAGCATCGGGCCATGAGGCCTGGGTCAATTCAAAAGCTTTGGAAAGGGCGGGCGTGGACCGGAGTACGCCCGATCCGATCCCGGACGTGCAGTTTTATAAACGGGACGATGAAGGGAATCCCAGCGGTCATTTGATTGAGAGCGCACCCATTACCAATGTGATCAAAGCGGTTGACCCTTTTGTGATGGAAAAGGCGGAGCAGACCTTGCTGAAAATTTTGCGGGATTTCAGCAGTTACGGAATCACGACCATTGTGGATTGCGGATTTATCCCTTATATAAAGGAGCGGGCTGAACAGCTGCTGGACAAGTTTATCCAAAAGGGACTCCTGCCTCAGCGAATCTTTGGCAGCAACCACATTAACGAGCTGGCGGAGCTGGAGGGATGGCAGGATTATCTGTATCATATGCGATGCAAATATAATACTGATTATGTGCGCTTCAACACATGGAAGGTGATCAATGACGGTATTGTTGAGGCACGCAGCGCCAGCATGACAGAGCCCTTTTCCGGCATGGAAAAAACCAGTCCGCCGCTTTTATACGGTGAAACGCTGCACAGCTTGTGTGTCGAGGCTGCATCCTTGGGTTATGACATTCATCTGCACGGAATCGGCGATCATACGGTGCATGAGAATTTGATGGCTGCGAAAGCTGTGCGGGATGCGGGGTATGAAGATACGATTATTACAAACGCCCATACCCAGTGCGTCTTAAAAAGCGATATCCCCCTCTTTGCCAGGCTGAAGGTAATCGCCAATACCACAGGGGTGTGGCATTACGGCGATTTGAATGCTGTAGAACTGCTGGGCAAGAGGGCAGATGAAACCTTCCCTTTATATAGCATCGTTAAGGCCGGTGCCAGGATGAGCCTGGGCAGTGATTTCCCCGGCGACGAATATGGGCCGCAGCCGCTCAATTCCATAGAGACCGGCGCTACCAGACAGCTGTGCGGACAGCCGGATTCTCCCGTTTTGCAGCCAGAAGAGGAACGGTTGCCAATAAGCGAGCTGATTAAGGGATTTACAGAAACGGCGGCTTTCCAGGTCAGGATGGATAAAAAAATAGGGACTATTAAAGCCGGAAAATATGCGGATCTGGTTGTGCTGGACCAAAATCTGTTTGATGTAAACCCTTATGATATCCACAAAATAAAAGTTTGTATGACCATCATGGACGGCAACATCACATACCAGGACCAGGATGGGGACTTTTGCCTGAAATAGAGATAACAGCTGCGCCTTGTATTTTTCCATTAACTGCGCAAACTAATCATAGTTATTTTCACTTTGATTAGGAAAGGTAAATATATGAAATTTGACGCAGTTTATTATGAACCGGACAGCTTGAACTACCCTTTGGGCAAACAGCTGAAAGAGAACTATGGCAGTCTGCCCTGGATAGCGATTGAAAATCACAATGCAATTCAAGAGATGCGGGAGAAGCCAAATGCTGAGTTCGCCAGGATGAAGCGGAATTTGATCGTCGGAACCCGGAAAACTCATAAATACACAGAAAATCATAAGGTATCGGATTATCTGGTGCCTTATACATCCTCGGGCTGTACCGCCATGTGCCTGTACTGCTATTTGGTTTGCAACTATAACAAATGCGCATATCTCCGTCTCTTTGTCAACCGTGAACAGATGCTGGACCGGCTCATTAAACGGAGCAAAACGGCTGGGCGGGAGCTGACCTTCGAAATTGGCAGCAATAGCGACCTGGTGCTGGAAAACACCATTACGGAAAATCTGCTATATACCATTCCAAGGTTTGCAAAAGAGGGCTCCGGCCGCCTTACGTTTCCAACTAAATTTCATATGGTTGATTCTTTGCTGGATTTGCCCCATGAAGGGAAAGTCATTTTTCGAATGAGCGTTAATCCGCAGCCACTGATTAAGCGAGTTGAATTGGGGACCTCCGATTTGAAGCAGCGAATTACGGCAGTGAACAACATGTGTCAAGCAGGATACCCATGCGGAATTTTGATTGCCCCGGTTATTTTATGCGAGAATTGGAAGGAACTGTATACAGAGCTTTTCGAAGAATTGAAAGAAGGTTTGACTGAGAAAGCACGAAGTCAGCTGTTTTTGGAAATTATCCTGATGACCTATTCTTACGTCCATCGAGCGATCAACGGTGAGGCATTTCCCGGGCTGCCGGATTTGTACGATAAGGAAATGATGACTGGCCGCGGACGAGGACGTTATTGCTATCGGATAGAGGAACGAGATAAAGCTGAATCTTATTTAAGGACTGAAATAAAACGGATTCTTGGAGATGTACCCATTCTTTATATCAGTTAGAAATAAGATGAGTTTGAGAGACAAGGGTCATGGGGCGGTTCTTTTTCTAATTGTCCGCAGATAACAAAAAAAGTCGAGAGACTTTCGAGATTCATGTGATATCATATGAACGAACAAAGGACAGGAGGCAGAAAGATGGAAGAGCAGCTGAAAGCCGTGCAGTGTATGCAGGATTATATTGAAACCCATATTGAAGAAACCATTACGCTGGCTGATCTGGCAAAGGTATCGTTCTTTTCCCCATGGTATGCCTATCGATTATTTAAAGCCTATACAAACTACACGCCAGCGGACTATATCAGGCGGCTCAGGCTATCCAAGTCGGCTTTAAGACTTCGGGACGGAAATTTCCGGGTGATCGACGTGGCATTTGATTTGGGGTTTCAAAGCGCTGATGGATATCAGAGGGCCTTTTATCGGGAGTTTGGATGCAACCCGGGTGAGTATGCCAAAAATCCGGTGCCGCTGTACTTGTTCACGCCGTATGGAGTCATCTACAAGCAAGCAGGAAAGGAAGGCAGGAACATGGGAGAAGTAAAAAATGTATTCATTCAAGCCGTGAAAAAACCCGAAAGAAAGGTAATCATCAAACGGGGAAAAGAGGCGGAGGATTATTTTCAGTATTGTGAAGAAGTGGGATGCGATGTATGGGGGCTGTTGACCAGCATACGCTCCATCAGCGGCGAGCCGGTCTGCATGTGGCTGCCGGATAAATATCGAAACCCAGAAACGTCTAAATATGTCCAGGGAGTAGAAGTGTCCGCCGGCTATCAGGAGTCGGTTCCTGACGGCTTTGAGCTGATCAGTCTGCCGGAAGCGGACTATCTGCTCTTTCAGGGTGAACCGTTTTTAGAAGAAGATTATTGTCAGGCTATCGAAGAGGTGCAGCAGGCAATTCAAAAGTTTGATCCAAGCACCCGCGGATATGAATGGGATGACGAAAATCCCCGCATACAGCTGGAACCAATCGGCAGCAGAGGGTATATGGAATTAATGCCCGTAAGCCCTGTCGGGAAAAAATAATAAGCCAAAGTGCCTGCGTTGTTCAGGCGGATAAAGCAGGATTATGACGCAAAAAAAGGCGGCTCCAGGGAGGAAATCGTTCCTCCTCGCTGGGCCGCCTTTTTTAGCTGTAGCAGCTTGTTGAAAACTGATTTGATCTTATCTTACTGTTTCTACGCGGATGAGATTGGTTCTTCCGGTGCTCTGCAGCGGCAGACCGGCGCTGATGACGATGGTATCGCCTTCCTTGACAACCTTCATTTTTTTTGCGCCGCCTTCCGCTTGATCCAGCAGCATGTCCCATTGATCCTCGTATTGGGTCAGAACCGGATATACGCCCCAGGACAGGGCCAGCTGGTGATACGTCTTTTCTCTCGGCGTGGCAGCTACGATGGGCTGTATCGGCCGGAACTTGGACATCTTTTCCGCCGTGTAGCCGGACCGGGTAATGGCGATGATGGCCTTGGCTTTTAAGTCATGGGCGGTTGTGCAGGCCGCATGACCGATGGCGTTGGATTTGTCCTTAGCATCCATTTCATAATCCATGATTTTGTACAGATTGACATCGAAGGCGTCTCTTTCCGCCTGTTTGACGATTTTAGACATGACCTTTACGGTTTCAACTGGGTACTTG
This sequence comes from Hominibacterium faecale, assembly GCF_020734085.1. Classification (NCBI taxonomy): domain Bacteria; kingdom Bacillati; phylum Bacillota; class Clostridia; order Peptostreptococcales; family Anaerovoracaceae; genus Hominibacterium; species Hominibacterium faecale. The sequence continues at coordinate 446,570 of NZ_JAJAGH010000001.1, forward strand.
CCCATGGCGCTTTCCCCTGAAAGCATGACTGCCGAAGTTCCATCAAAGACCGCATTGGCTACGTCTGTGATTTCTGCTCTTGTAGGCGTAGGGCTTGCGACCATGGATTCCAGCATTTGCGTGGCGGTGATGACGATTTTTCCAGCCTGGCAGCATTCTTTTATAAACTTTTTCTGGATACCGGGAAGCTTGGCAAAATTCACTTCCACGCCCATATCCCCTCTGGCGACCATGATGCCGTCGGAGTGGGCCAGGATCTGCTTGAAGTTATCGATCCCTTCCATATTTTCGATCTTGGAGATGATTTTGATCTTTTCGCCGCCGTTTTCCTTGAGGAAATTCCGCAGGTCGATCACATCCTGCTGGGTACGCACAAATGATGCGGCTATATAGTCCACATCGTGTTCAATGCCGAAAAGCAAATCCTGTTTGTCCGCTTCGCTCAGGTATTCCAAATCCAGATGTGTCTTTGGCACATTGACGCCTTTGCGATTGCTGATTTTTCCACCGTTTGTTACCCGGCACACGACCTGATCGCCTTCTGTATGCTGCACCTTGAGCGCCACTCTGCCGTCGTCGATCAAAATCGCGGTTCCGGGGCTGACTTGCCGGGGAAGGTCTTTATAAGTAATGGAACTCTGTTCTTGATTTCCCTTTATATCGGCCGCGGTGAGGGTAAAGGTTTGTCCATTCTTTAAGATGACGCTGTTTTCAGCGAAGTCGCCGAGACGAATTTCCGGCCCTTTGGTATCCAGCAGAACTGCGGCTGGAATTCCAATCCGGTCTCTTACCTTTCGAAATCTGCGGATCATTTCGCTATGTCCCTGATGATCCCCATGGGAGAAATTGAGACGTGCCACATTCATGCCGGCTAAGAGCATTTTTTCCAAAACCTCTTCGCTGGAGCTGGCAGGTCCCAACGTACATACAATTTTAGTCTTTTTCAATTTCAACACCTCTTTTCAATGATATCAATAAAATTTCAGGCGGATGGTTTCGCTGGTTGAGCATATTGATATATGCGACGTGATACGCTTGCTGGTCCAAATTACGGGCCAGCTCCAGAACCTGCTGCTTTTCTTCTTCACCGCCGGGATGGCCGCTGTACATGGTAATACAGATCAGTCCATTGACAGCAAGAAGCCGGAGCGCTGCTTTTACGGCCTTTACGGTCGTTTCCCCGCAAGTAGCGATCTCCTTGGACGCAGCAGGCAAATATCCCAAGTTAAAGACAACTGCCTGAACCTTTTTCTTTATATATGCGCCCATATATTCGTGGCTGTCCTGTATCAAATGAACCTGGTCAGAATATAAGCCTTCTTTTATAAGGGCGTCTTTTGTCCGCTCGATTGCTGCTTGTTGAATATCGAACGCATAAATCTCCTTTGCACCAGATCGGAGCAGAGCGATGGTATCGTTTCCATTGCCGCAGGTGGCATCGATGGCTGTCCCGCCGTCCCGCAGGTAGAGGGATACGAAATGCATCGCCAGCTGCGTGGTGCTGCGTATTAGATTTTTCATGGACTTATTATAGCACAAGCGTTTTCTTTTCGCATTATAAACATGGAAGGGTTTTTCCTTTGCAGTCGGCCCTCTGCATATCCCGATTTTAAGTTTTTTTTCGGATTTCTATTCGATATAGGCAAAATCAAAGGCGATGTCCATAGAAAGTTACCAGATATTTACATTTTATCGCTTGCGTTGAAACTAATTTGCTCCGGTTTTCGGAGCCACATATATAAGCTTGCACTAACTCGACTTACGAGATCAACTATTTGGTTGATTCTGGCCGCCAAAGGCCGGATTTATATGGACATTGCCTGCAATAATCCCTATTTCGAATAGAAATGGGATTATTTTACATTTGAGTCTGCCTGATTTTGTTATCGACAGAGCTTGCTGCGAAGTGTGGGCCAATTCCCCAGAATAAGAATTGGCCCATGGGGAATGATAGTATTAATTATGAAGATAAGCAGGATTACGCTGGGCAAATACACGGCTGCAAAAGAATAAATCATTTTATCTGATTTTATCTAAAAAAATATGTTGACAGATGGACCATGAAATGGTAATATAACTCTTGCAGTTACTTCGAAAGTACTGATGTGGCGGTGTAGCTTAGTTGGCTAGAGCGTCCGGTTCATACCCGGAAGGTCGGAGGTTCGACTCCTCTCGCCGCTACCACTTTCGGGCGTTTAGCTCAGCTGGGAGAGCACCTGCCTTACAAGCAGGGGGTCATAGGTTCGAGCCCTATAACGCCCACCAAATTGCGGTCCGGTAGTTCAGTTGGTTAGAATGCCAGCCTGTCACGCTGGAGGTCGACGGTTCGAGCCCGTTCCGGATCGCCAATTTTTAGAAATTCAGTATTGCATAAGTGGCTTGCCGCATATATAATATATATGCGATATGTGGTGGGTATCGTCAAGTGGTTAAGACAATGGGTTGTGGCTCCATTATGCGTGGGTTCGAATCCCACTATCCACCCCAATTTAATAACAGCGATGGGGTATCGCCAAGCGGTAAGGCAATGGATTCTGATTCCATCATGCGCAGGTTCGAATCCTGCTACCCTAGCCAATAGATGCGGCAGAGCAATCGCTTTGCCGGATGCGGCGACATAGCCAAGTGGTAAGGCAGAGGTCTGCAAAACCTTTATTCCCCAGTTCAAATCTGGGTGTCGCCTCCAAGAGTGAGACTTCAATGTTTATAACGTTGAAGTCTTTTTAATTTGAAAAAGCGCATTGCGGTGCACAGCTGCGAAAAATGGATTTTCTTAGAGATTTTTTTGCAGACGTCTGTGTACGCCTGGCTGCTCTCGGTTGTTGTTTCTGCCGCCAAGCTACGCACAGCCGTATCCCTGCTTCAACCCATAAGGACAACAAACGTATTAAAAGATAAAGAATATGAAAGAGGAGTACAGCATGAACAAGACATTTTATTTCAAAGACTGCTATCAGCCAAATCACAAGAACTTACGGCGCTGGACACTCATTATACTAGCGCTGGCAATTTGCCTGATTGCAGCCGGATGCACAGATGACGGCCGGCAAGGGACAGGGGCTGCGGCTATATCGCCAGAGGATATTCCGGAATATTCCCAGCAGCCATACATCGAGATCAACGGAAACGAACCGTATTTTGACCAGGCCGATTTGACGACAACGGCCTTTGAAACCTACAGCGACCTGGACGATCTCGGCCGGTGCGGCGAGGCCTATGCCTGCGTGGGAAAAGAAGTGATGCCCACCGAGAAGCGAGGTTCCATCGGAATGATCAAGCCCGCAGGCTGGCATACTGCCAAATACCAAAACGTGGATGGAAAGTATTTATACAATCGCTGCCACCTGATCGGCTACCAGCTGACAGCGGAAAACGCCAATGAAAAGAACCTGATTACAGGCACCCGCTATCTCAATGTGGAAGGGATGCTGCCCTTTGAGAACGAAGTGGCGGAATATGTGAAAGAAACCAATAACCATGTACTGTACCGGGTTACTCCCGTCTATGACGGCGATAACCTGCTGGCGGACGGCGTGCTGATGGAAGCCTTATCGGTGGAAGATCAGGGGGAAGGTGTGAAATTCAACGTATTTGCCTACAACGTACAGCCGGATATTGCCATCGACTATCAGACTGGGGAGAGCCATATGAAGGACCAGACCGGGACAAAGGCAGAAACGACTGCTGCCTCGCAAGAAAGCACACAGGAATATATTGTGAATCGAAACTCGGACATTTTCCATAAACCCACTTGCGCAAGCGTCAAGAAAATGGCGGATAAAAATAAGGAACCTTTCAAAGGAAGGAGAAGCGTGCTCATCGATCAAGGGCTGAAGCCCTGCGGAAACTGCCATCCATAAACGCTCTACCATCCAGCCGTATTGACTCAAAACAGGGCTGCTGCATAAAAGCGATTTGCTCCATGCGGCAGTCCTGTTTTTATTTTTGGCACCAAAATTGCATAAAATAATAGCGTGAAATTGATTTATCCCATTCGCAATTCATTCTTGGATGTTGAAGGAGGAAATTATGAAAGACATTCAGTTTAAGCAAAATGGGAGATTCTTCTACGGATGGATCATTGTGATCGTCGGACTTTTTCTGATGACCTTTGCCTACGTTGGTTTTGTTTCGTTAACAAGCGTGTTCGTGCTGCCGGTTACGGAAGATTTGAATTTTGAACGGGGAGAGTGGATGACCTACCTGACGATTCTTTCCCTGGCTTGTGTAATTTGTTCGCCTCTGCTGGGCAAACTGATGGGAAAGGGCAGATTGAAAATCTGGGTTGCCGTCTGCTGCCTGCTGGGATTCATCGGATATTTCGGTTTTTCAAGAGCGGATTCTCTGACGGCCTTTTATCTATTCGCTCTCATCTTAGGCGTGGGCTTTGCGGGAACAGCGCCCATGCCGGTATCCATTCTCATTAACAAATGGTTCGGAGGAAAAGTCAGAGGAACGGCCACAGGCATCGCCTTTTTAGGAAGCGGATTGGGAGGTATGATTCTCTCGCCTATTCTCAATGGGGTTATCTCCGCTTACGGATGGAGAACTGGATATATTGCTCTGGGGATTGTATTCCTGGTTTTAATGGTGATTGTACTAGCTTTTGCCAACGATAATCCCCAGTCTAAGGGATTTGTCAGAATGGGAGAGGATGAAAGCGAAGCTGCCGCCGCAGCTATAGAAAAGCAAGGTAAAACACTTTCTGAGGCCATGCGCACGCCGGAATTTTATTTTGCTGTCTTATCGACCATTCTGGTGGTCCTGGCATCCAGCGCCATCTTGGCAAACTCGGTAGCCTACTTTGTGGGATGCGGTATCGGTGAAGCCAAAGCCGCATCGCTCCATGGACTGCTGCTGGGTTCTCTCATTATCGGAAAGCCGGTTATGGGGGCCGTTACTGACCGATTCGGCATTCGGACAAGCTCAGTGCTGACCACCATCATCTTTGCCGCTACCTTTGCTTCGCTGTTCATCATGCCCAACGCCGCAGGCGTGCTGGTATTCCTGGTAATCGCTTGCTACGGCCTGGGCGGACCGACCATTACAGTGATTCCGCCGCTGATGGTAAACGGTCTCTTCGGAGACAAGGATTACGGGACTTTGGTAGGTGTTATGAACATGGCCACAAGTATCGGCGGGGCCTTCGGCGGTATGGTTGCTGCCAGAGTTTACGACATGACAGGCAGCTACGCCAGCTTTTGGGTTGTGGCTTGCATCGCAGTCATCTGCGCCGCCGTACTCAGGTTCATTGCCTTCAGACTGCATGACTCCCGGCTATAATAAAGATTTGTCAAGGTCTGGTTAGCGGTTTTGAAAATGCCGGCATCTGATATATAATAAAAGGATAGCAGGAGGAAACGCGTATGAGTGATCAGAACATGGACTGCCGCCAGCTGCTTGACAAGCTGGCGCAGCTGCTGGAAATGGAAAAAGACGCGCAGCCGGAAGACATTTACCGGACGTGCGAAAAGATCAAGCAGGAAAGGGATACCTATTTTCTGGCCATGGATAATTGCCTGGACAGCTTCCACGTTACGGACCGGGACGGAAACATCATCTTTGTCAATAAGACCTTTGAGAGGCGTTCCAAAACTTCTAAAGATTTTATCCTTGGAAAAAGTGTGACGGAGATGGAGGAGCTGGGATTTTACCGGCCTTCCGCCGTCCGCATCGCTCTGCGTGAAGGAAGGCCGATCACAATGGTGCAGGCCGGTCCGGGCGGGGATGCCATTGTAACGGCTACCCCTATCAAAGATGCGGACGGGCAGGCGGTTATGTGCGTCAGCAACGCCAGGTTTACTGATGAGTTGGAACTGCTGGATAAGTATTATCGCGGCAGAAACAAGCAGCCGGATTATGATGAAAAATCCATAGTTACCAAGAACGCAGAAGTGGCAAAGCTCTACGAATCGGCTCGGCAGGTAGCAAAGGCGGATTCCAGCATTTTAATAACAGGAGAGACGGGAACCGGCAAAAGTATGCTGGCAAAATATATTCATGACAACAGTCAAAGGGCGAAAGGAAAATTCATTGAGCTCAATTGCGCTGCAATTCCGGAAAACCTGATCGAATCCGAACTCTTCGGCTACGAGTCGGGAGCTTTTACGGGAGCGAAAAAAGGAGGGAAGCCCGGCCTTTTTGAAATGGCGGACGGCGGAAGTCTTTTCCTGGATGAAATCGGTGACATGCCGCTGAACTTACAGGTCAAATTGCTCCATGCCATTCAAAACCGCATAATTACAAGAATCGGCGGAACGGCAGAAAAGCCTGTGAATGTGAGGATTATTACGGCAACCAATAAAAACTTAGAAAAGCTGGTGGAAGAAGGGCTGTTCCGCAGCGACTTATATTATCGCATCCATGTAGTTCCTTTGCATATGCCGGCTCTGCGTCAGCGAAAGGAAGATATCGATGAACTGGTGAAATCGTTTCTACAGCTGTTCAACAACCGCTACGGGAGCCAGGTGGAAATCGTCGATGAGGCCCTGGAAATGCTCAATGAATATCGCTGGCCGGGCAATATCCGGGAGCTGGAAAATCTAATCGAGCGTCTTGTGGTCACTAATCGTACCGGCGTCATTGATGAAGAAACGCTGCCCAATCATATTAAGATTATGACCGACGGGCCTCAGGCGGATGTGCAGGTAAACCGGATTATACCGCTGCGGCAGGCACTGGAACAAGTGGAAGCTCAGCTGATCCATATGACCTTCCAAGAATACCCCAGTACCTATAAGGCCGCCAAAGCCTTAGGCATCAGTCAGTCGGGGGCCAGCAGAAAATTTTTAAAATACCAAAATCAGGAGCCTCATAAATAACCCAAAATTGGATTGGCGACCCATCTGCGGGTTGCTGGGAAAAAGGTTGTGTTTTCAGACAATTTGAAAGCACAGAGCAAAAAAACAAAGAAAAGTGACCCTTTTTTGGGTTGCTTTTTCTGTTTTTTGCTTGGCACGAGACTTGCTCTATATATAAGCGGGATAAACAATTTCACAAATTTATCTGAATTAGAGGAAATCTTATGGAAACAAAAAAAACAATATGTGATTGGATTGATGAAAACAAGGATGAAGTATTTGCCATTTCCGATTATTTGTGGGAGCATCCGGAATTATCTATGCAGGAATATGAGGCCAGTCAAAAAGTTGCCGATCTACTGGAAAAATACGGATTCTTAGTAAACAGAGGCGTAGCCGGGCTGCCTACTGCTTTTGCGGCTGAATACGGGAGCGGTAAACCGGTGCTGGCTTTCAGCTCCGAATATGATGCTCTGCCGGCCTTATCGCAGAATAAGGATTCCGTTGTCCGCGATCCGGTTATTGACATGGCGCCGGGCCATGGCTGCGGACATAATCTGATGGCGGTCGGCGGAGTGCTGGCAGCTATCGCTTTGCAGCGCTGTATGATTGAGCAGGGCCTTGCGGGAACGATTAAGGTCTTTGGAACCCCGGCGGAGGAACTGTGCATCGGCAAGCCTTTTATGGCGCGTGGGGGCCTTTTTGAAGGGGTGGATGCCTTTCTCGATTGGCATCCCAGCCATCGAAACAGGGCTGCCGCCTGCGATACAAACGCCTACTTTAATGTAAAATACCATTTTTCAGGGGTCAGCGCCCACGGCAACGCCCCTTGGAATGGGCGCAGCTCTCTCGACGGCGCCATGCTGATGGGACATGCGGTGGAAATGCTGCGGGAGCATATCGAGCCGGGGAGCAAGGATTCACCGACAACCCTTAATTACGCCTTTCCCGATGTGGGAAACAGCTTCCCCAACGTGGTGCCCGCGAGTACGGTTATCTGGTGCGTAGGACGAATGAAAAACGCAGAAATGGCGGCAGATGTTCTGTCCAGGCTGGATGCCTGCGCAAAAGGGTGCGCCCAGGCCACAGGAACCACAGTAAAAGAAGAAGTGATTACCGCGACCCACGATATGATCCCTAATTTATGTTTGGGGCAGCTGATAGAAGAAAATCTGCGTTATGTTGGTGCGCCTGCCTATTCGTCCGAAGATCAAGAGGATGCGAAGAAAATTCAAAAGGCAATGAATGCAAAGGAGACTGGGTACAGCGGCAAGATTGAGCATACGGTACTCAGCAGTCAGCCGGTCACCGATTCTTCCGAATACAGTTGGTTCGCGCCGATCGCCTTTTTAAATGTAGCGTTGGCTCCATCTGAGGATGCCGGATGGCACAGCTGGACATCCTGTAAATTCGCCGGAAGTTCGGTGGGAAAACGGGTTTTGGAAACCGCAGGGAAAATATTGGCTCTCGCGGGGTATGATCTGCTTACAAAACCGGAGATTTTGCAGGAGGCAAAGGCAGAATTAAAAGAGCGTTTGTGCGGCAAACCTTATCAAAGTCTGCTGCCGGAGAACGCCAAGCCGGATTTGACTACCAATAAGGCAGTTATGGAGAGGTTCCGATAATCCTTCAAGGAAAACGAGGCTGCCGCGTGAGGGTGTGCATTGAAAAATTGCACTAACCATAATAAAAGCTGCAAAATTAGTGCAATCATAGATGCCGGGCTGCGCTGCGAAACGCTTTTCACAGGGCAGCCCCCGTTTTCATTTAATAAATCGTTTGTTCGCTCTTATGCGGCGCTATCAGCCCCGCAGCGATTACATATTGAACGCTTTAATAATCCAATAAAACGTATGTATAATTCAGAATTGCGCTATTCTTCCCTGGAACTTTCTTCCATTGCGTGCTTTTCCGCTAAAACGCGTTCATACTCCGCAAAAATCGCTTCCTTAATCTTATTCCTTGTTTCAGAGACCAGAGGGTGGGCAATATCGCGGAAGTCTCCTTCTCCCATCTTTCTGCTGGGCATCGCGATGAACAATCCGTTCTGTCCTTCGATGATTTTGATATCATGCACCACAAATTCATCATCAAAGGTAATCGATACGACCGCTTTCATTTTTCCTTCGTCATTGACTTTTCTTACTCTTACATCAGTAATATTCATTCTTTGTTACCACCCTTTCATGCTCAAACTCATTCTGACAAACGCTGTGCACATAAATACACTTAGTAATATTATACATGAAATGGAATACGTTTACAAGGAACTATTTAAAAAATCTGACTATTTGGAAAAACTTCTACGGTTTTATGCTCTTCATCCACATGTCCCAGGTATACCAGGGGGATGTAATCAGCAATCTTTTTCTTTTCCGGCGCGATGTTGGCAATGGCGACGCCGATCCCCACTACCTGGGTTTCAAATTCAGATAAAATATCACTGATTCCTTTTACGCTGCCGCCGCCCCGCATAAAATCGTCGATGATCAATGCCCGGCATCCGCTGAGAGCTGCCCGCTTGGATATGGACATTTTCTGCATGCGCTCCGAAGAACCGGAGAGGTAATTGATGCTCATGGTGGCACCTTCGGAAATTTTTGCTTCCCGCCGGACAACGACAGAAGGGAGGTTAAGAAATTCAGCTGTTTTCAGAGCAAGAGGGATACCTTTCGTCTCGATAGTCACAATGTAGTCGGCTCCGCAGTTTCTGAATTTACGGGCGAAAATCTGAGCCATTTCTTTGACCATCACCGGATCGAACATGATATCCGATGTATATAAAAAACCGCCGCCAAGCACCCGGTTTTCTTCTCCCAGCTTCCGGCAGAGCTTTTCTTGAAATTGCAGTCCTTTTTCTTTTGAAATAAAAGGAACATAACGGACTCCACCCGCGGCTCCCGAGATCGTTTCCACCAGGCCAAGCCCAGTGAACTCTGCAATTTCCCGTGCGGCTGCGATGTCCTCGCTGATGCTGGACTTGGCGGCGGAGAACAAATCACAGAACTCATTAAGAGAGAAAATTTTGTTAGGCGAATTGGAAATAATCTCCATCAGCGCGCCTACTCTCTGGCTTCTTTTCATTAGGCTTTCCTCCTGAAATTCGAACGTATATGGCGTATATATTAGATAATATTCGTTTTTTATTTTTTTGTCAATTATAACGCATTTTTTTGTACAATTATGGTATACTATATTCACCATTTTGATACAATGCTGCGTAGCGGGTGGATCTTGGGAAAGATACTCGCTGAGGCCTGTATCAAACAATCAGCTTATCATGACTAGGGAGGAAAAGACAATGGTGAGATTATCTGACTGTAGGCAGATACATTGCATTGGGATTGGGGGCATTGGCCTTTCCGCCATTGCTGAAATTTTAATATCCAGAGGGTACAAAGTCACTGGATCGGATATGCGGGAAAGTGACATTACCGAAAGGCTCATGAAAGATGGAGCCAATATATTTTTAGGCCATAGAGAAAAGAACGTAGAAGGAGCGGACCTGGTCGTCTACTCCGCCGCAGTAGGAGCAGAGAATCCTGAGCTGGCAAAAGCCAGGGAACTGGGCATTCCTACCGCATCCAGGGCGGAAATCCTGGGACTTCTCATGAGTGAGTATGAAAACAGCATCGCTATTTCAGGAACTCACGGGAAAACTACGACAACCTCTATGGTTTCTTTAATTCTAAAAAATGCTGATGAGGATCCGACGATCCTGGTAGGCGGCAACCTGCCGGAAATCGGCGGCAACGTCCAGGTCGGCGCCAGTGAGCATTTCGTAACGGAAGCCTGCGAATATATGGACAGTTTTCTATCCCTGCGGCCCAAGATCGAAATCATTCTCAACATCGACTCCGATCACTTGGATTACTTTAAAGATATTGAGCACATTGCCAATTCCTTTGAAAAATTCGCATCTCTGGTGCCGGAGAACGGAACCATCATCGCATATGATGCCAACCCGTTTGTAAAAAGCGTTGTCAAGGATATGCCCAATGTGCTGACCTTCGGCTTTAACGAAAGCTGCGATTACTATGTCAGCGATATTACTTTCAACGCTGACGGTATGCCGGATTTCAATGTCAATCACGGCGGTAAAGTGCTCTGCCGCATCCAGTTGTCCATTCCGGGAGAACACAATATTTTAAATGCGCTGGCCGCTTTTGCATGCTGCCACATTTTGGGCGTAAAGGCGGATCAGATCGCCGCCACCCTGGAAAACTTCACCGGAACTCAGCGGCGGTTCGATGTTCTGGGAATCACCAGCCATGGCATCAAGATCATCGATGATTACGCGCACCATCCCACCGAGATCAAAGCCACGCTTTCTGCGGTGAAAAATATGCGGCACAATCATATGTGGTGTCTCTTTCAGCCCCACACCTATACCAGAACTATGGCCCTCTTCGACGAATTCGCCCAATCCTTTGAAGCGGCCGATAAAGTCGTACTGGCGGAAATCTATGCCGCACGAGAAAAGAACATTTACAAGATCAGTTCAAAAGGATTGGTGGGCAAGATCAAAGAAGCTTACCCGGAAAAAGATGCCTATTTCTTCGAAGACTTTGAAGAAATCGCCAACTTTGTTTATAATAACGCCGAACCCGGCGATCTGGTCATCACCATGGGAGCCGGTGACATTTATAAGGTGGGCGAACTGATTTTGGAAAAGGATCAGAAATTCTAAAGCGTTTAGGGGGATTTATGAATTTACAAGAATATGAAGCAATGGAGAAAAAACGCCTTGAAATCAATCTCAGGCATATGGAGAACGGTGTCAACTTCGTTGACCTTAAGGCGGCCTATATCGACGAAACAGTAGAAATCGGAACCGGAACCACCATTTACCCTTGCGTTGTGCTGGAGGGAAATGTTAAAATCGGTGAGGATTGTACCATCGGCCAGAATACCCGAATCGTGGACTCGGAAATCGGAAAGGGAACGGTGATTCAAAGTTCCGTGATCATGGAGAGCAAGGTGGGCAATGAGACAAAGGTCGGTCCTTTTGCTTATCTGAGACCGGGAAGCGATATCGGTAGCAACTGTAAAGTCGGCGATTTCGTAGAAATTAAAAATTCATCCATGGGGGACGGAGCAAAAGCCTCCCATCTTACTTATGTGGGCGATTCGGATGTGGGAAAGAACGTAAATCTGGGCTGCGGCGTGGTATTTGTCAATTATGACGGCAGTCAGAAATACCGCTCCACGGTAAAAGACGGAGCTTTCATTGGCTGCAACAGCAATCTGGTTTCGCCGGTGACGATTGAAGAAGGCGCCTATGTAGCGGCAGGAAGCACGGTTACCCATGATGTGCCCGGCGGCGCACTTTACGTAGCCAGGCCCAAACCCAGAACACTGGAAGGCTGGGTCGAAAAAAGAGGAATACTGAATAAGAAGAAAAAATAGAAAACATATTGCCAAACGATTAGTAGGAGAAAGAAGAGGTAAAAAGTACAGATGAAGAATGGAGCGTTTTCAGATTACAAAGTATTTGCAGGAAATTCACACTTGGAACTGGCGGAAGAAATTGCATCGATTATGGGCAAACCCCTTGGAAAAGCTACTGTAACCAAATTCAGCGACGGTGAGATTTCCGTAAACCTGTGGGAGACAGTTAGAGGCATCGATACTTACATCGTCCAGTCTACTTGCGATCCGGTCAACAACAACCTGATGGAGATCCTGATCATGATCGATGCCATGAAGCGGGCTTCCGCAGGAAGAATCAATGCGGTTATCCCTTATTACGGCTATGCCAGACAAGACCGCAAAGCAAAGGCCAGAGATCCGATCACGGCAAAGCTGGTAGCTAACCTTCTCATGGCAGCCGGCGCAGACCGTGTTTTGACCATGGACCTTCATGCGGCGCAGATTCAGGGATATTTTGACATCCCAGTGGACCATCTGGTGGGTCTTCCGATCCTCATCAAGTATTTTAAAGAAAAAGCAATGGATGATATTGTAATCGTATCTCCGGACCACGGCAGTGTAACCAGAGCCAGAAGTATGGCAGAGCCCCTCAATGCTCCCATCGCCATCGTCGATAAACGGCGTCCGGAACCCAACAAGAGTGAAATCATGAATATTATCGGAGATATTGAAGGCAAGAACTGTATTCTGGTAGACGACATGATCGATACTGCCGGCACCATCACCAACGCTGCCAACGCCCTCAAAGATCTGGGCGCCAAGAGCGTGGTCGCCTGCGCTACCCACCCGATTCTTTCCGGTCCGGCAAAGGAGAGACTGGAATCCTCCGCCATCGAGGAATTGGTACTCCTCAATACCGTTCCCATTCCAGAGGAAAGAAGAATCAGCAAAATGAAGATGCTGTCGGTCGCGCCGCTCTTTGCAGAGGCGATGACGAGGGTATTCACCAACGACTCCATCAGCCGGCTCTTCGACTAAGACAAAGGAGCAGCAGATCCATGTACATCATTGCAGGCCTTGGAAATCCGGGAAAGCGCTATGAGAATACGAGACACAACATCGGATTCATCGCCCTGGATCTCCTGGCAGAACGAAACGACATTAAAATCAACAAAATAAAACATAAAGCTTTGGTCGGAGAAGGACGTATCTCCGGCCAAAAGGTTTTATTGGTCAAACCGCAGACTTACATGAACCTTTCCGGCCAGTCCGTCCGGGAAGTGATGGAATACTACAAAGAGGAGATCGACCGCCTGGTGGTGATCTACGATGATATCGATATTCCGTCGGGAACCGTCCGCATCCGTAAAAAAGGGAGCGCCGGAACGCATAACGGCATGCGTTCCATTATCTACGACCTGAAATCGGATCAGTTCCCCAGGATTCGCATTGGAATCGGAAACAACCGCAAAGGCGATTTGCGGGACTTTGTAATCGGCGGGTTTTCCAAAGAAGAAAAAGAGCCGCTTGCAGAAGCGGTGAGACGAGCAGTACTGGCGGCGGAATGTATTGTTGAAAAGGGCATAGATAAGGCTATGAATGAATACAATATAAGACAAAAGGCCGCAGGAGAAAACGATGATAAAAAAGGGAATGATTAATATAACAGGAGCTGCCGAAAGCCGGGTAGCTCCTGTTATTGGGAAGATTTTAAAGGAAGAAGCAAAGGGCCAGTGCCTGGTGGTGGTATCCTCATATATAAGAGCGAAGCGCCTGGCTACAGACCTTTCTTTTTTTGTTGACAAAAATATCTATGTTTTGCCGCCGGAAGAAGAAGGGTTCATCCGCTACGAAGCGAAAAACCACGATCAAATGCTCCAGAGGCTGAAGATCCTCAAAGCCTTGAGAACGGGAGAGGACTGCCTGGTCGTAGCGCCGGCTACCGGGGCCATACGCAAGCTGCCGCCCCATCAAACCTTTGACGACAGCGCAATCAAGCTGACTTTGGGCGAGGAGATCGACCTGGAGCTGGTGAAGGAAAAACTGGTCCGCATGGGCTATGAGCGGGTGCCTCTGGTGGAAGCCAAGGGAGAGTTCAGCATCAGGGGCTCGATCATCGATATTTTCACAGCCGACGGGGAGGCTCCGTACCGGGTGGAACTCTTTGATACGGAGATCGATTCTATCAGAAGCTTTGACCTGGACACGCAAAGGTCCATTGAAAGCTTAAAATTCGTTGAAGTCTATCCGGCGGAGCAGCTGCTCAAGGACAGGACGATTTTTGAAAAAGCGGCTGTGAGAATCAAGCAGGCCTATGCGGGACAGATTCGCAAATATACAGGGGAGCATGCAAGTGAAGAGGAACTGGCACGGGGTGAAAACCTCAAGCTGAGACGGGATCAGCTGATCGACTTCGCGGAAAACTGCATGAATTTGCAGCAACTGGAAAACTATCTCTATTACTTTTACGACGAGACCGAGTACATCTGGGACTACATGAGGCAGCCGGTCGTCATGATCGACGATCCGGCCAGGTGCTACGAAAACCTGGAAGCCCGGGACCGGGAAACGGCCGATGATTTTCAGACCCTGCTGGAACGGGGGCAGGCAGTTCCGGCGGACATGAAACATTTCTCCAATAAAAACGATTATCTCCGCCTCTATGATTTGGACAGGGCCTATTTGTTCACACCCTTTCAAAAGACCATCAAAGGGGTGGATGCTCTGGCGGAAATTCGCAACGTTGTAACCAAGCCGACGCTGGTATTCAACGGAAAGATGGATTTGCTGGAATCGGAAATCCGTTCCTATTTGAAAAACAGCTATAAAGTGACCATCGTCTGCGCCAACGAGGAGCGGGCGGCCAACATGGAAGAATTTCTCTCCAGGGCCGGACTTTTGCAGAGGGTTTGGGTAAAGCAGGGAAGTCTCACCGGAGGCATCGATTTTCCGGAAGAAAAATTCTGCTATATCTGGGACGGGGACATTTTCGGAACGCCCAAAAAGAAAAAACGTAAGAAAAAAACAGCCGGCAGCATGAGCCAGCCCATCAAGTCCTTTGCCGATATGCAGAAGGGCGATTACGTGGTCCATGAAAACCATGGTATCGGTAAATTTATGGGCATCGAACAGCTGTCGGTTCAGAATGTAAAAAAAGATTATCTCAAGATCAAATACAGCGGCCAGGATATCCTTTATGTGCCGGTGGAACAGATGGATATCATCCAGAAATATGTGGGCGCCGACACCGCCAGTCCCAAGCTCAACAAGCTTTCCGGCAGCGAGTGGAAAACCACCAAAGCTAAGGCCAAGGCAGCCATCGCCAATATGGCCAAAGAGCTTTTGGAAGTATCAGCCGCAAGGCAGCTGGAAAAGGGCCACGCCTTTTCTCCTGATACGGTTTGGCAAAAAGAATTTGAGGACAGTTTTCCTTACACGGAAACGGACGATCAGCTCCGCTGTATTGAGGAAATCAAAAAGGACATGGAACAGGATACGGCGATGGACCGGCTCCTGTGCGGCGATGTGGGGTTCGGAAAGACCGAGGTGGCGGCCAGGGCCATGTTCAAGTGCGCTGCCGACGGCAAGCAGGCGGCGGTCCTGGTGCCGACAACCATTCTTGCCAACCAGCATTATTACACCCTCAAGGAACGCTTTGAAAAATTTCCCTTTAAAGTGGAGATGCTCTCCCGTTTTCGCAGCGAGGCTCAGCAGAAAGCCGTCATCGACGGATTGGAAAAGGGCAGCGTCGATGTGGTAATCGGGACCCACCGCATCCTGTCCAAGGATGTGAAATTCAAGGACCTGGGCCTGCTGGTCATCGATGAGGAGCAGCGGTTCGGCGTGCAGCATAAAGAAGTGATCAAGCAGCTGCGAAAGAATGTGGATGTGCTGACCTTATCAGCGACCCCTATCCCCAGAACTCTTCACATGTCGCTGGTAGGCATCAAGGATATGAGCGTCATTGAAGAACCGCCGGAAGAGCGGTATCCGGTTCAAACCTACGTTTTGGAGCAGGACGACATGCTGATCCGGGACGCTGTTGAAAAAGAACTGGACCGGGGCGGACAGGTCTATATCGTCTTTAACCGGGTCAAGGGCATCAACAAGCTGGCCGCCCATATTGAGGAATTGGTGCCCCAGGCACAGGTAGCCGTGGGACACGGGCAAATGAACGAGCATCACCTGGAAGATGTGATCATGGGATTTGTTCAGGGCGAGACCAACGTGCTGGTGGCAACGACGATCATTGAATCGGGCATTGACATTCCCAACGTGAATACCATGCTCATCCTGGATGCGGATCGTTTCGGCCTCTCCCAGCTTTATCAGCTCCGGGGAAGGGTGGGCCGCTCCAACCGCATGGCATATGCCTACCTGATGTTTCAAAAGGATAAGAGCCTTTCGGAAGTGGCGGAAAAGCGTCTGAGGGCGATCAAAGAATTTACAGAGTTCGGCGCCGGCTTCAAAGTGGCCATGCGGGATTTGGAGATTCGAGGCGCGGGAAATCTCCTGGGAACCGAACAGCACGGCCACATGATGAACATCGGTTATGAGCTGTACTGCAAGCTGGTGGACGATGCGGTGCGGGCGCTGGGCGGAGAAGTGGTCAACCCGGATCGGGAAGAAGCGTCGATTGAATTGAATGTAACGGCTCTGATTCCGGATCGGTATATCTCTGATGAAGTGCTGAAACTGCAGATGTACAAGAAGATCGCCACTGCAGCCTCTGCCGCCGACGAGGAAGAAATCATCGATGAACTGATCGACCGCTTTGGCGAAATTCCGCGGGATACCATGAATCTGATTACCATATCCAGAATCCGTTCCATGGCGGAAAAGCTGTGCATCACCAGGATTCACGAAGAGGGCAGTAAAGTGATCTTTAACTTTGCCCAGGAAAACGGCCTCAGCGCCAAATCCCTGTCCGCTCTCTCGGCAAAATACGGCATGAACCTCTTTATACATGGCGGAGTCAAACCCTTTGTAAGATTTACACCCAAGAGCAAAAAGCGGCTGGCGGAAATACTGGAATTTTTGGAAGTGGCTGCGGAATAGCGATTTTTGCAGCAGATATGGCTTGATTGCCGTTTTCTTTGCGAGTATAATGAATAAAAGAGCCTATACGATAAAGTTTCTAACCCATATAATCCGGAAGGACAAAAGATTACGTTTTACGACGCATTAAACGACCTGCGCAGCCTACCCAATCTGGACGTATATGTAACGGGAAGCAATTCCAAAATGCTTTCTTCAGATATCTTGACCGAGTTCAGAGGAAGAAGTGATGAGATTCGTGTACATCCTCTGTGCTTTGCTGAATACTATTCCGCTGTCGGCGGTGACAAGAATGAAGCGTTTGATGAATACGCCTTTTATGGAGGTTTGCCTCTGATCCTCTCACGGCCAAGCGATGCGGCAAAGATGAACTATCTCAAATCGCTTTTTACGGAAGTATATATCAAAGATATCGTAGAACGCAAAAAAATAGAACGGCAGGATGTTCTGGAGCAGATTTTGGACCTGCTATGCTCCTCCATCGGTTCATTGACCAACCCGGCACGGATTGCCAATACGCTCAAATCAAAGCGAAATTTCGATGTTTCCGCAAATACGATTCGCGCCTATATCGACCATTTAGAGGATGCTTTCTTATTTTCTGAAAGCAAGCGTTATGATGTAAAGGGCAAGTCGTATTTTGATTCTCCCAATAAATACTACAGCGAAGACCTGGGTCTGCGCAATGCCCGCATTGACTTTCGTCAGCAGGAAATGACCCACATCATGGAAAACATTCTTTATAACGAACTGATAAACCGCCAGTTTTCTGTGGACGTGGGAGTGGTGTACGCAAGAACAACCAATCAGAACGGAAACTCGGTCCGTACGCCAAGAGAGATCAATTTTGTCGTTAATTCCGGAAGCAAGCGGGCGTATATCCAGTCAGCATATGCGATAACGACCGAGGAAAAGGCTGAAAGCGAGATTCGTCCCTTTGCCCTTGTGGGTGACTTTTTTCCAAAGATCGTAGTAAGAAAAGATATAGGCAAACGTTGGTATGATGATCAGGGTATCCTGCATATCAACATGATTGATTTTCTGTTAGATAAAGGCATTATTTAACACAGAGGTCGCCTGACAAAGAAAACCCGCTGGGAGGCCATAAAGCGCATCCCAACGGGTTTATTTTTTTAGACTACTTGCCTGTTTTGACTTTTCTCCTCTTCTTCTCTTTTTCCAAATCATTGGGCAGGTAGATGACGGTGGCCTCTTTGTCCTTCTGGTCAGGGTTTTTATCGTTCGTTTTTTTTCTGACAAAACCTTCCGAATGACCGGTAAAATACATATAGGCCAACAGGCCGGCTACAACCAGCAGCCCTAAAAGAATAAGCGGCATACCTGACCTCCCTTCCTAATATCCATTCCTTACAAAACTCGGGCTATTTTCATTGAAGTAAAAAGAGGTAAATCCCATTGTTTGCCTCTTCCTACGCCAACGTTTCTCTTAAATAATGTGTCTTTTTCTCTTTTCCAACTCCAAATCGGTTGGAAGATAAATGACTGGGGCAACTTCGTCTGCTTTTCCCTTGGAAGAAGCAGTGTGATGTTTCTTGTTTCTGATGGTTTCGAACAGAGCCAGCAAGCCGCCGAAGACCAATACTCCTAAAATAATAAGTGGCATATTCAGCCCTCCTTTGATTTTCGGATAAAGTCTGCAACTTCCCCATTTAAATGAAACGTTTCTTTGATTCTATTTTACCACGTTTTTTTCAGAATTACCGCTAAATTTTCTAAAAATTTTATTAATTTAAAATGGGGCACGGATCGGTGCCAACGATATCCGTTTACGCTTATAGTTTGTACATGAACGCTTTAATTAATTCGTAAACCTTTGGAATTGTTCCATTGATTGAAGGCTGAAAAAAAGATATACTGTATAGAAAGGAGTATTGCTATGGTAACAATTGATGAAGCACAAGTCATGCTGGATGAAGTCGCAGAAGAGCTGCCGTCGGGCATTTACAAGGAGCTCAACGGAGGAATTCTGCTATTGCCTCAGGCCAAAATGAGTCCCCATGCAGTCTGTGATGATTTGTACATTTTAGGGGAATATCAAAGCGGCGGCAGTATGGGACGGTTGATTAAGGTTTATTACGGTTCTTTCGCAAAGCTTTTTGGCTATTTGGAAGGTGAAGCTTTTAAGTCCAAGCTGAGAGAAACCTTGTTTCACGAGTTCACCCATCACTTGGAATCGCTGGCAGGTGAAAAGGATCTGGAGATTGAGGACGAAAAGCAGCTTAAAAGATATCGAAAGGAGAGAGGTCTTTAAATGGTAAATATCATCATTACGGCTCCGCGGGGACATATGGACGGACTGATCGTCAAGGCGGCCTGTGAGCGGGACGATATACGGATCGTAGGCGGCCTGGGACCAGCGGGAAGAGACTATATCGGCAAGGACATCGGACTGGCAGCCGGGCTGGGAAGAGAAATCGGAGCGCTTGTTTACGACGATCTTACAAAGATCATCGATCAATGCGATTTGGTTGTGGATTTTTCCAGAGTGGAACTTTCCATGGAGGTTCTGGAAATCTGCAAAAAATATAAAAAAGGGTTTTTATGCGGCACCACCGGCTTTACGCCTCAGCAGGAGGAAGAATTGCTGGCGGCCGGGAAAGAAATTCCCATGATGAAAGCGGCCAATACATCTTTTGTCGTCAATGTGATGCGTAAGCTGCTGGGAATTGCCGCCAATGCGCTGGGAGACAAAGCGAAAATTGAAATTTTAGACCTTCACAGCCAGGATAAGCTGGATGCCCCCAGCGGCACGGCCTTGGAGCTGGCGGAGGAAATGGCAGAAAGGTCGGGAAAACCGATGGATTCAATCGCCTTTCATTCCGTTCGTGCCGGAGATACACCTTCCAGCCACAAAGTATTCTTTGGCTGCATGGGTGAGATGATGGAAATTTCCCATCACGCATATAATTGGGAGTGCTATGCCAGGGGTGCGTGCGATGCGGCGGTCTATATGGCCGGGCACGGCGTCGGACTTTATACAATGGAAGATGTGATCGGATTGTAAACAACAGGTATTTGCTTACAGCATCGGATCTTCGGATCAACAGCAATTTTTTTTATGTAACGAGGAGGACAACATGGATTTTGGTTATTCACAAGAGCAGCTGGAGTTGAAAGAAACGTTGAGGGCGTTTGGCGAACGGGAAATCGTGCCCATTCAGGACAAGATGGACCGGGATGCCGAGTACCCGCTTGAAACCGTGAAAAAACTGGGCAGGATGGGAATGCTGGGCATGCCCTTTCCCAAGGAATACGGCGGAGCCGGGCTGGACTACGTGACTTATGTAATGGCAGTGGAAGAGATCTCCAAAATCTGTCCGTCCCACGGCGTCATCGTGCAGACCCACAACGCGCTCTGCTGCTGGCCCATCTTTACATACGGAAGTGAAGAGCAAAAGAAAAAATATCTGCCATCTCTATTGAGCGGGGAAAAGATCGGCGCCTTTGGATTGACCGAGCCCAATGCGGGAACCGACGCGGCCATGCAGCAGACCATTGCCGAGGATAAGGGCGATCACTATCTGCTCAATGGATCCAAGGTGTTCATCTCCGGCGGCGGTATCGCCGATGTCTATGTGGTTATGGCTATGACCGACCAATCTAAAGGAACCAAGGGAATCAGCGCCTTTATCGTGGAAAAAGGGATGCCGGGCTTCTATAAAGGCAAGACGGAAGACAAGATGGGGATCCGCGGTTCCATCGCATCGGAGCTGGTGTTCGACAACTGCATTGTTCCCAAAGAAAACCTCCTGGGAGAGCTGGGAAAAGGCTTTAAGGTAGCCATGACTTCTCTGGACGTGGGACGTCTGGGCATCGCGGCCCAGGCCCTGGGAATCGCTCAGGGAGCCTTTGACAGAACCGTAGAATATATGAAGCACAGAGAACAGTTCGGCAAAAAATTGAGCGGGTTTCAGGCCATGGCCTTTGAAATGGCTGAACTGGAGACCAAGATCGACGGCGCCCGCCTGCTCCTTTACCGGGCTGCCGATGTGCGGGAAAAGGGTCTGCCTGATATGACGGTGACCGCGGCTAAGGCCAAGCTGGCCTGTTCGACCACGGCTATGGAAGTGACCATCAAGGCCGTTCAGTTCCACGGCGGCTATGGATACATCAAGGACCTGCCCATTGAGCGCTATATGAGAGATGCCAAGATTACAGAGATCTATGAAGGGACTTCGGAAGTGATGAAGCTGGTCATTTCCGGACAGATCTTCAAAAAGGAAAAGAAGCAGGATAAGGCGCAAAAGCAGCCGGTCGTTCTCTTTGATACGGTAGAAGAATTGATTGAGGCTTTAAAAGACGTGAAGAAGGACGAGATCATCTGTTCCGGCGGAAGGGGCTTTAAACGGACCGAAGAGCTGGGGTTGGTGAAGCAGCTGGCAGACGCAGTAGGCGGCAGTGTGGGCGCTTCCCGCGGGGCCGTATCCATGGGCTGGATCGATGAGGATGTCCAGGTGGGGCTCACCGGGCGCACGGTAAAGCCGGATCTCTATTTTGCCTGCGGTATCTCAGGAATGAACCAGCATTTGGCGGGGATGAAAGAATCATCGGTGATCGTTGCCATCAACCGCAATCCAAAGGCGCCGATTTTCAAAGCCGCTGACTACGGGATCGTGGGCGATGTCTATGAAGTGATTCCCCAGCTGATTGAAAAGTGGGAGAAATAGCGTTTTGATTTGGAGGGTGTATGAAAGATGAGAGAGCGCTGGTAAGGGGGCCGATTGTTCCCACTCTGCTTAAATTTGCCGCGCCGTTTTTGCTGGCCAGCATTCTGCAGGCTCTGTACGGGGCCGTGGACCTTTTGGTGGTGGGCCAGTTCGCTGATTCAGCCGGCGTTTCCGCGGTGGCCATCGGAGGACAGGTCATGCAGACGATCACCGGAATCGTTCTGGGGATCAGCACGGGAGGAACGGTGGTCATCGGCCAGTTCGTAGGAGCCAGAAGGGATAAGAATGCAGCCATGGCTGTGGGCAATCTGGCGGCTCTGTTTCTGGTGATCGCAGTGGTTTTGACTGGTGTTATGCTGGTCTTTGTAACTCCCATCACAGAGATCATGCAGACTCCGCCGGAGGCCTTTGAATATACCATAGAATATATTACCATCTGTTCGCTGGGAGTGCCTTTTATCGTGGGCTACAACGGTGTCAGCGGTGTGTTTCGGGGATTCGGCGATTCCAAATCGCCCCTGTATTTTATTGCCCTGGCCTGCGTAATCAATATTGGTCTTGACCTGCTGCTGATCGCTGTCTTTCATATGGGGGCGGCAGGCGCGGCCATTGCTACGGTTACGGCCCAGGGAATCAGCTTTTTGGCGGGGATTCTCTATATGATGAAAAAAGGTTTGCCGGTGCCTTTCCGTATGGGCTACATCGGCTTTAAAGGGGGCCAGGCCTTCCGTATTTTGAAAATTGGCAGTCCCATCGCAGTCCAGGACGCGCTGGTCAATGTGTCGTTTCTCATTATCACGGCCATCATCAATACCATGGGGCTGGTGGCATCGGCGGCAGTGGGTATCGATGAGAAGATCATCGTCTTTGCCATGCTGGTGCCGACCTCTTTTGCGTCGGCTGTGGCGGTTATGACCGCGCAGAATGTGGGAGCAAGGCGCATGGACCGGGCCAAAAAGAGTCTATGGGTGGGCGTGGGAATGTCCTTCCTCTTCGGCCTTGCCATATGGGTGTTCTGCCAGTTTTATCCGGAGACTCTGACCGCCATTTTCAGCAAAGACCCTGAGGTGATTTACACGGCGGGCCTGTATCTGCAAAATTATACCATCGACTGCATGCTGGTGGCCTTCATTTTCTGCGCCAATTCCTTCTTCAGCGGCTGCGGCTACTCGCTGTTTTCGCTGATACACAGCCTTCTGGCCACCTTCGGCGTCCGGGTTCCGGTCTCCTATTTCCTCAGCAGGCTGCCGGGAATTACCTTATATGAAATGGGATTTGTCCCGCCGCTGGCCAGTTGTCTGTCCATTGTTCTGTGTTTGATTTATTTGAAAGTAGGGAAAGGTTTTCGCGATCATCCGCCCCGCAGATGACCATTGGTTTTTCGAGAGAGCATTGTCAAAAAACGACAGGATGCTCTCTTTTTTGTTTGCATGGAAAAGATCATCCTTGACTCTAAAGTAGACTTTAGGGTTAGCATAAGAGCATACAGACGGGGTAAATCAAGGGAAATTTATAAACAAAGCGAGGAGAAATCATGAAAACGATCGAAGCAGTTGTCAGTACTTTTTCGAAAAACCATCAACCATGCTGTACGGTGAAACCAGGTGAAACGCTGCTGTTCAAAACACTGGACTGTTATTCGGGCAATATCAAGACCGAAGCGGACTACCCGGAGGACATAACCGGCGGAGACGCCGACCTGGCAACCGGGCTGGTGTATGTGGATGGCGCTGAAAAGGGAGATGTTCTGGTGGTGGATATCCTGGATATCGATGTGGCAGACCAGGGGGTGTGCTGCAATATCGGCGGACCTCTTATGGAACAGTCCGTTCCCCGGACAAAGATCATTCCAGTGAAAAACCGTATCGCCCATTTCAACGATATAAAGTGGGAAGTGGATCCCATGCTGGGCGTCATCGGCGTAGCGCCAGAGGAAGGGGAGCCTCTCTGCTTTTTGCCGGGGGATCACGGCGGCAACATGGACAGTAAAATGATTAAGCGGGGATCCAGAATTTATTTGCCGGTCCAGGTTCCGGGAGCGCTCTTGGGCATGGGAGACGTACATGCTTCCCAGGGCGACTGCGAGCTCTGCGGAAATGGGATTGAAATCGCCGCCGACGTTAGGGTGAAGATTTCGCTGATTAAGGACTTTGAACTTCATTGGCCGATGACGGAGACAAAGGATAAATGGTATGTCAATGTGGCTGCGCCGGATTATGAGACCGCCCTCAATCAGTCATGCCGGGAATTGCAGCGGCTGATGGTGGATGCCTATGGCTGGGATCAGACGGACGTGTTCCTGTATCTGTCCCTGCAGGGCGATATTGAGATCAACCAGTTTACGCTGCCGTGTCCCATTGACATGATTTTGAGAGCCGGCGTTCCCAAAATCCCAGGCAAGGAATTGATCAAGTAGAAAGGAGACAAGTTAAATGAACAACAATGCGGCCCCTCAGGCCTCGTCAGCAGATGGACAGGTTCAGCTCAAACGTACGCTCAAGCTGAAGGACCTGGTCTTTTATGGAATGATCATGATGGTGCTCATCGCGCCGATGGCGGTGTTCGGAGAAATTGAACAGGCCAGCGGCGGAATGACGCCCTTTGTCTATCTGGTAGGCGTCATCGCCATGGTCTTTACGGCTCTCAGTTATATGCAGATGAGCCGGCGATTTCCCGTAGGCGGATCGGTGTATGCCTATGTTCAGCGGGGAATTAACCATCATGTGGGTTTTGTGGCAGGATGGATGATCCTCTTGGATTACATCTTCGTGCCAGCCCTTTTGTATGCGCTGGTCTCCAACATTTGTGTGGAAACGTTTCCCGGAATTCCGGCGATCGCTTGGATTATCGCCTTTATCGTCGTCAATACCCTGATTAATGTGAGAGGGATCGATTATACGGCGAAAGCGGATATCATCCTCTTTTTCATTGAACTGGTGGTGGTGGTTATCTTCCTCATCGGCGGCATCAGCTTTATCGCCGGCGGCGGAGGCACAGGTGGTTTCTCCATTGAGCCTATTTACCAGCCGGGCAAGATCAACCTCAATTTCATCGCTTCGGCCTGCACCATAGCCGCGCTGTCCTTCCTGGGCTTTGACGGCATCAGCACCCTTGCGGAAGAGGCGTTGGAACCAGCCAGAGATATCGGAAAAGCGATTATGATCGCCCTCATCAGCATCGGGCTCCTGTTTATTGTTGAGACTTATGTGGCTTGTCTCATTCTTCCCGATTGGCAGAATACGGATATCGCAGCGGGCTTTTACGATGCGGCCGCCCTGGCCCTGGGAGAATGGTTTCGGATTGTGATGGTCGGAGTGACCATCGTTGCTGCCGGTATTGCCAATACCATGGTAGCCCAGTCATCAGCGGCAAGGCTCCTTTATACCATGGGCAGAGACCGGGTAATTCCTCATATCTTCGCCAAGGTGCATCCCAAGTTCCGTACACCGTATGTGGGCATTTATCTGCTGTCCATCTTTTCGCTGGTGATTGCCATCGCGGTTCCCATCGACACCCTGGTCAGGCTGGTTAATTTCGGAGCGCTGGGATCCTTTATCATGCTCAATTTCGCCACCTTCTTCTACTTTTTCATCAGAGAGAAGATCAGGGGCGGAGCAGGATTTATCAAAAATTTGGTCTGCCCCTTCATAGGTATGGCCATCTTGATCTATGTCTTTACCGGCTTTGACTATATCAGCTATATCGTAGGCTTCGGCTGGCTGATCATCGGAGTGGTCATCGGATTTATCAAGTCAAAAGGCTACAAAGAGGTACCGGAAGCCTTTAAAAATATTGAATTATAGGATATGATAAAGGAAAAAGGCTGGGAACAAATGTATTCGATTGGAAAATTATCAAAGCTTACCGGGCTGAGTATCCCGACACTGCGCCATTACGATCAGGTGGGGCTCCTCAAACCCGCATATCGAAATGATGCTACCGGATACCGGTATTACGATGAAGAGCAGATGCTCCAGGTTCAGCTGATTAAAAATATGAAGATGCTTGGGTTTTCTCTGGAAGAAATGCGGATGATCCTGGTCAAAAAAGATCTTTCCGGTTTTCGGGAAAAGGTCAGTGAGGCCAAGCGGAAAATTGAATTGCAGCTGCAGGCGGTCAGCGACATTGATGACTATTTGTCCAAGGGAGAGTACATTCTGCGCCAGTATCAGGCGGCAGGCAGCGAATGCTTTTATCACAGTCATCCGCCGGAGCTGCGGCAGCTGCCTGCTGCCGATGTCCTTTGCATGAACATGGAAGAGCCCTTTCACGACCTTGCCTTCTTTACCCAATGCTGTCTCAAGATCCAGAACTTGCGGGACCGCCTGGGACTTTTACAGACAGGGGCTTTGATTCTGACTCCGCAGACCAACGATGTCCGCAGCTTTATTCGGGGATACGGCGGTTTTCTGCTCTGCATGCCGGTTCAATACAAAGAAAACTGCTGCTCAAAAGCGATCAGGCGTTTTAACGGCGTATTGGCGGCTTCGGCCCTTTGCGTAGGCGGATATGAGGAGCTGGAACGGATCTACGACAGACTGCGTTCCTGGGTCCGTGAAAACCATCTTCAGCCTGTGGGCAAGCTGATTCTGCAGTGCCTTTTGGAACCCAGCGATACTATGAAGCCCGATCAGTATATTTTCCGGCTCAATCTGCCGGTTGCTGGGGATGGGCGGGAGACGGACGGAGAAACAAAGGTGCCGGTCCTTGATCTGGGCCTGTGAAGCTGGGACGGCTGTAAATTTGAAAAGATTTGGGGCTGATTGCATCAAAAAGAGTGATAGATGCGATCAGCCTCTTTTTGTGTAAACTCCGCGAAGCGCTGAGCGGCGAATGATCTGCTTTTGCGGTGCTGAAGTATTGACGCAAATCGGGAAAATTTCATTGAAAGGTTTCTTTTTTTACGCAATCTTGTGGGTTTGCGGGACCTGGTATTGAGATGAAGCAGGTTTTGCTGCTTCTGGTTGATTTTGAGAGGGCGCAAGCGTTGAAATCTGCGTAAAAACTTGTATTTATTTATGCTTTTTTCGTAAGCCTTATGCCATCTGAACTTCGCTGCTTAAAAAGCGATGTTACCTGACAGAAAAATTCGCATATATGGGTAAGGAGGTGAGTTCCACTTGAAAAGCTTCGAAGATCGATATCAAGAAAATTATGGACGGATCTATAACTACATCCATGGAATGACGAAGAATCCGGTTCTGGCGGAGGATCTGACCCAGGAAGTGTTTTTGATCGCCTATAAAAAAGGAAGCCGATTTCTCAGGCATGAAAATCCGCCGGCATTTCTCTATCGGACAGCAAAACTAAAGACTTACGAAGCTCTGCGGGATGATGCCAAACACAGAGCGATGGAATTGAAAGAAGAGCCAGTGTCAGGTGATCCTGATTTGCTTGAGGCCATCCTCGCCGAAGAAGATCGGAACATTGATGAAAGGAAATTTGTCCCTCAAGTGATGGAGCGGCTGAGTCAGGAACAGCGGGAACTCTATCAGTCTTACTATCTGGATAAGAAGTCCATGCGCCAGATCGCCCAGGAAAAAGGCATAAAAGAGACGGCGCTGAAGATGCGGTATGTCAGGTTGAGAAAAGAGGTGCGAAGGATTATCAGGGAAATGGATATGGGGAGCGGAGGTGTGTGTTGATGAAAAAATACAAGGATGAAATGATTAAAAATCAGCTGGATCAGGCAATCGAGGAGGGAGATGTAAATCTGGCCGATCAGCTTACGGCCAAGCTGCTGGAGCTGGAAGGACTGGCGGCAAAGACGGACGTGCCAAAGTGGCGCTATGGAAAGGGATGCGGCAGAGCCGGGGGGAAAAGAAGGCGGCTGCTCATCAGCCTGGCGGCGGTGATGGCGGCGATCCTGACCATTGGAACCGTCGCCTATGCGTCGGGAATTTTGTTCCCGGAAATCAAAAACGAAGATGGCTCGGCCACGCCGGTTAATGCGGCCATGGATTCAAAAGAGTATCGGGCGGCCCGGGAGTACAACCGGTATTTAGACAGCCTGACCGAAGAAGAACTGGCTAAAACAGCAGATCGCAGCGCGGATGCCGTCTATGACATGCCGCAGAAGGTCAAAGAAATCTGCCAGGAATATGGACTTAAATATGCAACAGAGGGACAAGCGATTTCTTCCTATGAAGACATGGAGAACCAATTGGCAATCAGGGGCCTGAGTGGAATTCTGAATCGGCAGCTGGCCGATGCCTTGAAAAGTACCATCAGCCAGTCCAGTGGGGGCTATTCGTTTGACGATGGCAATCTGCACTTGGAAATGGAAATCGCAGACCAGAATCAGGCGCAGGGAAACACGATTTTGTCGATCGACCTCACTCCCGAAGGGAGTTTTCCCTGGATGGGGTTTGAGTCCAACACCGGCCCCAAAGAACAGCAGAAAAAAACGGTTCAGATTGAAACCAATTCAGGAATTACATTCATCGGCACTGTGGATGAAATGCGTGTTTCTGCTTTTGGAAAGGCGGGCCGCTATTTTGTAACTGTGCATGCGGCCAGGGATTTTGCCCAGGAAGATTTGGACCAATATAACCGACAGCTGGATGGAATCAATCGCATATACGATAAAAAAATTAAGGAGGAGACAAAACTGAGCGGGCGCGAAGCACTGGAGGAAAAAGTCAGCGCTGCCATCGATACGGCAGACAAAGAGGAGCCCCAGCTGATGAAAGAGGCTTTTGCAGAGAACGGAAACGCCGCTGCCTATGCGAAACTTTTGAAACAATACGGCAATCTGAGCGATGAAGAGGTGCGGATCTGGGATGCATATATGGCGGAGCTGAACCATTTATCCCTCGAAGAACCAGAGGTGGCGATACAGGATCTAAAAGCGTGTTTGGAAAAAATCAATTTTGATCGGTTTACTGAGTGAGTTCGCGGGATTTATCCCTTGACTTTAGAGGCGGGAGCATATAAAATATCAACGTATATGAAGTCAATAACAAGAGGCGAGGATGAAGACAGTAGCCCCGTGTAAAACCCTTACAGAGAGATGTTTGATGGTGAGAAAACATCGGTGAAGCGGATCGTGAAGATCACTTCGGAGCCTTGATTACAAAATGAAGGGGCAGCTTGCAGCTGCAACCAGGGTGGTACCGCGGTATTTTATCGTCCCTGATTCTCTGCTTTGGAGAGTCAGGGATTTTTTCGTACTTGGCTTTGCGGGAGGCATTGAATAAGGTACCCGCGCCGTTTGCACCATTTACCCCGCGCGATACTGAGCTTTTGTGCTTTACAAAACTTAAAAATAGAGATAGAAAGGAAAAGAGATATGTTTAAAAACTTATCGGAAAAACCCATTGCAAAACTGCAGATGGAGCAGGCGGACCAGTGGGAAAAAGAAGATCTTCTCCACAAATGTGTAACCACAAGAGAAGGACAGCCGTCCTTCATCTTTTACGAGGGACCGCCGACAGCCAACGGCAGACCTGGAATACACCACGTTATCGCCAGAACGCTGAAGGACTCGGTATGCCGCTACAAGACCATGCAGGGCTTTGAGGTAAGGCGGAAAGCCGGCTGGGACACCCACGGCCTTCCCGTTGAAATCGAGGTGGAAAAACAGCTGGAGATGAGCGGCAAGCAGGACATTGAAAAATACGGCATCAAGGAATTCAATGAAAAGTGCCGTGAGTCCGTATTCACCTATGAAAGCATGTGGCGGGAGATGACCAAACGGATGGGGTATCTCATCGATTTGGACAACCCCTACATCACCCTGGATAACGATTTCATCGAGAGCGGATGGTGGATCCTCAAGGAATTCTTTAAAGAAGGGCTGATCTACGAAGGCCATAAAATCCTGCCATACTGCCCGCGGTGCGGAACAGGACTGGCTTCCCACGAGGTTGCCCAGGGCTATAAAGAAGTAAAAGTAAACACCATCACAGCAAAATTCAAGCGCAAAGACGCGGATGAATATTTCCTGGCCTGGACTACAACCCCCTGGACACTGGCGTCCAACGTTTCACTGACCGTAGGTCCGGACGTGGATTATATCAAGGCAAAGATGACCGCCGGCGACGAAGAAGGCAAAATTTTCTATGTTGCCAAGGTTCTGGCAGACAAAGTTCTGGGCGGGGAAAACTATGAAGTCCTGGAAGAAATGAAGGGCAAGGCTCTGGAATATATCGAGTACGAGCAGCTGATGCCTTTTGTCAAGCCGGACAAAAAAGCCTTTTTCGTAACCTGCGCGGACTACGTTACCATTGAAGATGGTACGGGCATCGTCCATACGGCACCGGCCTTTGGTGAAGATGACTATCAGACCGGCCGCCGCTATGATCTGCCGGTTGTCAATCCGGTGGATGAAGAGGGGAAATATACAGAAACGCCATGGGCGGGCCGGTTTGTTATGGAAGACGGTCTGGATATTGATATTATCAAATGGCTGGCAGGCGAAAACAAGATTTTCTGCAAAGAAAAAATTGAGCATAACTATCCCCACTGCTGGAGATGCGGAACGCCGCTGGTCTACTATGCCAAGCCCAGCTGGTACATTGAAATGAGCAAGCTGAAGGATCAGCTGGTCGCCAACAACGATACGGTCAACTGGTTCCCGGACTTTGTCGGTGAAAAACGTTTCGGCAACTGGCTGGAAGAGGTGAAGGACTGGGCCATTTCCAGAAACCGTTACTGGGGTACGCCGATCCCCATCTGGCGCTGTGAATGCGGCCATCTGGAGTGCATCGGCAGCAGGGCGGAGCTGGTAGAAAAGGCCCAGGAGGATGTCGATGAGAGCATCGAGCTCCACAGACCGTATGTGGACGATGTGCACCTGACCTGCCCGGTTTGCGGCAAACCGATGACCAGGATTCCGGAAGTTATGGACTGCTGGTTTGACAGCGGCTCCATGCCTTTTGCCCAGCAGCACTACCCGTTCGAAAATAAAGAAAAGTTTGATGAAGAATTATTCCCGGCAGACTTTATCTGCGAAGGGATCGACCAGACCAGAGGCTGGTTCTATTCTCTGATGGCGATTTCCACCTTTATTAAAGGAAAAGCGCCTTACAAGAATGTGCTGGTAAATGACCTGATCCTTGATAAAAACGGCAAAAAGATGAGCAAATCCAAAGGCAACACGGTGGATCCGTTCCAGCTTTTCGATAAGTACGGCGCCGACGCCACCAGATGGTACCTGCTCCATGTTTCGCCGGCCTGGTCGCCAACCAGATTTGATGAAGACGGGCTGGTGGAAATCGTCAGCAAATTCTTCGGCACTTTGAAGAATGTTTACAATTTCTTCGTCCTTTACTCCAACCAGGATGGAATCGATCCGGCCCAGCTTTCTGTGGATTATGACAAACGTCCTGAACTGGATCGGTGGATCATTTCCAAATATAACAAGCTGGTAAAGGAAGTGACCTTTGAAATGGATCATTACGATCACATGAAATCCGTGCGCAAGATCCAGGAGTTTGTCATTGAAGATTTGTCCAACTGGTATATCCGCAGAGCCAGAAGACGGTTCTGGGGAGAAGAGCTGAACGATGATAAAAAATCCGTTTACGCGACCACTTACGAAGTGCTGGTGGGTGTATCCAAGCTGATCGCGCCTTTCGCGCCCTTTATTGCCGATGAAATCTATGTGAACCTGACCGGCGAGGAATCGGTGCATATCGCTTACTTCCCCAAGGCGGATGAGTCCTTGATGGATGCCAAGGTTGAAGAGCGTATGGACCTGGTACGCGACCTGGTCGGCCTGGGCCGCGGAACCCGCGAAAAGGAAAGAATCAAGGTCCGCCAGCCGCTGGGCGAAATTCTGGTAGACGGCAAATATGAATCGCTGATCGGCGATTTGACGCCGCTGATCATGGAAGAGCTGAATGTGAAGCGAGTGGTCTTTGAAAAAGAACTGGACAAATTTATGAACTACAGCCTCAAGCCCAATTTCAAGGTTGCAGGTCCGATGCTGGGCAAAAACATCAAGGCCTTCGGCGGTGCATTGGCAAAAGCCGATGCGGCGGCCGTAGTTGGAGAGCTGGAAGCAAAGGACAAGATTACCCTGGATCTGAACGGCGAAGCAACGGAAATAACGGCTGATATGGTGGACACCAAGATCAGCGCCAAGGAAGGCTTTGCGGTGGCCATGGAAAACAACGTATTTACCATTCTCGACACGACTCTGACCAAAGAGCTGATCGATGAAGGTCTGGCAAGAGAGCTGGTTTCCAAAGTCCAGCAGCTGAGAAAGCAGCACGATTTCGAGATGATGGACAATATTAAAATTACCATCGATGCGGATGAAGCTGTTGCGGCGGCTGTGAAAAGCTACAAGGACTATATTATGAATGAAACGCTGGCCGTGGAGATGGAAGCGGGCAGCGGTTTGCAGGAAT
The DNA here is from genome assembly GCF_020734085.1 of Hominibacterium faecale. Classification (NCBI taxonomy): domain Bacteria; kingdom Bacillati; phylum Bacillota; class Clostridia; order Peptostreptococcales; family Anaerovoracaceae; genus Hominibacterium; species Hominibacterium faecale. The sequence goes on from NZ_JAJAGH010000001.1 coordinate 478,847, forward strand.
ATGATCTCAATGGACATAAGACAGGGATCGGGGTAGAACGGAAATAGTTGTCTCAGCGGCAAGATGATATCGGACCCGCCGGTGCTGCTTTGCGGCACTGGCGGGTCCGTAAATGTATCGCAAAAACTGCAATTACTTGTACTTTTTGGTTTACCATAACGAAAACGGGATATTTTATTTAAAATTAGTGTAAATTTTGTGGGCCTCAGGGCGCAAAATTTCGAGACATATAAATTTTCAGGGATTTTGACACAATTTGACCCTTGAAAACATTGGAATTTTACACTAAATTTTAAAACATTAAAAATTTATTGCAGCCCACATGCCTCACAACACCAGATCCCTCCCGCATCCACCAAAAAAATTAAGATTTCCTAAAACAACCTTAATAATTTCTACCTTTTCTTACAAAGTTTTTCTGTTATGCTAATGATAACGATATTTGTTTACAAACGAGAAAAGGAGCAAACTATGTCTACCATAACCAGTCTATTGATCGACAGTCTTATCAACGTAAGTTTTGTAGTACCAGTCATCTGGTGCTGGCAGCGGGCATGCCGCAAAGATGCCGGCTGCGGCCACCGATGGCTGGTGGTGCTTTTTGGCTGCGGCCTGGCGGAAATCTTTGCCCTTACAGGGATTCCTTCTATCTGGCGGATAAACCTGGATCCAACGGTCAACCTGATCCCCTTCGACGGAATGCTGGCCAGCCCGGTCCAGTTTTTCCTCAATATTATCTTATTCATGCCGGTGGGAATACTGGCGCCTTTGATCTGGGACAAGCTGGGCCGGGTAACAAACATCCTTTTGCTGGGAGGAGGCCTTTCCTTTTTTATCGAATTCATGCAGCTGTTCAACTTCCGGGCAACCGACCTGGATGACCTGATCGCCAACACGGCCGGCGCCCTCATCGGGTTTCTGATTGTAAAAATAATTGCCGGAAAGCGTATCGGAGGAAAAGCGAGGGCGGACAAAAAAGAAGGCAGAGAAGTGATGATCCTGTGCTCTCTGGTATTTTTGATCAATTTCACCATTCAGCCGCTTTTATCCGAGTGGGTATGGTCGCTGCTCCTTTAAGACTCCTGAAAAAACTTCCTATACCATGCGGCCGATTCGTAGTATAATAAAGTCTGAAATGCCGGCAAACAGCCGCAGAACGATTTAACTGCCTGGCAGAGAACCGGCAGCGGAAGGAGGACCAGCCATGAGCGCACCGATCGCAAAGCTCAGAGAAGCGGCAAAGCTTCCCCCAAAAGATCATCTGGCAATCTTTGACCATTACGTGGCGCTGGGAAGAGACCTGGAATACATCGCCATCAAATTCGGCTATGACATACCGATGATTATCACCATCTTAGAAGGCTACGGCGAAACCGTCTGCCCGGAGTCATGCGGCAGACTAAAGCACCTTTCCCAGATTCTGGTGAAAGAATATATTGAACGGTTTTATCCGGGAATCGCTTCGGAAAATCCGCAGAACGACTGGATTAACATCGAGGCATACTTGGATATTTACCATCCCCGCTGGCGCGGCGAGGTTCAAAAGCAGACAGTAAATGAACGGAAGCGGCTGAGCAGGAATAAAGGATTATATTGAGGAGATTTATGATAGAACAAAAATTGAAAACCAATTTAAAGGACCTGACGCTGGAACAAATGAAAGATTTTTTTCTTGACCAGGGAGAAAAAGCGTTCCGGGCCAAGCAGGTGTTTTCCTGGATATACCGAGGCGCCAGCAGCTTTGAAGACATGACCGATCTTTCCAAGGACCTGCGGCAGAAGCTGGCGGAACACGCATATTTGGGTACCTTGCAGATTCTGCGGGTGCAGAACTCCCGCAAAGACGGAACCCGCAAATATCTGCTGGGACTTGAGGACGGAAATACCATCGAAAGCGTGTTCATGAAGTATAAATACGGCAACTCCATCTGCGTATCCTCTCAGGCTGGGTGCAGAATGGGCTGCCGTTTTTGCGCGTCTGGGATGGACGGGCTGAGAAGGAATTTGACTCCGGGCGAAATTGCCGATCAGATTCTGACCATCCAGAAGGATACCGGTGAAACCATCAGCCGCATTGTCGTCATGGGAACGGGAGAGCCCTTTGATAACTATAACAACCTGAAGGCGTTTATCGAGAACGTCCACCAAAAGGAAGGGCTGAATATCAGCCTGCGGAATATCACCGTATCCACCTGCGGAATCGTGCCCCGGATCCGGGAGTTTGCCGAAGATATGAAGCAGGTGAATCTGGCTGTTTCCCTCCACAGCGCCGACAATCAGACAAGAGAAGGGATGATGCCCATCTGCAGGCGCTACCCGGTAGAAACCTTGCTGGAAGCTTGCAGAGATTACACCCAAGCTGCCGGCAGACGGATCACCTTTGAATATGCCCTGGTAAAAGACAAAAACGATACAAAAGAGCAGATCGATCTCTTGATCAAAAGGCTTCGAGGCATGCTCTGCCACGTCAACTTGATTCCCCTTAACCAAGTGACAGAAACCGGTATGGCTGGCAGCAACCGCAATCATGCCCTGCAAATCGCCGCTTACCTGGAGGAGCATGGAATTCCGGCCACGGTAAGGCGGGAACTGGGGGCGGACATCGATGCCGCCTGCGGACAGCTGCGCCTGGGGGAATTGGAAAAAAATTGAGGAAATGTTGTTCGGCCAACAGACTTGTTTTCCAAAGTGTGGTATTCTAACGCCATGTGAATGAACAAAGCACTTATACACACAGGAGGAAGACACATTATGAAAGCTAGAAAGATTAGTTTGCTGTTGGCGCTGCTGCTGCTGACCGCATGCGTATTCGCAGGCTGCGGCAGCTCAAGTGACGATTCGGCAAAGAAGGATGAAGGCGTGGATGTCACCGTATTGGCAGCAGCCAGCCTGACCGACGCGCTGGATGAGATTATCAAAGAATACAACAAGGATTGCAGCGACAAGATCCTAACCAGCTATGCGGGATCGGGAGATTTGGTCCAGCAGATCAAAGGCGGAGCGGATTGCGACCTGTTTATTTCCGCATCCAAGGCCAACATGGATGATTTGGAAAAAGAAGATTTGATTGACAAGGATTCCCGCAAGGATTTGCTGGGCAATGCTTTAACACTGATTGCCACCAGTGAAGCGGCGGATAAAGTGTCAATGGACGCTCTGACTACCGACGCTGTAAAGCAGATCGCCATCGGTGAGCCGGAAACGGTTCCTGCAGGAAAATATGCGACACAGGTATTTGATAACCTGAAAATTGCTGATAAAGTAAAAAGCAAGATCGTAAAAGCCAAGGATGTAAGGGCGGTTCTAAATTACGTGGAGACCGGCGATGCGGACTGCGGATTTGTTTATATGACCGACGCCAAGATGCTCAAGGAAGAGAAAGGCAAGATTGTAGCAGAAGTGGACGACAACCTCCACGATCCTATCGTTTATCCGGCGGCCCTTCTAAAAGACGCTCCTCAGAAGGAGGCCGCAAATAAGTTCTATACGTTTATTCAGGGAGATTATGCGAAAGGCGTATTTGAAAAATACGGATTTACGGTAAAATAACCAGCATGCTGAGTCCGATTTTATTATCCTTAAAAGTTGCTTCGATCGCAACCATATTTGCCTTCATATTGGGGGTATTCTTCGCCTATATTCTGACGAAGAAGCAGGTACCGCTCAAAAGCGTCTGGGAAACCTTGATAATCCTGCCCATGATCCTGCCGCCCTCCATTGTCGGTTACTTGTTATTAAAACTGTTCGGCAAAAGGGGCCCTCTGGGCGCCTTTCTGCTGGATACCTTTGGGATCCAGGTAGTCTTTACCTGGATTGCCTGCGTTATCGCTGCCTGCGTGGTGGCGCTGCCTTTGATGTATCAAAATGTGAAAGCGGCTTTCCAAAGCGTCGATGAAACGTATGAGCTTGCGGCCAGCACTCTGGGAAGCAGCGAGTGGAAGATCTTTTGGACAGTAGTCTTTCCCCTTGCAAGGCCGGGAGTGGTCAGCGGGATCATCCTTACTTTTGCCCGGGCGCTGGGCGAATTCGGGGCGACGCTGATGCTGGCGGGAAATATCGAGGGCAAGACCCAGACTATCCCCACGGCCATCTATTATGCGGTGGCAACGGGAAAAGAGGATCAGGCCAATACCCTGGTGATGGTTATGACCGTGTTCAGTTTTCTCATGATATTCGGCCTCAATGCCTGGCTGAAAAAGAAGAATTACAAGGTGTGATATGTGTACATATTTTAAAGTGAAAAAAAAGTTGGACCGTTTTTCCGTGGATGTGGAATATTCCTTTGACCGGGGAGTTCTGGTGATCCAGGGTGAATCGGGGGCGGGAAAGACCACGGTGCTCAATTGCATTTCCGGCCTCAAAGAACCCGATGAGGGCAAGGTGTTGATTGAGGATACTTTGGTTTTCGACGACAAGGTCAATGTGCCGGTGAAAGATCGGAAAATCGGCTACTTGTTCCAGAATTACGCCCTTTTTCCCAATATGACCGTGGAAAAAAACGTGATTTACGGCATTAAAAACAAGAAAGAATATCGGGATAAAAGCAAACGGAAAGAATTACTCGATTATGCCGATTATATCATGGAAACCTTCCAGATCACCCATTTGAAAAAGCGTTATCCGGCCAATATTTCCGGCGGGGAGAAACAGCGGGTGGCCCTGGCCAGGGCCATCGTCACCCAGCCTAGACTGCTGCTCCTGGACGAGCCCTTTTCCGCTCTCGATGTGAAAACCAAGGAAGTGGTTTACGAAGAGTTCGCGGCCTTTAAGGAAAATTTGGGAATCCCTACGATCCTCATCACCCACGATCCCCGGGAGAGCGAGCTGTTCGCCGACCATCGGATTTTCATGAAGGGAGGGCGTCTTATGCGGCAGGCCGGCGATGAAAAAGAGCCGGAAAAGTGCTGCTGATCCGATCTTTGGCGCTGTGTAATTGAAAAAATGTTATTTATGTCCGGGCCCGGCAAGGCTCGGAATTCTGCAAATTATTATTAAAGAAGAGGTTTACACAAAATGAAGGAAATTGAAGTAGAAAAGGCGGTCGGAACCGTCCTTGCCCACGATCTTACCCAGATCATACCGGGCGAGTACAAGGGACCCAAATTTAAAAAAGGACATGTAATTAAAGAAGAAGACATCGACGTGCTCCTGTCCATGGGCAAAAAGCATCTTTATGTGGTGGAAAAAGACGATACGGATGTTCATGAAAATGAAGCTGCCCTGCGGATTGCGAAAAAAGCTGCAGGTCCGGGAATCCGGCTGACAGAGCCCAGCGAAGGAAAAATTGAACTGATCGCTAAAGAGCGCGGTCTGCTGAAAGTGGACGGCGAGCTTTTGATCGACCTCATCGATCAGGATGAGATCATGTTCGCCAGCATCCACGAAAACATCGTCGTAGAACCTGGGCAGAAGCTGGCGGGTACCAGAGTCATCCCTCTCTTTGTCGATGAAGCGGTGGTCAAACAGGCGGAAGGTGTTCTGGAACGGGGAACGCTGATTCAGATCGAGCCGCTGCGCAATCTGAAAATCGGCGTCGTTACAACAGGCAGCGAAGTCTATAGCGGAAAAATCAAAGATGCGTTCGGACCTGTGCTGGTAAAAAAATTCGGCGACCTGGGGAGCACGGTGGTCAAACAGCTTTTCGCCGATGATGACGAGGAAATGATCGCGGACTGCATCCGCCAGCTCATCGACATGGGCGTGGATATGATCGGAGTTACAGGCGGCATGTCGGTTGATCCGGACGACCGGACTCCTTCCGGCATTAAGAAAGCCGGCGGTTATATCGTTACCTATGGGGCTCCGGTGCTGCCGGGGGCCATGTTCATGCTCTCTTATATCGATGATATCCCAGTAGTGGGACTCCCCGGATGCGTGATGTACAGCCGTACCAGTGTCTTCGACCTGATCGTTCCCAGGCTGCTGGCGGGAGAAGTGATCACCAGAAGAGATATTAAAAAGCTGGGTCACGGGGGACTTTGCCTCAACTGTAAGGAATGTACTTACCCCAACTGCGGATACGGAAAAGCTTAACAGCAGCAGCCTGCAGCAGAAATAAATTAAGAATTGCTGTTGCCCCAAATGGCCGGGTAGTGTATAATATATTTCAACATAAACAATCACGAAGTACAGAAAAGGGAGGGCTTTGCTATGGTGAAATTATTAATTGGACATAAGGGAAGCGGCAAAACAAAACAGATGATCGACTTAGCAAATGACAAAGTTGAAGAAAGTAACGGCAGTGTCATTTTTATAAATAAAAATCACAGATTAACCTATGATCTCAGTCACAGAATTCGGGTGATCTGCATGGAAGATTTTGAATACATTACCAACAGCGATGAATACATCGGATTTATTTACGGAATTATCAGTTCCGATCACGATATCGAGACCATGTTCATCGACAGTATTTTAAAGCATGCGGACGTCACATTGGGCGATCTCCCTGAGTTTATTGACAGAATTAAAAAGATTTCCAAGAACTACGATATTGAGTTCGTAGCCAGCCTGAGCGCCGAAAAAGAAGAAATGATCGGAGTTGACTTTACAGACTGTGAGATTTTGAACTAGTTCAGCCCGCGGGCAATCTTGATGCCGCAGATCCCAGCCAGGCTGGGAGAGCGGAAGGTTTAACCTGTACATAGCAAAAAACGGCGGTGTTTTATCACCGCCGTTTTCAATGACATAAAGAGTTTGGAGAAAAAAATGAAGAAGGTTTATTTTTTTGTTGTTTTAACCGCGTTTTTGTTCGGGACCATGGAAGTGGCCCTCAAGCTGGCCGGCAGCGAAATGGATTCGTTTCAGCTGACCTTTCTCCGCTTCATGATCGGCGGCCTTTTGCTGCTGCCCTTCGCCATCGCGGAAATAAAGCGGAATCATGTAAAGCTGGAATTGAAAGATTTTGCCTATCTTTTATATGTGGGCGTTCTTGGCATTCCATTGAGCATGCTCTTCTTCCAGATGGGCGTCATGCATTCCAATGCGTCCACCGCATCGGTTCTGATTTCCATCAACCCTCTTTTCACCATGATCTTTGCTCACTTTATGACAGAAGAAAAACTTACAAAAAATAATGTAATTGTACTTTTGATCGGGCTTTTGGGCATCATATTCATGGTGAAGCCTTGGCACATGCAGGAGGGAAATACGGTTTTGGGCGTAATCCTCATGCTGCTTGCTGCTCTCTTTTTCGGACTTTACACCGTGGCCGGCAAGATCAGCGTGCAGAAAATGGGCATTATGGCTCAGACCAGCATCAGCTTTATTTTGGGTTCCCTGGTTTTGCTGGTGGTTATGCTCTTTATGGGCCGGCCCATTACTTCAGGAATTGTGGATAACTGGCTGGTGGTGGCCTATATCAGCATCTTTGTCACAGGCCTGGGCTATTACTGCTATTTCATGGCAATCAAGCTGTCAGATGCAACGACCGGTTCCATTGCATTTTTCCTCAAACCCGCCATTGCACCGGTCATGGCCGTGATCGTTTTGGGAGAATCCATTCTCTGGAACACATACATAGGAATTGCTTTAATCTTGGCGGCATCCTATCTGAATATAAGAGGAAAGCGAAAAGAGGCGCAGTTAAATGAAGACCATCACCCTTGAAAAAATTGAAGATATTATGAACAATCGAACTCCCCGGGCCATCGGAAAGCATAATTTTTTTTCCGTGCTGGTGCCCCTGGTCCAAAAGGACGGGGAGCTTTGTCTTTTATACGAGGTGAGAGCCGAACATATGAAGCGGCAGCCGGGAGAGGTTTGTTTTCCCGGAGGACAGGTGGAGGCGGGCGAATCCTTCCAAACCTGCGCAGTAAGGGAGACGGTGGAAGAGCTGGGTGTTTGCGGGGATGATATTCAGGTGATCGGCCAGCTGGATACACTTTATACCTACAGCAACTTTACAATGTTCTCTTTTTTAGGTACTATAAAAGAAGAAAGTCTGTCTGAACCGGCGCTGAACCCGGAAGAAGTCAAGGAAATCTTTCTGGTCCCGCTCCGCTATTTTCTGGAGCATGAGCCGATTGTTTACAAAATGAAGGTAGAACCGGTGGTAGGGGATGATTTTCCTTATGAAAAGATTAAATTTTCCAAAGGCTATCATTGGCGGAAAGGCGATACGGAAGTACCCATTTACGAGTTTGAGAACAGGGTCATATGGGGGCTTACAGGCAGGATAACAAGAAGTTTTATAGAAGTTCTGAAAAGTCAGGAGGCAGAAAATGTTTAAAATCGCATTATGTCAGATGATGGGCTCTATGGATAAAGAGGAAAGCAAAGAGAAGGCCAGAGCTATGGTGGCTGAGGCGGCTGAGAAAGGCGCTCAGATGGCGGTGCTGCCGGAAATGTGGAACTGTCCCTATTCTAACGATTATTTCCGGGATTACGCAGAACCGGAAGACGGCCCGTCGGTAAACTTTCTTTCCCACTTGGCAAAAGAAAACGATCTTTATCTGATCGGAGGTTCTATTTCCGAATTGGATGACAATAAAGTATATAATACATCCTTCAGCTTTGACCGGCAGGGCAATTTGATCGGAAAGCACAGGAAGGTACACTTGTTCGATATTGATGTCAAGGATGGCATTCGTTTTATGGAATCCGATACCTTGAGCCCAGGCGACCAGTGTACGGTCATCGATACGGAATACTGCAAGATCGGTGTAGCCATCTGCTACGATGTGCGATTTCCGGAATTATCCAGGAAAATGGCGCTTATGGGGGCAAAATTGATCGTGCTTCCCGCCGCCTTTAACCTGACCACAGGACCGGCCCACTGGGATTTGACCATGCGGGCCAGAGCGCTGGATAATCAGGTGTATTTTGCTGCAGCATCCCCGGCCAGAGACATGGAAGGCGTTTATCAAGCTTACGGCAGCTCCTGCATTGCCACGCCGTGGGGTGAGTTCTTGGCCAAGGCGGATGAAAAAGAGACGATCGTGTATGGCGATATTGATTTGGATTATGTAGAAGCCATTCGGCAGCAGCTGCCTCTGCTGAAACATCGGAGGGAAGAGATCTATAAATAGGGGGATTTGGATGAAAACAAAAAAAGTATGGGCTGTTTTGATAGCGGCTTTGATGGTTGCCGGACTTGCGGGCTGCGGCAAGAAGGCGGAAGAAAAGCCGGTGACCTACGAGATCGCTATGGTGACCGATACAAACAGCATTCAGGATGGAGCCTTCAATCAGGCCGTATGGGACGGAATTGAAGATTTTGTGGAAGAAAAGCCAGTTTCCTATAAAGCATATTTGACTACTGAGGATACGACAGACGGCTATCTGCGGGCTGTGAAGGATGCGGTGGATGGAGGCGCAAAGATCATTATTGCCGCGGGTTCGGCCTTTGGCAATACCATCGATCAGGCTCAATCCGAATATCCGCAGGTTTCCTTTGCACTGATCGACGGCCGTCCTCAGGATGGGGAAGGAAATGATGCGGAGGTCCGCAAAAATACGACAGCCATTACCTTTGCAGAGGAGCAGGCCGGGTATCTGGCCGGATATGCCGCAGTAAAAGAGGGATATAAGAAATTGGGATTTCTAGGAGGGAAGGAAGAGCCTCCGGTTCAGCGATTTGGGTATGGTTTTATCCAGGGTGCGGATGATGCGGCAAAGGAAAGCAGCCTTGCAGGAATTCAAGTCCGCTATGGTTATACTGGTACTTTTAACGAGGATGAGGCAGTACAAAGCCAGGCGGCCGCTTGGTATGAGAAGGGTACTGAGGTGATCTTTGCCGGCGCGGGCGCTGCCGGGCGCTCCATTATGAAGGCTGCAGAAGAAAAGCATGGCCGGGTGATCGGTGTGGATTTGGATCAGAGCAAGGATTCAAAGACGGTTATTTTTTCTGCTGTAAAAAATATTCGCCCGGCGATCAGCGATATTCTGTGGGAGTATTACGAAGATAATGAATTTGCCGGAGGCCAGGTGATTGTCTTAGATGCCAAAACACAGGGAGTCGGTCTGGCGATGAACCCATCTACAATGAACAAGTTCAGCAGCGATGACTATGATCAGCTGTATAAAAAGCTGGCGGACGGAGCGGTTACCGTTAAGCGGGAAGATATCAAGGATGCCGGAGCTTTAGCCACCGATCGGGTCAACGTGAAGATAGAAAAATGATATGGATGAGAGAAGGGGCTGTCCAATGCGAACAGTCCCTTTTTCATACAAATTTCGCAAAGCGTTGAAACGAGAAGGAACCGAAAATCTATGCCGTTGCTGCGGCCGTATCAGAGGCCGAAAACTGTCAATAGTGGATGGTTTGCGCAGGGATTGAGATAGTAGCCGCCTTTTCAATGGCCGCTTTCTCTCAGGATCGTCATCCTTATGAGGCGAAGCCTGACACTTTTCAAATTTAAATCCGTTATTTTCTGTCTTTGATCGGCTTGTAAGTCAGGTGCTCCTGCACGCAGTTGTATGCCGGGCGCATCAGCTTTTTGCCGGCGATGAGTTCTTCCAGTCTGTGGGCGCACCAGCCGGAAAGCCTGGCGGTGGCAAAGAGCGGGGTCGCGATATCGGTGGGGATATCCAGGGCGCTGTAAACGAACCCGGAATACAAATCCACATTGGCCGGCATCGGTTTTTCAACCCCGTTTATTTCCGCATACAGTTCCGGTACTTTTTTCTCAATAAAATCGCAGAGCATAAAATCGTCCACCAAGTCCTTACTTACAGCCAGCTGTTTGGCCATACCTTTCAGAACTTTGGCTCTGGGATCGGAAAGCGTGTAGATCGCATGGCCCACACCGTATACAAGGCCGCTCTTATCGTTGGCCTGCTTTTTCAGAATCTTGACCAGATAATCTTCCACCTGTTTGTGGTTGGTAATATCTTTCACATTGCGTTTCAGGTCATTGATCATATTGATTACGGCAATATTGGCGCCGCCGTGCCTCGGCCCTTTGAGAGAGCTGACTGCCGCGGAAATGGTGGCATAGGTGTCTGTGCCGGAGGAGGAAATCAAATGGGTCGTAAAAGAAGAATTGTTTCCGCCGCCGTGCTCCGCATGGAGAATCATCGCGATATCCAAAAGCTTTGCTTCCAAATCGGTGTACTGTCCCGTAGGACGGATCATGCGAAGAATATTTTCCGCTGTGCTCAGCTCCGGAATTGGATAGTGAAGATGCAGGCTCTTATTATCAAAGGTTGATGACTTGGCCTGATAGGCATAAGCAATCAACGTGGGGAAGTATCCGATCAGGTCTATGGACTGGCGCAGAACGTTTTCAATGGAAGTGTCGTCCGGGTTGTCATCGTAGCAATATAGCGCCAGCACGCTCCGGGCCAGCTTGTTCATGATGCTCCTGGAAGGTGCGGTTAAAATCATATCCCTGGCAAATCCCACGGGAAGCTCTCGTTTTTCGCCTAAAAGGGCGTTGAAATCATTTAATTGTTTCTGAGTAGGAAGCTGTCCGAATATAAGCAAATATGTAACTTCTTCAAAACCAAAACGGCCTTCCTCGATGCAGCTTTGCACCAACTCTTCGATACTGTAGCCTCTGTAATAGAGCTTTCCTTCCATTGGGACCTTTTCTTTATTTTCATTGACGGAATATCCCAGGACTTCTCCGATTCTGGTAAGGCCTACGACTACACCAGTACCGTTGGAATTACGCAGTCCGCGCTTTACGTTGTGCTTGATGAAAAGCTCGCTGTCAATCGAGTCTTTTTCCTCGAGTTCCCGGGCCATTTTATGAATAAAATTGGAAGGATCATTGCTAGCAGAAAGCCTAGCTTCACGTTTCTTTTTCATTCTTTCTAACAATTCGAATAACTCCTTTCCTATGTGCAAATTAGTCACATATAAGAATAATATTATATCATGTAAAAGGAGTAATTGGAAGATAAAACGTAAATATTATTCCTCATTCCAAACATCCCCATGACAACCAAAAAGTCCTTATTACGCTGAATCTGCCATTCCGCATCTTTGGAATTCTGTTGACAGCGGCCGGAGCGGCGGTGGTGCTCCACTCCCTCATAGAAAGGAGGAAGAATTGCAAATAATTGCGATTCCCCGCCGGCGGCCTTACAATTTAATTTTATGCTTCTGAAGCTTTCTCGTGGCTGTTGATTTATCGATGGATAAGCTGACGGCCAGATCGGTAATGGTTTTGCAATACTTCATTTTTGATAAAATAATGTTTTTTTCAAAATTGTCCATTTCCGACTTCAGGTCAATAACCGTCGGATTATTATGATTGGCCGACTCCAGATTGGACATTGGGAAAAGGGTGGAAATGCTTTCTCCGGATATAATATCGGCATTATTAATGATCACGATCCGCTCCATGATGTTTTCCAATTCTCGGATGTTTCCCGGCCAATTATAGCAGTGGAGTATTTTTTTCGCTGAGGAAGATAAAATTTTGTTGCATCTGTATTTTGCGTTGAATTTCTCCAGAAAAAATTCGCACAAAGGGGCAATGTCCTCTTTGCGATCTTTTAATGAGGGCATAGTAAAGGAGCATACGTTCAGCCTGTAAAACAAATCCTTTCGAAATTCACCGCTCTTTACCAGATCCTCCAAGTTGGAATTGGTAGCAGATATGATGCGGATATCAATGGGAATATACTTGGTGCCGCCAACCCGCATAATTTCCTTTTCCTGCAATACGCGAAGGATTTTTACTTGAAGGTGGGGCGGTATGGTGCTGATTTCATCCAAGAAAATAGTGCCGCCGTTGGCGATTTCAAACAAGCCGATCTTGCCTTTATTGTTGGCGCCGGTAAAAGCGCCCTTTTCATATCCAAAGAGTTCCGATTCCAGGAGATTTTCAGGAATTGCGCCGCAGTTCAGTTCTACAAAGGGTTTATCCTTTCGCAAGCTGTTCTGATAAATGAATTTTGCGATCAAGCTTTTGCCTGTACCGGATTCACCTTGAATGAGGACCGTGGCATCGCTGGCGGAAATTCGCGCGACCATACTGATTAAATCCAGCATAACAGGGCTTTCAAACACCAGCTCGGACTTAATGTTGGGCATACTCGCCTGGTAATATAGATCTTTCTCCGTTATTTCCTTCAATTGATTCAGCTTGCGTTCCAGTTTGCCCAATTCCGTAACGTCTCTTTCCGTGATTACAACATAAGAGATTTTCCCGTCTTTATAGAATGGCGTGCCAGTTACCAGCAGATCCAGCTTGTCCGTCAAACTTTTCTGCATTTCGGTTACCGTAGAGTTCCGCTCGATGACTTTTAAAGCAACGGAATCGTCAAAGAACCCTTCTTCGACCAAATCCCGCATATTTTTTCCAATGAGGTCCTCTCTTTTAGAATAGCAAAAACTTAAAGAAGCATCGTTGCATGCGACTACGGTTCCGATCCCATCCGTTATAAAGACGCCGTCCTGTATGCAATTTAACAACCCCTGAAATTCTTCTTCGTTGAACGTGTTCATAGTATTCTCCTCGTTTTCGTGGATAAACGTTAGTTATATACATTGATAATTTATATAATTATAATATAACGTTATAGATATAATCAATATAAAAAGAAAAGTGGTGCATTTTTGCATTGGTTGTAAAGCGGCAACAATCGAGAAAGAATTTATGCCTATTGTCGCTCTTGGAAAAAGAATGAAAAAAATAAAGTATCCGACGAAACCATTGAAAATAGATGGCGTCAGGGCTGGTTAATATTTTTTCTGTCAATAAGAGCGCAGTTGGCATGCGAAATGCTTATATTATAGGCAAACAATAATATAGGAGGTTGGAATCCAATGAAGGACATGAGCTTAAACCTGGAATACATCCATATCAAAGATGTCGTTTTCGGTGAAAAAACGTTCATCGAAAACGGGGTGTTAACGGTTAACAAGGATGAGCTTATCGATACGATAAAGACAGACAGATTGATAAACATCGATGTTGACATTGCAAAACCAGGTGAATCAACAAGAATAATTCCTGTGAAAGATGTAATAGAGCCAAGAGTGAAGGTGGAAACCGAAAGGGCTTTCCCCGGCGTATTAGACGGCTATACATCCTGCGGGGAGGGAACAACAAAAGTATTGAGAGGCTGCTGTGTAACTACATGCGGCAAGATTATCGGTTTCCAGGAAGGAATCATCGATATGTCGGGTCCGGCAACAAAATACTGCAGATTTTCAGAACTGATCAATGTGGTTGTTGTGGCTGATCCGATCGACGGCATTACACCGGCGGAACACGAAACCGAGATCCGTATGCTGGGACTGAAAGCGTCCCTGTACTTAGCAAAGGCGGGCCTGGATGTGGAAGCAGACGAGGTAAAGACTTACAGAAGAGATCCGGTGGACCCGGCGAAAAAACTGCCAAAGGTGGCATATGCGTTTCTGATTATGGCCCAGGGCCTGCTGCATGATAACTATGTTTACGGTCTCAACGCCATTCAGCTCAACGCACAGCTGCTGCATCCCAACGAAGTCTTTGACGGCGCCATCGTTTCCGGCAACTGCGTAACGGCAAGCGACAAAAATACGACCTATGACATTCAGAATCACGCCATCATCGAAGAGCTGTACAAGAGGCACGGCGTTGATTTGGATTTCTGCGGCTTGATCGCATCCCCAATCAGTACCATTTTGGCTGAAAAAGAAAGAAACGCTATGGTAACGGTAAATCTGGCTCAGACATGCCTGGCGGACAGCATCATTATCAGCCAGGAAGGCGGCGGAAATCCGGAAGCTGACCTGATGCTCATCTGCGAAAGAGCGGAAGAACGGGATATGGCCAGCGTTATCGTGCTCCACGACAATCCTGGTCCTGACGGAACTTCAGAGCCGATGGCAAACACTTCTCCAAAAGCCACGGCTGTCATTACAACCGGCAACGACAACTGCATCATCGAGCTGCCTGAAATGGAAAAGAACATCGGCTACAGAGAACAGCTGCATCTGCTTTCCGGCTCACCCGATGACTGTGAAGTCGGCGACGGAAAGATCAAAGTCGGTATTCTGGTAATTATGGGATCAGCAAGCAATTCCGCAAACGGATATTACTGCACAGAGCCGTACTAAAGAAGGAGGAAAATTGAAAATGAGAGCGTTACATTACATCAATCAGTTTTTCGGCCAGCTTGGCGGTGAAGATTCCGCTTACGCCCCTCTCGAATTAAGAGAAGGTACAGTTGGACCGGGAAACGTTCTGCAGAACATGTTAAAGGATATTGAAATCGTTAACACAGTCGTCTGCGGAGACAACTATTTTGTAGAAAATACGGAAAAGGTTGAAGAAGAGCTGGCTAAAATTTTAGACGAAAAAGAAATCGACATCGTGTTCGCAGGTCCGGGATTCAACGCCGGCCGTTACGGTATGGCATGCGGCGGCGTATGCAAGATCGCTTTTGAAAAAGAGATCATCGCTATTTCCGCCCTCAACGAAGAAAATCCAGGTTTAGAACTCTACAAAAAATACGGATATATCTTCCCAACCGGAACAAAAGCCAAGGATATGAAGGACGCCTTGACAAAGATTTCGGCCTTTGCCAACAAAATCGCCGAAGGAAAAGAAATCGGCCTTCCCGATGAAGAGGGATATTTCCCAAGAGGCATCAGAAGACCGTGCTGGAGAGATAAGAGCGGAGCCGAAAGAGCCGTCGATATGGCAGTAGCCAAAGCTTTGGGACAGCCCTACACTACAGAGGTTGAAATGCCCAAATTCGATCATATCGTTCCCAGCGCCCCTGTTGCGGATCTTTCCAAGGCCAAAGTTGCCATCCTCACATCGGGCGGCATGGTCCCTGTCGGCAACCCGGATCACCTGGAAGCTTTATCCGCATCCAAATGGTGCGCGTACTCCATTGAAGATTTCGGCGGCAGCGCAGAAAACTTTAAGGGCGAAGTCGCTCACGGCGGATATGACCCGGTATACGGCAATGACTGGGGAACTAGAATTCTGCCCTATGACGCTTTTAAAGAGTTGGAAAAAAGAGGCGTTATCGGTGAATTATACGACAAAATGCTGGTTACAGTGGGCAACTGCATGGACGTAGCTAAAGCCACAAGATATGGCAAAGAAATGGCTCAGCATCTGAAGGATGCCGGTGTTCAGGCAGCGCTGCTCACCTCCACCTGAGGAACTGACACACGTTGCGGTGCAACGTTAGTTAAGCAGATCGACGATGCGGGTATCCCGATCGTACATCTTTGCACGATTTGTCCAATTTCATATTCAGTAGGAGCAAACCGGATCTATGCTGCTGTAGCGATTCCGCATCCTGCTGGTTATCCAAACCTTTCCAAAGAAGAAGAACTGGAAGCCAGAGTTCAGCTTTGCGAAAAGGCGATCAAAACGACAGCTGTCCCAGTGACCGAACAAACGATTTTCGGAAAAGACATGTAGCATTTAAGGACATACGGAGGGGCGAGAGCCTCTCCGTATGTTTTAACCAGGAACACATTTTCAATAATTTTGTCGCAAAATATAGAAAAAAACTATTTTTTATGTTAATATGGAAGCGATTTATGGGGGTAGATGGGTGCTGGTGTGCCCTCTGGTCTTCAAAACCAGTTTGAGGAGTTAGCAGCTTCTTGGGTGGGTTCGATTCCCACATACTCCCGCCAAAACTTATGCGAAGCGATTGCTTGCTGATGAGGTTGATATGCGATTGAGAAATATGTGCTCCGTTATAGGGCACATATTGTATTTTATGGGCGAATCAGGTGAAAAGAATGGAGAAGATTGACAGGAAAGAATTTATTTCTCTCATCGATGAGATGGATAAAAAATTCGTTGTTTATAATCAAGAAAAGAACGCGATCGCCGTTGCAGCAAGCTTGGATGAGCTGAAGGACTTCAGCAAAAACCAACCTGTGGAAATTTTCAAATATCATCAAGCGTACAAAGGCAAATCGGAAAATGAGTTGAACTATAAAGACTCGGACTTTATTTTCAAAAGCAGCACCATGCGCAAAACCATTGAGCTGATCGAAGCCGTGGCGCCTACGGATACGACGGTTCTTGTCCAGGGGGAAACCGGGACCGGAAAAGGCTTTGTCGCCAAGCTGCTTCATATGAACAGCGACCGAAAGGACAAGGCTTTTGTCGATATCAACTGCGCGGCCATTCCTGAAAAACTGCTGGAATCCGAATTGTTCGGATACGAAGCCGGTTCTTTTACAGGAGCCCTGGATACGGGAAAAGCTGGTTTGTTTGAAACGGCCGGCGAGGGAACGGTCTTTTTGGATGAAATCAATTCTCTGCCCATGTCCCTGCAGGTGAAATTTTTAAGGGTGGTGCAGGAGAAGGAAGTGATGCGAATCGGCGGAACGGATTACCTGCCGGTGAAGGCCAGGATCATCGTAGCCACCAATACGGATCTGCTGCAGGCAGTGGAAGCTGGAACCTTCAGGGAAGATTTGTATTACCGGCTGAATATCGTACCGATCACGGTTGCTCCTTTGCGAAGCCGCAAAGAGGATATCCGGGCGCTGGGGGAGTATTTTCTGGAACGATGCAACCAGCGCTATAAACAGAACAAATACCTGAGCGATGAGGCATGGAAGGAGCTGGAAAAATATAAATGGCCCGGAAATGTCCGCGAGCTGGAGAACATGATTGAACGTTTATCGATTGTTAACCAGAAGGAACAGATTGAAAAAGGAGATTTAACCGATCTTTTTTCCAATTTACAGATTGAGGAGCAGTTTCAATCCTCTCTGAAAATGACCTTAAAAGAAGAAATGAACGCATATGAAAAGCGGATCATTGAGGCAAGAATGGGTACATGCAAAACGACTGCGGAGCTGGCCAAGACACTGGGCATCGATAAATCTACGTTAACGAGAAAACTGAAAAGGTTAGGTATCAGGCGATGAAAGCATATCCGAGCATTTTTAATGACGTCTTGTCTCCCGTTACCCCCGGCCCATCAAGTTCCAATACTTGCGGGCCGTTTCGCATTGGAAAACTTCTGCGCCAGCTGCTGGGCGGAACGCCCGCGGGCATGAAAATTGAAATGGCAGAAAAGGGCGGTTACAGCCAGACTTTTTATGGGATGCACAGCGACAAGGCATTCATCGGCGGCATCTTAGGAAAGGATTTGCACAGCTATCAATTTAACCGGGCCTACGATGACGCCCAAAAGGAGGGGATGACGGTTGAAGTGGAGTTCAATGATTCCGTTTCCTCAATTCCAACAGAACTCAGTATCATAACCATTGAAAATTCCCGGCGCAGATTGTGCATTTCTGCGGCCTCCTTGGGCGGCGGCGAAATCTTTATAGATAGAATTAACGGCGCGGCTGTTGCCATTGACGGCAAGCGTTATTACCTGATTGTTGAAACAAACGATCAAGGCATAACCTGCCGCCCATCCACCCGACCCTTCGATCAGTCTTTGATCGATGAAGTGGAACAGGACCCTCGTGTGAATTGGTACAGCATTACAAATCCGGTCTATGAAATCCTTCCTGTGGAAAATTCCCGGCCGCCGTTTGAGTCGGCGGCGGGTATGCTGGCCTATGTTGAGAAAAAGGGAATCAGTCTTTGGCAGGCGGCCATCGATTACGAAACTTCCATATGCGGATTGCCGGGTGAAGCCGTATGGAACCTTTGCCAAAAGGTATATGACTTGACCATCGATGCGATTGAAAAGGGCTATCGAGTCGCGGGCTTTGAAGGCGTTACTACGCCAAAGGCTTTAAAAGCAGCTGATTTTTACACCAGCGGCAGAGCAATCCCCCTGGGAATGGCATCGGCGGCTGCACCGGAAGCTCTGGCGATTATGGAATACAGCAATGCCCATGGAACGATTGTGTGCATGCCTACGGGCGGTTCTTCCGGCATTATCGTTCCCGCCATCCGAAATTCGGCAATGGCGTTGGGACTGTCTGCGGCGGATGAACGAAAAGCGTTGCTGACAGCCGGTTTGATCGGTACCTTTTATTACCCTACCCATTATTCCGGCGATCTGGGCTGCCAGGCGGAAATCGGTATCGCCGTGTCCATGGCTGCCGGGGCGCTGGCATCTCTCATGACCGATGATGTCAGGACTATTGAGAGAGCTGCTGTCTTAGGTGCACAGAGCTTGCTGGGGCTTCTCTGTGATCCCATCGACGGATATGTGCAGGTGCCGTGCTTTATTCGCAATATGACGGCCGTTCCCACGGCAGCTGTCTGCGCTAACAGCGCCATGGCCGGGCTGGACACCTTGGTCAGCTTGGATGAAATGGCGCAGACAATCCTCAGGACCGGAGAAAAGCTTTATTCCATTAACGACTACGGAGTTTGCTATTGCAGCAAACTCCGATAGGGGATCAGCCGGCCAGCTCGCCTGCGATGGAGTAAATCCTGGTATCTGGTATAAAAACCGGCAATTTTGAATTTTTGTATCTGCTTTCAACGCCTATAAAGGCCAATTTTCTCAAAACCTGTGAAAACTCAAAAAAAGCGCCTCTTTCACTCGAAAATCCGCAGCAGCAACCCTCTCCAAGCTATAATTTTGATACAAAAAATGAAAAGAATCAGATTTTTATAACCCGGCAGCTCGTCTGCTTGACTCAAAGCAGACTGGGCCAGCGAGGGGCCCTTGGCTTATCCACTATATCTCCAAACACCTGCTTGAAGGAAGCGGTGCATTCTTGCAACTATTGTAAAACTGCAAAGAAGAATAAGGAAAATCCAAGGCGTTTGGTGAAAAATGCCCAAAAGTCCGAACCAGTAAAAACCCTTAAATTTCAGGGATGAAAGGCAATTTTCTGAAAATATCTTCTATTTTGCTCCGTTGGCATATGAATTGCGGTTATTACTAATGTAATCGTTATTTTATATGTGAGAGATAGTAAAGAAAGGAAAAGGCTATGCTAAAAATCGGAAAAAGCGAAGTTCGCATCAGCATGGTAATTAAGCTTGCCGGTGCATTCTGTGCATTCCTCATCGGAGCGGGGTTTGCCACAGGACAAGAAATTATGCAGTATTTTACAAATTATGGACTGGCAAAAGGTATCGGAGTTATGGTGGTAAACTGTTTACTCGGAGCCTGGACAGCGGCAGCAATCATGAACCTTGGCAATGAATCAAAGGATGAACAAGGTTTGAACTCTTATAAGAACTTATGCGGAAAATATGTGGGAGCATTTTTATCCTGGTTTATCCCAATTTTCATGTTCCTCACCCTGGTAATTATGATCGCCGGATTCGGCTCAACACTTAATCAGCTTTTTGGAACCCCCAACTGGGTGGGATGCCTGGTCTTCGCCGTTGTTGTAACAGCAGTGGTATTGCTGGGACTGGCAAGAGTTATTGACACCATCGGTTTCATCGGGCCGGCCATCATCATCGTCACCATGATCATGGCAATCGGCGTTTTAGCCACAAAAGGCATTGATCTTGCAAATTGGGAAAATTACATAAATACCCACGACGTCCTGCTCGCTTCCAGCAGCTGGTTCATGTCAGGGGTACTGTATGCATTGTGGAACATTGTAATGTGCCTGCCCTTCATGTCAGCCATGGGCTCCAAGGCGCAGAACAAGACAGAAGTCATCACAGGAACCGTTTTAGGAAATGTTTTATTCACAGTGGGCACTTTATTCTTAGTACTGGCCGAAGGTTCCCAGATCGATATTGTAGGAGAAATGTCCATACCAGCCTTAACCATGGCACAGGAGCTTTCACCTATATTCGGCGTCGTCTACGCAATTATTCTCGTTCTTGCCATCTTTACCACGGCCGTTCCTCTCATGTGGTCCGTATCCTCCCGTCTGGCAAAGGAAAAGACCGTAAAATTTGCTGTTATCTGCCTGATCATCGCAGTACTGGGCTTTTTCGGAGGACAGCTGCCATTTGAACGTTTGATTAACTATATCTACCCATTGATCGGATACGTTGGATTTATTGAATTCGCCTTTATCATTTGGAGAGATATTAAATTGATTCGGGGAATGAAATCGGGAGAACCCCTTCCGGCCCACGATGAGGAAGAGAAGAAAACGGCGGAAAAATAGTTAGGAGGCTAAACTATGAACAAAAAAGTTGTAGCGGTATTAGGCGGCGGAAACGGAGCTCACGCTCTGGCCGCGGATCTGACAAACAGAGGCTACCTGGTCAATCTTTATGAAATGCCCAGGTTCAAAAAAAACATGACAAAGGTGTTTGAAACAAAGACGGTTTCATCCATTGGTGTCATCGAGGGAATCTTTGAAATGAATATGGTGACCGATGATATCGAAGAAGCCATTAAAGACGTCAAGTACATCGTAATCCTGACGCCAGCCTTTGCCCATGCCGATTATGCCAAGTTATTAAAAGGAAAGGTTACTTCTGATCAGGTAATCGTCTCCATTCCGGGAGCATTTGCTTCACTTAAGATTAAAAAAATCATTGGCAGCGACCCATGCCCTGTGCTGGTAGACGCCAACAACCTGATGTACGATGCCAGGCTGGTCGAACCGGGCAAAGTAAATATTCTGGAACTGGATAAAATCGAACTGGGCTTTCTGCCGACTACAGCTGAAGCTGAATTAATGCCTGAACTTAACGACATGTTCGACATTTGCGGCACCTTCCACGATGTGATGGAATGCGGTCTGGCTTTGATAAATCCCGCGCTGCACAGCGGTCCCTGCATTCTCAACGCAGGCCCTATCGAATATAAGAACAACGACTTTTATTTGTATGAGCACGGGTTCACTCCTTCTGCGACTAAGATCGATATGCGGCTGGACCAGGAGAGAAAAGCTATCGCCAAAGCTTTGGGATATGACATCAATCCATTCCACTGTTTCCCCAATATCAGACATATTGAAGAGCGGGGAGAAGAATATGAATGGCAGGATTTGTACAGAGCCGCCCATGGAGACATCGGACTTACGCCGATCGGGGGCCCCAACGACATTTTCAGCAGATATCTGACTGAAGATGCTCCCTGCGGCCTTGTCCCATGGTCCTGTATTGGAAAGGCGGTGGGAGTCCCCACGCCGACGATCGATTCCATTGTCAATCTTTATTCTGTTTTCCACGAAATCGATTGGTGGGAAAAGGGAGTGACCTTGGAAGACTTGGGGCTGACCGACTTGACAAAGGAACAAATGAAGACCTACTGCGAGACTGGCACAAAATAATCACCTGACAACGATTAAGGCTGCTGCACGAAGCAAATCGCTTTTTATGCAGCAGCCCTGTTTTTTCTCAATATCAGGCCCCACAAACCCATAAGTTTGCGTAAAAAATAAAATATTTCAATAAAATTTTTCCGATATTAAACACACTGTGCCAAACCATGTACCCAGATCTGAAAGGAGAAACTTTAAATGAAAGCGACAGGAAACGGTATCTTTAGACACTACAATTACATAAAACCCGGGGAAGATATGCATTATTGGTCCAACAAAGGCGGTACCTGCACCGGCGAGCTGGTGGGGATCATCGTGGTGCCGGCCTGGCTCCCATGCCCTCCCGGCCACGTGAGCAACGCCTATACCTTTGATTTTCCCGTAAAATATATGGAATTGACAGGAACCAATCAAACCATGGTTCACGGTGGGGAAGAGGCGATTGCAGACCATCTGGTTGAAGCGGCCAGAAAGCTGGAGCGGGACGGATGCAGGGTCATCTGCGCAGACTGCGGATATTTCGGACATTTTCAAAAACAGGTGGCCAATGCGGTGGATGTTCCTGTTTACTTATCGGGCGTGATCCAGGTCCCCTGGATCCGGTCAGGACTGAAGGATCATCAGAAAATTGGCGTGTTATGCGCAGACGCGCCTCATCTGACTTATAGTCTCTTTCAATCCTGCGGCGTGTCAAAGGAGGATTTCGACCGCTGTATCATAGTGGGGGCGCAGAATGAAGCGGAATTCTACAAAATCGATAAAAATGTAGGCAACCTGGATTCGGCCAAGATCAGGGAAGAACTGGTGAATCTTGCGCTCACAATGCAGCAGGAGCATCCTGATATGGGAGCGGTTCTGCTGGAATGCACGGATATGTCACCGTATATCGACTCGGTGCAGGCAGCCGTCAACTTGCCCGTATTCGACGCAGTTACCATGATAAAGTTTTTATACAATACCGTTGCCCACAGGGGCTGCGGGGGATTTCTGTAGGGCTTGTCGCAGTAACGTGAGGCAAGGTGAAGAACTATTTATAATATAAATAATTCGACTTACGGTACCACGAATAACTAAAATCGTATCGAGAATATGAGTAAATACATAAAACTAAGGTTCTTAAATAGCTATCGGTTCGATATCGACTACATATTTACTGGGAGGGAAACGTATTCCAGACTATAAACAATTGCCTGAGATCGTGTGAACACGGTCTCTTTTTGTTTTAGCATATTTTCTGTATATGTACTTGGGGTGGGGGAAAAGACATCAAGTCCTGTCTACTGTGTATTTTCCCAACAATGATTAATAATTGATATTGACGTATAGTGAGCTGTGCAGTGTAAAGTAATCATAAATATATTGCTTATTTATTAAACCAAAAATCAAGGCGGAGGTAAATTATGATGAGGCTGAAGAAAATGATACTGAATATTAACGGTGCCGATCGCATGTTTATTTGCGATCCTGAACGCGATACGCTGGCATCTGTAATACGGCGGCTGGGACTTACAGGGACAAAAGTGGGCTGTGGAGAGGGTGTCTGTGGATCATGTTCTGTAATCTTGGATGGAAGAGTAGTCCGATCCTGTGTTAGGAAGATTTCAGATGTGGACGAGTATAGTCATGTAACTACGATCGAAGGCATCGGAGCCCCCAATTACTTGCATCCGATCCAAGTAGCGTTCATGCATGCCGGAGCGGTCCAGTGCGGGTTCTGCACTCCGGGGTTTATCGTATCCGCTTATGCGCTGCTGCGACAAAATCTCGATCCAACTAGGGAAGAGATCAGAGATTGGTTTCAGAAACACAGAAACATCTGTCGCTGTACAGGGTACAAACAGATCGTAGACGCAGTAATGAACGCTGCTAAAGTGATGAGAAACGACTGTGCATTGGAAGATATCATGGTGAAGCTTCCGGAAGACAAGGAATATTACGGCAAACCTCTGGTACGGCCAGCTGCGTTGGCAAAGGTGTGCGGTGTTGCAGATTATGGCGATGATATTGAATTAAAGATGCCTGAGAATACGCTGCACGCAGTACTGGTACAGCCTAAAGTGGCATTTCATGCTAGAATTAAAGCAATCCATAAAGAAGAAGCAGAGAGAATGCCGGGTGTATACAAAGTTGTTACCGCAGAAGACGTAAAAGGACCAAATCGCGTGGGGTTCTTTACTTTCTCTCCAAGAACCCTGGCAACTGGGCAAACTCACCCAATCATTGCAGAGGATAAGATTTACAACTATGGTGATGTAGTTGCTTTTGTAGTGGCTGATACCAAAGCTCATGCTCAGGATGCAGTAAAAAAAGTCACCATTGACTGGGAACAGTTGCCGGAATATAAGACCTATCTGGAAGCTGTTATGCCGGATGCAGAACGGATCCATGAGGACCATCCAAACCTCTGGTCAGAGCAGCCGACCGTTAAAGGCGCAGGACATGATACACCAAGCCTGTTTAAAGAAGCACCTTACACAGTCGAAGGCTCTTTTTACTCCTCCAGAGAACCACATATGAATATCGAGGGCGATACGATCCAAGCTTATTGGGGTGATGATGGACTTCTAACCATTCACTGCAAGGCAATGATGATCTATACGCACATCGGAGATATCGCTGAGGCCACTGGATTGCCGGAAGAAAAAATTCGCGTTATCCAGAATCCAACAGGATCCACCTTTGGTTGGGGTGTATCCGCCGCGACATTTGCCATGGCGGCGATCATCTGTCTAGCCTGTGACGATATGCCAGTAGCCCTTTCAATCACTCATCAGGAGTTTATGGCACTGTCAGGTAAGCGGGCTCCTTCCTTCAGCAACGGCAAACTAGCCTGCGATAACGATGGAAAAATCCTTGCGGCAGAATGGGATTGCGGCCTGGATCATGGATCTTACAACGAATTTGGTGATGACTTGATAACCAGACCGGCAAGATTCATGTTTTTCCCGTACAATGTACCCAATTGTCTAGGATTGACCAGAGTTGCCTGCACCAACCACAATTACGGGACATCATACAGAGGCTATGGCTCTCCACAGGCATATACCTGCAGTGAAGCACTGATGGACATGATGGCTAAGAGAATCGGTATGGATCCATTTGAATTCAGATATAAGAACATCGCAAGACCAGGAGACACTAACATCAATCAGTATCCTTTCCGTGAATATCCGATGGAAAAGATGATGGATATCTTAAGACCGATTTATGAGGAAGTAAAAGAAAGAGCTGCCAAAGAATCTACTCCTGAAAAGAAGAGAGGCGTAGGTATCGCATGGGGCGGATACAATGTAACAGAAGGAATCTTTGACCAATGCACCGTTGCCCTTGAACTGCTGCCAGACGGAAGGATTGCAAAATATGATACATGGCAGGATCAGGGGCAGGGCGGAGATATCGGAGCGCTGATGACTACGCTGGAAGCTCTGAAACCACTGGGCGTTACTCCAGATGATATCAAGCTGGTGCAGAATGACTCCAAAATTTGTCCGGACTCTGGTGCTACCGCCTCTTCCAGACAGCACTATATGAACAGCAAAGCAGTAGCTATGGCAGCAGAGCAGCTGATGAATGGGATGAGAAAAGAAGACGGAAGTTACAGGAACTACGATGAAATGGTCGTCGAAGGCATTCCACTCAAGTATGAAGCACAGTATCAGAACCCGGAAGACAGGACTTTGAAGTATCTGGACCCAAATACAGGAAAAGGAAATCCGGTACCAGCTTACACCTATGCCCTGCATATGGCAGAAGTAGAAGTTGATACCAAAACTGGTAAGGCCACTTGTATCGGTTATTGGTGCATCGATGATGTAGGTGTTATCGGAAATGTAGCTGCTGTCGATGGTCAGGCTTATGGCGGGCTTTCGCACTGCATTGGTTTTGCACTTACGGAAAACTATGATGACGTCAAAAAACATACGAGCCTTGCTGGTGCAGGCGTTCCAACCATCAAGGATATTCCCGACAATTTTAATCTGATCCACCACTGCACACCAAGAAACACTAACCCGTTTGGTTCCTCCGGAGCATCAGAGGCCTTTCAGTCAGCGGGCCATATGGCAGTAATCAATGCCATCGATAATGCCTGTGGCGTAAGGATCTTTGACCTGCCTGCCTATCCGGAAAAGATCAAAGCTGGTTTGGATAAGCTGGCAAGGGGCGAAGAAATCCTGCCTCCAAAAAAATACTTCCTGGGTTCTGATTTCTATGAAGAGATGGAATACATAAAGGACAATCCCAAGACAGACTTGTTTGAAGATATGTTCCCGGAAGATAAAGCAGAAACCTATGAGCCGATCGTAGTAGAATAGACGGCATACATATTAAAAAAGACATTTCGCATAGATTAAGAGTTAAAAGGTTAAATAAGCCAAAATTTTTCGCTATTTTCAATTTGTTAAAATGATTGAGAATAAACGAAAATCTTTTGGCTTGTTTTTTCAATATGATATAATAACTATATTGAAAAAAATTATATTGTGCATAAAAGAACAAATGTGAGGTAGAGAATGAGGACAGGGCAATTTGCGGCTAGGTATAATTTAAGCACAAATGGAATTCGCTATTATGTGGAACAAGGGTTGTTGTCTCCTAAAATGAAGGGAAACCAGTATGATTTTGATCAGAAATGTATAGAAGCTATGGAGGAGATACAAAAACTAAAACAGATGCATTATTCACTTCCAGAAATCAGCCAGATCTTTCATATACGTAGTTTAATACAATATACCTTAAATGCTGATGCGATTACAAAATACAACAAACTATTTTATACCAAGCAGAAAGAACTGAACACTCAGATAAAAGAACTTGAGAAATGTGTACAGGACCTTGGAAAAGAAATTATCAAAATCCCAGATAAAGCAGCAGATATCAGTGTAGGCGTCCCCATCGAATGTCTGCCCCTGCTGGCGTGTCCACGCTGTAAAAGAACCTTGTCATTTGACAATACCATAATCCAGAACAATAAAATCTTGTCGGCCAATATCGGCTGTCCCGCCTGCGGCTATCAATTGAGAGTCATAGACGGCGTCATTCGTGGGGCCCAAAGCAGTTTTGCTAAGGTTGAGTGGAGCAATATATTGAATCTTATGACAGAGTATTCGACTGACTATCTGAACCTGGAGGCAAAATCCTACTATCAAGTAAAAGAAAATATCGAAAAGCACCTTAATGAAAAAACTCAGGGAAAACAAACGATTATTACATCGGGAGGCTTTTCCGGTGATTTGATCTGCTCCTATCCAACGTTGTTTGAAAGTGACACTACAATCATTATTGCGGACCAGCACCTCAGTGTTATTGATTATGTCAAAGACAAAATGGGTGTATTGAATAATCAGTACAACATCCTGTATATCTGCGACGAAAATTTTGAGCTGCCACTGAGAGAAAACAGCATTGACTTTTTCCTGGATGATTATTCTTCCAGTGAGTTTATTTTTTACGAGCCAATATATCCCTTTGAAAAAATTAGATCGCTGCTGAAACAGACAGCATACATAGGCGGTGCGTACACCTATTACCAGAAATCCGCCAAAACGCTTGCCAACATACAAAAGAATTACCCTAAGAGCGATTCTCGATTGTTTTGCCTGGAGATCTTCAAAAACCGTCTTCGCGGGATCGGATTGGAATTCTTGTATGATAAAAAGATGGGAAAAGCTCAGGAGCCAGGAAGTGGATATTCGTTTGACTACCATGCCAAAGGGGATGCCCTCTACTTTTATGCTTATTTTGGGAAAGTCGGTGTGGACTCGAATAAGGAAAGCATAATCACCGCATAAAGAGCCCATTAATAGAAACGGTCGTGCGAAACAAAACTGCCCAAGGATTGCTCCGGGGCAGTTTCTGTTTTTGACAGTTTTGCGGCACCTAGTTCTATACGGGTTAGAGTGCATGGTCAAAAATAGAGGGGGTGTTTGGACATCAAACGGCCAGCCGTACATTTGTATCCGCCTTCTGAACAGCTATGCCCAGCAGATTCTTTTCTTTTAAGACGGATGATACTTCCTCTTCTGAAAGCAAGAGGTGGATCAGAGTATATTCTGACCTTTGAAAATGGGCAGCATTTGTAAGCGATCCGGCACCAGAAGAAATTTTCAGATATACTGGAGCTGAAGATTTTCCGTAGATGGTGACAAAATTGAAGCCGGCCCGGTTCATGTTAAGGGCAAATGGGCTTTTACATTTAATTCCCCTAAGGGCCCCGGTATCAGAGGAGCGATAACAGATGGCTGTCTCGCTGTCTGCGTCTCTTGAAGGGAGGGGTGCCAGCATAATAGCGCTGTCTGTTCCAGGAGGGCCTGTTTCAATATTCAGCTCGTTATATAATGTATAGAGATAGAGCTGGCCATCAAATCGATACCGATACATCTCTTCTTTTCGTATATAGCGTGCGCTGATGATCTTTTTTGTCAAATTGACGATCAATTCTTTACCAGCGTATCCATCAAAAGATCGCATGGCCTGATTATTATTTTCCATAATCGTTTAAGCCTCCTTGTATTATACAAACATTCAAACTTTAGATGAATTCTTAAATGATGATAGCAGGCACAGAGGACTTCGTGTCAATATGAAAAAATAAAGAAAATTTGCGCATCGCACAGCTGATGGGTGCATGTTAGGAAAAAAAGCGAATTTTCTAAATTGACACATAGCGAACTGGATAGTCTATATTAATGGCATCGCCTGAAACGATGCAAAACACTTCAACAGAGGATCGTTATTAGGCCCGTAAGTTACAACTATTAAAAACCTGTATCACGTTAAATTAAAGAGGAGAAAAACAATGGAAAAATTTTTACAAAATTATTATGACGCGCATCCGAAATCATTGGCTATGTATGAGAAAGCAAAAGAAATATTGCCATTGGGCGTAACAAGTAACATTCGAGCAAATAAACCCTTCCCGTTTTTTGTTGAGAAAGCAGGCGGCTCCAAAGTCTGGGATATTGATGGAAATGAATACATAGACTGCCAGTGCTCTTTCGGACCGACTATGATCGGGCATAATCATCCAGTCTTATCAAAGGCCGTGATTGAGCAGATTGGAAAAGGTGTAGACTATGCCATCCCATATGAAAATGAAAGAGTCGTTGCAGAGCTTCTTAGAGAACGATATCCGTTCATGGATATGGTGAGATTCTCCTGCTCAGGAACAGAGGGAACTATGCATGCTTTACGCGTTGCCAGAGCTTATACAGCAAAAGATAAGATTATCAAGTTGGAAGGGGGATTCCACGGAGCGCATGATTCCGTGCTGTGGAGCATTCATCCAGACGTAGCGCAGGCAGGTCCGGCTGATGCACCGACAAGCGTATGTATGTCCGCAGGGGTTCCTTCCTGCCTGGCTGACACTGTGATCACCGTACCTTTCAATGATATCGAGGCCCTTGAAAGAGCGATCGCAGCAAACAAGGGTCAGATCGCAGCATTTATTTTAGAGCCGATCATGGCAAACTCGACCGTGATCCTACCAAAAGAAAACTATCTCGACAAAGTAAGAGCGATCACCACAAGAGAAAATATCGTTCTTATCTTTGACGAAGTCATCTGTGGTGCACGTGTTTCCTATCATGGGGCGGCTGGTAAAGTGGGCGTTACTCCGGACCTGGTGGTAGTTTCAAAAGCCATCGGCGGCGGATATCCGATTTCGGCCTTTGGCGGCAAGAGAGAGATCATGCAGCATATCGAAGTAGATACGGAACACTGCGGAACCTTTGGTGGAAACCCTCTCAGCATCTGTGCGGCTAAGACCGTTTTGGGTAAGATTCTGACAAAAGAAGCAACAGAAAGCCTGATTAAAAAAGCTGATAAGACCTTTGAAGAAATGAAGGGCATGCTGAAAAAGGCAGGTGTCACTTCCAGACTTAAGCATATCGGTGCTATGGGGTCCATTAACTTTGGCATCACGGAAGTAAACAATTACCGCGATATGGCAAAGCAGGATTCTGACATGTGGTTCAAGTTCTACATCTCCATGCTCAACAGGGGAGTTATTATGCAGGGAGGCGACGCTACAGAAACAATTTTCTTTTCCTTGCAGCATACAGATGAAGACTTCGAAAAAATCCTTACTGCATTCAAAGCAACTGTGGAAACTCTGTAAAACAATGCGGAACTAAAGAGTCAAATTTACAGAACAAAAGGCAACTGTATGAAAAAACCGAAATTTGCATGCAGTTTACAAAGAGCTGTTGTGAGCTGCATGCAGATAGAGCAGCAGGTCAACTGCTAAGGAGGACTGGTAATGAAAGCGGATATTATACTAAAGAGCGATGCTATATTTGACAGTATGTGCGATGACCCTTTCCCAGGGTTTGTGGCTATTGCTGGGAATAAAATTATTGGTGCCGGGGCATGTGACGAAGGAACAAAAACACTCATCGACAGCAATACGAAAATATATGATTTTAAGAATAAATTGATCATACCAGGGCTGCATGACAGTCACGTACATCTGGCACTGGCAAGTCTATATTTGTCAAGCGTAAATTTGGGGGCGGCTAAGTCGGAAGAAGAGTCCGCTAGAATGGTAGCTGAATTTGAGAAGCAGCATCCCACCGAAGGATGGATTTTCGGTTTTAACTGGTACAACTTTTATTGGAAGGATCAGGCGCTGCCAACGAGAAAATCCCTGGATGCCTATTTTCCTGACCGGCCGGTTTTCTTAATGAATACCGAGTGTCATGGAATCTGGGTAAATAGCAAGGCGCTGGAAATCTGCGGGATTGACCAAAATACCGAAACGCCCAAAGGCGGGACGATCCACAAGGATGAGAATGGCAATCCGACCGGAGTACTGGATGAGGATGCCGCGGGGCTTGTGGCAGCAAAGGCTATGGATATGCCGCTGGAGCTCCAGCTGAACTATCTGCGACCCTTCCTGGAAGAAATGTCCGCATACGGAGTGACTTCCCTTGTGGATGTGCAGCCGCTGTTTGGCGTAGAAATGAGTTTTTTAAAGGCTGTCAAATATCTGGAAGATAAAGATGAGCTCCCGCTGCGGATCCATATCGCCGGCAACCTGTTTGAAGATATTGCTGTGCATGAAATTCGCCGCTCTACCCTTAGTACAGATAAAGTCAGATTTGACCAGCTCAAACAGTTTACAGAAGGAATTTTTCCGACTCATACCTGTCTGCTTCTGGAAGATTATACGGATGAGCCTGGGAACAAAGGAACGGTCATCGGTGATCTGGAAAAACTGGAACAGTGCGTGATGACGGCACACCAGCATGGGTTTTCTGTAAAACTGCATGCGCAGGCAGATAAAGCGGTGCAGCTTGCACTGAATTACTATCAAAAAGCGATAAAAAAATATGGCCCTCTCCGTCATACGATTGAACATGCGGAGTTGGTAGATAAAGCGGATATTATGCGTTTTCGTCAGCTGGATGTCGTTCCCTCCATGCAGCCTGAACATTTGGGGCTTTCTCCTCATTGGGATAATCACGAATATCGGATTACCCTGGGCGATGAACGAGCTTGGCGGTGCTGGCCGGTCAAATCGTTGTTAAAGTCAACAGGTGTTGTTGCTTTGGGCACCGATTGTCCGGTTGTTTCAGGAAACCCGTACTACCAGATCAGCCGCTCGATCATCCGTACGTTGGACAACGGCGAACCGGAGGGAGGCTGGAATCCTCAGGAGAGGCTCACTGTAGCAGAAGCAATTCGTAGTTATACATATGGATCAGCCTACGGAGTCGGTAGAGAAAATGAGCTGGGAACGATTAAGGTTGGAAATTTTGCGGATATAACAGTTATTGATAGAGATCTTTTTAAGATTCCAGCAGAGAAAATCCGTGAGGCCCGGTCAGCAATGACCATCATGGATGGAACAGTCAGATATGTCTGTGAATGGAAGAATGAAAGGGGAAGGTAAATGAACAGTATCCAAAATACAACGGAGAAGAAACAGACTCTTAAAAGAATATTAAAACTTCGTCACCTGGTATTTTATGGAGTGGCTTATATACTACCCCTCACCATATTTACAACCTATGGTTTGGCAACGACAATGTCGCATGGAATGATTTCCTTATGCTTTGTTGTAACAACAACTGCTATGGCTTTTACGGCTTTCAGTTATTCAAAAATGGCACGATCTTTTCCGGTAGCGGGTTCAACATATACCTATGTAAGTAAGAGTATGAATCCATATGTGGGATTTATTTCCGGATGGACGATCCTCATGGGTTATATGCTGCTTCCAATGCTGACCTATTTAGTAATGTCTATCTACCTCAACCAGGCGGTTCCGGCGATCCCAATTCCTGTTTGGATTCTTATCCTTATTTTTATTACCGCAGTAGTCTGCTACCGGGGAATCGAAGTTGCCATAAATGTAAGCAGTATGATCGTTCTGATACAGGCTGTATTCATTGTAGCACTTTTTATATTTATGATCCGATGGCTGACAGGAGGCAATGGCGCTGGCACCTTCTTTGATCTGAACTGTTTCTTCAACTTTGAAGAGTTTAACAAGGCCGGCATGGGAGTTCCAATGCTGTTTTCAACAGCATCAATACTGGCGCTTTCATTTTTGGGATTTGATGCCATATCAACACTTTCGGAAGAAGCCATCCAGCCTGAAAAAAATGTGGGCAAAGCTATTATCATTACCTGCATTATCATGGGCCTATTCTTTGTTTTGATTACCTATTTCCTGACATTGTGCTGGCCTAATGCTTGGAACGAGCTGGTTGACCCTGATGCTGGCAGTTATGAATTTATGACAAAAGTAGCAGGATCGACCATGGCATATGTTTTTACCGGAACGTATACTGTAGGCTGCTTTGCTTCCGTAGTTAATTGCCAGACCTCAGCTGCCCGTATTCTGTACAGTATGGGTCGAGATGGCATCCTTCCGGGAAAAATATTTGCGCACATTCATCCAAAGCACAAGACCCCATCCTATAATGCCATTATTATAGCAGTGATAAGTCTGGTAGCGCTATTTATCTCACTGGTTACCGCAACCTCTTTGGTGAGTTTCGGAGCATTGCTTGGATTCACATTAGTTAATTTATCTGTGGTCGTTTTTTACTACGTTAAAAAGAAAGAACGAGGACTCAATGCGATCTTAAGCTATTTGATTGCGCCTCTGATTGGTGCCGGATTTACTTTTTTCGTATGGCTAGGGTTGGATTGGCACTCAAAGGTATTAGGATTTTGTTGGCTGGGCGCGGGATTGATCTACCTGACCATAAAGACCAGGTTTTTCAGAGAGCTTCCGCCAGAGATGTCATTGGATGAGTAAATATCGAACAATTGTATTATATTTTGTCACCGTCAAAATATAATACAGCATGAAAACGGCTTTATTTTAACGAGTCTCTAAGGCTATATGTATCATATTTTGACACAGGATCTTTGTATGTGTGTGAATATATTGGAAAATCAGTATCTTTGGATTGGCACGATACTTGCTCTATATATTAGCGTTTAAACAGTAGCCGTATTTCGATATCGAAAAGATCAGGTATTAGGATTTTGCTGGCTGGGCGCGGGATTGATCTGCCTGACCATAAAGACCAGGTTTTTCAAAGAGCTTCCGCCAGAGATGTCATTGGATGAGTAAAAAAGGGGGGTAGCCATGATAATTGTTACAAACAACATAATGGTATCAGCTGCATATGAAGAAGGATATAATTTAAAATTTTTTCAGGTGACGCATAGAGAACTTCTCTGCCTAGTCAGGGACTATGTACATAAAGGACATCGGTTGCTGACGCACCCTTTGTCTGGCAGCATAAAACCCACAGAAACACCCTTTAAATCAGTTGTGTTATCAGAGCAGCAGGATGGTCTGGATTATCGGTCATTAACATTGATTGAGGAGGCTATCAGTATGCATGATAAACTTTATCATAGCTGTAACGTTACAAATTATACACGAACTGTTTTAGAGGACTTTCGAAGAGTAGACCTGGCACTGCTTGACAGTGCAATAAAATGAGGAGGAATAATATGAAATTGGAATTAGGATATGTGCCTATCAATGATATCCGCTTTGATGACCAATCAAAGATTGTAGGAGATGTACTCTATGTCAATAAAGAAGAGTTGATCGACTATCTTAAAGAGGATGAGACCCTAGAATCTATTGATCTGGAAATTGCAAAGCCTGGAGACAGCATTCGAATCATGCCGGTAAAAGATGTGATCGAGGCACGAGTCAAGGTATCCGGAAGCGGGGACGTATTCCCAGGAGTGCTTTCCAAAGTCAATGTTGTGGGATCTGGACAGACCAATGTACTTACGGGAATGGCCGTTGTCACGACAGGAAAAATCGTGGGTTTTCAGGAAGGCATCATTGATATGTCTGGAACGGGAGCAGAATATACGCCATTTTCAAAGTTGAATAATCTGGTGGTAGTGTGTGAGCCTGTAAAAGGAACCAAGCAGCATGATCACGAAAAAGCCGTGCGGTTTGCCGGGCTGAAAGCAGCTAAATACCTGGGAGAATTGGCCAGAGATATAAAATGCCGAGAAGTGGAGACTTTTGAAACTTATGGTGTAAAAGAAGGATTGGAAAAATTTCCTCATCTGCCGAGGGTGGCATATGTGCTGATGCTTCAGAGTCAGGGTTTGATGCATGATACATATGTATACGGTGTGGACATGAAAAAATCATTGACAACGATCATCCACCCCACGGAACTGATGGATGGTGCAATCATAAGTGGAAACTGCGTTTCTGCATGTGACAAAAATACGACCTATCATCATTTGAACAATCCAGTTATCTTGGACCTGTTTAAAGAACACGGGAAAAAGCTGAATTTTGTCTGCGTAATTATTACAAATGAGAATGTGTATCTGGCAGACAAGGAACGGTCGTCAGACTGGACAGCAAAATTAGCAAGATTGTTGGATTTGGATGGGGTTATTATTTCCCAGGAAGGTTTCGGAAACCCAGATACCGATCTGATCATGAACTGTAAGAAAATAGAGGATCAAGGGATCAATACGGTTATCATCACAGATGAGTATGCGGGGCGTGACGGAGCTTCACAGTCTCTGGCGGATGCGGACGCCAAAGCAGATGCAGTTATTACAGGCGGAAATGCCAATGAAGTCATTGTGCTCGGACCAATGAAAAAAGTGATCGGTTATCAAGATACAGCAAATATCGTTGCAGGCGGATTTGATGGAAGTCTGAAGGAAGATGGGAGGATTACCGTAGAACTTCAAGCAATAACTGGAGCAACCAATGAACTTGGTTTTAACAAACTAAGCGCAAGATAGGAGCAGAGAATGGAAAAAATAAAAGTTGTTCATTATATCAATCAGTTCTTTGCCAATATAGGCGGCGAAGAAAAAGCAGACTACAGGCCGGAACTCCGGGACGGCGTCGTAGGTCCGGGAATGGCCTTTCATGCAGCCTTTGGCGGGGAAGCAGATATCATTGCCACTGTAATCTGTGGCGATACATATTTTAATGAAAATATGGAAGAAGCGAAAAAAATAGTATTACAAATGATTGCAAGTAAAAAACCGGATCTAGTGATCTGTGGCCCGGCATTTAACGCGGGAAGATACGGAGTAGCCTGCGGTACGGTTGCAGCCGCGGTGAAAAATGAACTTAATATTCCGGCTGTGACGGGTATGTACAAAGAGAACCCCGGGGCAGACATGTTCAAGAAAGATGTATATATCATTTCTACAAAGAACAGCGCCGCAGGGATGAGAGATGCTGTAAAAGTAATGGCACCTTTTGGGCTGAAGGTGGCGAAAGGTGAAAAAATTGGCTTTGCCGAACAAGAAGGCTATATACCAAACGGGATTCGGGTAAATTTTTTCGAAGAAAAGAGAGGCTCCCAACGGGCTGTGGAAATGCTGCTCAAAAAAATGGCAGGAGAAGAATTTACGACTGAATTTCCGATGCCTGATTTTGATAGAGTTACTCCCAATCCGGCAATCAAGGATATGGGCAAAGCAAAAGTCGCTCTGGTTACTTCCGGCGGCATTGTACCAAAAGGCAATCCGGATCATATTGAATCTTCCAGCGCTTCCAAGTTTGGAGAATATGATATCAGCAGTTTCTTGGATTTAACGGAAAAGACCTTTGAAACTGCCCATGGCGGATATGATCCTGTGTATGCCAATGAAGATGCGGACAGAGTACTGCCGGTAGACGTTCTTCGGGAATTTGAGAGAAAAGGCAAGATTGGAAGCTTACATGATAAGTTCTATACGACAGTTGGCAATGGGACTTCCGTAGCCAATGCTAAGAAGTATGCAGCGAAAATCGGTAAGCGGCTGCTTAGCGCAGGAGTGGACGCTGTCATCCTCACTTCCACCTGAGGGACCTGTACACGTTGCGGCGCAACGATGGTAAAAGAAATTGAAAGAGCAGGGCTTCCGGTTGTGCATATTTGCACAGTAGTACCGATCTCATTGACTGTGGGGGCCAACCGAATCGTTCCGGCTGTTGCCATACCCCATCCACTGGGAAATCCGGGTCTTTCGCTGGAAGAAGAAAAAAATATCAGAAGGCGTATTTTAGAAAAATCTTTAAAAGCGTTAACGACAGAGATTAAAGGACAGACTGTATTTGAATAACGCAGGAGTATTATTTGCGAACGGTGCAAAAATGCACCTGTTGCGATTGTGCATTAACAGACGCATTCATTTCTTGAAAAATAAATGCTGTTTTTGACAAAATTGAAAGTTCACATAAAATCTTTTCGTAGAATGCAAATATGTATTCTACGAAAAGATTATTGCTGTTCAGCCAGGTATAGTTGGGAATATGGGAGAATATACGGACGGTAAAATGTAGTACATCATGCATTTTGAATAAGAATCATTGAAAATCAGCTGATTGATAATATGAATGGCGAGAATTAAAAAAGTGGCATGGGACTTGCTTTTAATAATAGTGTCAAACAGTTCCATGCAGGGAATCATGCAAAATGAAGCAGACTCTCAATTTTGAGCAGCTGCGATCATAATTGCGCAGCGATGGATTTGACATCCTTATAGATTGGCTTGTTTTGGCGGATTTGAAAAGTGGCACTATATTTGCATTAATATAAATTGTAATCAGCAAATACAAAGATACGGCAGCTGGTATCGAAAAAAACAGGTGGAGGCAAAAGCCATGAATTACGTTGTATTGACCAACAATCCGCTGACAAAGCAGTTGGTGGAAGAAAAAACAAGCCACGAATTACAGTTTATCGACGGCAGCGTTCAAGCGGTCTTGTCAAAGTGCGAGGAACGCTTTTCAAAGGGCAATCACTTTTTAGCCGCAGACCCCATGGGAGGCAGACGGGCCAGACCCTTTCCCTATTTGACCATTATCCTGGAAAAAGGAAAAGACGCGGCTTTGGAGGATTGGGAACGGATCGCCGACTATTCGGTGCTCAACGGAAAACGAATCGACAAGTACATAAATAACAGCGAGCGGTTAAATGAGGATTTCCGGATCTTGGACTACTCGCTGACAAAGACAGCTTTAAAACTTTAAAAAAAGAAAGGACGAACCCAAATGAGCAAATTGTATGATGTAATCATAATCGGCAGCGGCCCTGCCGGTTTAGCGGCAGGTCTGTATGCAGGAAGAGCCAGATTATCCACATTGATCATTGAAAAGGATAAGGACGGCGGCCAGATCGTGCAGACAGCGGAGATCGAAAACTATCCCGGAGGACTGGAAGAAGAATCCGGACCTACCCTCATCGATCGGATGAGCCGGCAGGCGGACCACTTCGGAGCAGAAAAAGTCCTCGACACCATCGTGGATATGGAGCTGGAAGGCAAGGAAAAAATCCTTACAGGAAAGAAAGATACATACCGTGCAAAGACCGTAATCATCGCGGCTGGAGCATCCCCGGTACCCATCGGTTGTCCGGGCGAAAAGGAATTTACAGGAAAAGGCGTATCCTACTGCGCGACCTGCGATGCGGCTTTCTTCGAAGACTTTGAAGTATTCGTAGTGGGCGGAGGCGATTCGGCGGTGGAAGAAGCCCTTTACCTGACCAAGTTCGCAAGAAAGGTCA
The DNA here is from genome assembly GCF_020734085.1 of Hominibacterium faecale. Classification (NCBI taxonomy): domain Bacteria; kingdom Bacillati; phylum Bacillota; class Clostridia; order Peptostreptococcales; family Anaerovoracaceae; genus Hominibacterium; species Hominibacterium faecale. The sequence continues at coordinate 516,902 of NZ_JAJAGH010000001.1, forward strand.
CCATCATTCATAGAAGAGACGCCCTCAGAGCGGCAAAATCCATACAGGAAAAGGCCTTTGCCAACAAGAAGATCGAGTTCATGTGGGACAGCGTAGTGAAAGAACTCAAGGGCGACGGGCTGCTGGAATCCATGGTGGTGGAAAATGTAAAAACCAAAGAGCTGACGGAAGTGACCGCAGATGAAGAGGATGGAACCTTCGGCGTTTTCGTATTCATCGGCTTTAAGCCTGAAAGCGAAGTTTTCCAGGGCAAGGTAGAGATGGAAAAGGGATACATTGTTACCGACCCTGACATGAAGACAAGCGTAGACGGCGTATTCGCGGCCGGAGACATCCGGGTCAAGAGCCTGCGGCAGGTGGTAACAGCAGCGGCGGACGGAGCCATCGCAGCTGTACAGGCAGGCAAGTATATTGAAGAGAATGAATAATTCCAATTGATTGATCAACCAAAACCCCAAAGATAGAAAAGGAGAATGAAATGATTATTTGTGACAAAAAAACATTTGAACCGGAAGTTTTACAGGCAGAAGGCGTCGTATTAGTAGACTTTTTCGGAGACGGATGCGTGCCATGCCAGGCCCTCATGCCTCATATCGAAGGCTTTGCCGAAACCTACGGCGACAAGATCAAGTTCTGCAAGCTGAACACCACATCGGCGAGAAGACTGGCCATCAGCCAGAAGATCATGGGTCTTCCGGTCATCGCCATCTACAAAGACGGCGAAAAAGTAGAAGAGCTGGTGAAAGATGACGCCACACCGGAAGCAGTGGAAGAGATGATTAAGAAATACGTTTAATCAAGGGACAAACTTACATCGTTCAATTTTGATATATATAAATTTATGTATATATAGTGACTATGGCAGTGCCCTCAAAGCGCTGCTGCAAAAAAGCAAAGAAAGGAGGACAACATAATGGCATTGTTAAAAGACAAGAAAGTAGTCATCATCGGAGACCGTGACGGTATTCCGGGCCCTGCAATCGAAGAATGCGCCAAGAGCGCTGGAGCAGAAGTCGTATTCTCATCAACAGAATGCTTCGTTTGAACGGCCGCAGGTGCTATGGACCTGGAGAATCAGAAGAGAGTAAAAGAATTCTACGACCAATATGGTAAGGAGGATTTAGTTGTTCTGTTAGGGGCCGCTGAAGGAGAAGCAGCTGGCCTTGCAGCAGAAACCGTAACTCTCGGAGATCCGACCTATGCAGGTCCTTTAGCAGGAGTCTCGTTGGGACTCTCCGTATATCACATCTGTGAACCTGAAGTTAAGGCAGAAGTCGATGAAGCTGTCTATGATGAACAGATCAGCATGATGGAAATGGTGCTGGATGTCGATGATATCGTAAGCGAAATGACTGCGATCAGAGATCAGCTGTAGTATTTTTACCATTGAATACGGCTTCGCCGCAGGGTAAAAAATACTGAATCTTGCTGCGACACAGCTTGCAAGTTATAGTATTTTTACCATCTATCCGGCGTTGCCGCGGGGTGGGAAATACGAAGACATGCGGGAGCCGCCTTCTGTCAGAGGCGAAAGGCGGCTTCTCTATTATACAGGAGATATCATCAGCGATATTTCCCAAGCATTGACAAAGGCGGCTTCTCAGGGAAGCGGGCTTTGTTCGAAATAAATGATGGAGGAAAAATTAAATGGGCGGATACGCAGTACTAAAGGGCAGCAGTTACACACTGGCAATCACACCTGACATGGTTTTATATAACGGTACGACACAGACAACCGAGAAAGCGGTAAATCCCGAATCGGAGTATTTGAAGGAACTTCCAAACCACCTGAGAAGCTATGAAGCTGCGGCAGGCTACCTGCCAAACCAGGTGTACATAGGAAACAAGACGCCGGAAGATTTGTCGGCGGAACCATTCCCATGGTACGACAAAAAAGTAGAAGGCAAAAGAGAAGGTAAATATGGAGAGATCATGCCCCAGGATGAATTCATCGGACTGATTCAGATCTGCGACGTATTTGACCTGGTAAAATTGGAAACATCTTTTGCAGCAGAGGTTGGAAAAAAACTAGCGGCCCATACGCTTATCGGAGCCGAGCGGGCAGCGATTTTAGATAAAAACAAAGAAACAGAAGAAGAAATAGCAAAGCTTGTTGAAGAAGAACACGCAGAACCGCTGTATCATGGCGGAAAGCTGGTTGGAGCAGTTAAGCGGGCCCACGACATCGATGTCAATCTATCGGCCCATGTCATGCTGGAAAACCTGGTGACAAAAGCATCCAGCGTACTGTCGCTGCTTCACCTTATAAAAGCATCCGGCGTCGATCCGTCGGAAATCGAATATGTGATCGACTGCTGTGAGGAAGCCTGCGGCGATATGAACCAGAGAGGCGGCGGAAACTTCGCAAAGGCTGCGGCGGAAGTAGCGGGCCTTGTCAACGCCACCGGATCCGATGCCAGAGGCTTTTGCGCCGGACCTGCCCACGCTCTGCTCAATGCGGCGTCGCTGGTTAAGGCGGGAACCTTCAAGGCCGTCGCTGTCACAGCCGGCGGATGTACCGCCAAGCTGGGCATGAACGGCAAAGATCATGTTAAAAAAGACATGCCTATTCTGGAGGATGCCATCGCGGGATTTTCCGTACTCATCACAGCCGACGACGGAGTCAGCCCTCAGATCCGTACCGACATCGTGGGCAAACACACCGTAGGCACAGGCTCATCGCCTCAGGCTGTCATCGGTTCTCTGGTGACCGAGCCTCTGGATCGGGCGGGCCTGAAAATAACCGACGTAGACAAATTCTCCCCTGAAATGCAAAACCCGGATATCACCAAGCCGGCAGGAGCAGGAGACGTTCCAGAAGCAAACTATAAGATGATCGCGGCGCTGGGCGTAAAGCGGGGAGATATCGAGCGGGCCGGTATCGCCGATTTCGTTAAAGAACACGGACTTACAGGATGGGCGCCTACTCAGGGCCATATTCCTTCCGGCGTGCCTTACCTTGGATTTGCCAGAGAAGACATGATAGCGGGCAAGATTAAAAGGGCCATGATCATCGGTAAAGGAAGCCTCTTCCTCGGAAGAATGACCAATCTCTTCGACGGCATCAGTTTTGTTATCGAAGCCAACGACGGAAAAGGCGCAGAAGAGACAGCCGGTATCGATGAAGGAAGAATCAAGGAACTGATCGGAGAAGCAATGCGTGAATTTGCCGGAAATCTCCTCAGCAAATAAGCGGAAAGGAGAAGACGATGTCAGAACAGAACATAAAACAAATGATCGCAAAGTCCTTTATGGATATAGCAGACGGCCTCCAATCAGGGGACTTCAGCAAAAAATTCACCATCGGAATCGCCGCCGACGGCAGCGAGCATGGAGACGACAATCTTCTGCAGGCGGTAAAGCTGGCGGAAGCAAAGGGCCTGAAGGCTGTGCTGATCCAGGGTGAAGATGCCCATGACAAAATGGAGGAACTGCTGGAAACGGGAGAGATCGACGGTGCGGTAACCATGCACTATCCGTTCCCCATCGGCGTATCAACGGTGGGCAAGGTGGTGACTCCGGCAATGGGAAAAACCATGTACCTTGCCACGACCACAGGTACGGCGGACACGGATCGGGTATGCGCCATGATTAAAAATGCCGTGTACGGGATTATTGCGGCCAAGGCCGACGGCGTTGAGAATCCGGCGGTGGGAATCGCTAACATCGATGGCGCACGCCAGTGCGAAAAGGCGCTGCTCAAGCTTTCAGAAGGCGGATACCCCATAACCTTTGCCCAGTCAAGCAGAGCGGACGGCGGCATCGTGATGCGGGGAAACGACCTTCTTCAGGGAACGGCGGATGTCATGGTCATGGACTCCCTCACCGGAAACCTGATGGTAAAAATCTTTTCTTCTTATACCACCGGCGGCGGATACGAATCCCTGGGATGGGGCTACGGACCGGGAGTCGGCGAAGGATTCGACAAGACCATTATGATTATTTCCAGGGCATCGGGAGCGCCGCTGATCGCAGGAGCAGTGGAATACGCGGCAAACCTTCTGAAAAACGGCATGAACAAGATCGCCGAGGAAGAATTCAAGAAAGCCAAGAAGGCCGGACTGGACCACATTTTAAAGGAATTTTCACAGCCCAAGGCCGCGGCTGCAGAGGAAGATCTAGTGGAAGCGCCGCCTAAGGAGATCGTCACCGCTCAGATACCAGGAATCGAAGTCATGGATCTGGAGGATGCGGTCATGGCCCTTTGGCGGGAGAACATCTACGCGGAAAGCGGAATGGGCTGCACAGGACCGATCATCCGCATCAGCGAAGCCAATAAAGACAGAGCAGAAGAAATACTGACAGAAAAACAATACATTTAATAGATAGAAAAGAGTCGGGCAGGTACGGCATGCGCCTCCTTATAATGCGAACTTTCTTGGTACCAGCCCTTATTCTTCAAAACATTACCACAAACATCCATATTCAGACAAGATATGGGGGTAGATGGGTGCTGGTGTGCCTTCCGGTCTTCAAAACCGGTTTGAGGGGTTAGGAGCCTCTCAGGTGGGTTCGATTCCCACATACTCCCGCCATAAACTTGCAGACAGGAGGATAAAGATGGAACATAAGCAAAAGCTTTTATCAAAGCTTCCCAAAGTAGATCAGACGCTGCAAGATCAGCGCCTATTTGCGTTTTTTGAGGATACATCGAGAGACTTGATCGTGGAGTCGGTAAGAGAGGTGATCGCAGAAGAACGAGCAAAGATTTTAAATGGCAGCGGATCAGCTCCGGCCTTTGATGAAGAAGCATTTTTCCAGGCCATCACTGAACGGATCAGCCAGAAGAAGCGCCCCAGCCTGATAAACGTAGTCAACGCAACAGGCGTGGTTCTTCATACCAATTTGGGAAGGGCGGGATTATCCCCTTCTGCGTGCGCCAACGTGATGAAGATCGCAAAGGGTTATTCGACCTTAGAATATAATGTGAAAAAGGGAGCAAGGGGCTCCCGCCATTCCCATGTGGAAAGCCTCATCTGCAAAATAACAGGAGCTGAGGCTGCGATGGTGGTCAACAATAATGCAGCAGCGACGATGCTGTGCCTTTCAGCCATGGCTGAAGACAAAGAAGTCATCGTGTCCAGAGGCGAGCTTGTGGAAATCGGCGGCTCGTTTCGCATTCCCGATATCATGGCAAGAAGCGGAGCAAAGCTGGTAGAAGTGGGAACGACAAACAAGACTAAGATTGCCGATTACAAACATGCCATAACGGAAGAGACCGCAGCCATCATGAAGGTTCATACCAGCAATTACCGCATCGTCGGCTTTACAGCGGAAGCCGATCTTGCGGAGCTGACGGCTCTGGGAAAGGAAAGCGGCCTTCCGGTCATCTACGATATGGGCAGCGGCCTTTTGGTAGACCTGAGCAGCTACGGCATTAAAGAACCCACAGTGGGAGAAAGCCTCAAGACCGGTATCGACGTGATCCTCTTCAGCGGCGACAAGCTGATGGGAGGCCCCCAGGCCGGGATCATCGCAGGAAAGAAAAGCCTCATCAACCAGATGAAAAACCACCCCCTGGCAAGGGTAGTCCGAATCGATAAGATGACATTGGCCGCTCTCGAATCTACTTGCAGGACTTACCTTGACCAGGAAAAAGCCCTCAAGGAAATACCCGCGCTGCGAATGCTGAGCGAGGATATCCAGTCCATGAGAAGCCGGGGCGAGCAGCTGAAAGCCCTTTTGGACGATTCCATGTTCTTCAAATGCCGGGTGGTGGAAGCGGCGGAACAGGTGGGAGGCGGCAGTGCTCCCACCACCGAACTGAAAGGGATCGCGGTGAAACTAGAGACCGAGATACCGGCGGAGAAAATAGAACGGCTCCTGAGAAAAAACAACATCCCTATTATCGCCAGGATCATCCGCGACGCAGTTTACTTTGACATGCGCACAGTGGCCGATGAGGAGCTGCCGATCATCGCAGAGGCGATGGCGGCAATCGAAACTGCCATTAGGAGGTCGAGATCATGAAGAATGTGATAATCGGAACAGCTGGCCATATCGACCACGGCAAAACCTGCCTTATCAAAGCCTTGACCCAGATTGACACCGACCGGCTGAAGGAAGAAAAGCAGCGGGGCATCACCATTGAGCTGGGGTTTGCCGATCTGCCCAACGACATGGATCTGGATATTGGTATCATCGACGTGCCGGGCCACGAAAAGTTTGTAAAGCATATGCTTGCCGGGATCGGCGGCATCGACATCGTGCTCCTGATCGTAGCCGCGGATGAAGGCTTTATGCCCCAGACAAAAGAACACTTTGAGATTCTCAAAATGCTCAAGATCAAAAAAGGCATCGTGGTAATGACCAAGGCGGATCTGGCGGATGAAGAGTGGCGAGAAGTGGTAAAAGAAGATATCAAGGACAATGTGGCAGGCACGTTCCTGGAAGGCGCGCCGATTATGGAGGTTTCTTCCTATACAGGCCAGGGCATCGAAGAACTGAAAAAACAGATCCTGGAAATGGCGGCCCAGTGCGGGAGCAGGCGGGAAGACCGAAGGCTGCTCCGGCTGCCCATCGACCGGGTGTTCACCATCGACGGCTTCGGCACGGTCATTACCGGAACCCTGATGGAAGGCTCGGTGGGAACCGGCGATGAGGTGATGCTCTATCCGTCCCAGAAAAAGGCAAAAGTAAGGAATATTCAGGTACACGGAAATACAGTGACGGAAGCCAGAGCCGGCCAGCGTACTGCCATCAACCTGGCAGGAATCAAAAAAGAGGAGCTCAACCGGGGCGATGTGGCCGCTTACCCGGGGCTTCTTGAGAACACACGAATGATCGACGTGCGGATCGATATGTTCGACCGAACAAAACGCATCCTCAAATCAGGCAGCAGACTCCACTTCTATTATGGATCGGCGGAAGCCCTGTGCAAGGCCGTTCTTTTGGATCAGGAGGCGATAGGTGAGGGAGAGTCCTGTTACGCCCAGCTGAGATTTGAAGAAGAGATCGCCGTCAAGCGGGGCGACCGGTTCATCCTCCGGTTTTATTCACCACTGGAAACCATCGGCGGCGGTAAAATCCTGGACGCTGCCGCCAAAAAGAAAAAACGCTTTAGCGAGGAAGCAATTGCCAGCCTTAAGATTCAAGATGAGGGAAAGGACCAGGATGTCTTGGCCCAGATTTTCCTGGAAGAAAGCTTCCGGTTGGGAGATCTGGCGGAAGTGATCCGAAAGTTGGGAAAGACAAAGGAGGAGGCGGAAGAACTGGTTGATGCTCTGCTTGAAGAAAAGACCATCAAGAAAATCAGTGAAAACCTTCTTTTACATAAAACGTATTTAAGCGATGTTCAATCCAAAGCAAAGGCACTTTTGGAAAACTATCACAGGGAAAATCCCGTAAGCAGCGGCATGCCCAAAGAGGAGTTCCGCGGAAAGCTGGGCAGACTCCTGCGCACAGAGGACCAGAAAAAACTGGAGCTTCTGATCAACGATCTTTTGCAGGGACAAGCCGTGAAAGAAGAAGCCGGAACCATGTCCCTCAGGGATTTTCAGGTGACATACACAGAGGAGCAAAAGAAGATGGCGGATCGTTTTGGAGCGATCTATGAAAAAGCGGGTCTGGAACCGCCGCTGACCCAGGAGGTGGCCGCAGGGGAAAAGGACCCCAGGCTGGCGGGCCAAATCCTGGGCTCCATGCACAACCGCGGAGTACTGGGCAGGCTGAACTATCAATACTATATGGACGCAGCCGCTTTAAAATCGGCAATAGACGTTTTGATCAATACCATCGACCGCCAGGGAAAGATCACCCTGGCCCAATACAGGGATCTGATCGGAACATCGAGAAAGTACGCTGTCATGATTCTGGAATACGCCGATGAAAACAAGATCACCAAAATGACCGGCGATTGCAGAGTGCTTTACAGACAGGAGGACTGATATGGATTTCAAACAGATTGAAGCCTTCGTCAATGTGATAAAATATAAAGGCTTTTCCAAGGCAGCGGAAGCGACCTTTTTAACCCAGCCCACCATCAGCGCCCATGTCAATGCGCTGGAAAAGGAATTGCAGCTGCAGCTCATCGACAGGACCAAAAAGGAAGCCCTGCCCACAGCGGAAGGAAAGCTCTTTTACAATTACGCCTTGACCATGCTCAATACCAGGGAGCAGGCCATTTACTCCCTGCAGAACTTTTCCCTCAACATCAACGGGACGATTGGCATACAAAGCTCCAGCATTCCGGGAGAATACATCGTGCCCGGGCTCATCGCGGATTTTAAAAAGGAATACGGTAAGGCGAAATTTTATCTGGAACAGTCGGACAGCTCCCTGGTCGCCGATAACATTAAAGCCCATAAGGGTGAAATCGGATTTACCGGACACAAAGAAAACGACGGGCTGACCTACAAGCTTTTGATGAAAGACAAGGCCGTCCTCATCACCCCTCAAGTTCCCCACTTTAAAGAACGCGAAGGAGAGCGGCTCCAGTTGAAGGACTTTATTGGAGAGCCGTTTTTGCTGAGAGAACGGGGTTCTGCCACAAGGGAAACCTTTGAAAAGGAACTGGACGCCAAAGGCATCCCCCACACTTCCATGAATGTGGCCGCCAGCATGAACAGCATGGAAGCAATCAAACAGGCGGTGAGAGGCGGCATGGGCGTATCCATCATTTCAGAAGTGGCGGCGGACCGTCAGAGGGCGGACAGAGGGTATCTGGTATTCGATCTGGAAGATTATGACGAAGAGAGGGAGTTCTATTTGGTATATAACGATAAAATCACCATGTCGCCCACAGCCGAGACCTTCAAATTTTTTGTGCTTGAGAAATACGGATATAAGTTCGACTATTAGGCCGGGCTATTTTGCAAGGAGATAGAACATGAAGCAGATTTATTGTGACAATGGGAGCACGTCCTTTCCCAAAGCTCCCGGTCTTGGGGAGGCCATAGGAAAGCATATCGATTTTAACGGATATAACATCAGCAGGGGAGGATACAGGAAAGCTTACAGCCTGGAAGGGGAAATCATCGAAGCAAGAGAAGCCTTATGCAGACTCTTTCATTGCACGGATCCGAAAAACGTGATTTTTACTCCGGGGGCGACCATCGGCCTCAATATGGTGCTCAAAGGTTTGCTGAAAAAAGGAGATCATGTCATTACCACCTCCATGGAGCATAACGCGGTGGTCAGACCGCTGACCCAGCTGGAGAAGGAGGGTGTTTTATGGAGCGAGGCTCAGTGCGATGCGCAGGGCCGGCTGAATGTGGAAGAAATCAGAAAGCTGATCCGGCCGGAAACAAAGCTGGTGCTGGCCATCCACGGGTCCAATGTGTGCGGCACGCTGATTCCCATCAAGGAAATCGGCAGCATTTGCAAAGAAACGGAAATTTTCTTCTGCGTGGACGCTTCTCAGACTGCGGGGAGTGCCTTCATCGATATGGAAGAATGCTGCGCCGACGCCCTCATAGCGCCGGGACATAAAGCCCTCCTTGGGCCTCAGGGAATCGGCATCGTGCTCCTTTCCAAAAGGATGGCCGGAGCGATGAAACCGCTTTTTTCCGGCGGTACGGGAAGTGCTTCCGACAAAGAGGAAATGCCGGAACTGCTGCCGGACAAATTCCAGCCGGGAACGCTGAATATCCCTGGCATCATCGGCCTCAAGCATGCGGTGGATTTTATAGAAAAGGAAGGGCTGGCCGCCATCATAGAAAAGAAACAGCGGATTACGGATGCCTTTCTTGAAGAGGTGAGCAATATGAAGGGAGTCAGGCTGGCGGGCCTTCCTTCCGGCGGCGGCCGGTGCGCGGTTGTATCTCTGGATTTTGTCAATTTGGACAATGCAGAGGCCGCTTTTACCTTGGAAAATGAATTCGGGATCATGACCAGATGCGGGCTCCACTGCGCGCCCCATGCACATAAGACGCTGGGGACCTTTCCCCAGGGGACGGTCCGGTTTTCCTTCGGCTATTTCAATACCATGCTCGATATCCGGCTGGCCGCGGGAGCGCTCAATCGGATTTTGAGCAGCCGCTGACTTGGGGATTGGACAGTCTGGGATATTTGGGCAAAAAAACAAGAAACTCTTAAAAATTTACGCATTTTCCAACGATTCCAAGCTCTCAAATTCAGTTTAAAGGCAGATTTCTTGTTTTAAACCGATATGAGGCCCCGCAAACCCACAACTTTGCGTAAATTTTTAGGCCGGTCCCCTAAATTTACTGGAGCCCGATTCCGGCAGCAAAGGACGGATCCTGATTGGAGGTGCAGGATGGATTTTAATAAGCTTACGGAGAAAGAAAAGCAATATGCAAGAGCAATTATCGAATGTATCGATGACGGCGTATTTATTACCGACGGCGAAGGCACTGTGATCGACTTGAATATCAACAGCCTGGGATGCCAGAAACGGGAAAACATCATCGGCAGAAACATGCGGGAACTGATCCAGGCCGGCATTTACCGGGATTCGGCCGCGCTGAGGGTGATCGAGGAGAAAAAGCCGGTCAGCATGTTTCAATATGAGGAAACGGATCTCTTAACCACCGCCATGCCCTATATGGAAAACGGCAAGGTGAAGATGGTGGTTTGCTGCGAACGGGAGATACACACCTTAGAGGCCATTGAGCGGGAGCTTGAGGAAAGTCTGGAGAAGAACAGCAAGTACGAACAGGAGCTTTTGTATATCCGGGCTGAGATGACGAAAAACGTGGGCATTATCGCTGAATCACCCCAGATGCGAAAAGTGGTGGATTTGGCAATCACGGCGGCCAACTTTGACTCCAGGGTGTTAATCCAGGGCGATACAGGAACCGGCAAAGAGGTAATTGCCAAGCTGATCTACAGCAGCGGCAAGCGAAAAGGAAAACCCTTCATCGCCGTCAACTGCGGAGCGATTCCAGAAACCCTGTTGGAATCGGAGCTCTTCGGATATGAAAAAGGGGCTTTTACCGGGGCCAGTGATACAGGCAAAAAAGGGTTCTTCGAGCTGGCTAATGAAGGAGTGCTCTTTCTTGATGAAATCGGAGAAGTTTCCCTGGGCTTTCAAGTGAAGCTGCTCAGAGCCATACAGGAAAACGAAATCATGCGTGTGGGCGGGAGCAAATCGATCAAGGTCAACGTACAGATTATCGCCGCTACCAATAAGGATTTACTGCAAAAGGTGGAGCAAGGGGAATTCCGTGCCGACCTCTACTACCGGCTCAGTGTGTTTCCCATTAAAATACCGGCGTTGAAAGAGCGTAAAGAAGAAATCATGTCCCTGGTGCAATTCTTTACCGACAAGCTGAATCAGCAGTACGGCAAGGAAAAATGTTTTTCACCCAAGGCCATGAAAATCCTGCAGAATTATTCCTGGCCGGGAAATATCCGCGAGCTGGAAAACGTGGTGGAGAGGCTGATGCTCATCAGTCTAAACGATGTAATCAAGGAGGAGGATGTGACGACTATGCTCTTTGATGACGGAACCATCGATAACTTCCAGTATGAGGGCATCACTCTGGAAGAAGCCGTCGCCATTACAGAAAAGAATTTAATAAAAAACTACATGGAAAAATGCGCCAATCCGCCGGAACTGGAACAGGCTTTGGGGGTATCCCGAGCCACGTTAAACAGAAAAATCAGTAAATATGGATTAAGATAAACCTTGTTTGTTCACAGCAAACCTGCTCTCCTTTGAGTTTTCCTGCTCATTTGAGAGCAGGTTTGTTTTTTGTATTTTCTGAAAACGTTGAAATTGAAAGGATTACAGGGTTGGCATTATACTTGCTATATATAGAAACAATTGTACAATTATATTATATTGATAAAAATGATAATAGGAGGAGTGTAATGGACAAAAACAAAGGACCTGACCTGGTTCTCAATAATAGTAAGGTCAAGGCTCAAGATGTAAAGCTTTATACTATGGTATTCATCATGTACAGCTTCTGCTGCGGCGGATGCTTTGGAATCGAAGAAATGATTCCGGTGGCAGGCCCGGGAATGACGGTACTGCTGCTGATTTTAATCGCGCTCTTTTGGGCGACTCCCCAGGCAATGATTTCCGTGGAACTGGGATCGGCCATGCCCTATACCGGGGGTTTCTACAAATGGACCCAGGCCGGTCTGGGCGAATTCTGGGCCTTTGTCGCCGGATGGTGCAGAGTAATCGCCCAGTATGTGGAGAATTCATCGTATATCATCCTGGGAGTGGGGTATTTAACTACCCTGATCCCCATGTCGGAAGGAACGGCCTTTATCATCAAAGTTGCAATCATCTTATTCTTTACGGCCATCAACCTGAGAGGCATCAAGGAGGTGGGCTGGGTAAGCACCTTGCTGTCCATGGTCATCATTATCGCCTTTGCCTTTGTAGCTGCTGTGGGATTTGTCAACTGGGATTCCAACCCGATACAGCCCTTCTACAACGAAGAAGAAGGCTTGTTCTGGGGTATTTCGGGAGCCCTTGCCATCGGAATGTGGATGTATTCGGGCTATACCTCGGTTTCCACCCTGGCAGGCGACTGCAAAGACAGAACGGTTGTGCCAAAAGCCCTGCTGATCGGCCTGCCGCTGATTACGCTGACTTACCTGCTGCCGACTCTGGCCGGCGTTTCTGCCACCGGAAACTGGCAGGATTGGGGATCGGGCGGCATCAATTATTCCACCGTTGCCGCAATGGCAGGACCCGTATTCGGAGCCCTCATGGTGGTTGTCGCCATCGTGGGATGTCTCTCCAACTACAATACCTGCATGATTTCTCTTTCAAGAAATTTCTACGCTATTGCCGAAGACCGGCTGGCGCCGAAAATTCTGACCAAAGTTAGCAAGAACAAGGGGATTCCCTATGTGACCATCGTTACCATCGCCATCGTATCCATCATCGGATGCACTCTGGATTTTTCCACCGTAATCACCATGTCGGTAACGCTGTTTATCGTCGATTATGTGCTAGTCTGCCTGTCCGGTATCGCTCTGAGAAAAAAGGCCCCTGAAATGGAACGGCCTTTCAAACTGCCCTTCGGAATAAAGGGTGTGACCCTCATGCTGATGCCTGTGTTTATCGTAGCTTTCATCGCACTGATGATTAACGGCGCCGACTACTTTGTGTCAGGCATGGCGGCTGCGGCCATTATCCCGCTGCTATATGTGTACTTTAAGAGAAAGAGCGGAGGCCTGGCTTCCTTCGGGGCGGACAGCGAGGAAGTGAATCCGCGGACAAAACTGTGTTTCGGAGATTTAAAACGAATCGCGGTTCTCTACGGCGTGCTGGGGATTCTGGGAGCTATCGCGAGCTTCTTTCTGCCGTTTTATGAAGGCTCCTGGGGCCCGGAATACTATATGGAAACCTACGGACCGGAAAACGCCTTTGCCTTTATCATCGCTGCCGTAAGAGTGCTCACAGTCGTCTATATCGCGGTAACCTGCATTTTGGCCTATTTGTCGAAGAAGGTAGATCAAAAGCAGACAGAAGAAATAAACGAAAACGAGAAAGGAGCGTAATCAATATGAGCGGAATGAAATTAAATCTTGATATCATTGAAATCAAGGATATCTGTTTTGGAGAGAACAACGATATCAAAGATGGCACCCTTGTGATCGACAAAAAGGGGCTGATTGAATATCTGGCTGATCCGGTGTTCGCCAAAATCGATATCCAGCTGGCAAAGCCGGGAGATTCGGCGAGAATCATTCCTGTAAAGGATGTGATCGAGCCGAGAATCAAGGAAGAGAGTGAAACGTCTTTTCCGGGAATCATCGGCGATTTTGGAGACTGCGGCGAGGGCACGACCAAGGTGCTGCGGGGCTGCTCAGTTGTGAGCACCGGTACTATTGTCGGATTCCAGGAGGGGATCATCGATATGTCCGGCCCGGGGGCCGAATATACCCGCTACTCAAAGCTGAACAACGTCGTCCTTGTGATCGATACCATAGAAGGAATCAAGCCGGCTGAACACGAAGCCGCGGTAAGGATAGCAGGACTGAAAGCAGCCCACTACCTGGCCAAATCCGCTTTGGGAAAGGAAGCGGATTATCAGGAGACTTACCAGCTGGGTCCGGTGAAAGAGGAGCTGCCCAAGGTGGCGATCATGTACATGATCATGGCCCAGGGGCTGCTCCACGACAATTATGTGTACGGCGTGGACGCAAAAAAACTTCACCCCACCTTGCTTCATCCCAATGAAGTTTTTGACGGTGCGATCGTAAACGGATGCTGCGTGGTCGCCGGCGATAAATATACCACATACGACCATCAGAATAATTCTCTTGTCCAGGAGTTTTACAAACGCCATGGCAAAGAAATCGACTTTCGGGGTCTCATTGCGGTACCCACCTATCCGGGACTTGCGGATAAGAGAAGATGCTGCTCATCGGCAGTGAGAATGGCCAGGCTGCTCGGCGTTGACGGGGTGGCTATTCCAGAGGAGGGCGGCGGCAATCCGGAAGCGGATTTGATGATGATCTGCCGCGGCTGTGAAAAAAATGACATTAAAACCGTGATGATGCTGGGGCCGGACGGCGTGGAAGAGCCGGTTGCCGATACTGCCCCGGAAGCGGATGCGGTGATCAATGTGGGCGACTGCAACGAATTCGTGGTCCTGCCTCCCATGGAGCGGATCATCGGAGACCAGAATCAAGTCAAATATATGTCGGGCGGAGCAGAAGAGAGCATCCGGGAAGACGGCAGTATCCGGGTTTCCCTGTCGATCATCATGGGTTCCGTCATCGGTCAGGGAACCTTGAAAATGAGTTCCTACGTATATTAAGAGGAGGTGTTAACATGAGAGTTGTACATTATATCAATCAATTCTTCGGGCAGATCGGGGGAGAGGATATGGCTCATCATCCTCTGGAAGTGAGAAAAGGGCCTTTTGGTCCCGGTCTGGCGCTCCAGAATCTGCTGGGTGAGGACATCCGGATTACAGCCACAATCGTCTGCGGCGATAATTATTTTGTGGAAAACGCTCAGGCGCTGAAGGATGATATCGTTAAAATATTAAAGGAAGAAGAGACGGATTTGCTGATCGCGGGCCCGGCCTTTAACGCCGGAAGATATGGAATGGCCTGCGGCGAAGTCTGCAAAATCGCCTGCGAAGAGCTGGGACTCAACGCCGTATCCGGTATGTATGAGGAGAATCCGGGGATGGAGCTGTTTCGGAAATATGCTTATATCCTGCCCACAGGCAATTCTGCCAGAAACATGAAGGATGCTCTGGCGGCCATCCGCGATTTTGTAAAGAAGATCGACTCCGGTGCGGAAATCAAAGGGCCGGAAGAGGAAGGCTATGTGCAGAGAGGAATCCGCAAGAACTACTTTGAAGAAAAGACGGGAGCTGAGCGCTGTCTGGACATGCTGCTCAAGAAGATCAAAGGCGAAGAATATCAAACCGAGCTGCCCATGCCCATCTTTGAAAAGGTGGTACCAAGCCCAGCCATCAAGGATATGAGCAAGGCGAAAATCATCGTCATGACTTCCGGGGGCATGGTGCCTCTTGGCAATCCGGATCATCTGGAAGCGTGCAACTGTACGAAATTCAAACGATACAGCTATGAAGAGAGCTACGGCGGCAAAGGCGCTACCAAAGGTAAGGTGGTCCACGGCGGATATGACCCCGTTTATGGGGATGAGGACGGAAACCGAATCCTGCCAGTGGATATGCTGGCGGAGCTGGAGAAGGAAGGCCGGATCGGCGAACTGTGTGATTTCACGTATGTGACTGTGGGCAACGGCATGGGCACGGACCAGGCAGCCCAATTCGGCGATGCCATCGCCGAGGAATTAAAGCGTGAAGAGATTCAGGGCGCGATCTTAACCTCCACCTGAGGGACCTGTACTCGTTGCGGCGCAACGATCGTAAAGCATATTGACGCTGCGGGAATCCCCATTGTGCACGTATGTACAGTAACACCCATTTCCATCTCAGTGGGAGCAAACCGGGTCGTTCCCGGCGTATCTATCCCCCATCCGGTGGGAAGGCCGGATCTGCCTCCGGAAGAAGAGAAAGCTTATCGGAAGAAGATGATGGAAACCGCGCTGAGAGCGCTGGAAACGGAGATAACGGAGCAGACCGTATTTCCGGTAAAATAGATTGAAATTTAAATTTTGATAGTTCTCCTAAAGGCCGTCTGGCACTTCCGTGCAGACGGCCTTTAAAGTGTCTGAATTCTTATAAATTCTGCATTTTTCGATAGAGACCCTCCTTTCTGGAGCGCGTCCGGTAAATCCCTTCTTTTTTCGCATTTCAGGCGCCACAGATTTTCGGAAAAAAATAAACGAAATTTAAATTATTTACGCAGTTTCCAACGGCCAGGCACCTTCAAATTCGCGATGAGGCCGCGCGGGCCGCAAGTTACCGCGATCCGACCCCGCAAACCCATAACTTTGCGAAAAGAATGCCGATTTCTACAGAAGTTTACCGGAAACCGAAACGGCTACGGCTTGCAGATAGGATGTGGGGATCTGGGAAAAAAGTGAAGCGAAATTTCACTTTTTACGCAGTTTCCAACAGCCAAGCACCTTCAAATTCGCAATGAGGCCGCGCGGGCCGCAAGTTGATGTGATCCAGCCCCGCAAACCCACAACTTTGCGTAAAAAGCGAAAAGCTTCAGCAAAATTTTCCGATCTGGCGAAATCCTTTTATGGGGCCTTCTCCTTCCGCCCCCGCAACCCCATAACTTTGCGAAAAAAGGGGCTGATCAATGCGATCAGCCCCTTTTTTCAGTTGCTTTTAGACAACGAATCGTTGCCCTGCGGCAACCCTGCGTTGCCATATGGCAACGATTAAATCGGAAAATTGAAAAAATACTGAATGTTGCGACGGTGAGGGCGCTTGAAAATAGGGGGTTGCAAAAAAGAAACGCTTATCTGGCCATGTGGTATGAGACTTGCGACTATATATAGTCAGTCAAATCTTCCACTGTATTCAACCTTGCGGCGCCGGAATGGAATGGTGGATATAGTACAGTTTCTTAAACGAAAGGAGTAGTAATTATGAGTAATCAACAAACAGGCGGGCTAAAAGAACATCCCGTAACCCTGCGCGCAGCTGTTATGATGATGTACTGTTTGGTAGCCGCCGGTGCTTTTGGTATCGAAGAAATGATACCGGACGCAGGCCCGGGAATTACGATTATCGTATTATGTGTACTGCCGTTTATATGGGCAGCGCCGCAGGCTCTTTGTTCGGCGGAGCTTGGTTCGGCCATTACCGATGTCGGCGGATTTTACAAATGGATCCAGAGAGGTCTGGGAGAATTCTGGGGATTCCAGGGCTGCTGGTGCAGAACCTTATCCTGCTATGTGGATAATACCCTCTACATCGTGCTTGCCGGATCCTATACCCAAATGCTGATCCCCAGCATGACCGATACAGGCAAGTTTATCTTAATGACAGCACTTATTGCCGTATTTACCGTAATCAATCTATTGGGTATCAAAGAAGTGGGTATGATCAGCACGATTTTTTCAGTAATCATATTCATCGTTTTCGCCGCTGTGACGGTAATCGGGTTCTGCAACTGGAACTATAACCCTGTTGAGCCGCTTTACAACAGTGACGACTATTCGCTGGTAGGTTCCATCGGCGCCTGCCTTGCCACCGGCATGTGGATGTATTCCGGTTACACTTCCATGTCAACACTGTCCACAGAATGTAAAGACAAGAGCGTTATTCCAAGAGGGCTGATGATCGTAATGCCGATTATCGCATTATCCTATATACTGCCTACCATCGCAGGGCTTGCTTCTGTGGGACACTGGCAGGATTGGACCTTTGAAGGCGGAATTTCCTTCGGCCACGTTCTCGCGCTGGCAGGATCTTGGGGGCTTCCGGTTTTCGTAATCGCTGCAGTTTTCTCAAACCTTGCGATTTTCAACACCCAGATCATTTCCGTATCAAGAGGATTCTTTGGAATGGCCGTTGATAACCTGGCTCCAAAAGCTTTAATGAAGCTGAGCAAGAATAGACGGATCCCGTACATTGGCGTTCTTTCCTTATCCGTCGTTGCCTTTTGTCTGTGCAATTTTGACTTTTCCGTGCTGGTAACCATCGACGTAACCTTATTGATGGTCGACTATGTGCTGGTATTCATCTCAACAGCAAGACTGAGACGGACAGAGCCGGATATGCCAAGACCCTTCCGCATTCCGGGCGGAGACACCTTTGTAAAGATTTTAGTGGCTCCGGGAATCCTCATCGCAGTAGCGGCGCTGTTCTTAAACGGTGCGGATTACTTCCTGGGAGGAATGGTCGGATTAATGTCGTCCCCCATCTTATATGTGATCTGGAAACGGATGTATGGAGGGCTTTATAAGATCGATCCGGTAAAATATCCGATAAACCCAAGGACCAAGCTGGCAGTAGGCGACCTGCATAGAATCGCAATCATCCTGGCAATCTTCGGAGTTATCGGCCTGATCGGATCCATGTGGTGGTTCGGCTTTTACGAGGTTGACTGGGAGTCCTACTACCTGGACACTTATGGCTACTTGAAGTTTATGGGAAGCACAGGCGAGGAGATTATCCACTGGATTTACACGACCATGAAGTGGTTATCCATCCTGTATCTGGCTGCGACGGTCGTGCTGGAAATCGTAGCTGCCAAGATCGATCCCAGGAGCAACCCCCAAAAGCTGGATAAGGATGCAAAGATAAGCAGCTAACTTGTTGACGAATAAAGGAGGAGTAACATGAAATTTGAATTTACAGAAGAACAAAACCTGTTGAGAACGGCATTTGTAGAATTTGTTAAGGAAGAAGTGGCACCCAATGCGGCCAAGTGGGATGAAGAAGATTACACACCAGTGGAACTGATGCCCAAGATGGGTGAAATGGGGATCCTGGGGGTCTTCGTTCCCGAAGCCTACGGCGGAGTCGGCCTGGGCCACACTGAGCGGGTAATGGCTCTGGAAGAGATCGCCAGATACTCAGCGGGCCTGGCGATGATGGTCTTTACCCATCAGCTGGGAATGGCGGCAATCCTCGACTTTGGCACGGAGGATCAGAAACAAGCTTATCTTCCGGAGATGTGCGCAGGCACAAAGATCTGCGGGCTTGCGGTAACGGAGCCGGGAGGCGGATCGGACGTGGCCGGGCAGAAAACCACGGCCCAGCTGGCGGATGGCCAGTGGGTGGTAAACGGAAGAAAATGCTTCATAACCAACTCTCACATTGCCGATACAACCGTCATTACCTGTAAGACCGGGGAAGATGACAGAGGCCGGGCCACCTTTTCTGCCATTGCCATTGATAAGGGCACGGAAGGCTTTGCGCCGGGCAGACATGAAAACAAATTGGGCCTCCGGGGGTCGGTGACCGGCGAGCTGATTATGAACAACGTGAAAGTGCCGGAAGGAAACCTCATTGGAGATGTGGGCAAGGGAACGCCCATTGCCATGAAAGAAATCGGAGAAGTGGGAAGAGCCAGCATGACAGCCATTGCAGTTGGTTTATTAAGAGCTTGTCTGGAAGACGGTGTAAAATTTGCCAATGAGCGGATCGTTTACGGCAAGCCCATCGCCAAGCTGCAGGCAATCCAGTTCCATGTTGCCGAAAACAGAGTGGCCTACGAAGCTGCCAGATTGATGCTCTACAGAGCGGCGGCGGTAAAGGATGAAGGAAAACCGGCAACCATTGAATTTGGCATGGCCAAATATTTTGCCACCGATAAAGCAGCGGAGGCAGCCAGAAGAACCATCGAGCTCATGGGCGGATACGGCGTTGTCAACGAATATGCAGCAGGAAGATATTTGAGAGACGCCATGGCCTGCATTTCCTCAGGCGGAACAAGTGAAATTCAGAAAATCATCATTGCGGGAGACACCTTAAAGAAATTCTAGGAGAATCACATGAATATTTTAGTTTGCATAAAACCGGTGCCAGATCCGGAAAAGTACGGGCAATTAAAACTTGACGAAAAAACCAAACGGCTTGTGAGAGAAGGGATCCCCACGGTCATCAATCCATCGGACAAACATGCCCTGGAGGAAGCCATCACTCTGCGGGACTCTCTAGGCGGCAAGGTGGCGGTTCTCACCATGGCGCCCCAATTCAGCAAGGACAAATTAATGGAAGCTCTGGCAATGGGCGCCGACTGCGCCTATCTGGTATCGGACAAAGCCTTTGGAGGCGCGGATACATACGCCACATCCTATGTGCTGGCACAAGCGATCAAAAAGATTTCCCTGGAAATGGACCCGGAAAAAGACTTTGCCTTTGATCTGGTGCTGGCAGGCAACGAAAGCGCTGACGGGGCTACCGCCCATGTTCCGGCGCAAACCGCGGAGTGGCTCAATCTGCCCCATTTATGTAAGGTCAGCAAACTGGAGCTGCAAGATGAAACCGCAAAGAACCTGCGGGCATGGAAAAAAATCGATCAGGGCGAAGCCGTTTTTCAGATTGACGGACCGTGTGTGATCGCAGTCAGTTCGGAGATCAACCGGCCGAGGCTGATCAATGCCATGGGCATTATTAAAGCGAAGAAAAAGCCGCTGACCATATGGAACAATGACGATCTTTGCTTAGATGAAAAAAAGATTGGTTTGACAGGCTCGCCCACTCAGCCGGGCGAGCTGATTACTCCCGATCTGAGGAGGGCCGCTGTCAGCTTGGGAAGCGAAGCAGATAAAGCAGCCGAAGAGATTGTAAAAATCATGAAAAAGGCGGGTGTGTTGGAATGAAAAAAAGCGATATTAAAAAAGTAATGGTATACGATCAGGGTCCAGCGGATCAGCCACATCCGGCCTTCTGGCAGAACATGGCCCACCTGCAAAAGCTGCTTTTGGGGGAAACGGTGGAATTCATAAGACTCTGCTGCCCCTGCGAGAACCCGCAGCAGGCGGTTTTGTCCATAGAACCGGTTATAAAGGAAGAAAAGCCCGATCTGCTTGTCATCCCAGCCACGCCTTTGGGCGAGGAAGCGGCGCCTTCTCTGGGTATCCGGCTGAACACTGGCGTAGCGGCTCACTGTGCGAATATCGTCATCAATGGGCAGGGCCGGATCGCATATATGGTACCGGCTTTCAGCGGCAAGGTCATAGGGGAGATTTTCATACCGGGCAGCCGTCCTGCCATTGCAACGGTAAAACCGGGCGTATTTCCCTATACGGAAAAGGATACGGCTGCGTACCGGGATATCCTTTGCACGTGCGTTCCTGAGGACCGCTGTTCTGTACGCATTACAGATATAAAAGAAATTCACAACCAGCAAAGCTCCATTGAAAAAGCCAGGCTCATCTTCTGCGGCGGATTCGGTATCGGTTCTGCTGAAAACTGGAAAAAGCTAGAGGACCTGGCGCAAAGGACGGGAGGCGGGGCAGGCTGCACAAGGCCTGTGGTCGATATGGGCTGGGGACCGGATGAATACCAAATGATCGGAACCAGCGGTAAAACCGTAAGGCCGAAGGTCTATATCGGGTTTGGCATATCCGGAGCGGCCCACCATCTTTGCGGCATCAAGGACGCGGACATCATCATCAGTATCAACAATGACAAAGACGCGGAAGTATTCATGGCTTCTGATTACATAGCTGCGCTGGATGCGGGCGAAATGATCGACTGCCTGGCGGAAAAGCTGCAGCAGCGCTAGAAAGGAGCAATACATATGACGAAAATATTAGATGGAATCAGAATCATTGATTTTACTCAGGGCCACACGGGCAGTTATGGGACCATGCTTCTGGCCGATTTTGGAGCCGAAGTAATCAAGATCGAAGATCATAAAAAAGGAGGAGATGTGCTGCGGAGCAGTTTCCCAAAGAACGAAAAGGGAAGCGCCTACCACGCATATATGAACCGGGGAAAAAAGAGCATCTGCATCGACCGCCGCTCGCCACAGGGGCAGGAAATGATCCTGCGGCTGATTGAAAAAGCCGATGTGGTCTGCGACGGATTTCCCGCAGGCGAAATGGAGGCGTGCGGGATCGGCTACCAGGACGCATGTAACGTAAATCCCAATATCATCTATGCGTCCCACACCGGATTCGGAAAAACAGGGCCGCTGAGCAATACGGCCGGATGCGATCTGGCGTCGGAAGCCATCTGCGGACTGATGGAGACCACCGGTTCACCCGACGGAGACCCGACTGCCCACGGTTCGCGCATAGCCGACCAGTTCGGCGGCGTATTCTTTGCCTTCTCCATCGTGGCGGCGCTCATGGCGAGGATGGAGATGGGTGAGGGACAGCAAATCGA
This sequence comes from Hominibacterium faecale, assembly GCF_020734085.1. Classification (NCBI taxonomy): domain Bacteria; kingdom Bacillati; phylum Bacillota; class Clostridia; order Peptostreptococcales; family Anaerovoracaceae; genus Hominibacterium; species Hominibacterium faecale. The sequence goes on from NZ_JAJAGH010000001.1 coordinate 539,020, forward strand.
TGTGGCTTCCTCCGACTGCATGTTCACCGCCCTGGAGGACTGTGTCGCCGAAGCTTACATGGACGGGGTTACGGAGCACCGGGAAGGAAACGGATCGAGAGCCATCGCGCCTTACGATACCTTCGAAGTCAAGGACGGGATTTTATCCACCGCCGTATCAACCAATTCCCAGTGGAAAAAATTCTGCGACGCCATGGGATTTGATGATATAAAGGATGACCCCAGATTTTCCACCAACGAACTGCGCGGGGAACATTACTACGGCAAAAACGGACTGAGAGAGAGGATCGCAAGCAAGTTTGAAACCATGACAAAGTGGGAAATCGAAGACATGCTCAGGCCGTATAACATCCCCAGCGGGCCGGGCTTCACCGTTCCCGAAGCATTTGAAAACGACCAGCTGCAAATCAGAAATATGGTGCTCCAGGTTGAGGACAAAACTCTGGGGGCGGTCAAGATGCCGGGAGTTCCCATCAAGCTTTCGGGAATCGATGATACGGATATCGGTTCAGCGCCTTTACTGGGAGAGGACACCAAGTCATTCCTTCAGCAGGCAGGATATACGGACAGCGAAATTGAAACCATGGAAATAGATGGTGTCATCATGTGCAAAGGAGGGGACAGATCATGAGACCTTTTGACGGAATAACGGTGCTGGATTTTACACAGGCGTACAGCGGACCCTACTGCGCGTTGAATTTAGCCGATAACGGAGCGCGGGTCATTAAAGTGGAGCGGGCGGTGGACGGAGAACAATCCAGGTACTGGACCCCTTATACGGAAGACGGAGAGAGCGGGTATTTTGCCCTTTACAATCGGAATAAGGAGTGTCTGGCCGTGGATTTGGGAGAGCCGGAGGGCAAGGAAATCATCAAAAAATTGTTTGCCCAGGTAGACGTGGTCCTGGAAAACTTCAAGTACGGCACCATGGACAAATTGGGGATCGGATATGAAGTGGCAAAGGAAATCAACCCGGAGATCATATTCGCGTCCATCACCGGTTTTGGGCAGACGGGGCCTTTGCGCAAGAATACCGCATATGACAATGTGATCGAGTGCATGTGCGGATTTATGGAAATGACCGGATATCCCGATGGAGAGCCGATGCGTTCCGGAACTTCGGTGGGAGATAGCTATACCGGCCTGACCATGCTGCTGGGAATCGCGCTGGCTTGTTACGATAAAAAGCGAACCGGCAAGGGCAGAAGAATCGACGTGGCCATGTTCGATACCATGTTTGCCACCATAGAGGATGCGGTTTTGGCCTACAGCCTGACAGGAGAGGAAATCAGCCGGTCGGGCAATGCCAAGCCGCGGGAGATCGTGCCTTACGATGTTTACAAATGCGAGGACGGCTCTGTGGCGGTGGGCATCACGGAGGAATCCATGTGGCCGGATTTTTGCGAAGCAATGGGAATGGCGGAATTGATCGATGATGAGCGGTTCTGTACCAATGATCTGAGATGTGAACATTTTGACGCTTTTACCCAAATCATGGTTGATTTTATGAACAATCAAAAACAGGGATGGGTACTGGATCAGCTGGCAAAATACAAGATTCCTGCGGCGCCGATTCTGGTTCCCCTGAGGACGATGGAGCATCCCCAGACGCTGGCCAGGGAGATGGTCATTGAAATCGACGATGCCAACATCGGCAAATACAAAGCCTTTGGCCATCCGATCAAGTTCAGCAAGACGCCTTGCTTCGTAAAAAAATCGTCTCCCAAACTGGGCGAAAGCACCTATGATATTTTGACCTCCCTGGGATACAGCGAGCAAGAGATTCAAAACTACGTGGATGAAGAAATCGTCAGCGTTCCCGAAGAGCATTAATTGGTGCATATAAACGAATGCAATATACTGCAAGCAGAGTATTTATTATAACAATAAATGCTCTGCTTAATATGATATAATGGTCTGACAAATAGTCTTTGCGGAAGAGGTATGAAGATGAAATATATTCAGTTTCTAAAAGAAAACTATGATTGGCTGATGGATTTTATTAATTGTATGACGGTCGGCATTTGGATTACCGATGCCGAAGGAAGGGTGATTATGGTTAATAATTCTTCAATCAGCACGGGAGGATTGGGCCGTGAAGAAATTTTGGGACGATATACGACCGAATTACTGGAGTCAGGATATATTTTATATGAATCCTCCGTATTGAAAGCGATCGAAAGCGGCCATGAAGAGAGCATCGTGCAGGAAGAGGGGGAAGGCAATCATTCGATGGCTACCAGCGTTCCGCTCTTTGACGGAGATGAGCTGGATTTGATCGTATGCGTTGAACTGGATATCACAGAGGTGATGCGCCTGAAGGGACTGCTGGAAAATCAGAAGAATATCACCAGGAAATACCGAGATGAGCTTTTAAAGTTTTTGGGCCAGAACAACACGGAAAACAATGGCAGCGAGGAACTGGTCACCTATAACGTTAACATGATCCGCATTAAAGACATGGCCGCGAAAACGGGAAAAACCGACGCAACTGTGATTATCACCGGGGAGTCGGGGACCGGTAAAGAAGTGATGGCCAATTTGATTCAGAAAAACAGCGCCAGGGCCGACGCGCCTTTTATCAAGGTTAACTGCGCGGCGATTCCCGAATCCTTAATCGAGTCGGAATTCTTCGGATATGAAAAGGGGACATTTACTGGCGCCAATGTGAACGGTAAGATCGGCCTCTTTGAATTGGCCAACGGCGGGACCTTGTTTTTGGATGAAATCGGCGATTTGCCGCTGCAGATGCAGTCCAAGCTGCTGCGGGTCATTCAGGAGCGGGAAGTGCGGAAGATCGGCGGCGAAAAGGTCATTCCGGTGGATATCCGTTTTATCGCCGCTACCAATAAAAATTTGAAAAAGGAAATGGAGAGGGGCGCTTTCCGAAGCGATTTGTATTACCGGCTGTTCGTGGTGCCGATCCATATTCCGCCGCTGAGGCAGCGGATCGAGGATATCGCTCCCATGGCCAATTATTTTATCAAGATGTTTAATGAGCAGTATAAGATGAACAAGGTGATCTGCGATGATGCCATCAAGGAATTGGAGGCCTATTATTGGCCGGGAAACGTCCGCGAGCTGAGAAATGTCATCGAGCGAATGGCTGTCAGCGGTTCCGGCGATCAGATCACCAGATTCCAAGTGAGCATGTGTTTGAACGACAATGCCGGCGCCGGCGACAATATGGGACCTGGGGCAAGAAATCAATCTCTGGGCGCCCTGCTGAAGGAATATGAGCGGGAGATCATCATGAAAACCGTGGATGAATGCGGCAGTATCAGCGCTGCGGCCAGGGCTCTTCAGGTCAATAAATCCACCATATCAAAAAAGCTGAAAGAATATGAACGTTGAGTAACGGAAGGCTTATGGATAAATTAAAAACCAGTACAAAGATCTTATATGGAATCGCCGGAATCGGAGACTCGGCATTATATAACTTTATGGGGACCTTTGCCCTGTTTTTTCTGACGACCGTGGCGGGCGTCGATCCGGCGGTCGGGGGAACCATTGTGGCGCTGGGCTCCATATGCGAGACGATCGCCGGGGCGGTCATCGGCTATGTTTCCGATAACACTGCGACAAAATATGGGAAAAGGAAACCCTTTCTTCTGGCCGCGGCCTTCCCGCTGACAATCATAACCTGCCTCTTTTTTGCCAATTTTAATATGGGCATGACCGTTAAGATTTTGTACTATGGGGCCATGATGGTTATTTTTTGGACGTTTTTTTCTGTTTTCTTTGTGCCTTATTTGGCCTGGGGCGCTGAGCTGACTCAGGACTATAATGAAAGAACCGTGCTGCGGGGATACGTCTATTTCTTCAACATGGCGGGAGTGACCATTGGCATGATCCTGCCCAACCTGATCGTGGACTGGCTTGGCAGCCAAGGCTTCTCTTTAGGCGCCAGCTGGCAGATCACGGCTGTTTTCTGCGGCGTGTGCGCAGGAGCATCCATTTTTATCGCCGCTGTCGGCATCAAAGATCAATTTGAGCGGAATTATCAAACAGCAGGGAAAGAAGCGGCGCACAAAGCCAGAACCAGTATGAAGTCCCTGGTTCGGGCTTTCAAAGACATGCTCGGCAGCTATTGGGAAATCATGAAAAGCAAAACGGTTTTGTGCATCCTAGGCGCCAGTGTCTTTTATCTGATCGCTTACGCCATTTTCTCCGCGGACAGAATGTATTTCCTAACCTATAACATGAAATTCTCACCGGGACAAATTACTGCGGTCCTTGCATTCCTTACCTTCTCGCCCCTGGTCTTTTTGCCGCTGATCATAAAACTAAGCAATCGATGGGATAAACGATCTCTGTTTCTTTACGGAATGAGTATCAGTACCGTGATGATGCTGCTATATGGGGTTATGGGCATTCATTCCATGGCGGGTATTTTCTTGTATTCCTTTCTGTATTCCATCGGAAATATTTGTTACTGGCAGCTGATTCCCTCGATGATCTATGATGTTTCCGAAGTGGACGAACTGATTTACAATAAGAAGCGGACCGGGCTAGTGATTTCGCTGCAGTCCCTTTCCGAGTCTCTGGCAAACGCCGTCGGTGTGCAGCTTTTAGGCATTATGCTCAGCGCCGCGGGCTTTGACGGAGAAGTGGGGGTACAAGCGGATACGGCATTGCTCTGTACCCATCTTTCCTTTACGGTCCTGCCGGCTGTTTTCATGGGAATATCCATTTTGATGATTGTGAAATATCCGGTTACGAGAGCGGTTTATGATCAGGTTTTGGCCGCGCTCAAGGCCAGGGAGGCAGGAGAAGATGTGGATATGGAGGCGTTTGAGAGATTGAGATGAAGGCTTGGGCTGGTCCTCAGGAAATGAAGTTACGGTAAACCAAAAAGCATGCCAGCTCAGTGGGCAGCCCCCGTTTATTATCACAAAAACCCAAGCCCCGCGCTGGGGCTTGGGCGATGGTATTCAGAGGCAGGGTGATAGCCGTCTGAACAATTGGCATTGGGAACAAATCTATCTATGCCTCGTCTACTACAAAGGTTGTATCTCCCTTCACCACTAAAACAGGTTCGTCGAATACTTCTGAACGATCGGTTTTCTGGTCGTATTCAGAGGTTTTGTACATTTCATACCCATATATTCTGGATCTGCTGCCGTGCTTGACAAGCCATACAATCACTTCTACGGCGTCCAGCATGTGAACCGGCTTTAAAATGTTTGCTTCCGTGTGGACGAATAGGCCGCCGTCCCCGTCATCCCGGATATTGCTCAGCTCGGTAACACAGTCAATGCACTTTTCCATCAATTTGCATCCTGAGATCATTTCTCCCGGATAATGCATATCCTCGCCGTTGATCGACATTCTGAATTTTAATTCCGTTACATCTCTGCCCTTCTTTACTTCACTTAATAAAGCCCTTTTTTCAGCTTCTACTTTTGCCATAATCGTGTCCTCCTTATTAATCATTTATCGGTTCGTTGTGTACTGCTTATAATATACGCATATATGGTGCCAACATTTTATAAAAATAAGCTGTTGAAATTTCAATGGTTAGATAGGATGGGCCGCTGTGACGGTCCTGTTTTTGTTGCCATACGGCAACGTCGTTGCCGTATGGCAACGATGGGGGAATGATGCCGGGAATGGAAAAACAGGCCGGCCGCATCCATGGACACGCGGTCCGCCGGATCTTGCTATGTATACAAAATTCTTTGAAAATCCAATATTGAATTAATTGGTAAATCGTGGTAGCATGAAAACACAAACCGCCATTTTAAGGGAAAAGGGGAGAAACATGGATTTCAGACAAATCGAAGCTTACGTCAATGTCGTAAAGCAAAAGAGCTTTTCAAAAGCCGCCTATATTAGCAATGTGAAGCAGCCGACCATAAGCGCGCACGTCAACGCTCTGGAGAAAGAAATGGGAGTCAAGCTGATCGACCGGACCCATCGGGAAGCCAGGCCCACACCAGAAGGCCAGTTGTTTTACGATTATGCCATCAACATGATCAATCTGAGAGAGACCGCCACTTACTCCATAAAAGGTTTTCAAAAAAATATTAACGGATTAATCCGAATTCATGCGTCTAATTTTCCTGCAGAATACATCTTGCCCAAACTGATCAAATCCTTCAGCGATCTCTATCCCAACGTTAAATTTCAAATTGAACAGTACGACAGCAAACAGGTTCTGGAGAACATGCTGGAAAACAAGGCCGAAATCGGTTTTACAGGAGTAAAAGGCAGCTACGGTCTGGCCTATATCCCACTATTTGAAGACGAACTGGTGGTCATCGCCCCAAAAGATAAACAATACGAGGGGCTGATCAAAGAGCCGATTAAGGTGTCTGAGATCGCAGACTATCCGCTGATTTTCAGAGAACAGGGCTCAGGCACAAGAAAATTATTGGAGGCCATCTTGGTGCGCGATGGGATACAACTGGACGAGCTCAATGTGGTGGTGACGGTGAATAACAATGCCATGCTGAAACGATTCGTGAAAAGCGGAATGGGGGCAGCGATCATTTCTAAATGCGCGGTGGAAAAAGAAGACAAAGACTTCTTCCATGTCATAGAGATTGACAATCTGGGGGTAAAAAGAAAGTTTTATCTTACCTATAATAAGAAAATAACAGGTACACCTACAGTGAATCTGTTTAAATCCTTTGTGGAAGATGGATTTAAATAGGGGCAGGGAAGGCACTGCAACAAGAAAACAGTACAAAAAAAGAGGACGGGCTATCGCATTTTTGATAGCCCGTTCCTCCTTTAAGAAGGTATATGTCAAAAGAGTATCTAAGCTGCTGTTTTCTTGGAGTTCTTCTTAGCGATCCGAAGAACAACCTTGACGGCCACCAGGAGAATGAAAATGATTCCCACATAACCGTTGATGACATAGATGATATTGAGCAATTTATTGAACGGCAGCAGCAGCGCCACCGCAGCGCCCAGCAGAGCCAGAACGACAATGACAAGCTTGCCTTTGGTCGTCTTTTCGTCTACGAATCTGGTTGCCGGACTGTAGAGAAGGGGCACGGCCGATGAATAGATACCGAACATGATAATGATTGCGAAGACAGCGCCCAGCGCGGGACTCAGGTTGGCGGCCAGCGTGAGGATTGGAATCTGGGAACCTTCCATGGATTCCATATTGGCAAACATGGCCAGCACCACGATGAGAGCCGTTACTGTGAACAAGGCCACGCCTAAAATCTGGCCGTAAGCGGCCTGCTTGAAGCTTTTCAGCGTCTTGCCGTAAGCTGGCAGAAATGCTACCATCCACAGGATGCCGAAGCCCAAATAATTGAATACGGACATGTACCAGGAATCGGCCGGTTTGACCAGATCCAAATCCGCCGTAAGGGCCATACCTTCTTTAATGGACAGATCGCCCATAAAGATATTGGGAATACAGATTAAGATGGTGATTACGATCAAGGCCGGTCCGATTTTGCCGATGATATCTGCGATTCGATTGAGTCCAAGGGTAACGGTCAAACCTCCGGCAACGGCCAGTATGACAACGCCGACCCAGGTCGGAAGCCCATAGTGCTGATTCAGGGTAGCGCCGGCGCCGGAACACATGACGATGAACGACATATAGACAAACAGGTTTGTAAAATAGTCGTAAAAGGTACCGATATATTTGCCGCAGTAGTACTTATAAACACCGTCTTTTGTTTCAAACTGTTCTCTGTATCCGGTTGTAATGAATTCGGTGTCCATCCATGAACCGATGATAAAATATGCGATCAGAGCTGCGAACGCGCTGACGCCGTATGATGTGAAATATTGCAGAACCTCTTGTCCCGTAGCAAATCCTGAGCCGATGGCAAAGGCGATATAAGTGCCGGCGACCGTTAAAATTCCTCCCAATGATACTTTGTTTCCACTCATAGAAATTCTCCTTATAATAATTATGCTTCATATACGATATTGCCGTCCATCATGGTCATCATCACCGGCATGGCAAACATTTGATCCCGGTCAGAAATGATTTGGAACGGATCTTTGCCCAGAACAACCACGTCGGCCAGTTTACCCGGTTCAAGGGTACCCAGCTCATTCTCTTTACCGCATGCGTATGCGGATCCCAGGGTGTAGTTTCTGAGAGCTTCATGAAGGGATAACTTTTCCCAGGGGTTGTAGCCGCCTTGGGGTTCCAGCTGATTGGTAAGCCGGTTCACGCAGCGGAATAAGCCTCTAAATGGGGTAAAATCCACAACCGGATAATCAGTTCCAAATGCCATATGGGCACCGGTATCCAAAATGGATTTAAATGCCCACATATACTTCATCCGTTCCTCACCGATCAAATGGTGGAAGGGATGGGTGCTGTAGTGGGTGCGAGGGGAGTGTTCAGGCTGAACGGACGCGACCACTCCCAGTTCCTTGAACCTGGGAATATCCTCCGGAACGATCATTTCAATATGCTCGATGGCATGGCGCATATCCCGAAAACCGTTGGCTTTGCCGGCCTCTTCAAAGGCATCCAGGGCAAGATGGACCGCTCCGTCGCCGCAGCAATGAACCCGGCATTTGACATTCATCTCGTCCAGCTCCGTGACTCTTGCGATGAACTGATCTCTGGGAACCAGCGGCTTGCTGACAAACCCCGGTTTATCCTCATAAGGCGCTGCCAGAAAACCGGTGTAGCCCATAGGAGTACCGTCCAGGAACTCCTTCACTCCGTTGAAGGTAACCAGCGGTCCGGTGAATTCCTGTTCCAGTGCCTTGATTTTTTCGTTGGATTCCATCATGGCTGCGGAAAAGTTGATGCGGACGGGCAAATCCCCCGACTGCTGAAGGATGCGGTAAGCTCCTTCTCGGATAATACCGTGGAGAGGCAGATCGCCTACTGAAGTGATTCCCAGACTGTTGGCCATTTTTGCAAAGGACCTGGTAAAATCCGCGATCTTTTCGTCAGAAATTTGATCAAAGATGATCTTTAATAAAGGAGCAACGGCAAGCTCATGAACATATCCGGTCAGCTCACCATTTTCGTCTTTCACATATTCCCCATTGGGCGGATCGGGCGTGTTCTTATCAATATGAAGCCTTCTTAACGCCTCGCTGTTGAGCCATGCGCCGTGGCATTCCTTATTCAAAGAAAACACGGGCGTTTTTGGAAAATAGCGGTCCAGAGTTTCCTTCGTAGGAAGCTTTTGTCCCGGCCAGACGAAATGATCCCAGGCGCCGCCCAGAATCCATTGGTCCGGATCCTTGTCTTTGTTCCGTTCATATAAATAGCGCGCCGCATCTTCTTCCGCGGCTGTGCGGCGAATGGTGCCAAAGTATTCCATCATAGCAGCCATAGCCATATGAACATGATAATCGTTGAAGGCAGGCATCAAAAATCCATCGGAATAATCCAGAATTTCATCCGCCATGGCCTCATCCCAATCCTTTGCCGGAATAAGGGCGCTGATTCGATTGCCGTCAATCAGCAAATAACCGTCAACCAACACATCCGAAAGGGACGTATAAATCTTCTTACATCGAATTGCTTTCATCGTTCACCTCCATTTTTCGTTGCGTATTGAGAGAACTGTCGACATGCTTCTTCTCCACAATAAAGATATGCATATTGCGTGCCAGTTCCAGAAAATTCTGAAATAAAACAATGAAAAGCCCATGATTTCAACGATTTTAATATTATTGATTTTTTCAATAGTAAAATAATTAATAGTGATATATAAAATAGTTTGAAAATTGCCATGAATTTTTGGTGCAATTGTGCAACAAATGCAAAAATGCCCCATGAGCTGTTTCGGTAAAATACAAGTGGAGATCCATAGATGAATCTGCTAGGAACTTCAAAAATATATTGATTTTTCTAATACTTAAGACTATGATAAATTCAAGAAACCAATAAGTTGATACTTCTTTATAAAGGAGCTTTTTATGGATTTCAATAAATTTTCGGATGAAACGAAAACGTGTATAAGTGCCGTAATCGAATGCATCGATGACGGCATCTTTATAACCGACGGAACGGGTACGGTGGTTGAGCTGAACAAAAGCGCGCTGGGATGCCAGAGCAGAGAACAGATTATTGGAAAAAATATGCGCCAGCTGATTGAAGAGGGGATTTATGAAGATTCTCTGGCCCTGCGGGTCATCAAAGAAAAAAAGCCAGTCAGTATGGTCCAGCACGAAGAAACCGACATCCTGACCACCGCCATCCCCCATCTTGAGGACGGCCAGGTAAAAATGGTCGTGTGCTGTGAACGGGAAGTTTACGAGCTGGATGCTTTGCGCCAGGAATTGAAAGAAAGCAGAGCAAAAAATTTGCAATACGAGCAGGAACTGATGTATTTGCGAAAGAATGCAACCAGGGATGTGGGCATTATTGCAGAAAGCACCCAGATGCACGATGTGATCGAGCTGGCGCTGACGGCGGCCGAGTACGATTCCAGAGTTTTGCTCCAGGGTGAAACGGGAACCGGAAAAGAAGTGATCGCCAAGTTGATCTACCGCAACGGCAAACGGATGGGCAAACCTTTCGTCGATGTGAACTGCGGGGCCATCCCGGAGAACCTGCTGGAATCGGAGCTGTTCGGATATGAAAAGGGGGCTTTTACCGGAGCGAGGGAAGAGGGAAAGAAAGGCGTGTTTGAACTGGCTGACGGCGGTGTTTTGTTCTTAGATGAAATCGGAGAAACATCCATCCCTTTTCAAACCAAACTGCTGCGCTGTATACAGGAAGGTGCCGTAACCAGAGTCGGCGGGGTCAGAGCCGTCCCGGTGGATGTGCAGATCATCGCGGCCACCAATCGGGATTTATTGAGAGAAGTCAAGGAAGGGCGGTTCCGGGAAGACCTGTATTATCGATTAAACGTGTTTCCCATTGAAATACCGCCGCTGCGCCAGCGAAAGAGCGACATTGTTTCGCTGGTGTATCTATACGCTTCCAAATTCAATGACAAGCATGGTACGGACAAAATGTTTTCCAGGGAAGCGCTGGAAGCGCTGCAGAATTACAGATGGCCGGGCAATGTGAGAGAGCTGGCCAATGTGGTGGAAAGGCTGATGCTCATCAGCAAAAATAAAATTATCAAGGAGGATGAGCTGCAGTTTTTATTCTTTGCAGAGAATTCCCCGGAGGAACAGGAGCTGACAGAATCCTCGCTGGAAAAACATGTGGAACGCATCGAAAAAGAGGTGATTTCCAAATATCTGATGCGATATAAGCGGCGGGCGGAACTGGCCGATGCGCTGGGCATATCCATCGCCACTTTAAACAGAAAGCTGCGAAAATACGGATTAGGCGACTAGAGAGATTAGTGCAGATTTGATTGAAATCGATCAAATCTGCATTGTTTTTTTGTGCCTTTTTACCTGAAAGCATGTAATTTCAACGTTATGAAGATGGCACGGTTATTGCGATTCTTAATGGTATGGAAGGAGGAACTGTAATGAACAGCATGAAATTAGAGTTGGAAGTGATTGAAATCAAAGATATCCGGTTTGATCGCAAAACATCGGTGAAAGATCATGTTCTTCATATTAATAAAGAAGAATTGATCAAGTATCTGCAGGACCCTCGCTTGCAGAACATCGACATCGACTTGGCAAGGCCGGGTGAATCGGTACGCATTATTCCGGTAAAGGATGTGATCGAACCGAGGATCAAGGATGATGGAAAAGGGGGCAGCTTTCCCGGGTTCCTGGGGGATTACGAGGGCGCCGGCGACGGGAAAACCATCGTTTTGCGGGGATGCAGCGTGGTGACTACCGGGAAAATCGTTGGTTTTCAGGAAGGCATCATCGATATGTGGGGGCCCGTAGCCCGGCATTGTGCGTTTTCCGCGCTGAACAATGTGGTTGTCAAAGCAGACCCGCAAGACGGCATCGAACCTTCGGACCATGAAGCCGCGATCCGGGTCGCCGGACTCAAAGCAGCCCACTACCTGGCAAAGGCAGGACTTCAAGGAATTGCAGATAAACGGGAGGTCTACCAACTTCCGCCGGTTTCCAAAGAACTGCCCAAAGTGGCGATCATGTACATGACCATTGCCCAGGGGCTGCTCCATGACAATTATGTTTATGGGGTCGATGCGAAAAAACTCCATCCGACCCTGCTTCATCCCAATGAATTGCTCGACGGCGCCATTGTCAACGGCACGTGTGTGGTGGCCGCTGACAAACAAACCACCTACCGCCACCAGAACAACGCCCTGGTAAAGGAGCTGTACGCAAGGCACGGCGTTGATTTGGATTTTGCCGGTGTGATCGTCGTTCCGGTAAGGCCGGAGTTAAAGGAAAAGGAGCGGTGCTGCAGCGGGGCTGTCAATCTGGCCAGAACCATCGGCGTTGAGGGAGTGATCATTCCCGAAGAAGGGGGCGGAAACCCGGAAGCCGATCTGATGATGACATGTAGAGCCTGTGAAAAGCATGGTATTAAAACCGTTCTTATCATTGCCCTGGAGGATCCCCTTGCCGATACAACCCCAGAGGCCGATGCGGTCATCGACGTGGGCAATGACGATGAAGTACTGACCCTGGAACCGGCAGAAAAGGTGATCGGATATGAAGAACAGATTCAACTGCTGTCAGGGGCTCCAGAGAACTGTATCGCAGATGACGGAAGGATCCGCATCCCCTTGTACGTTATAACCGGCCTCCATGGAAGTCTGATCGGCTCCCATGTGAAAGGCGTGGCTTATTGATAGAAAGGCGGTGAGAAGATGAAGGTTGTACATTATATCAATCAATTTTATGGGCAAATCGGAGGCGAAGCGGAGGCTTATTATCCGTTGGAGGTAAGGACAGAACCCGTTGGCCCAGGAAAACAGCTGCAAGCCATGCTGGGAGAAGATGGCCGGATTGCAGCGACCGTGATCTGCGGAGATAATTATTTTAACGAAAACATGGAGACGGTAAGCCGCCAGATCGAGGAGATCCTGAAAACGTATGATGCTGATCTTTTGATAGCAGGTCCGGCTTTCAACGCGGGCCGATATGGGGTCGCCTGCGGGGCCGTCTGCAAGATCGCATACGAGATGGGTATCCCGGCAGTGAGTGGAATGTACAAGGGCAATCCGGGAGTCGAAATGTATCGGAGATACGGCTATATTCTCTCCACAGCCGACAACGCCCGGAGGATGAAAGAGGCCCTGGAAAGCATCTGCGGCCTGACAAAAAAACTGATCCGCGGAGAGCTGCCTGCCGCGCCCGATGAAGAGGGCTATTTTGAAAGGGGCTTGCGCAGAAACGTATTTATGGAAAAGAACGCGGCCCAAAGGGCAGTTGATATGCTGATGGCCAAAATGGGGGGCAAATCGTTCATCACGGAACGGGAGATGCCGGTGTTCGAGAAGTTTGCGCCCAGTCCGGCCATCCAGGATATGAAGCAGGCTACCATTGCAGTTATGACCAGCGGCGGCCTGACGCCCAAAGGCAATCCCGACCGGCTGGAAGCCTGCAACTGTACCAAGTATAAGATGTATTCTCTGGAAGAGGATTACGGAGGAAAAGGGATCACAAAAGGCCAGGTGGTACACGGCGGGTACGATCCTGTATACGGCAATGCTGACGGAAACCGGATCCTGCCGGTGGATGCGCTGGTTAAGCTTGAACAAGAAGGCGTGTTCGGCAAGCTCTACGATTACACCTATGTTACAGTGGGAAACGGCACAGAGGTTGACCGGGCGGCCGACTTCGGCGACAAAATCGCTGAAGAGCTGAAAGCGGGCGGCGTTGACGGTGTGCTGCTGACTTCCACCTGAGGAACCTGTACTCGTTGCGGAGCAACGATCGCAAAACATATTGACGCGGCAGGAATTCCCATCGTGCATATTTGCACCGTCACCCCTATTTCCATTACTGTGGGCGCCAACCGGGTCGTTCCAGGCGTTTCCATCCCTCATCCCGCAGGCAATCCCAACGCCAGCCGGGAAGAAGAATTCAAGAGCCGAGAACGGATTGTCAGGACGGCCCTTAAAGCGCTTGAGACCGATATAACGGAACAAACGGTATTTCCAGTGGAATCCAATCAGGAGGTGTGAACATGAACGAAAAGAAGAAGGGAATCGTGATCGATAATAGTAAAATCAAACGGCAGGATGTAAAACTGTTCACCATGGTCTTTATGATGTACGCATTCTGCAGCGGAGGCGCCTTTGGCATCGAAGAGATGATACCGGTGGCAGGCCCGGGAATGACCTTGCTGCTGCTGGTTTTGATCGCGCTTTTTTGGGCAACGCCCCAGGCGTTCATCTCAGTAGAGCTGGGTTCGGCAATGCCCTTTACCGGCGGGTTTTATAAATGGGTCCAGGCAGGTTTGGGAGAATTCTGGGCCTTTACCGCAGGATGGTGCCGGGTCATCGCCCAGTATGTGGAAAACGCTTCTTATATTATTCTCAGCGTCGGATATCTGAGCACGCTGATTCCCATGAGCGAGGGCGCGGCCTATATGGTAAAAGTGGCAATTGTATTATTCTTTACGGCCATCAACCTCCGGGGAATCAGGGAAGTTGGCTGGGTAAGCACGGTTCTTTCTCTGACGATCTTGATCGCTTTTGCGGCTGTTACGGCCGTGGGATTTGTCAATTGGGACACCAACCCCATCGTTCCTTTTTATAATGAAGAGGAAGGCCTGTTCTGGGGAATTTCCGGCGCCCTTGCCATAGGGATGTGGATGTATTCCGGCTATACATCCGTTTCTACCCTGGCAGGAGACTGCAAGGATCCGACCGTTGTTCCCAAGGCACTGATGATCGGACTGCCGCTCATTACCGTTACTTATCTCCTTCCCACCATGACAGGCGTATCAGCCATCGGAAACTGGCAGGACTGGGGTCCTGACAGCCTGAACTATGGAACGGTAGCGGCGCTGGCAAGTCCGATTTTTGGCTCTTTTATGATGCTCGTCGCAATATTCGGATGTTTGTCCTGCTACAATTCCTGTATGATTTCCTTATCGAGAAACTTTTACGCCATAGCGGAAGATAAGCTAGCACCCAAAATTTTGACAAAAGTAGATAAAAAGAGAGGCGTCCCCTATATTGCCATTTTGACCATCGCGGTTATTTCCATTATCGGATGTTCCATGGACTTTTCCACCGTGGTCACCATGTCGGTAACGTTATTTATGGTCGACTATGTGCTGGTCTGCATTGCGGGCATTATGCTGAGAAAGAAGGCTCCCGATTTGGCAAGACCCTTCAAGCTTCCTTTCGGAACAAAAGGGGTGGCGCTCTTCGTAAGTCCTGTATTTGTTGTTGCTTTCATCGCCCTCATGATCAATGGAGCCGACTATTTCCTGGGAGGAATTATCGGTGTGGCTGTTATTCCTATCCTTTACGTTTACTTTAAGAGACGAAGCGGCGGACTGGCCACTTTGGGTTACAGCGAAGAAAAGATCAATGAAAAGACCAAGATGTGCTGCGGAGATTTAAAGCGGATAACCAAGCTGTTCGGGGTGTTTTCTGTGTTGGGCCTCATTGGCAGCTTCTTTATCCCTTTTTATGATGGTTCCTGGGGGCCGGAATATTATATGGAAGCATACGGACCTGAAAATGCCTATACTTTTATCATCACGGCAATCCGGGCGATGACGGCCCTTTATATCGCAGCGACGGCAGTGCTCTACGGATTGTCGAAGAAATACGAACAATAGGCCGGTACAGCGGGGGGGGGGAATGTTCATTTTTACGAGAACGAGGTCCCTTGCGTAAAAAAGAAAAAAATCATGTAAAATTTACGCTTTTTTCAACGACAAAGCCTTCTTAAATTAGACTTGAAGCAGGATTGTTCCATTTTCCTAAAACTGAGGCCCCGCAAACCCACAACTTTGCGTAAATTTTAAGGATTTTCACAAAAGTTTTCCCAACACTTGCGGGCGGCTCAGCAATCTAATTCCAGTACCGCGGAATACGCTGCAGATTGAACGAAGTGGGTTAGCAAAGGTCTAGTGAACAAAAATAAAATAAAAAACCGACCCGTGACTAAGAGGTCGGTTTTTTTGGCATTGTATCGATCAGTAATTCTTTTTCTGTCTTGCGCTTATCATAGCAAAGATTGGGGCAGAATGGAAATCGCAAAACCGGATGGATTCTTTGACCGGCATAGAAAAGATCAATGGGTATAAACGATAGTAAAAATGAATGCTTTTGAAGATATGAATAGAAAAAGTCTATATCTCATGCGGGCGATTGAAATGAGTGGTTTGACAAGCTTATAATGGAAAAAGAACTTAATCCCGATAAAAAGAGGTAATAAGAATGAGTGAAACCAAGAAAATCGCGATCATGATCGCTGCGGACGTTATTGGAGCCGGCGACGAAGAGCTGGGCCATAACTTGATGAAGAGCTACATCTATTCTTTGACAGAAGCCGATGTGAAGCCCGAGACGATCATGTTTCTTAACAAAGGCGTCTATCTGACGACCAAGAATTCACCGGTGCTGGATTTGATTAAACAGCTGGAAGCAGACGGCGTTGAAATCCTTTCCTGCGGAGCATGCCTTGATTTTTATCAATTAAACGATGCGTTAGAAGTGGGAACGGTGACCAACATGTATTCGAACGTTGAAATTATGCATGAAGCTGATAATACAATCGTTATTTCATAATTTGCCCGCAAGGGGATATCGTTAATGATTGGAAGGTGTTTCGCATGAGCAGGGCTAACTTAGAGGATTCTTTCTTTGCCATGGTCTTTTCCTGTACAACGGATACCATTGAAACTGAGAGAACCATGCAAAAAAATTTTAAAACCATGATTATTCCCACTCCCAGGGAGATTTCTAAAAGCTGCGGCTTTGCTATTCGATTTTCGGATGTGGATGAAGAGGCGTTGGTTCAATCGGCCAGGGGCCTGGAAGTACCTCACGCGTTATATCGTTTGAGCGCAAAGGACGAAGGTGGTATGCGGACCGCCCGTCTGATTGAAGATGTCAGCTAAAACGTTTGATTATGAAAGGAGGGATCACAATGAAGAACGACGATGTCAAATTGACCGACATGTCCGCTCACGCTGGTTGAGCCGCCAAGATAGGACCGGGTGTCCTTTCAGAAGTTTTATGCCATCTGCCCAGATTCAGCGATCCCAATCTGCTGGTTGGATTTGATACGAGCGACGATGCGTCGGTTTATAAGATGGATGAAAACACGGCTTTAATCCAGACCGTGGATATTTTTCCGCCTGTTGTGGATGACCCTTATGAATACGGGCAAATCGCAGCTGTAAATTCATTGAGCGATGTATACGCCATGGGAGGGGAACCCAAACTGGCGCTCAATATCTTTTGTTTTCCGGAAGATCTGCCCAAGGATGTGGTCCAGGCCATACTCCAGGGCGGCTATGAAAAGGTACAGGAAGCCGGCGCGCTGATCACCGGAGGTCATACGATCCAGGACAGCGAGCCCAAATACGGACTTTCTGTAACTGGATTCGCTCATCCTTCGGAAATTCTGATGAACAATCAGGTCAGGGCCGGGGATGTGGTGATTTTAACCAAGGCGCTCGGCACCGGTATTTTAACGACGGCCGCTAAGGCCGGGCTGCTGGAGGAAGATGGGTATCGGGCATTGGTGGCCTCCATGACCCAGCTGAACAAAGCTGCCGCTGAGCGGATGAAACCATACGGCGTTCACAGCTGCACAGATGTAACCGGCTTCGGCCTTTTGGGACATGCCTTTGAGATGGCATATGGAAGCGGGATGACGATCACTTTGGATCATACAAAGCTGCCATTGCTGCCGGAAGCAGAAGAGATGGCCGAGACAGGAATCATCCCTGCGGGTGCATACCGAAACCGGGAATATTTAGATGATGTGGTACTGGTGAAAGAAGGGGTTCCTCTGGCAATCGAAGATATTTTGTACGATCCCCAGACTGCCGGCGGTCTGCTCATTTCCCTGCCAGAGACAGAGGGGCTGAGGCTGGTGAGCGAGCTGGAAGGCGCGGCTGAAATCATCGGCTGGGCCGAGGAGCTTCACGATTACAGCATTGTTGTGAAATGAAAAAAGCTGCCGCTGATCCTGGGCAGCTTTTTCAGGTTTACCAGCGGCTTGCCGGCAATCGAAAATTTCTATCCAAGGCCCGCCACCAATAAACAGATTCATTTTTACGAATTATGGTAAAACTGCTATCCTTTAACTGTAAGCAATTATTGATAGGAGGATAAATCGTAGAAATGAAAAAAACAGCTTTAATTGGAATCACAGGAGGACTTGTAGGACTGATCGCAGTGGTGCTGGTCTCCTTTGGAAATCCGGGCAATATGGGATTTTGCATTGCCTGCTTTTTGAGGGATACGGCCGGAAGCGTGGGGCTTCACAGGGCAGAAGTGGTGCAGTACATCCGGCCGGAAATCATCGGACTGGTATTCGGCGCTTTGATTATGTCTTTGATTGGAAAGGAGTTTTCGCCGAGAGGAGGCTCATCCCCGGCCATCCGCTTCGTGCTGGCAATCTGCGTGATGATCGGCGCTCTGGTGTTTTTAGGGTGTCCGCTGAGAATGATGCTCAGAATCGGCGGCGGCGATTTGAACGCCATTGTCGGTCTGGTGGGATTTGTTGTTGGAATCGTGATCGGAATCTTCTGTTTGAACAAGGGTTTCTCCCTGAATCGGGCATATAAACTGAGCAAGTGCGAAGGCGCGGTCTACCCGGCGATCAATGTCGGACTGCTGGTTTTGCTGTACGCGGCTCCCGCATTCTTGTTCTTCAGCACCGAGGGCCCCGGCTCCATGCACGCGCCCATCATTCTTTCCCTGATCGCAGGACTCATCGTCGGCGCTTTGGCTCAGAAGTCGAGATTTTGCACGGTTGCGGGAATTCGCGATACCATTCTCTTTAAAGATACCACCATGCTGATCGGCTTTATCTGTGTAATTGTGATTGCAATAATCGGGAATCTGATTACAGGAACGTTCCATGTCGGGTTTGAAGCCCAGCCCATTGCCCACAGCGACGGACTTTGGAATTTTATGGGCATGGTGGTGGTTGGATTCGGTTCGGTTCTTCTCGGCGGATGCCCGCTGCGGCAGGTGATTTTGTCCGGCGAAGGAAATACCGATTCCGTGGTAACGATCTTCGGATTTCTGGTCGGCGCTGCCATCTGCCATAACTTTGGACTGGCATCGTCTGCGGAGGGCCCGTCGCCCTACGGTCCGGCAGCTGTGATCCTATCGCTGGTCGTGGTGGCATTGATCGCGGTATTTAATTTAAAGAAAGTTTCGAAGGCTTAATTGAGGAGGTTTAGGATGGTAATTCATGTTGACGCCAGGGGCTGTGCTTGCCCTGAGCCGGTAATCAAGACAAAGAAGGCGATCGCGCAGGAGCACGATGAAGTGGTGGTTCTTGTGGACAATCGGACCGCTTTGGAAAACGTAAAGCGATTTGCGGCAAAACAGAATCATCAGGTGATAGTTGAAGAAATCGAAGGCGACTATCAGCTGACTTTAAAGAAGTAGGCGGGGTGCATATGGAATATATCGTGACCTTTCATACCCATTTTGACGCGCTGCAGTACGAGCGATTTTTGAAAAAAGAGGGCATTAAAGGAAAACTGCAGCCGGTTCCCAGGGCGCTGAGCTCATCCTGCGGCACTTGTGTAAAGTTCGCCGCAAAAGAACCGGCAGAGGAAAATCCCAAGTTCGTGGACCATGAGTTTGAAAAGTTGTTTGCTGTCGGGGATGATGGGTATGTGTTCCTGGCTGACGGCGATGCTGACGGGTTATAGATGAGGAAAAAAGGATGGAAACGGAAGTAGTTCTTCGTGTTCCATCCTTTTTAGGCTTATTTCCATTTAAGGGTATAGGCGCCGGATTCACGTTTGTCTTTGGTATAGATCTTTATATAATAAGTTCCTTTTGATAGACGCCCGTACTTTGTTTTGCTTTCAATATAACCATCTGCGTCTATCGTCTTTTGACGCAGGCTTTTCACTTTCTTTCCCTTTTTATTATATAGATCGATATAACATTGGCCAGACATATAATTCTTTAAATAAAATTTCACTTTACCGGATTTTTTGACTTTGACCTTGTACCAATCGTGGCCTTTTTTGCCAGACAGGACATAGCCTTTGATTTTTTTGTTTCGTTTAATGGAGACGCTTTTTTTCTTGGTGGCGCCGCTTTTTTCCTTAATTTTGGTATTACGAAGATAGAGCCGGTAGGGCCCTGTGCCGGATTGATCCTGAACATTTTTGAGGCGGAGATAATAGGTCGTTCCTTTTTTTACCCCAAAATACAATGGCAGGCCGCCATCATAAGACCTGGCAATATTTTTTGAAATCTGCTTTTTATTGTTGTCCAAGAGGGCGAACGTTGCGTCTTCTTCACCAGTATAGTAGTTTACCTTGATATAGCCGGTTTCTTTTGCAGTGAACCGGTACGTTTGCGATTTAGCAATGGGGGTTATCCCCAGATATTCAGTCGTATTCAAACGAATTGTTCGGTCGGCGGCAGGATAGAGCCTCGCTTCCAGATCAAAAGAAACCTGGAAAGAAGGGGCCTTGCTGCAAATGGCGATATAAAGCTGTTCTCCGGCTTTTGCAGAACTGAGCTGCAGGTTATGGCGGAGACCGTTTTCAATTTTTAATTGTTCTTCCCATTTGTCACTGAGATTTTCTTTTTTGCCATATGCTACATTGAGCGATCCTGTCCCTCGGACATTCCCAATCTTCACATCAATTAATCCGCTTTCGGTAAAGGGGACTTGATAAATTTTGCCGCGATAGCCATCAAAGAGAATCGGGTCGCTGTCTGAAATCGTGCCCGATATTTTGGGGACATGTTCCTTTCCCTGATAAACTTTTGTGGGAAGCATTTCCACATACTTCCCAGAAGATTCGGCCGCCATTGCTGCCGATGGGATCATTGCTGCGAAGAGCATGAGCCCGGTGATCAATGCTGTGATCTTCGTTTTCATAATTTCCTCCTTTTTACACAATACACTTAGAGACATGAACAACGTGCTGACAGCAGGGGTTCTGTATGCGAAAAGAAATGATTTCGACGGCAGAATTGGTTTGCTGTCTAGCTATAGTATACCTTGTAAGTGACGAGGAGGCAAGCATGGAAGAGGGGCGCGCCTAAGGCGCCCCGGGGTGGTCTTGCCTGGGCTCGGTTTTGCTCGGGAAAAATATTTTTTTTTTGCCGATTCCTAATCGAAATGGCCTGATTTGGATGCAAGGTCCATAGAAAAACAGGCAATTTTGATGCTTTCGCAGCTCGGCGGGTCGGAAGATGGTATCTATTTGCTGCAAATAGCTCCGAACGAATAATTTATGTGTGGTTAGTTGCGAGCAACAACTGAGATGAACTGGCCTGAAGCGAAATTTCACGTGATTTTCTATGGACTTTGGCTTGAAAAAGGCCGATTTCGAATAGAAATGGGATAAATTTACATTTTGCTCAGCGTGGATTCGCTTCATGCAGCGGGTTAGAGCAGTTTGGGCCGTGCTGGTGATCCGGGTTACAAAAATCCGAAAATTTTTATTCTTTGTATCCAAATTACAGCCTGGCGCAGGCTGCAGGTTTTTATACCAGTATTTACTCCATCGCAGGCGAACTGGCCGGCTGATACGCACATCTGCTCTGCGGCCGCCAGATTCCAGGCAGCACAAGGTTTCATAGCATAAAAGAAAGAGATGATAGGATCGAGATTGCGATAGAGGAGTTGATGGAGAAAGATTAATCAGTACAGAACAAATGTTCCTTTTTGTTCTGTACTTTTTAAATATTCTATGCTAGAATACCTACATGGAATCGATGCTGCCGTAAGGCAAAAGCGAGTGAAATAACAGCGGACCCAGGTCCGCGTTCAAGATAATACGGGGGTGGAACAGATGCGAGAAGAGCGTCTTTTTAAAATAGCTTCAGAATACAAACCTATGGGAGACCAGCCGCAGGCCATCCAAACGCTGGCCCGCGGAGTGGAGGAAGGCAGAGAACACCAAACATTGATGGGCGTTACCGGCTCTGGAAAAACCTTCACCATGGCCAATATTATCGAAAAGGTGCAAAAGCCTACCCTGGTGATTTCCCACAACAAAACCCTGGCAGCCCAGCTTCACGGCGAATTCAAAGAGTTTTTTCCCGACAACGCGGTGGAATACTTTGTCTCCTATTACGACTACTACCAGCCGGAAGCTTACGTGCCTTCCACGGATACCTATATTGAAAAGGATTCCGATATCAACGAAGAGATTGAAAAACTGCGCCACTCGGCCACAGCGGCTCTGGCGGAGCGGAGCGACGTAATCATCGTCGCCAGCGTATCCTGCATCTATGGACTGGGCAGCCCATTTGACTATGAAAATCAAATGCTGTCGCTGCGGCCGGGCATGGAAAAAAATCGCCAGGATATTCTGCGCCGATTGGTGGACATCCAATATACCCGCAACGATATGGCCTTCACCAGAGGCACGTTCCGGGTGCGGGGCGATGTGATCGACATCTATCCGGCAGGAGCGGAAAACGCAGTCCGGGTAGAACTCTTCGGCGACGAAGTGGAAACCATTAAAGAGATCAATCCCGTGACCGGCGAAATCATCGGATTGCGCAACCACATTGCCGTTTACCCGGCTTCCCACTATGTAACGACCAAAGAAAACATCGAAAACGCCGCTCTGACCATCGGCGAAGAACTGGAAGAGCGGATCCAGTGGTTCAAAGACCGGGGCAAACTGATCGAAGCGCAGAGAATTGAACAAAGGACCCGCTACGACATTGAAATGCTCCGGGAAATCGGCACCTGCAAAGGGATCGAGAATTATTCCCGCCATCTCAACGGACTGCCCGCCGGTAACCGGCCTTATACACTGATCGACTACTTCCCCGACGATTTCCTCATCATGATCGACGAATCCCACGTCATGCTCCCCCAGCTGAGGGCCATGTACGCCGGAGACCGATCCCGGAAAAGCTCGCTGGTGGAATACGGTTTCCGTCTGCCTTCCGCGCTGGACAACCGGCCCCTTCAGTTCGAGGAATTTCGGAACCTGGCCCACCAGTGCATCTATGTCAGCGCTACGCCGGGCTCCTATGAAAAAGAACAGAGCGGCGGCGTCACAGCCGAACAGATCATCCGCCCCACCGGCCTTTTGGATCCGTTGATTCAGGTCCAGAAGAGCGAAGGGCAGATCGACCACCTCATTGGAGAAATCAATAAAACCGTGGAAAAGGGCGAGAAAGTCCTGGTAACCACATTGACAAAAAAAATGTCTGAAAGCCTGACCGATTATTTAAAAAACGCCGGAATACGTGTTAGATATCTTCATTCTGAGGTAGATACATTAGAGAGAATGGAGATCATCCGCGACCTGCGTATGAACGTGTTTGACGTTCTGGTGGGAATTAACCTTCTGCGGGAAGGGCTGGATATCCCAGAGGTGTCCCTGGTCGCCATCCTGGATGCGGACAAGCAGGGATTCCTGAGGACGGAAACCTCGCTGATTCAGACCATCGGCCGCGCCGCCAGACACTCGGAAGGCCGGGTCATCATGTACGCCGATACCATCAGTCCGGCGATGAAGGTCTCCATTGAGGAAACAGAGCGCAGACGCAAGATACAGGACGCCTATAACAAAGAACACGGCATCACGCCCCAGACCATCAAAAAATCGGTAAGAGACGTGATCGAAGCCACCATTGCTGCTGAGGAAGAATCCCAGTATAAGGGAAAGAGTCCTCTGGAGCTGACCAAGAAAGAGCTGGCCGCATATATCAAACAATTGGAAAAGGAAATGAAACAGGCTGCTGTTGACCTCCAGTTCGAACGGGCGGCCATGCTGCGAGACCAGATTTTCGAATATAAAGTAAAACTTTAACATGAGGATAAGAGATGACAAAAGACATTCACATCAAAGGAGCAAATGAAAACAACTTAAAAAACATTGACGTTACCATCCCCAGAGACCAGATGGTGGTGCTGACGGGACTTTCCGGTTCCGGAAAGTCGTCGCTGGCTTTTGACACCATCTATGCGGAAGGACAGCGGCGCTATGTGGAGAGCCTGTCTTCCTACGCCAGACAGTTTCTGGGACAGATGGAAAAACCCAATGTGGAATATATCGAAGGCCTTTCACCGGCTATTTCCATAGACCAAAAGACCACCAGCAAAAATCCCCGCTCCACCGTGGGCACAGTAACAGAGATTTACGACTATCTGCGGCTGATGTACGCCCGTATCGGCGTGCCCCACTGTCCGGTCTGCGGCAAGGAGATTTCCAGCCAGTCAGTGGATCAGATCGTGGATTCGCTCATGGAACTGGGGGAAAAGACCAGGATTACCATGCTGGCACCGGTGGTACGCCAGAGAAAAGGCGAACACGAAAAGATTCTGGAGCGAATCCGCAAAGAAGGATTCACCAGAGTCAGAGTCGACGGCGAGATCCGGCAGATTAATGAAGAAGAGATTAAACTGGAAAAGAATCTGAAGCATATTATCGAGATCGTCATCGACCGGATCATCGTCAAAGAAGGCGCGGAAAGCCGCTTGTCAGAAGCCTGCGAGCTGGCAATTTCCCATGGGGATGGACTGATCGTGGCCCATATCAAACAGGACGAAGCGGAATACGACCGAATCTTCAGCACCAGCCTGGCCTGCCCGGAACACGGAGTCAGCATCGCTGAGCTGGAGCCGCGGATGTTCTCCTTTAACAACCCCTTCGGCGCCTGCCCGGACTGCAAGGGGCTGGGATTCATCCAGAGAATCGACCCGGATCTGATCATCGCCCAGCAGGACAAGAGCATCCCCGACGGCTGTCTGTCCACCATCTTCGCTTCCATGGAATTTTCCGGATTCTACCGGCAGATGATCGAAGCTCTGGCCGAGTATCACAAAGTGGATATCAATACGCCGTATAACAAGCTGCCGAAAAAATTCAAACAAGAGCTTTTATACGGGACCGGAAAACGGCACCTGAAATATTATTATACCAGCCGCAGCAACGGCACCAAATCCTATCGGGATCATCCATTCGAAGGCGTGATCAATAACCTGGAACGGAGATACCGGGAGACCAATTCGGAATTCATCAAAGAAAAGATGAGCAAATACATGACCATCACCCCATGCGATACCTGCGGCGGCAGACGTCTGCGGCCGGAAGTGCTGGCCGTTACCGTAGGCGGAAAAAACATCATGGAGTTCTGTGAGATGTCCATCCGCGACGCCTATCAGTTTGTGGAAAGCCTGCACCTTTCTGAAAAAGAGCTGATGATCGCCAATCAAGTGCTCAAGGAAATTAAAGCGCGGCTCAACTTCCTCATCGACGTGGGCCTGGACTACCTAACCCTCTCCAGAGCTTCGGCAACTCTTTCCGGGGGTGAATCGCAGCGTATACGGCTGGCGACCCAAATCGGTTCCAGTCTGGTGGGCGTCCTCTATATTTTGGACGAGCCCAGCATCGGCCTCCATCAAAAGGACAACGAAAAGCTTTTGGCTACCCTGAGGCATTTGACCGATATCGGCAACACCCTGATCGTGGTCGAACACGATGAAGATACCATGTATGCGGCCGACCATATTGTAGACATCGGACCCGGCGCCGGTATCCACGGCGGCGAGCTGGTGGCGGAAGGAACCGTGGAGGATATTAAAAAGAACAAGCGATCCATCACCGGCCAATACCTGAGCGGGGAAAAGAAGATCGAAGTGCCGAAAAATCGCCGTCAGGGAAACGGTCTCAAGATCCAAATCAAAGGTGCGGCAGAAAACAATCTGAAAAAGATCAACGTCAACATCCCGCTGGGCAAGCTGGTCTGCGTTACCGGAGTTTCTGGTTCGGGAAAGAGCAGTCTGGTCAACGAAATCCTGTACAAGGGCGTGGCTGGGGAAACCAACGGACTGAAAGCCAAAGCCGGCGCTCATAAAAAGATCATCGGAATCGAAAACATCGATAAAGTAATCGATATCAACCAGTCGCCCATCGGCAGAACGCCCCGGTCAAACCCGGCTACCTACACAGGGGTATTTACGCCCATCCGGGATCTGTTCGCCCAGCTGCCGGAAGCCAAGCTGAGGGGATACGAAAAGGGACGCTTCAGCTTTAACGTCAAGGGCGGCAGATGCGAGGCGTGCAGCGGAGACGGCATCATCAAGATTGAAATGCATTTCCTGCCTGATGTATATGTGCCCTGCGAAGTCTGCAAAGGAAGAAGATATAATCGTGAAACTCTGGAAGTGAAATATAAAGGAAAGAGCATCTTTGATGTGCTGGACATGAATGTGACAGAAGCGCTTGAATTTTTCCAGCACATTCCCGCCATCGCAAGACAGCTGGAAACGTTGGAGCAGGTGGGACTAGGTTATATTAAACTGGGACAGCCTTCCACCCAGCTTTCCGGAGGAGAAGCCCAGCGGATCAAGCTGGCATCCGAGCTCTCCAAGCGGAGCACGGGAAAGACCTTGTATATTTTGGATGAGCCGACCACAGGACTTCATTTTGCCGACGTGGATAAGCTGCTGCAAGTGCTGGATACCTTGGTAGACGCAGGCAATACGGTGGTTGTAATCGAACACAACCTGGACGTCATCAAGAGAGCCGACCACATCATCGACCTGGGGCCGGACGGCGGCTTTCGCGGGGGAGAAATCGTAGCTGAGGGTACCCCTGAAGAAGTGGCCCAGGCGGCGCAGTCCTATACCGGACAGTTTTTAAAAAAAATGCTCTAATGTGCGCAGGCGGTTGCTTTTTGACAACTTCAAGATGCGGCGATGCAACCGGCTGGAAAGCGAGATTCAAAACATTCTAAATAGTTTGAAAATGCGCCCCTTGGGGATAAACTGCGTACAATTATAATTTCCAAAAATTAGAAACTGTTTCAAAAGTAAAACAAAGGAAAAAATTAGAAAAAACAAGAGGTTGCTAAACCCGTTGAAATTTCAACGGGTTTTCTTTTTTTGCCCTTGGTATGAGATTTGCACTATATAGAAGCTATAAGTTGTTTCCATGTGATGCAGAAAGGAGTGATCGAGATGCTGCAAGAAAAGACTATTGTAAAAAGGCTCGGGAAAGCAGCCCGGGCGGAACCTGCGGACTGCTTGCAAACAGCGGGAGACGTACAATTTTTTACCCAGATTGTACATAGCAGGAACGAGGCGGTTGAAAGCAAATTAAAGCTGCTGAGGGGAAGCTTTTTCGGCAGACCCATGGTGAAATTCGAAGTGAAAAGCATGTCCGACGTCTGGGTGCCCTATTGCTATTTGGAATATGATTTTTCCGTAGAACGAAAAATTATGTTCAAACAAAAAGGACTGATGAAAACGGGCACCGTTGGCTTGGTGTTCGATCTGAACGAAATGCACCCATTCCAGTACGATCTGTTTGAGAGCGGTGCGCTGCCGCTGAAAAAAGGCAGGCTGAATCAAGAACAGCGGAAAATGCTCAAGAGCAGCCACTCCCTTTGCGAAGTGAAAGCAAAGGCGGAAGATTACCTCCAATTTCGAGTCATGAAAAAGTTTTACGGCACGGAGGCGCAGCTGTACCTAAAGAAGGAACAGCCTTTTTTCCGCCCCGCAGTGGAGATCGAAGTGCTGTACAAAGGAAAAAACACCAATTTCAGGTATGCGTACCTGGATGAGTTCGCTGTGGAGAGCGAACACGTTCTGGGCCTGAAATATCGGGTAGACAACAATTTTTAAAAGGACCGCTGAGGAACTGACAGAAAGCAGTTTTCGTTATTTGTGTGAAAAGAAAGGCGGAAGTTTTATGATTAATTTTGCAGAGATCTGGTCGACACTGGACTGGATGATTATCGTCGCATATTTCGCAGTTATTATTTTAGTGGGACTGGTCATGCGCAAGAGAGCCAGCAAGAATATGAAAAGCTTCTTTGTCGCATCCAGGAGGCTGACGATTCCGGTGCTGGTAGGTGTGGGCGCTGCCAGCTGGTATGATTCCTGGACCATAGTTGGCCTGGCCGAATGCGGCACGACAATGGGAATCTGTATTATCTTTATTTATGTAATCCCCACCGCTATCCTCAGACTGCCGCTGGCCGTATGGATCGGCCCTCTTGTCCGGAATAAAATCCCCGATTGGGTCATCACAATGCCGGATTTGATGGCTTACATGTACGACAAACGGACAAAACTGGTAATGGCGCTGGGAATGCTGCCTCCGTTTCTTTATGAAGCGGCTTTACTCACCGCAGGCGGGCAGGTAATTTCCTATGTTACGGGGATGAACATGTGGGTCGCTTTCGTGATCCTGGGCGTAATCATTATTTTTTACACCTCTTTGTCCGGGCTGTGGGGTCTGGCTGTTACCGATATGATGCAGTTTGTTGTCATGTCGGTTGCCGCGGGCGTTCTTTGCTTTGGCATTTACGCTCATTTTCAAGGATTCGGCAGTCTGTTCGATCAGGTAGAGGCGGTCAATCCGGAATTTATGACCATAACCGGCGGCAACGATTTTATGGCCATTTTGGGATGGGTGATCAGCGCCCTGGCCATGTACGCCAATTCCCAGTCCTATCAGAGGTTCGGCTCCTCCAAATCAGGCGGAGACATTAAAGTTTCCTATACTTGCATCATGATCTTCGGATTATTCTTCAGCACCGTAATGGTAATCGCCGGCATGGCGGCGCTGATTACATTCCCGGAAGCAGCGGCACAAGCGCCGTCGGAAGCTTTCTGGGGCGTTGTTTTCACCACCTTGCCCATCGGGCTGAGGGGGCTCTTTGTGGCCGCATTGCTCTCTGCGGTTATGTCTACGGTAAGCGCCGATTATCTCATTGCGGGAGCGGTGGTTATCCACGATATTGTCAAAGGCTTTTTCAAACCTTCCCTCAGCGACAAAGCCGAAGTCTTTGGAACCCGGGTCGTCATCTGGTGTATCGGTATCTTTATGATCGTTGCCACCTACTTCTGGCAGGACGGTATTTCCAAAGCTTACTACTATTGCGGAGGATTCCAGGTAGCGGCCTTCATCGTTCCTTTGATGTTCGGACTTTTCTATCGCAAAAAGACAGCTGCCGCAGGATTCTGGAGCCTGGTGCTGACCATCATTGCTTATGCGGTATGGCAATTCGCGCTGGGAATCCCATGGGGCATTCCGACCAATCTGGCCTGCATCCTGTTCAGCATGATCGTTTATGTCGTCGTCGCCAAGATCACCTATAAAGGTGAAGAAAAGAAAGCCATTGCATAAGAAAGGCGGTTAAACCATGAAAAAAGAACTGAGTGAAGAAAGAAAAACGAGGCTGGCGTATATCTGGGCGGCCATCGCGCTGATATCGTCTGTGGTACTGGGAGCGCTGGTAGCGGCCGGATCGGATCAAATTCTGCCCATTTTCCTGGGATTGGCAACGGTCCTTTACGGCCCGGTGACCGCATTCCTCTATATCCGGGAAGTAAGAAACGGCGTATTCAAAGTGGAGGAGGATGACAATGAGTAGAACAGCACTGCGGAGCAAGCGGATTTATACGGGCCTGACAGCAGAATTGACAGACGGCTATGTGATATGGGAGGATGGTAAGATCCTCTTTGCGGGACCTGCGGCGGACGCGGAGCCGCTTTTGGATCCTCAGACAAGGATCCTCGCCATGGACGATGCTTTTGTCATGCCGGGTTTTCACGATTTCCACGTTCACCTGCTGTCCGGCGCCCTCATGGAGCGGGACGGAATTCTGCGCTATGCCGGATCGGAAGAAGAAGCGGCAAAGATGCTCTGGGAGAAGAATAAGGACCGCAGGTCCAAAACTTGGATTTTAGGCGGCGCCTGGGATAATTTCCGCTGGCCGGGAAGCAAGCTTCCCTCCAGAGAAAGCTTGGACCAATATTTTAAAGACACGCCGGTATTCTTGCTGAATAAGGAATGCCACGGAGCCTGGGCCAACAGCGAGGCTCTGCGAAGATTCAACATCACCAAAGAGACGCCGGATCCAGAAAACGGAAGTTTTTTCCGCGATGAGAGCGGCCGGCCCACCGGCTATGTCCATGAAGCGGCTGTGATTCCCATGCTCAAAGGCATCCTTGGGAAAATGAGCGTGGAAGAAATGGCCGATTATGCGGAATCTTTTGCGGAGAAAGCGAATACATATGGAATAACATCCGTTGGGGACTTGCCCTTATATGGGATCCGGGGGGACCGGGCTTACAAGCTGCTCAAGGACCAGGGGCGGCTCAAGGTACGGATTAATTTCTGCATCTCGCTCATGGAAAATCTCAGCGACATTCTGGAAGCACGCGCCGAATACACGTCCGATCTGCTCCGGTTTATCGGCGTCAAGGACTTCCTCGACGGAACCCCCATGGGCCACACAGGCTTTATGCTGGAGCCTTATACCGATATGCCTGATTTTCGCAGCAAGCCGATGATTGAGCCGGAGGTGCTGAAGACGCGCGTGGCGCTGATGGCGGCCAATAACATTAAAGTCAGGCTCCATGCCTGCGGCGACGCAGCGGTCAGACTGGGGCTGGATGCCTTTGCCTATGCAAAGGAAACGTGTAAGGACAAGGACCTGCGACACTGTATCGAGCACATTGAATCCATTTCGCCGGACGATATCGGACGGTTCGGACAGCTTAATGTGATCCCATCCGTACAGCCGGACCATCTGCCCAAATATGATTTTGACCACCATCCCTTCCACCGGATGATCGGAGAGAAGCGAATGCGATATTCCTGGCCCTTCCGCTCACTGGCGGAGCAGGGCGCGGTGCTGGCTTTCGGAACCGACTACCCGGTAACGGAGCTGAATCCGCTGCGGGGTATCTATCGGGCGGTGACCAGGCTGACTGACGAGGGTGAGCCAAAAGACGGATTTTCACCGGATGAAAGGCTGAGTGTTCATCAGAGCCTGAAAGCCTATACGGCAGGATCCGCTTACGCGGCCGGAAGGGAAACGGAGACAGGAATCCTCTATCCCGGCATGCTGGCCGACCTGACGGTGCTTGCGGGAAATCCTTTCGATTGTGCCCTGGACAGGGAAAAAATGTTCAATATGAAAGTTTTGATGACAGTGGTAGGCGGAGAAACGGTATACGGCGGATAATTCGATTTTAGACAGGAGGCGGGTATGGACAGACTAAATGAAGAAGAACTACTGACCAAATATTACGATGAGATCCTCAATATTATGAATACGATCAAGGTGGGCGTGTTCATCACGGACGGTCAGGGAAATGTGCTGATGGTCAACAAAGAATCGGAACGCACGGGCGGATTGGAGCTGGATGAAATTCTCGGAAAGAACATGCAGGAACTGTTGGAACAGGGATATGTGGATGAGTCTTCTGTACTTAAAGCCCTGGAAACCAAGGATGAGTATCGCATGATACAGAGCTTGGGCGACGGGAGCAGCATCTATCTGACAGCCGTGCCCTATTACAAGGACGGTCAGATTCGGCTGGTGGTATGCACAGAGCGGGATATTACAGAGACCAGAGTCCTGGAAAGCTTGCTGGCGGAGAGCAAGGAGCTTTCGGAAAAACAAAAAAAAGAGCTGGAATATCTACGGGCAAAGAGCAACGGAAAAAGCCCGGATATTATCGCTGAAAGTCCAAAGATGAAAGAAATCATCCATGCCGTAGAACGGGTCGCCCAGCTGGATGCCACGGTTCTCATCTGCGGCGAGTCCGGTGTGGGCAAAGAGGTGATCGCAGATTACATCTTTAACAAAAGCAACCGCACGGAAAAACCGTTTATTAAGATCAACTGCGCGGCCATTCCTGAAAACCTCCTGGAATCAGAGCTGTTCGGCTATGAGAAGGGCGCTTTTACAGGCGCGGACACAAAGGGCAAAATCGGAATCTTTGAGATGGCTCAGGAGGGGACTCTGTTTTTGGATGAAATTGCAGAGATCCCCATGCGTCTGCAGGCCAAGCTGCTGCGGGTTCTGCAGGAAAAGGAGATCCGCAGGCTGGGAGGCAAGCAGACCATCAGTGTTAATGTGCGGATCATCGCGGCGACCAATGTTAATTTGAAACAGGCGGTGGAGGAGGGAACCTTCCGGGAAGATCTGTACTACCGGCTCAACGTGGTTCCCATCGACGTGCCGCCCTTGAGAGAGAGGAAAGAGGATATTTGCGCACTTACCGAGCATTTTGTCAATCTGTTCTGTGAGGAATACCATACGAAAAAACAGGTTTCTGTGGAAGCAATGGCAGAACTGATGCATGCTCCCTGGCACGGTAATATTCGTGAGCTGAGAAACATGATCGAACGGCTGATCGTCAGCTTTGACGGTGAGCAGATTACTTCCAGGCAAGTGAAAAATCTGCTCTTTGCCAGCGATCGGTCCAGGAGCAGCTGTATGATTGAGGAAAAACTTTCCCTGGAAGAACTGATGGGCGAATACGAACGGGAGCTGCTGCTGAGCTATCTTGAGAAGTACGCCACAGCCGCAGAAGTGGCGAGAAAATTGCGAGTCAATAAATCGACCATCAGCCGAAAATTAAAAAAATATAAGATTGCCCAAAAATAAATTTTTAAAAACAGATCCAATTTTTTCGATTGGATCTGTTTTTTACAAGAAGCCGGTTGCATGCAGACAACGATTTTAGTTGCGGAAAGGCAACGTTTTTTAGAAAAAAGAGTCACTGTAACCGTTCCATTTACATCATTTGGCAGAATTGAAGCAAATTAGTACAAAAATCACAGCAAAAAACGGTTGTTAAAAGACAACTTTCAGAAGTTGACCGGTTTTTTAGAAAATTGCGAAAACGGCTGTATTTCAACGATTGCAGCTATTTGAGGGCTTTGGCATTGTTCTTGCTCTATATAGGGGTGTGCACATCAGTTCTTGCGATATACCTAAACGGGCCTGTATATCGCAAGAATGAACGGACGTTATTGTTTGAAGAAACAAGAAAGGTGTGAGGAAAAAGCAATGGATAATTTTGGAATATTAACCTTGATTCCTCCCATTGTCATTATCGTCTTTGCGCTAGTGACGAAAAGAACCTTTGAAGCACTTTTGATCGGTGCGGTCATCGGCTTTTTCATGACAGACAAATGGGGCGTTTTAGGTGCGACGCTGGACGGCTTTTCCACAACAGCTGCTGAAAACATATGGATGGTCCTCATTTTCGGGCTTTTGGGAGGATATACCTTCCTTCTGCAGAGGTCCAAGGGCTCCTTTGGTTTTGGGAGATTTGTAAGAAAGTTCGCCAACACAGAAAAAAAGACGTTAATCATCGGGTGGATCCTGGGAATTATTGTTTTTATGGATGATTACTTAAATATCCTGACCGTATCCACATCCCTTCGGGAGACCTGTGACAGACAAAAGACTCCCAGAGAGATGCTGGCATATGTAATCGATTCGACAGGAGCTCCGGTCTGCGTTCTGATTCCACTCTCCACATGGGCCGTGTTCTACGCCGGCGTAGTGGGAGACGAGGCGGGAATGGCCTCATATGGCAGCGGAATGGATATTTACATTTCATCGATCCCGTTTATTTTATACGGCTGGATGGCCGTGATCGTGGTACCGCTTGTCATCTTGGGCGTGGTTCCCAAGCTTTTCGGCATGAAGAAGGCATATAAACGGGTTCAGGAAACGGGAAGAGTTTATTCGGAGCAGAGCGACAAATACAATCAGGGAATCACCGAATTCGATAAGCTGATGGAGGAAAAAGGGATTACGGATGAGGATGAAAAAGGGCATATCCTTTTCTTCATCATCCCGCTGGCAGTGGTAATTGCCGTGACCCTTTATACGGATGACCTTTTGATCGGGCTGGCTTCGGCCTTAGTGGTTATGGCAGTGATGTACCTGCCGACGAAGGCCGTTCCATTCGGAGAATTCTGCGAAGCATTCGCCTCCGGATTCGCATCCATGGTGCCGATGATGTTCATCACCATCGGAGCACTGACTGTCAAGCTGTCCATGGATGGAATCGGACTGCCGGACTTTGTAATCAACGCAGTACTGCCGTACATGAACGGGGCGCTGTTCCCGGCGATTACCTTTATCGTAGTGGCAGGCTTGTCCTTCGTTACAGGCAGCAACTGGGGAATCCCGGCTCTCACGGTTCCCATTCTTATTCCGCTGGCTTTGGCGGGAGGCGCCAATCCGCTGGTCGTATTCGGCGCCATCGTTTCTGGAGGAACCTTCGGAAGCCATGCGTGCTTCTACTCGGATGCTACGGTTCTGACTTCCCAGACCTGCGGCATCGAAAACCTGGAACACGCATTTACCCAATTCCCATATGCGCTTCTTTCCGCCATATTGGCATTGATTGGATTTATCATATGCGGATTCGCATTGTAAATAAGTTTTTATGAAGATGAAGGAGGATTTAAAAATGAAAGCACTCGTATTAGGAGCAGGACTGCAGGGTATCGCTACAACGCTGGATCTGGCGTGGAACAAAAATATTGAAAAGATCACCCTGGGAGACTTTGATCTGGAGCAGGCAAAAAAAGTTGCCGATTTGTGCAATTCCAAATATGGCCACAGGGTCGATCCGGTGTTCTGCGACGTAAATGATAAACCTGCCTTAGTGGAACTGATTAAGGCTCATGATGTATGTATCAATATCGTCAATTACTATTATAACTGCGCGATCATGGAGGCTTGCCTGGAAGCGAAGAGAGACTATATCGACATCGGCGGCCTTTATGTGGAAACGGTGAAACAGGTGAAATATGATCAGCAATTCAAGGATGCCGGCCTTCTGGCAATCATCGGCATCGGCGGAACTCCCGGCGTGACCAACGTATGCGCGGCCTGGGCGGCGGATCAGCTGGATACGGTGGAAACCATCGACTTCTTCTGCGGATGCGACGATTGGGGCAAGAGCGAAAAAACCTTCGAAGTTACATATTCCATCGAGACCATCATGGATGAATTCCACATGAAGCCGATCCAGTATATCGACGGCGAATATGTGGAAGTAGAACCGAGAAGCGGCGGCGTTATGGTTCAGTATCCAAAACCCATCGGCGAGCAGTACGCCTATTATCTGATGCACTCCGAACAGGGAACTATTCCCGAATCCTTCAAGGATAAGGGACTGAAAAACTGCAGATATAAGCTGGGCTTCAGCGACGAAGTTCTCAATACCCTCAAGTTCCTCCACGGACTGGGATTCAGCAAGCAGGAAACCGTCAACTTTGAAGGCCACGACATCAAACCGGTTAAGATTCTGAAAAAACTCATGGAACTCCAGCCGGACGATCCCAATGCTGAAATCAATGACTGCGATGTGATCAAGACGGTTGCTGTTGGAACAAAGGACGGCAAGAAAGTTCAGTATGAGCTGGATATGATCTGCAGACCGGTAAAAGAGTGGCCGGAGCTGATGGGCGCTCAGGTATATATCGGCGGCGCGGCAGCATGGGCTACCGAACTCTTGAGAAAAGGCGTCATCACAGCAAAAGGCGCTCTGGCACCGGAACTGTGCATTCCTCCTGTACCGTTCTTTGAAGAAGCGGCTAAACGGGAAATGTATGTGAGAGTAACCAAAAAAGAATTGCTGGGAAGCGATAACTGGGATGAAGCCATGAAGAAAGAGCTGGTTGACCAGGGCAGATAAACCGATGTAAGAGAAAGGAGAAGGGCTATGAAAGTTTTAATTGTAGGAGCAGGCGGCCAGGGAGGCCCTTGCGCATCAATTTTATCCAGAGATGATACAGTGGAAGAGATTCGTCTTGCGGATCTGGACCTGTCCGTGGCTCAGAAAGTAGCGGACAAAATCGGCAGTCCCAAGATTAAAATCGCGGCAGTGGATGCCACCAAATCCAGCGAAGTAGCCAAACTGGCCGATGGCGTGGATGTGGTAATGGATTTCGTAATGCCTTGGATGGCGACCTATGTCATGAAAGGCGCCCTTACCGCAAAGGCTCATTATGTGAATTCAGCCTTTGATACTCCCTTCTGGGAGGAAATCGCAGAGGGAAAAACAAGAGAAGAGCTGACTTTATGCAAGGACTTTGAAGCGGCCGGGCTGACCGCGCTCCTTGGCTGCGGCATGGCGCCGGGATTTATCAATGTGCTGATTCGTGAGCAGACCGACAACATGGATCGGGTTGACAGCATTAAGATACGCCTTGGAAAAGCTAAGACCGGCGGCGGTGAATACGATGACATTATCGTTCCCTGGAACCCGGGATGGGCGCCGATTCAGGCTCTCAAAGACTGCGCCGACAACGCCATCTGTTTCGATCAGGGAAAATACGGATATGTGGAACCCTACGCGGGTATCGAGGAATGGCCTTTTGAAGAGCCGGTGGGAAAGAAGCTGGTATCCCATCATTCCCACGAGGAACCTTATTCTCTGCCTCTGACCATTGGCAAGGGCCTGAAATATTGCGACTTTAAATATTATGTTTGCTATCATCCTGCGGCTCTGGTGAGCCTGGGCCTGGCTTCCAATGAAGAGATCGATGTGAAAGGGACTAAGATCAAGCCCATCGATGTGTGCGCGGCGGTTCTGCCCAAGGCCGGCAATGCCTTCCTGACAGAAGAACCGGCAAAATTTGACTACACCGACAAGCATGTATTCATGTCCATGCAGGCGGAAGTGCAGGGCGAGAAGGATGGAAAACCAGTGACCAGCCTGATTAACTGTCCGCAGATGACGACCCCATGCCAGCCGATCTATGATTTGTTCGGTACCACGCTGGTCAATGTGGCGCTTCCGGCCGTATGCGGAGCAAAACAGATCGCAGAGGGCGCAGAGCGTGGCGTGATCTTTGCTGAACAGCTGGATCCTCAGCGCTATCTTGAAATCCTCAAGGCAACCGGCTATCCGTATGAATGGCAGGTTACGTTAAAATAGCAGCCAAGTTCAATCTTTACCTTATAACATTTTCAGGGGAAGCGGCGGCCGCATTTGCGGCCGCTGTTTCTCGTCTGCACCGCCTGCATCCTTTGGAAACAAAGGGCAATTAAGGAATTGCAATACAGGGGTTTACAATTTGCAACTTTTCGATGTAAAATAAGTATCGAACGCCATTGTAACGGTAACTGTATTAAAGTAGGTGAAAATTTGTGTACACAAGATAAAGCAGAAGATAAAAAAACGACGGACTATGCCGAAGAAGGCTTGAAGCGGGAGAAAAAGGAACGCAGTCTGACCTATATGCTGATGACGTTTTTAGTTGTCGCCTGGGGATTCGATTATGTAGTGGCAAAGCATGCGCTGCAGATTTTGGAACCGCTCACCTTGTTGTTTTTGAAGTACTCCATTGGGCTGCTCCTGGTACTTTCGATCAAATTAAAGACGGAGCGAAAAAGTGTGATACGAAAAAAGGATATCCCGCTCTTCATTTTATGTTCCATTTGCGGAGAGATCATTTATTTTTATTGCGAATATACGGCTATGGATTACATCCCTGTTTCGCTGGTGTCCATTGTACTGGCCTTTGTGCCGGCGCTTTCGATTATCATTGAAAAGGTTTTGTTCAAACGCAAGGTAACAAAAGCAATGGTTATTGGAATTGCTGTGTGCATCTTTGGTGTGGTGCTGATCATCGGCGTGGATTTTGAGCTCCTGTTTCAGGGGAGGATCATCGGCTATCTGCTGGCCTTCGGCGCAGTGTTTTCATGGAATGCGTATAACTTCCTGACCGCATCTCTCCATGACCGCTACAGCAGCGTAACGCTCACTTGCACCCAGCTGATCTGTACGACGCTTTTGGTCCTGCCCTATGCGATTCATACGATGCCGCCATTTGAGGCTTTTACACCGACCATAATCGGTGGTATAATATATCTCGGCCTGGTAAACGCCGGGCTGGGTTTTATGATTACGGTCAGGTCGCTCCATGTGCTGGGACCTACTTCCACGGCACTGTTTTCCAACTTCCTGCCCATCACCAGCACCTTCTTTGGATGGATCCTTTTAAGTGAATCCATCTCAGGATTGCAGATCGCGGGCGGAATTATCGTCATCGCAGCAGCTTGTGTCGTAATCAAAGAGAAAGGAAAAATGGAGGAATTATCCTGATGATTGAGAAACTGAACCTGACTATGCTCACCGACTTTTACGAAATAACCATGGCTAACGGTTATTTTGAGTCGGATATGGCAGATGATATCGCCTATTTCGATATGTTTTTCAGACAAATACCCGATGGAGGCGGTTATGCCATCATGGCCGGGTTGGAGCAGGTCATAGACTATTTGAATAATTTGCATTTTACTGATGAAGATATTGCCTTTTTGGAAGAAAAGCATATTTTCAGCGATCGTTTTTTAAAGTATTTGAAAGAGTTTCGCTTTGTATGCGATGTGTGGGCGATTCCGGAGGGAACGCCCATCTTTCCAGGGGAACCGCTGATCACAGTGCGGGGGCCGGTCATTCAGTCCCAGTTCGTGGAAACGATGATCCTTTTGCTGATCAACCACCAGAGTCTGATTGCCACAAAGGCCAACCGTATTGTGCGAGCAGCAGGCGGCAGGCCGGTCATGGAATTCGGGACCAGGCGGGCACACGGTGCTTCTGCGGCGATTTATGGAGCGCGGGCCGCTTATATCGGCGGATGTGCTGGAACGGCCTGCGCAATCGCAGACCGGGACTATGGAGTAGCGGCTCTGGGGACCATGGCTCACAGCTGGGTGCAGATGTATCCCAGCGAGTACGAGGCGTTCCGTAAATATGCGGAAATTTACCCGGATAACTGCACCTTGCTTGTGGATACTTACAATGTGCTAAAATCTGGCGTACCGGCGGCAATTCGGGTTTTCGACGAGATGAAGCCTGAGAATAAGGGGATCCGCATCGACAGCGGCGATGTGGCGTATCTGACCAAACGGGCGAGGAAGATGCTGGATGAAGCGGGGCACCAGGACTGCAAGATTGTAGTTTCCAATTCTCTCGATGAATATATCATTCAGGATGTCATTGTGGAAGGAGCCTGCATCGATTCTTTCGGCGTCGGTGAAAGGCTGATTACCTCCAAGTCCGAACCGGTTTTCGGCGGCGTCTATAAGCTGTCGGCTCTGGAAAAGGACGGAGTGATGATCCCCAAGATCAAGATCAGCGAAAACGTGGAAAAGATTACAAATCCGGGATTTAAGACCGTTTATCGCCTCTTTGACAAAGAAACGGACAAGACCATCGCAGATGTGATTACCCTGGACGGCGAGCCGGCTCCGGGAGGGGAAGACTATGTGATCTTCGATCCCCAGGCCATCTGGAAGCGGAAAAAGCTGAACAATTTTTATGCCAAAAATCTGCGGGTGCAGGTGTTTGACAAGGGCGAGTGCGTCTACGAGAGCCCGTCCATCGAGGAAATTAAAGCGTATTGCAGCCAGCAGGCAGCAGCCCTCTGGGACGAAACGCTCCGCTTTGAAAACCCGCAGCCCTATTACGTGGATCTTTCCAAGGAACTGTGGGAGATGAAAAATCATTTGATTGAGGAGTTTAACCGGTTGTAGAAACGAAAAAAGGGCCGCGCCCAGCTAGTTTGATTCTCTAGCTTGTGCACCGGCCCTTTTTTAATGTGTGGATTATTTAATATTGGATGCGTTGAGTACGTTTTTGATCTTGTGCTGTACCATTCCTTTGATTGCGTCTCTGGCAGGGCCAAGATACTTTCTCGGGTCAAAATCAGCCGGATGCTCGGCCAGATGCTTGCGAATTTCAGCAGTCATAGCAAGTCTAAGATCTGTGTCAATGTTGACTTTGCACACACCATGCTTTGCCGCCTCTTTAATCATATCTTCAGGAACGCCCTGTGCTCCCGGAATGTCGCCGCCGTAGTCATTGCATTTTTTAACGAACTCCGGCAGAACGGTGGATGCTCCGTGTAGAACCAGCGGTGTATCTGGGATCAGAGAATGGATTTTTTTCAGTCTTTCAAAATCCAGATATGGCTCGCCTTTGAATTTGTATGCTCCGTGGCTGGTGCCGATGGCAACGGCCAACGAATCGACTCCCGTCTTTTCTACGAACTCAGCGGCTTCTTCGGGAACCGTAAAGGTTGCGGAACGTGCATCAACGTTGATGTTATCTTCAATTCCGGCCAGTTTTCCCAGCTCGGCTTCTACGACCACGCCTTTGCTATGGGCATATTCAACGACCTCTTTTGTCAGCCGAATATTCTCTTCAAAGGGATGTTTGGAACCGTCGATCATAACCGATGTGAATCCATCGTCAACGCATTTTTTGCAAATGTCAAAATCTTCTCCATGATCCAGATGCAGAGCAATATCCAAATCCGTGTCTAAAATCGCAGCTTCAACCAGCTTCACCAGATATACAGGCTTGGCGTATTTGCGTGCGCCTGCGGAAACCTGCAGGATCAGAGAAGTCTTTTCTTCCTTTGCGGCTTCTACGATTCCCTGGATGATTTCCATATTATTTACATTGAAAGCACCAACTGCATAATCGTTTTTTAATGCCTTCGCGAACATTTCTTTTGTGGTTACTAACGCCATATCGATCCTCCTAATTTCATAATGATAGTATCATTATTATACACCGAATGGAGGAAAAAACCTACTGTTTTATTGAGCTATTTGGAATTTTGGCCATTGCCCAGCATGGATAGAATCGGACCCAGCGTTTGCATTGCACTCTGCAGATCGATATTGGGCAGGGACGGTGCAGCGGGCTGCGGGCCAGGCTCCTGTTCTTCTATGGATTCAGCGGGAAGGGGAATGTGGGCCGAGGCCGGTGCTGGAAGAGAAGCTGATCCGGACAGACTGCTGCCCATACGGCTCAGCTGGTTGACTTTTTCCAGCGTATTCACCGCCCCATGCAGCTGGTCAAGAACATGATC
Organism: Hominibacterium faecale; assembly: GCF_020734085.1. Taxonomy (NCBI): domain Bacteria; kingdom Bacillati; phylum Bacillota; class Clostridia; order Peptostreptococcales; family Anaerovoracaceae; genus Hominibacterium; species Hominibacterium faecale. The sequence continues at coordinate 579,636 of NZ_JAJAGH010000001.1, forward strand.
CAGTTTGATGGGAGCACCGCCGCCGGACATGCCGGACATACCAGGTATACGGCCGCCTCCTGCCGCCGCGGCCAGTAATAATAAAGCTAAAGGATTCATCTATGTAACCTCCATATTCTATAAACTTTAATATATTATGTGAATTATGATGTCTTTGTGCAGGATCCGCGCATATATATGTGGTAGTAGAAATTTGTAAAAACGGAGGGTAACATGGACAATAAAGTTCTTATGGATCTGGCAAGGCAGCTGGGGCTGCCGGAGGAGTCCGCAGAAGCTAAGGCTAAGGAATATATGGGAAAGAGCGATGATGAGATTCTGCGGGAGATCAAAAAAATCAAAATGGTGATTAAAAGGGATAAAAAGACGTATGCCAAACAGATGCAGACACTGAAGGCTCTGGCTGCTACGATGAACGGGCAGCAAAAAGCCCGATTACAAAAGATTATCGAGGTGCTGGAGTCGTAAACGTTGAGTCGGCTGTCTTTTAAATAAGCGCTGCCGAATCTGTTTCTGATCGTGAATTGAAAATTTTAACATTATCAAAAAGGAGCCGCTGGATACTAACGCGGGGGACACCCCGACTGTAGGACAAAATCCTACCTCGTTACCTTCCAATGCGGGTCCTTTTTGTAGTTAATGTCCGGAAAAAACTTGAAAATTATTTTGAAATTTACGCATTTTTCAACGATCGGCCCCTCATCAACTAGCTTGTCAGCAGTCAGGTCCTCATTTTTTCAAGGAAGAGGAGCCGCAAACCTAAAACTCTGCGTAAAAAACGTGAAATTTTGCAGAAGTTTTCTGGAAATTGGCGCCTGCCCCGTTTGAACTACTTAACTGGCTCAGATGGGGGCGGCCTGATCAGGCATAAACCTTTTTCTCTACAGAAAACCAACAAAATAGAACCCCTTCACGGAACCTATCCTCAAAAAAGAGATATGGACCTATTAGGAAGAGGGTTCTATTACTGTTAATAGTATGCACGGAATTTACAAAAAAATCAAAACAGAAAAGCAGCCGCAGCATTCGATCAACATTTCTAAAAGAATTTCATAGCAGTTCAGAATGCAAGAGAATTTTAATAAGTGATGACTAAGTCAATAAAAAAAGTCCCCGGTATCAAGCGTTATCTCAAGCAATGCCAGACAACTCATACTTGTCCGCCGGAGGCTTTTTTAATAATGTATCAGAAGTTTAGCGGAAAATCAATATCGGGACATCTTTGCCCCGATTAAGCGTTTTATAAAAATGGAAAAATGCAGACATAAAAATAGAACCCCTTGACGGAACTTACACCTCAAAAGGCGACGAGGACCTACTACAAGCGGGTTCTATGATTGTTAATCGTATACACTGGTTTTACACGAAAAATCAAGGGTGTTTTTGTTTAGCCGCCTGTCAGGAACCAACCCCCGGCGCTGCAATGCCAGCAACCGTAATAGACTTTGTCAGCGCCGCAGAAGGCACAGTTGTGGCTTCTGTTGGAGCAGTAGCCTCCGGAGCAGTTGTGGCTTCGGTCGGCACAGTCGTTGCATCTGTTGGCGCAGTTGTGGCCGGAACAGTTGTTTCAGTCGCCGATGATTCGGATGATGCCTCCGCTGCGGAGCTGGGCTGAGAGGCTGCATCCACCAATGTCTGCGGATAAGCCATGATGTTTCCAATCCGTACATATATAATAAAGGCTGCGGCAGCCAATATGATCAAAGCAACAACAATATCATTTTTATCATAAAAAAAGTCTTTTATTCGATTCATAGGACAATCTCCTTCACAAAATACCTCCTTCCTAGATTACCATATTTCGACCTATTTCTCAAACGCAAAATTATGAAATTTTCTTCACATATTGGATATTTATATATATTTTAGCAGCCGTTTGTTGTATAATAAATCCCATGGTGAAAATAACAATAACAAAAAACGAAAGCAGCCAGCGGCTGGATCGCTTTTTAAAAAAATATCTGAAAAATGCTCCTTTGAGCCACATCTACAAGCTGATCCGTAAGGATTTGAAGGTCAATGGAAAACGAGCCAAAATCGATACCATGCTGGAAGAAGGCGATGAACTGAGCCTGTACATGAGCCAGGAGCAGATCGACCAATACTTAAAGCCGAAAAAGACTAACCAGGCCAAAAGGCAGTTTGGCATTGCCTATGAAGACGAAAATCTAATCATTGTGGAAAAACCCTTTGGGCTTTTGACCCACGGCGATGCTTCAGAGAAGAAAAACACGCTGGCAAACCAGGTGTGCGGATATCTGCAGCAAAAGGGTGAATACAATCCGGGCCGGGAACGGACCTTCGTCCCATCGCCGGTGAATCGTCTGGACCGGAATACGACAGGGCTGGTGCTGTTCGGCAAGAACAGCGACTCCCTTCAGGTTTTGAATAAAATGATCCGGGAGCGGGGCCAAATCAGCAAACAGTATTTGACCATTGTGGCCGGAAACATGGACAGCCCTCTAGTGCTGGCGGATCGAATGGAAAAGGATGAAACCAACAACCTGGTAAAAGTGCTGCCAAAGGATGACCAGCGGGGCAAACTGATGCAGACTGTCGCCCGGCCGATTCGGACAAAAGGCGGTTTTACACTGGTAGAGGTGGAACTGATTACCGGAAGAACGCATCAAATTCGGGCCCATTTAGAGCAGGCCGGCTTCCCGATCATCGGAGACATGAAATATGGCGACCGAAGAGTCAATGATAAAGTCAGAAAACGATTCGGACTGAATACCCAGCTTCTGCATGCGCAGACGCTTGCGTTCAGAAAAGCCGAGCCGCCGCTGGAATATATGCAGGGCAAGGAAGTGCAGGCGCAGCTGCCGCCAGCTTTCGAAAGAATAAAAAAGGAAATATTTGATTAAGATAGAGTTGAGGAGAGTTTCGATGTCACAGAACAGTCAGTATCAGGATCAGGTTTCGTGGAGGCGCAAATACCGGCCGTATATCGTTGCCGGCGTTTTAGCTTTCGTCCTGACCATGTTCGTCGCCCCTGAAATCAATGAAGGAACTGCTATGGAACCGACAATTAAGGACGGGCAAGTTTTAATCATTACCAAGACGTCATATTCCGCCAAGCGTGGGCAGCCTGATCTGGGGCAGGTCGTTATATTAGATAAAACCCTGGCACCAGAAGTCTATGAAGATAATATTATAAGCAGAGTAGTAGGTTTGCCCGGAGATACGGTTGAAATTAAAGATGGAAACGTTTATAGAAACGGTAAAGCATATGTGACTGACAGCGGAATCGCCGGTGCCGACGGCAGCCTGAAAGTCACGGTCAGTGAGGATGATGTATTTCTTCTTTCCGACAATCGCAGCCAGGCAGATATGGACAGCAGGAATAAGAAGCTGGGTACGGTCAATATGAGAGATATAAAGGGAAATGTAAAGGTTTCAATCTGGCCCTTCTCCACCTTTGGAGGCATTGATTGATGCGGGAATGGATAAAAGATTTGGTACTGGCGGCCGTTATTGTAATAGCCGTATTGGTGTTTGTCAAACCGACAATTGTCAGCGGCAGTTCCATGGAACCGACCATGCAGGATCACAATTTTCTCTTAGTCAGCAGACAGGCCTATACCTTTGGAGACGAGCAGCGGGGCGATATTATCGTTTTTAAATCCGACCTGCTGGATGAAAAGGGGAAAAAGAAGTTGTTAGTCAAGCGGATCATTGGCCTTCCGGGAGACTCGATTACGATTAAAGATGGCAGCGTTGCTGTCAATGGAACCCAGCTGCAGGAGAAATACACGCAGCAAGACCAGACCCAGGGAGAACTGAGCGACTATCTGGTTCCCGATAATGCTCTATTTGTTCTGGGGGATAATCGGGATGTCAGTTTGGACAGTCGTTTTTCGGAAGTTGGATGTGTAAATGAGGAGAAAGTCGTCGGAAAGGTATTCCTGAGGCTCTATCCGTTTCATGAAATAGGAGGACTTAACTAAAGGGAGTTAGCATTTATGAAAGGCTTAATAAGAGACATTTTAATTGCGCTGGTAATCGTTATTGCAATTACGCTGATCATCAAACCAACGATTGTAAAAGAAAGCTCCATGCAGCCGACGCTGTATGAAAACAACTATTTGCTGGTTAATAAACAGGCTTACCGGTTTGGAGATGAAAAACGGGGAGATATCATTGTATTTCGATCGGATCTGGAAAATGAAAAGGGCGATAAAAAGCTGCTGATCAAGCGAATCATCGGCCTGCCGGGAGATACTATAACCATTGGCGATGGAAAGGTGATCCTCAATGGAACAGAACTTCATGAGGATTATACACTGGAGGGCGAGACGATGGGTGAACTGGATAACTTTACGGTCCCCGAAGGCCAGCTGTTCGTTATGGGTGATAACAGACGGGTCAGCGTTGACAGCCGCTCCGAAGAAGTAGGCTGCGTCGATGAAAGCAGAGTCATGGGCAAAGCATTCCTCAGACTGTATCCCTTCAATGAAATTGGAGGACTCTACTAGACATAAACTGTTTTCATACATAATTCCTACATAGGAGATTGTTTCCGCCGGCAGTTTCAGGCAGAAACCCTCTCACGCTTTAAGATAAAGGAAAACGATGTGTAATGAAAACCGGATATAAAAAATGGATTGTCTTTCTTTCAGCAGGGCTTCTGGGAATTCTTGCGGCACTTGCCCTCACATGCGCCTTTTCCGTACGCTCTGTCCAGGGAAATTCCATGGAACCTGCCGTAACAAAAGGTGAGCATGTAATCATCAATAAATTGGCTTATTTCTATGACCAGCCCCGGCAGGGAGATGTGGTGGCTTTTCCATGCAGTGTATACAGTGAAGATGGGGAAGGCAGCACCTTGATTAGGCGGGTGGTGGCCACAGAGGGGGATCAGGTTGAAATCGAGGACGGAGCCTTGTATATCAATGGGGAGCTTTTCGACCGATATGCATCGGATCCGGTGTATATGGAGACGATGGAAAAGGTTACCATCGACAAGGGAAATGTATTCGTGCTCAGTGATAACAGGAGCGCTGTGCTGGACAGCCGGGATCAGGCCGTTGGTCAGTTAAAGATCAGCGAATTGATTGGAAAAGTTTGTTTTAAATAAAATGGATGAGGATTATGAGTGAAAAGAAAGTAGTGGCCAATAATAAGAAGGCCAGACACGATTATTTTATAGAAGAAACTTATGAGGCGGGCATCGTGCTCACGGGCACGGAGATCAAGTCGATCCGCCAGGGAAAAGTAAATATTAAAGAGAGCTATGCCAAAATTGAGGATGGGGAAATGATCATCTATGGCATGCATATCAGTCCCTACGAGCACGGGAATCGCTTTAATGTGGAGCCTCTGCGTCCGCGCAAGCTGCTGTTACATAAGCAGGAAATCCGCAAGCTCATCGGGTACACGACGCTAAAAGGTTTGACATTGGTACCCCTTAGGATGTATATTAATGAAAAGGGGCGGGCAAAGCTGGAAATTGCTGTTGCCCGGGGCAAAAAGGATTATGATAAGCGAAATACCATTGCCAAAAGGGATGCTGACAGAAGAATGCAGCAGGCTATGAGAAAGTAAAGTGAGGTGCTGAAGATGCAGGATTTTTTTAACAAAGCAGGAAAAGCTGCCAAGAATACGGCGAGCAAAGCCGCAGATAAAGCCGGTGATCTGGTCGAGATCGGCAAGCTGAAAACAAAGATCAATTCAGCCAAATCAGAGATTTCCGCAACGGAAAAGAAAATTGGAAAGTATTACTTTGATCAGTATATGGAAGGCGTTGCGGTAGACGGGGCAGTGGGGGCCATGTGCGAGGATATTAAGGCACAGATGGACCTGATCACAGAACTGGAAGAAAAAATAGCAGAAGTGAAAGAAGACTAGTTTAAATCGAACAGATTGTGGTATAATAGAAATAATAAAAAGCGGAGGAATTTTACTCCGCTGCAATTTGGGGATGTCTTTGGTTTCGACGGGGGTAGTGAAGCCGGAGAAGCGAGCCGCAGTTTGCCCAGTCTGCGTTAAAAGGGGCACGTTAAATATAAACGCTAAAAAAACAAACAACAATTTCGCATTAGCAGCGTAGTTCTGCGCGAACGTCAGCCCGAGTTCACCTGTAGGCCCGGAATCTGACGTCAAACATACAGGAAAACTCTATGTGAGCTCCTGGTAGCATAGGGGAACAACAGGATAGCCGATATGCGAGCCTGCTTTTGGGCGCGCATGGAAGCGAACTTTTAAATCAAAAGCTGCGCTCGGAGAAACTCCCGCGGAAGTGCTTTCGGACGCGAGTTCGATTCTCGCCATCTCCACCATCGTATCCACAATCCTGGAGGCATTTGCTTCCGGGATTGTTTGCGTCTATGATTAAATGGATTTCAATACAGTCCTTAAAAACTAATACTTTTTCAACGTATGTCTGGATGACCAGCTTGAGCTGCTCCGGACTTTTATCATTCAGATCACTGTCTTTCATGATGTAATCATAAGCCTGCTGTTCGGTGAGGGAAACTGCATCCTGCATATTTTCAATGTAGCTGATCCGGCCTTTTAAGTACTTGATCCGCTCATCATGGGCGTTGCCGGACTCTACCATCCAGTCTGCGAACATGCCTTTCTCAACAGCGCGGACAATGTTCTGCATTTCCTTTTCATGACTGGACAGCTCAGCTTTGAGCACTGCCAGTTCGCTGCCGGTTTCACTTTTTCTGCAGCGCTGGAAGTCAACAATCCGTTTAGCTAACTTGCTGACATTCTCTTCTGTAAAAAACTCATCCATCAGATATTTTACAACCAACTCCTCAACCTGCTTTTTCCCGATATCCTTGTTGGTGCAGGTCTTTTCCCGGCGCCGGCGATTGCATTCGTAGCTGGAGTATTCCGTCTTGTTCCGGCCGGCTCTGCGGGTATTACCGGACATGGGACTGCCACACTCTCCGCAGGCAATAATCCCTGACAGCAAATAAGTTCTTTTTGCCTTATGTCTTGCATTCATTGTTCGATCTCCCATCATATGATTTACATAGTCCCAGGTTTCTTCATCAACGATCTGAGGCATCCCGCCTTCAATGCGGATAATTTCATCTTCCGATTTCGTCGCATGGTTGTTCCGTTTACCGCCAACTTTTGCCGCCGCCCGATCATAGATGTAAACGCCTTTGTATTTTTCATTCTTGAAGAGATCGTGGAAGCTATTTTTGGTAAATTTCTTTCCTGCTTTGCTACGTGCTCCGATTCCATTCAAATACTCCGCAATGTCGCCATAGCTTTTTCCGTTTGCTTTCATCTCGAAGGCCGCACGGACCCAGGCTGATTCAATTGGATCGATGCTATATGTCCCATCATCATTTACAGCATAACCAAGGGGAGGCCGGCCGCCGGCATGTTTACACTGGAAAGCTGTTTCACGCTTCCCTTTTTGCGTTTCCCTGGCCAGGTTGCGGGAATAGTATTCAGCCATACCTTCCAGTACAGATTCCAGGATGATGCTTTCCGGACTACCGTCAATATTCTCAAGGACAGATAGCAGCTGTACGCCTTTTTCTTTTAACTTGCGTTTATAGAAAGCGCTGTCGTATCGGTCCCGGGAAAACCGGTCGAGTTTATGTACAATGACCACATCGGGCGGGGAGGCATTAACGTCGCTGAACATTTGCTGAAATTGCGGCCTGTCGTCCGTTGTGGCGGACTTTGCTTCGTCACGGTATATATTTGTCAGGACGTATCCGTTTTTCGCACAGTAGTCCTCTATGGCCCGCAGCTGGGCATCAATGGATTCTTCCCGCTGATGGTCGCTGCTGAATCGGGCATATGCCCATGCTGTTTTCATGATGGATCATTCCTTTCTTGATTTTTGCGTATAGAAAAGCCAGGGGTTGCAATGCCCTGGCTAGACATGATACAATATGTTTGTGAATCATGTGTTGCATTATGTGTGACCATGGCATTGGCTCCGCTTTGGCGGGGCTTTTGTTTTTATATCAGGCTGCTTGCGTAAAATCCACGATTGCGATTTCCGTCAAGGTGTTTTTTACACGCTCAACGATTTTTTCGATTTTTTCTAAGGTGGTACCACTCAGGTATTCCTCCCCGCATTGCGTGCATTTTTCGCAGGGCACGTTTTTAATGATAATATAGCAGTTTTGGTGATCCGTCATATAGGTCGTGGTTGTTTTTTCTACATCGCCTTTACAATAGAAACAGGTCATATTATTTCTCCTTCCTTGTCTCAAAGTCATTTTCCCATTTATCCGTCGTGGGATAATATGCAGTGATTAAGAACAAAAATTCATCGTTGGAGCCGATCACCGCGTGCAGATGTTTGTCCCCCACAGAATATCCAAGTATCAGGCAGCTTGGGAATGGGTGATCATCGGGATATTGTTCGATGATTTTGCCGCTCTGTACGCAGGCAATTACATCTTTGAGCAAGATTCCCCTTTGCTCCAGCCGTTTTGCGGCGTGCATAGTTATTCGTATGTTATCCGCTGTACATAGCTTACGCAATTTTTCAATGCTTAATTCCATTGCTGTTTTCCTTTCTTTGGCCTCCAGTGATGGGGGCCTTTGTTTTAGCTATTAAAGTAAACGCCCTTTGATTATGTTTTGGGCGTCTTCATCAAAAGATTTGCCCGCTTCAAGATAAATCCTTTTAATTATTTTCCATATATCCCGTTGTCCCAGTCCCATCATCTGGCAAAATACTATGGATGCACGAATGGGGCGTTCTATTTCACGATCTTTGGTTAGAGTGTAATTAAAAGAAGAATGCTCCACGATCTGATTGTATTGGGCAATGCTATGCTCACTTAGTCCAGCGTTATATTCATGATTCCAATCAATTCCAAGGCCAGAATTACCCGGTTTGCCCCTTTTAAAATCGGCGACTAAAAGATAAGCGTCATTATAAAGCCTGTTTGAAATTAATTCAATACACTTGTTTTCGAGCTCGATATTTTTAGTGGCAGATGGTGTAACTGTTTTTATTAAATCATTGCCCTTTTGCGTGACTTGATAAAATTCACCTTTGTCCTTTAAGCTTTTATTTAATTGTTCGGGAGAGATTGAGTTTGTTATTCTTGAACATAATTCGCTTTTTTTTCCACTAACTGGTAACTTATATTCCTTTAAAATCTCTTTTAGTTCAGGAACCTTCATTTTCTTTAATGAGGCGCACGAGACCTCGAGGAGTTCTTGCCCTATGAATTTTTTTATTGCTGTTTGATAATCAAGTCCATAGTCGTAATACCAGTATTGAGCAATAATAGGATTTATTATGGGCAATCCATCTAAATAATCCAAGAAAAAGATTTCAGTAGAAGACAATGGGCTGCGATCATAGTCACTTATATCCATATTGTGTGGGCTGATATTGTTAACTGTGTTTTGATAGTGGGCGTAAGCTTTATCGGATGCTTCTTTGTGGAAACTGCTGAGTTGTTCAGCATCCAAATCGTTAATCGGACGATTTAAAAGCGTTGCTGTAGATTTTTTTTCTTTTTTTCTGCCAAAAAATTTCATGGTTTCCTCCAATATTAAATTTACTAATTATAATAATGATTAAATAATATCACTTTGAAAAGCGACGGCTTTTCCTAAAATTTTTATATGATCAAGTTCTTCACCTTCAAAGGACATGGGTGGATATTTTGGGTTTTCAGCCTGTAGAGTGATAAAATTTTTCTCTTTCTGATAATAAACCCTTTTCAAGGTGGCTTCGTCGTCAATTATTACAGCAGCAATATCGCCGTCCTCCACAATGTCCTGTCTTTTAATAAAAACGATATCCCCATCAAGTATTCGTGCGCCAACCATGCTATCGCCTTTAGCTTTCAGGCAGAAATCCGCAGCAATGTCAGTGCCTGTTAACACATAACTTTCACGGTCTTCGTTTGCGAATATTGGCTCCCCGCAGGCGATTTCGCCTAGAAGAGGAAATTTTTTTACTTCTATGGGGAAGATGTTATCAAATTGCGAAGACAATGCAGATACATTCTTTTTTCCAGATATATCAATTGGCTGATTTTCATCAACAATATCAAGAAGTTCGTCAAGACTCATGTGTATAGCGGCTGATACTTTTACAAATGTTTCTAATGATGGCACGATTGGTTCGCCTGTCTTAGAGTTTAAGTTTTTTTCGAGCATAGCTATATACCCTTTAGAGAGGCCGCATTTATCTGCAAACGCTTGCATACTTAGTTCATGTTTATCTCGGTATGCCTTTATAATTCCGCCTAAATACATACTTAATTCCTCCAGTTCTTTTTCTTTGTATATTCTACTATACATTATAATAGCAAAAAGGTCAAGAAAAAAGTATAGTCGAATATACAAAAAAGTGTTGACATGTGTCGTATAGTCAACTATACTATCTAGTGAAAGGAGGTGCTAAAGTGGAATTCAAGTTAAAGGCAGTAAGGGAAGAGATAGGCATATCTCAGTCTGAACTGGCTAAAAAATCAGGAGTGGGAAGAGTAACTATCAATCGGATAGAAAATGGTGAGGTTAATACAATCACATCTAGAACTCTAGTCCGATTAGCAAAGGCGTTAAATGTATCTACGGATACATTGATACAGCAATAATTTTTTTGCAACTAAAGTATAGTCAGCTATACGAAATATAAAGAAATGAGGTGAAAAAGATGTGGATATCAAAAAATGAATGGCAAGCAATATTGAGAGAACTGCTCAACGTTGAGGCACTCGTAGGAAAAATACGAGTTATTGCAAGGGGAAAGAAGTTGAATGTTACCGAGTTCTATTTCGGCTGTGATAAACCCCAGAAAGTGGAAGTGCTTTTATCTTTATCTTACCACGAGTGGTCTGAAATCGAAAAGTCAGATGCTTGGGAGAAAGTAAAGCGCCTTTTTCTGGAATAGGAAAACCAATCCAACCAGTAAAAGCTTCCAAGGTAGAAAGCGTAATCGGAAATTGGCAAGTAGAGATTTTGTCGGACACAATAGAAATCTGCATCGAAGTTGAGTCGGGGAAACAAGTGATTTGATTGCCACATGATTCCTCTATGGTAACCTCTGTGATTGAGATAGGTAGATTGGACTGATTGCTTATACAGCAACGGATAAAAAAACCGGAATCTGCGTTCCTAATTTCAAGAATGTGGAGTTTGACCTTTTTCCTTTGTCGAAAATAAGAGTATATAGCGCCTACAGCGCCAATGAGCGCGGCAACAAAGGTTAGATTTTCTCTGGTTATTGACGAAACGAGAAATTCAAAAAAATTTAGCATGAGAGAAAATTCTCCTTTCAGTATTTGCTGAAAAAATTATATCACAGAGCGCAAAGAATTTAAACCGAAGACAAGCCCAAGAAAACCGGATAGGAGGTGAGGAGGAATATGACTGAAAAAGAAACAGAGAAAGCGATTATCTGTCTACTAAATCACTTCGATGAATTTCGAAGGCAGGCATCTGAAAATAAAACAGCCGACTTCGGTAAGCCCTGTAGCAAATGTGAACTGTGGAAAGATTGCAAAGGCGACTGGATACCGAAGATCGGCAGTATTGCAAAGAATATAAATAAAAAAATTAGTATGGTTGAGTAGGCGCTGCTTTGAAGAGCGGACACCTTCCATACTCATCAAGATGGTTACAAGAATCAACATGGTCGCACAAAGCAGAAACTTTTTTGAAATGTTCATTTGGAGAACCGCTAATCGGAACTTTCGAATATCTTATCTCTATGCTGTGTTCCATTTTGAGGTGCGGGCAGTAATCCGTATAGATTGACAAGATCATGAGTTAATCTCCTTTCGTATGTACTCAGCTCTGGCGGGAGCCTGTATACACAGTATAAGGGAGAATGAGCAAAAAGTAAATTGCTGGAAAACAAGCCCAAGAAAACCGGATAGGAGGTGAGGCAGATATGCAGAAGCGTAAACAGATGTCCATTGCTGAACGGCAAAGACGATTAGATAGAAGAATCGCGGTTTTACAATATGTAACTCCAATTATTGTAGCGTCGATAGCTGCAACGATATTCAGCTCAATGTTATGTTAAAAGACCACTTATTGCTAAAGTGATAAGTGTGGTGGCCAGGGCTACAGCAACAGGTATAAGAAATGATTTCAATAAAACTTCTTTCGCAACGACCCAACGATATTGTGAATAGTGGCGACCTCTATATGTAGGTGCTATTTCATCCCAATATCCAGTATGTTCAATGGCAGTTACATATCCGTCCTTGATAAGCTGACGGATAGACTCATGCAAATCAAGATTGTTGGTGCGATTATTGAAATACACCATTAACGAAAGGCTGTCAGTTTTGTCAGATTTGGTTTGGCAGCTATAGTTTATGGCTTTAAGAACTTTGTTGCATGGCCTGATAAGCATGTTATACCCTCCCGCTGAAAAATATATCAAAATTATAGCATAGACGACACGAGGGGACAAGGCGAAGAAAACAGGATAAGGAGGTGAGGTGATAAAACATGTTAATGAAAAAAATATTATCCATCGACCGGGAAACCGGTGAACTGATCGGCGAGAGAATTGCCGGCAAAGCGGATATGTCAGAAGACCGGTTCTATCAGCCGTTTGTGGACCTCTACAAGGAGGATATGGAGCGGCTGGCGGATCAGATCAGGAACGGAGGCAGCGCATGAAATGGTTATTGCTAGAGATTGCCGGATGGCTGGGGATCGGAGTGGCGATCATGCTCCCGGCGTTATGGCTAAATGGAATGTTATTTAAATATGGAATATGAAAAAAGGAGAAAAACAATGAAAAACACTGGAATCGTAAGAAGAATCGATGATTTAGGCAGGGTTGTGGTCCCGAGGGAGCTGCGAAAGTCCTTGCAGATTGAAAATGGAGATGAGGTTGAAACCTTTATGGAAGGCGACCGGATCATCCTAAAAAAGTATGAACCAGGCTGTATCATTTGCGGGAGCACGGATGATATTGCTGAATTCCGTGGAAAGCCGATTTGTGGAATGTGTCGGGCGATGTTAAGGGAAGTAAAAAATGAGTAACACAACGAAAAACGCTCCCGCAGGCTTTGCAGAGCCAGATGCAGGAGCACGAGTAAATCGTCAAGTACAGGATAAACCAATTCAGGCGGTTTGTCAAATGGAGGAGAAGAAATGAGTAAGACACATTGGAAGAAATTAAATAATCCCGATTATCTGGGAGCATATGCGCTCAATCCAGGCGAGGACTTAATCTTAACAATAGAACGGGCCGGAAAGGAGGCATTTACCGGAACGAGCGGAAAGAAAGAGGATGGATTGCTGATCCACTTTAGAGAGTCGGACGCCAAGCCGATGATCTGCAATTCGACGAACGCAAAAGCAATCACAAAGGTTGCCGGAACTCCATATGTGGAAGATTGGAAGGGCGTCAGGATTGCGCTGTATTCGCAGGAAGTATCTGCGTTTGGGGAAACAGTCGACGCACTGCGGGTTCGGCCATTTCCGCCGAAAGAGGATATTCTTTGTGCAGAATGCGGATCCCCGATCAAGGCGACGTGCGGAAAGAGCCCGCGGCAACTTGCAGCATATACAGAGGAAAAGTATGGGAAAGAGTTGTGCGCTGACTGTGCAACGAGAGTAGCCCAGCAGGAAAAAGCAGAAGAAGCGGAGGGGCCAGTAAATGAAAACGACGAAGATTAAGATAAAAAACCTGTTCGGTATTACAGAGACGGAGCTAGATGGAAAAAGCA